>NZ_CP095462.1:2460000-3176540 GCF_023022965.1 Ectobacillus sp. JY-23 | reverse complement strand
CAATGCGATGGTTTACTCTATGGTTGCAATTGCAATTTTGAGTGGTCTTGTATGGCTGCATCACTTCTTTACAATGGGTGCAAGCGCTGCGGTTAACTCCTTCTTCTCCATCTCAACGATGGCGATTTCGATTCCGACAGGGGTTAAAATTTTCAACTGGCTCTTTACCATGTATAAGGGGCGCATACGTTTTAGCGTGCCAATGCTGTGGACGCTTGGATTTATTCCAAACTTCGTAATCGGCGGTGTAACAGGAGTTATGCTTGCAATGGCGGCGGCTGACTACCAGTATCACAACAGCTACTTCCTAGTTGCTCACTTCCACAACGTATTGATTACAGGTACAGTATTCGGTATGTTTGCTGGTTTATACTACTGGTATCCGAAAATGTTCGGTCATAGATTAAATGAACGTCTTGGTAAAATTGAGTTCTGGCTATGGGTGATTGGTTACAATATCTGTTTCATGCCTCAATACTTCTTAGGTCTTGACGGTATGACACGTCGTATGTATACGTACTCAGATGATCTTGGTTGGACTTGGTTGAATCAATTATCTTCTGTTGGTGCGGTTCTGATGGGTATCGGTTTCCTTGTTCTTTGCTACAACATCTATTGGAGTGCACGTTATGCAGAGCGCGATGTAACTGGCGATCCTTGGGATGGAAGAACGCTTGAATGGGCAACTCAGTCTCCTGTTCAGCACTATAATTTTGCTGCCCTTCCTGAGATTAAGTCTATTGATGCTTGGTGGTACATGAAGAAAAATGGTGAGTCTCACATTGATTGGAAAAATGTAAAGCCAATTCATATGCCTAGCAATACGAACTTAGCGTTCCCATTATCCATCATGTTCTTTATCGCTGGATTTGGTTTGGTATTTACTTGGATTCCAATGGCGATCATCGGTGGTATCGGTATTTTAATCGGATTGTTCATGCGTTCCTTTGATTACGATGACGGTTATTATATCAGCGTTGAAGAAATTAAAAAGACAGAAAATGTTGCATGAGAGGTGAAGCATAATGGCAGCAGTCAGTGAAGAATACAAAAATGCCCCTCTTGAGTATCAAGACGCGCAAAGTCGCTTGAATATTCTTGGGTTCTGGATCTTCCTTGGAGCGGAAATCGTGCTATTTGCTACACTTTTCGCTTCCTATCTTGTGTTGGCTGGCCGTACAGCGGACGGTCCAACACCGTTAGAAATGTTTGAAATCACGCCGATTATGATTGAAACGATTATCCTTTTAACAAGTAGTTT
Organism: Ectobacillus sp. JY-23; assembly: GCF_023022965.1. Classification (NCBI taxonomy): domain Bacteria; kingdom Bacillati; phylum Bacillota; class Bacilli; order Caryophanales; family Bacillaceae; genus Ectobacillus; species Ectobacillus sp. JY-23. The sequence continues at coordinate 3,175,279 of NZ_CP095462.1, read as the reverse complement.
CACATGCGGTATTGCCATTCATGAAATGCGTAAAGGCAACATGAAAGGCTTATTGACTTGGTTTATTATTACTCTTATCTTAGGACTTGGCTTCCTTGGCATGGAGATTTATGAGTTTGTTCACTATGTACATCTTGGTGCAACTATTCAAACAAGCGGATTCCTTTCTGCATTCTTCACGCTTCTAGGAACGCACGGTGCCCACGTTACAGGCGGTATCCTTTGGGGTATTGCAGTCATTATTCAGCTTTTGAAACGCGGATTAACACCTGTTACAGCACGTAAAGTGTTCATCATCAGCTTGTACTGGCACTTCCTTGATGTTGTGTGGATCTTCATTTACACATTAGTTTACTTGAATGGGTTGGTGGCATAATTATGGCACAACAAAAAACACAAAATCATAAAGGCTTTCCATGGTCTCACGTTTTTGGATTTGTTTTATCACTTGTTTTAACATTTGCGGCTTTGTTCATCGCATACTCGCCGCTTTCATTGGCAACAATTTTAACTGTTATTATTGCTCTTGCCATTGTTCAAGCGATTTTGCAGCTTGTGATGTTTATGCATATGTCTGAAGGAGAAGGTATTACTCAAACCATTTCGATTGCATTCAGCTTCTTTATTGCAGTTGTAACAGTTGGTGGTACTGTTTGGATTTTCTTCTCCATGTAAGTAAAAAAGAACGTCCCAATAACAGGACGTTCTTTTTTATGCGCTATTTTTACATCATTCATTAGTTGACAAGGTGAGCTTTCTACAAATTAGTAATGTAAAAGCACGCAGGATTCTAATCTGCGTGCTTTTACATTACTATCCTAAAAATAAATGACAGCCAAATAATACAGCAAATACATATAACAAAAATGGAACTTCTTTTGCCTTTCCCCTAGCAATTTTCAAAAGTGGATATAATAAAAATCCAATGGCGATACCATTTGCAATACTTGACGTGAGGGGGATACTAATGACAGTTAAAAATGCAGGCAGTGCTTCCTCAAATTCATCCCACTCAATATCACGAATACTTTTTGCCATTAAGCTTCCTACAATGATTAGTGAGGGTGCAGTAATAGCAGCAACACTTGATAATGAAGCAATAACCGGACTGAAAAATGCTGTTATAATGGTTAAGACGATGACAACAATACCTGTTAAGCCAGTCCTTCCACCTGCGGCAATGCCTGCTGAAGATTCAATTGTGGCAGCTGTCGGGCTCGTTCCAAACATAGCACCAGTTGTACCACCAATGGCATCCGCTACAAAGGCCTTACCAAAGCGATCTTCTGAAGCATTCAATCCTGCTTGCTTAACAAGGCCTAGCAAGGCGCCAGTTGTGTCAAATAACAACACTAACAAAAATGAAAATACAACACCATACAATCCGTATTCGATTATATCTGAAACAGCTGTAATTGGATTAAACGTAATTATCCCTTCTGGTAAGTGTGGCACTTGCACCAACTGATCACCAAATTTTAGCTGACCTGTCAAAAATGCAATTACAGCTGTAACGAGCATACTTACGAATAATGCACCTCGCACGTTCAATGTCATCAGTATAGCGGCAATCACGATACCTGCTAAAGTGAGACGAACAGCTGGCGAGTGAAAGTCCCCAATCGTCACCAGGTTATTTGGATGATCAACAATAATACCAGATAAACGTAGACCAATAAATGCAATAAACAAACCGATCCCCGCCGCAATAGCATGCTTTAGGCTATCGGGAATCGCTTCAATCAATTTCTTACGAAACGATGTGAGGGACAAAATAAGAAAAATGAGCCCCGTAACAAATACAGCAGCAAACGCCACTTTGTACGTAACATCACCCTGTACAACCGCATAAGCGAAATATGCATTCATACCCATGGCTGGGGCAATAATGATGGGGTAATTGGCCAATAAGGCCATCGCAGCCGTTCCGGCAATGGTTGCAATAATTGTAGCCATAAAGGCCTGATCAAATGAGATACCTGCATCTGATAAAATCTTTGGATTGATGACAAGTATATAAGCAAACGTAAAAAAGGTTGTAATACCAGCAAGTACTTCTTGCTTAACATTTGTACCGTATTTAGACAAATTAAACATACATAAATTCCTTTCTATCCCTTTCGAGTCAGTATAAAAATGAATACTTAATCATACCAATCCGTAAAAATGAAAGTCAAGGTATGTCATTATAGTCAAACTAGCAAGATAAGGCGGAATATTTATTTAAATGACATTTTTACAAGAGTTAGGACGGAAGAGATAGCCGTGCTGAGGACCGTACGCACTGACGCGAGTGCTTTCGTTTTCTTTACTGTATCTATAAGCCGCATAGACTTGCGCAGATTGCTTATAGGTCTCTATGCTGAGTTTTACACATGTAGAAACGGGAGGCTGTCTCATGTCAGACAGCCTCCCGTTATTCTACATTATTTTTGAAAAGAATAAAAAGTTAATACGCCATCTACCTCATCCGCGCTCACAAATGTGTTTTGGTTTTGAATTTTATGAATCCCTTCAGGTCCTTGTTCGCTGGATGGAACAAGTCCTAAATATACGGGGAACATCGGGAATGTGACATCAAAAAATAAAACTGCATTGGAGCGTTCTGCCGCTACCGCAAGAATAGGACTACCTTCTATCAGGGCTGTTGTTAAGTTTTCAACCTCGCTGCCTCTGTTTTCACTACGACTATCCGGGTATAAACCAGCCTCAGCTGCTGTTTCAAGTTCAACAACAGCGACAATTCCTTTTTTATCTTCATATAAATTATCACCGGTGCGAATAGCAGCCAGTACATATTTCCCATCGTTTGTTACCGCCACACTCGTTACTTTGGCATGCATTGAGAGTGTAGTAAAATTAACTCTTCCTTAATTACGAATAATAACTTTTATGGCTTTTTTCCGTCCCCACTTCATAGCTTCTGCTTCTGTAGTGAACAATACATCAATAATATTACCTTTAATTCTCCCACCTGTATCTCCAGCAACTGCCTCACCGTAGCCTTCTACCCATACACGTGTTCCAAGTGGGATAACACGAGGATCAACCGCAATGAGCCTTATGTTAGGATTGGCTTTCAAATTATATCCAGCTGCCGTAATTCCTTCACCAAGCTGCAAGCTTTTCTCAACGCTATAAGCAGTAGATTCCATGTAAAGTACTTCTCCTGCCGGCGCCGGACCAGGGGGCTTCATTTGCTGAATTTGCTCCGCGTTTCGTTTTGCTTCTTCCTGCTGGCGTGCCATTGCTTCTTGAATGCTGCGGATATTCGCTTCCAGCGCTTGTTTATCCTGCTCAGCCAATGCAATTTGATTACCAATTTCAGCATACTTCGTTTGAACGGTCTGTAACATAGATTGTTTTACTTGTATATTCGCTTCTAGCTCGGCTTGATTTTTAGCAAGCTTTTCATGCTCTTTTACTAAAATCTGTTCCTTTTGATCAATAATGCGCTTGTCCGCTTCAATTTGTGCTTTATCTTCTTGTTGCATACGCATAATATCTTTATCTGCATCAAGAATGGTTGCTACAGCCTTCATTTTTTCCAATAAAGTTGCTAGATTCTCAGAGTTAATGAGAATCTCTATAAGCAAACTAGAATTATCGTTGTTTTGCATGGAAACAATACGCTTTTTCATAACTTCTTGACGCGCTAGCACCTTATTTTCAAGAACAATGATAGCCTCTCTCTTTTCTTGAATTAACTGCTGCGTCGCATCAATGTTAGCTTGATTGATTTTCATTTGCTTTTTAGTTTGATTTATAGATGCATTTACCTCTTCCAAGGATGCTTGTAATGCTTGAATTTCTTCGTTTAGCTTTGCTCTTTCCTGTTCTTTCTGCTGAATCAACGCATTATTTTGTTGTAATTGCTGCTCCGCTTGATTCAGGGCGCCATTTGCTTGTGCATGCATACCTGGACTAATCATTACTAGAATAAGAGCGCATATGGAGCCGGTAATCTGTTTGATCAGTTTCATAATTCTACCCCTCTCTCCTTTTAGTTATAACATATTTAGAGAGAAAGTTATTTTACAAGTTCTTTAAATAGAATACGGACGTTTTAATATAAGGATATAATAGCAAATAATATATGTACAAAAAGAACAGCCAAGTGTTTACTGTAAATCCTACACTTCTCTGTTCTTTGGATGTGATCTATACATTATGTTGTAGATCTCTCAATTAAATGAAACATGAGCTGTTGCTTTTTAGGCTCATACTTATCACTGTAAATATGCTTGTATGTCAGTAAAAATGCCGCTTCCCCTAACTTTTCACCAGGATACTCGATGGTTGTAATATCAAGCACCTGTGAAATAGCATGATTATCAAAGCCAATAACTGCTAAATCCTCTGGTACTCGTATATCATGCTTTTTAGCCTCAGCAATAATGCCGGCCGCTACCTGGTCGCTCGAAACAAGTAAAGCGGTAGGCTGGTTCTCCATATTCATTAGCTGCTTTACCACACGTACCCCATCGGCAATTGTTAAACATTGTTCAAACATCCATTCTTGCTGTAAAGGTGCTCCAATTTGCATCAACATATCTTGATAGGCTTGCTTCCGTAAACAACTGTTATAGCTATTTCCTCTTGCAATACAGTATCCGATGCTTGTATGTCCTCTAGAAATTAAATGCTTCATGCCAAGCAAGAAGCCTTCATAGTGATCAATGTAAACCGAAGAAACTAAATGCTGCCCTGTATCTTCACAAGCGACAATAGGTCCAAACTCCGTGTAAGGCTCTATTTCTTCCCATTTACTGGTTTTGGAGCAAATGATGACACCATCCACTTGCCTTGTCTGTAAAAGCTGTAATGCTTGCTTTTCCTCATTTGCATTATAATTTGTCTGGCATACCATGAATTGATAATGTTGTTCTAATGCTTTCGCAGCAATTCCTTTTAAAATAGTAGAAAAGTAAGGGTGATCTACAAAAGGCAAAACAACCGCAATGATGTTTGTTTTACCTTTTGATAAATGCACCGCATTCATATTCGGTGTGTAATTAAGCTTTTTGACAACCGCCATGACTTTCTCCCGCTTTTGCGCACTGACGTAAGGATAGTTGTTTAAAACGCGAGATACAGTTGTAACAGATACCTCGGCCATCTTAGCAATTTCTCTAATGTTGGTCACTTTCTCCACCTCTTACTCTACAGGACCAAATAACTGAATGCCGCATGGTATAAACAACTTCCATACGTCACGTTCCGGTCCATCAATAGTTGTAAGACGTAGTCCATTCAAAAAACTTAAATAGGAAATTGCTACAGCTTCCACATGTAATATGCGCAGCTGCCCAAGCTCTTGACCTCTCTTTATTAAAATTCCCATCTTGTTTTGAAATAAATGAAAAAACTGATTTAAGATTTCAAACTCTCTTTTAAAACGTTCAGGCTGACCAAGCACTTGTTGAAACAGTCTTAAATAAACAGGCTGCTGAGAAATCAGCAGAACATGCTTTTGTACCAACGCTTCAATTTCTTTCATCGGATTTACTGCATTACTGTCAAAAGACAGCAGTTCCTCTCCTAACTTTTCAAGTGGTTCTTTTATAGTCGCATAGAAAAGCTCCTCTTTACTTGCGAAATACGTAAATACACTGCCAAATGAAATCCCGGCAGCGTTGGCAACCTTGGCAATTGTTGTATCATTGTAGCCATGGACTGCAAATAACATAGTTGCTTCTTGCAAAATCTTTTCACGCTTTTTGTGCATCGCTTTCATTTGATCTTCTGATAATGCCATTTTACTTTTCCTGCTACTAAAAACATAGACAAACGTCTATTCTTAGAGTATTCCTGCTTCTACGAACTCGACCTCGCCAATTACTCGCTACTATCGTTTGTATAGTTCTCCACAGGCGTAAATTCCGATGTAGCCCACCGTACATATATACAATTTATTTAAGTTAGTATTGTATATTCTTTTGCTTGTAAAAGGTTGATAGATGCATTTAAATCTCTATTCATGATGTTTCCGCAATCGCATTCATATATTCGGTCAGATAGCTTTAAATCAACTTTCTTTTGACCGCAACATGAGCACAATTTAGAAGATGGATAGAATCTGTCTACTTGGCGTAATTCAATACCATATTCTTTGCATTTTGCTATTAGCCATGTTTTAAACATATAAAAACATTGTTCTGCGACTGATCTAGATAAATGCTTATTTTTCATCATCCCTTTTACGTTTAAATTCTCAATTGTGATATACATTGGCTTGGCTTTCACCAATTCATTCACAACCCATTTTACATACTCTGTTCGTATGTTTGATAGTCGAACATGTTGCTTTTGTACTCTAAGAATGTTTTTGTTTATATTTGCTCTTTTAGCAACAGTTTTTTCACCTCTCTTTTTTAGATTTTCGTATTTGCGTGACAAAGAGCGTTGTTCACGTTTTAATTTCTTCTCTAATTTCTTCAACTTTGCTGTTTTATTAATGTTTTTGTGGACTTTACCATCACTACGAACAGCAAAATCTTTTATGCCTAAGTCGATGCCTAGACCACCTTCATTTAATTTGTTTACATGTTTTCTTGTATTCACTTCACAAAGGACAGATACAAAATACCTTCCTGCCTGTTGAGAAACAGTTCCACTTTTTACAATCGCATCTTTCGGGATATAACCATACTCTTTTAATTTTATCCAACCAATCGTTGGGATTTTTATTCTGTGCCTTTCTACAGTCCAATCAGTTTTATTGTTCTTAGGGAAATAACATTTGACATTTTGATTTTTCTTTTTCTTGTAGCTAGGAAATTTAGACAACCCTTTGAAAAATCTATTAAAAGCCTTATCACCATTCATGATGGCTTGCTTAACAGCTTTGCTAGATACTTCTTTGATCCATTTATCGTATTCTTTTGTGTGGATATTATTCAACCATTTAGAGAAGTCATAACCACTCATAAACTTTTTCTCTCTTTGATACAATTCTTTGTTTTTGGCAAGATAAAGATTGTAGACATACCTACACACTCCGATGGTTTGGTTGATTTTAGCTATTTGTTGAGTTGTCGGCTTAATCTCAATAAAGTATGCTTTTTTCATAACTCTTTATCCTCCGACAGTTTCTTTTTATATTTTCTCAATCCATATATTCTGCAACTGAAAACATGAATGATAGATATTAAGTCTTGAACAAGTTCTTCTTGAGGTGACAACTTATCATTGTTAACAACAATGATTTCTACTGCCATCTTGCGAAGAAATCGCTCAAACCAATCATAACCAAACCGAACAAACCTATCTTTGTGTGCGATAATAATTCGTGAAACTTCACCTTCCGCACATCTATCAATCAACTTGTTCCATTGTTTTCTATTGTAATTTAAGCCACTACCAATATCCGTAACAATTTCATCAACTATCATTCCTCTTGCATTGGCAAATGTTTTCAAAAACTCAATTTGATTTTCCAAATCATCTTTCTGTCCTTGATTAGACACTCTGGCGTAAATAAGAGTCTTACCTATACCCCCACTTCAACGATTGACTTCGGTTTCTTTTTTCCCAGTTCCCGTAAAGGTTTTAATGTAGCTGTCAATACGAGAGCCAATATCATCAAAGCAAGACTAGTAACTGCCAAAACTGTTTGCGGTCCTGCAATGTCAGCAAAAAATGTTCCAACTCCCACTGCAATTGTTCCAAATACACTGTGTAACATCCCTAAAAAACCAAATACTCTACCTTGAATAGCAGGTGCGGTTTGCACACGCAAAGCAATGTTAACAAGCAGAGTTGAGACAGCAAACATAAAGCCAAGTAAAATAATAAACGGGTATACGTAAGAGATATATTCGATTTCCGAAATGCAATAGTAAATGGGCCCAATTAATAAAAAACCGCCAAAGATCCAATATCCTTTTCGCTGGATTCGTGTATCTAATTTCATAATAACGAGTGACCCCAGAATATAACCGAATGGAATACAAGCTTCTATCAAGCCAAACTCCCATCCCTTCGCCTTCCATGTTTGAACAGCTGTTACTTGAATCATCATTAACGCCATTGTAAATGATGATCCTAAAATCGGAAAAAGAATAAGTACGGAACGAATGAAAGGTTCTTTTACAAGCAATTGTAAACCTTCCTTAAAATCCTTAAAAAAAGACTTTTTCTCTTGAAGCTTGCCATCATGTTCTACTGCAAGATGAGATTGTGGAATGACCCCTGCCATCAAAACGAATCCTGCCGATAATATATAGGTACATGTATTTACTAAAAAGGCAGTAAAACTTCCAAACAATCCAATAAATAACCCGCCAAGAGCCAATCCACTAATACGAGAAATATTATCCATAATTGTAATAGCACCTGTCGCTTTTGACATATTCTCTTTTTCTACTATGTTGCTTAATGAGGCTTGAAATGCAGGACCATGGAATAGTCCGATAAAGACTTGCAGTCCAAATAAAACGATGAGAAATGGAATGGATGTAAAGGATGTATACATACAAGCTGCTACAACGAAAATGATAGCTGCATTCAGTAAATCACACACCCACATGATGGTACGGCGGTCATAGCGATCAGCAAAGGTTCCTGCCACTCCCCCGAATAATACATTAATAGCTAAAACAACCATGAAAAATACAAACATGATTCTAGCGCTTCCTGTCGTTTCTAACACCCAAAAGTTAATAGCGATGGTCGAAAAACTGCTTCCAAGTAACGAAACACCATAGCTTAGGAATAAATAACGAAATATTTTATTTTGAAACAGCATGCTGTTCCTCCTTATGTTTTATTTATGATTGATTAATCAATCATAAATAAAACATAACATATATTGGAAATTAAGTACACATCGATCATAAAATATTTTATATTAGTTGTATTTTTCTAAAAATACTGAGATAATATGAACAATTGCATAATTTACTCATTCTTATCATGAGAGGCGGAGGGACTGGCCCGACGATGCCTCAGCAACCCCTGAAATTCAGGAAGGTGCTAATTCCTGCAGAGCAAAAGCTCTGAGAGATAAGAGGTCGAACTCAATAAAAAAGACCTCTTATGACAAGAGGTCTTTTTTATGTCCTCTGTCACATTTTATTCTAAGGAGGATTTGTATGAAAACAATTGGCATGATTGGTGGATTAAGCTGGGAGTCGACATCACTGTACAGTATGTATTTAAACGAATTTGCCCAAAAAGCATGCTCTCATTGCGCTCCCCTAGTAATTCAAGGGATGGATTTTACTGAAGTGACTCATTGGTTAGAACGCGGTGATGATGAGTCGCTCACAACTGCACTCATTGAAACAGCACAGCAAGTGGAAGAGATGGGGGCTGACTGTTTGCTGCTTTGTTCAAATACCGTCCATATTTTTGCAAACGAAGTCGCTGAAGCTATATCCATTCCACTTCTTCATATTGGTGATACTAGCGCCGAAGCAATCCGTATGCAATCTATAAACAAAATTGGCGTACTCGGAACAAAACACACACTCAAAAAAGATTTTTATGTTGAAAGATTAGAATCTCATGGTTTACAAGCGCTTTGTCCAAGTTCAGAAGAATGCACCTGGATGCACAACATTATCATGAATGAACTCAGTCAAGGAATTTTATCTCCTAAAACAAAAGCCGGCTTTCAAAATATCATTCAAAACTTAATTGTACAAGGTGCGGAGGGCATTTTATTGGCCTGCACTGAAATTCCTCTTTTAATTACGCAAGAAGACGTGTCAGTACAATTGTTTGATACAGCGTACTTGCATGCCAAACAAGCCATTTCGTTTGCGCTACAAAAAGAAACATCTCCTCTATAAGGAGATGTTTCTTTAAAAATTTATATACCTTTCTTCTGTATATAAGGTTAATATAAAAATAATCTTATATAATGGAGACGGGTATATGCGTTTTATGACATTTGGATCACTCTAGCTTTGCCAATCTAGTAAGGAACGTTCAATGCTATTCAACAATACATCCTCTTCTTGCTGTGCAAATACAGTTAACTGATGCAAAGGTCTTGTCATCGCTACATACATCAACTTGACGTCCAATTCATCTTTTGTAAAACGTTCTTTATAAGAAACAATCCCTACACAATCAAATTCCAACCCTTTTGCAACGTGTACAGGGAGAATGGAGAGCATATTATGTCGTAGTTCTTGCTGCTCTGTCATTAATGCACACGGTAGCTTTTCCTGTAGCAAAAGGTACAGTTCTTTGCATTCTTCTTTTGTTCTTCCAAGCAAGGCAAACGATTTAAATCCATGTTGCTTGCCTTCTTTTACAAAACATTCCACAGCCTCCTGCAAAGCGGCTGCCCCTTCGTATTTTTGAAAAACAGGACGATTTCCATGTCGTACTACCGGAATAGCAATCGGGACACGTACATCACTGTGACCGGTCAAAACCGCATTTGCGACGTTCATAATTTCGATTGTTGTCCGGTAACTGCTTTGCAATGTTAAATAATTAGCTTTGGGGAAGATACGCTTGATTAGCAAATCCCAATCTTTAATTCCTCGGTATCCATGAATGCCTTGCGATAAATCGCCCAGTATCGTAAACAACTCTGTACCACACACTTTTTTAAGCACAAACATTTCAAATAAGGTGTAATCCTGTGCCTCATCAATAATAATGCTTTTTATTTTTATATTCTTTTTCACACCGTACAGATGGTGTTGTAAATATAATAGCGCAGCTGCATCACCTACTTCATAATGAAACTTGCGCTTTCGCAAAGAAGCTGTCATATTTGCTATAATTGTTTCGCTCAATCCTTCGGGCCCATACTTTCGCATGTTCTCTGCACTTTGAAGGAGCTCCTTATAATAAGAAAACACATCTTTTTTCGGAAACTTTTTTATATAGCTTGCCACCGCTGTACGACATTCCTTCTGAAACTCTTTCAGCAGCGCTTCCTTTTTGTCCATCAGACGAATGACAGTTTCCTTACGCCTTGTCGCGTCTCTTATAAGGAGTGCTCTTTCAATTTTACTATCATAATGTTCAATAATACGCGCTTCCATTTCCTTTTTCTTGGCTTTCACATGATTTTGCAATACACGCTTCAGTTTGTCGATTCGTTTATATACCGGTAAATATTTATATTCATATAAAAACAGCCTTCTAAGTCTTTCGTGTTTGTAAACCGTGAGCGTACCAATACAAAAATCCTCCTGCGGCAGAAGGCTTCTTTCAATATCTTGCATATATCTGCTTATCATTTTGGCAAACGGTAACGAGCCTTTAAAAGACAACAAGCGTTCTTTTTCCCGCTTTACTTGCGCGTCTTCCTCCTGTAATAAATCAACAAGAGCCTCATCCATACGTGCAAATATCAGCTTTACATTAATACACTCTGTTACAAAATCTAAAAAAGTAGTTTGTTGCACTTGATCTACCCCGAGTTCAGGCAATACATCTGAAATATAGGTTAAAAATAATTTACTTGGTGCTAAAATCATCATAGATTCGGGGGCAAAATATTGCGCGTGCTTGTAGATATAGTAAGCGATGCGATGCAGTGCAATCGTTGTTTTTCCGCTCCCCGCCACACCTTGTACGATAAGAGGATGATATAGGTCAGCACGAATAATCCGATTTTGCTCCTCTTGAATGGTTGATACAATTTCCGTCAATCTGCTTTCAGCATTGCCGCCGAGAGATTGCTGCAGAAGTTCGTCCTTTGTTGTAATATCAATATCACGTATTTCCTGCAGTGCCCCGTCCTCAATGATATATTGCCTCTTTAAGGATAAATCTCCCTCTATCATTCCGTCTTCTACCTCATAAGAGACTCGACCTAGTCTACCATCATAGTACACATTGGCAATCGGTGATCGCCAATCTACAATAATATCTTCTTGCGATTCACGGTCAAACAAAGATATTTTCCCGATATATAGTGTCTCTGGTGCGCTTTGTGACGTATTTTGAAAATCAATTCTAGCAAAGTAAGGCCTATGCTGAACACGTTCTAAATGGCGATGTTCACGCTCTGTCATCTCTAAAAACTTGGCATTTGTCAGAAGACTAATATAACCTAAAGAGCTATCGTCAGAATTTAAGTTCATAATGGCTTGCCGGATATGTTCCCGATATTCTGTTTCATTGTTTCGCGCTGCCTCTAGTAACAGTTGAATATACGACTTTGTAAACACAAATCGATCTTGTTCTGCTATATAATCCGGATGCTTTTTTGCGTACATCATCATCCTCCTCTCCATTTGTACATTGGGTTTATTTCCCATGCAGTATTACTAATAGTATGATAAAACAGAGGAGATTGCAAAGCGAAGTTCATAAGAAATACGAGAATAGTCAGCTTATCTCTATAGGGTTATATAAGTCTACATAGTTTTTTCGACATAGAAACAGCAAGAAAATAATAGCTCCAAAACACCTCGCTACATGTGTATGTTCTTACTTGACACGGGTATCTCTTAGACCCTGACCGCAACCACGCCTTGCCCGTTCTTCTTTCCCACCAAAAAAGAATGTCGGTTTTTCTAGTTGTACTTATATAATTCTCCGATTAGAGCTAATACATGAAAAAAGAGACGAATTACTCCGTCCCTTTTTACTCAAGCGATTTGACATAGGATGCAATCATCTGAATTTCCTGTTGCGTCAAGTCGGCCCGTTCTTGATATTGATGTCGTTCAATCGCTTCTTCAATGCTTTTAGCACTGCCATCATGTAAATATGGCGCGGTTGCCCAAACACCTCTTAATGTAGGTGGATCAAATTGAGAACGACTTCTCGCGTTGGTGAAAGCAGCGCGCGCATCTCCCTTTGAATCTTGATCTGTACTACTCGCCGTACCAATATCATATAGAAACTGCATATTCGCTGTTGTCAGTTTGCCTACCTCATCTACCGCGTTCACGCTGGCAGTAAAATATTCGCCGCCATGACAGCTCAAACAGTTCCCTTTCCCATTGAACAACGCTTCACCACGCTCTGCTGTTTTCGTCAGCTTGCCGTTCTCTCGATACGGACTTTTCGGCACCGGAAATGAGGACGGATCATCCAAATACGCAAGCAATGCATCATACATATGCTGCACATCAGCTGGCATCGGCTGACCTGGGTCAACGTTCATCATTCCTCCCATTTCTCCCTGTACCGTATGAATGTAATCCGTGAAATCATCACGTGATCCGTCCCACATGAACAATCCTGTTTTTGTGGTCAACACGTTACTGGGCACATTTCTCAGTCCTTTTGCAGTGCTAAGCGTAAGAGAGTTAATATCTCCGTCGCTATGACAGGAAGCGCAGCTCATCCAATTGTTCCCTGTAATTGGAGCTGCATATTCATCCGTGTTGGCACTGTAAAAAATTCGTTTTCCTTTCCGTACAAGCGCGGATAGGGGGTCACTGGCAATTAAATTCATTGTAATGTCTGTCAGCTTCACCTTTGCGTAAGAGCCCTGCTGAGGCGCTTGCAACACGACCACATTATGGCTCATCGCATTATGGACGAATAATTCCTTTTTCTTGTTTGAAAGAACAATCCCTCTTGGATTATCTCCGGGAATACGGCGCACTACCTGCGAAGCGTTTCCTCCGCGCGTCAAATCGAAAACGACGAGATCTTCACTGCCGGACATAACAGCAAAAGCCTTCGTTCCCTTTGCATCAAACACGACATCGTACGGATTCGATACGATGATGGTAGCGTTTTTGCTGTCCTTCACATTCATTTCCTCAAACAATTCTTTCCGCTCGGCAACAATTTCTTCATCCTTCTCTAAATCAATTATAGAAATGGATGGGAAAATCGTTTCCTCAAAATGGATGGGCGTGTCTGTATTCGTCAGCAAATGGGGCACCCACGCTGTTTTCCCGTCAGGCGCGATGACGAATTGCTCCAATGTATTTGGGATTCCTTGGCTTTTTTTCCGGTCTTCTTTATCTGGTGAAGGGGCAAGCTTAATTTCCTTTTGGACTTGATTTCTCTTCGTGTCCACCACACTAATTATTCCGTCTAAATAGTGCGGCACATATAGCTTTTCTCCGTCTGCAGTCATCGCTAGTGTCCTTGGCCGATCGCCAATTTTAATACTTTTACGTTCCTTTTCTTTTTCTATATCAATCACAGACAACGTGCCAGAACGAAAATTTGCAACATACAAAAGCTTCCCGTCTTGGCTAGTTAAAAGACCAAATGGCTCAATACCTGTTTTTAATTTTTTGACGACCTTCCGTTTATGCAGGTCTATAACATCAACTCGGTCGCTTTGCATACAAGATACATAGAGATACGCTTCATCCGGACTTAGAGTGAGCTGTCGCGGCTCTTTTCCCACCTTAATTTCCTTTTCCGTTTTTTTGGTTTTAGTATTCACAATCGTGACCGTATTCGTATCCATATTGGCTGTGTATATATAATTTTCATCTTTGCTCAGCATAATGTTGTCACTATTGATAGCGGTATTGCGTATATACTGCTCTTTGGATGTTTGTATGCTACAACCTGCAAACGCCCCTGCAAGCAGGAGCGTCAACAAGAGAAGAGAAAACTGTTTCATATTCAACCCTTCTTTAATTTTTATTTTTCACTTCAATATCCACCAAAATCGGTGCGATTCCATATTTGCCATGTCCAGCTTGCACTTGCGGTACGTTGTCTTTATCTGTATTTCCCGTTTTATCTCCTTTTTTATAGGAGTCGCCCGTATCCCAGAATTCACTTACCTGCATACCTTCCTTCAAAGAAGGACCGTCTATGACTCTATCATAAAAATCCATATAGCGAGAGATAACGGTTTCTTTTTCTAAGGATGGATATTGCTGTTTGTCACTTTCCATGTTTCCCAGATTCAATAGCGCGAGACGAAATGCCGCTGATATACTTGCTGCTGTATACGGCGTGTATTTCATGCTATCGCCCTCTGTTTTATAAACTTTCAGCTTTTTGTCCCACATCTTTGTATCGACTGCATTATAAATAGTACGGGCTGCTTCACGATACTTTTCTTCCTTTGTTGAAAGGTACGTTGCCGTCAAGCCTCGAACAGCGCCAAGCTGTGCTTCCAATGTTGCCGCTTTCTCGTCCGGTCCTTTCCCGATTGTAAATCCGTTCACAATCAAACCGTCCTTTGTCATCATTTTTTCAATCATGAAGTCAGCTTGCTTTTTCATCATATCCAATGCTAGCTTTCCTTCCTCTGTTTGTAGACCTTGCGCGTCTTCACCACTTGCGTAACCTACCGGTAGACCGTCGATAGCACGCTGGAAAATACGAAGTGCTTCAAGCGTATAGCCCGCCTCGAACGCATCAACATAGTCGCCTTGTTTTTGTCCATCGTGTATGTTGATGAAAGCGCCAGCTTCTTTATTAAAATGCATCGCTTGTAAATTTTTAAACACCTGTAGCAGTACGTCTCTATTTAAAGAATAAGCGTCATACGCAATTACGTCATTGTTCGTTGCAGCGTCTGTATTCTCTTGCGGCGCTGCTGCAAATGGCACTCCGTCAAAAGCAGCACGGAAAGCAGGGTTCACATTCTTATTTTCCTGACGCTGATCTGTCATACCGTAAAATTCGGACGCTGGCCACAGCATCATCCATTGATCGCGCAACAAGCTTCTGGAATCGGATACTTCTAGATTGGAAGCTTTTGCGGCGTCTTGACCTTCCTCCGTAACTTTAATTGCATGTGGCAAATATACAAAACCGTTCGCAGGATTGTATTGTGTGCCACTTCCCTTTACCAGCTGCTTTGTATTGGCATCATAAAACAAGCCATCGCGTATATATGCAAGCTTATTCCAGATTTCTTCCGTTAAGATAACACCTTGAAAGCCATCAGCTGCACTTACACCAAGGCGAATATTTGCGTCTTTATCCTGATCAGGCGCCTCCGCTTCTAATTCTTCGTCCTTATCCACAGTATGAAAGCCGCTTAAGAAATCTCCGGCCCATAATGCTTGCTTCAAAAATGCCCCTCCGTATGCTGCCGGCATCAGGATTTTGTCCATCTTATCGCGATCCCAACGCAATGTTTTAAAATCGACCTGATATACAGGCGTGTATGTTTTATCGTCGCTTTCTGCATACGCGGATGTATCAACCTTTTGTATGTAATGCGGGTCCCCTTTGCTATACTCCATAAACGTTGGATACATATTGCGGAAAATTTCTCCCTTGTCATAACCGACGCTTTCCGCAAGCTGATAAAAGCGCTCTTCCAAAGCCTGCGGTGCTTGCTTACCGGATTCCTTCGCCATCTTATCTACAATAGGACCATTGATTAAATGCAATCCAAGACCGGATTTCTCAACAAGCTCATACATTGCTTCCTCAGAGTACTCATAGGATTCCACACCTGCTGTATAATCGAAAGCTGTAGGCTTGTTCACTTTTTGCGGATCAAGCAAGTCCAAATCTAAGCCCAGAGCTTCCGCAAGAGGCTCCCCTGAGAGCTCAAATTCTGCATAAGCAAGCATGTTACCTGCGGTGTCGAAGTTATAATTCATGACAGATGCAGAATAATTTACATCTTGCTTTTCCTCACTTGTTATCTGCTTTTGTGTACAGCCTGTAGCTACTAAAAGTGATGCTACGATACCTAGTGTCGACATCGCCTTCCAAGGTCTATTTTTCATATCAATGACTCCCCTTGTTGAAACTGATAATTATTATCAAAACTATCATCTATTATATTATGAGTTCTTGTATCTGTAAACGTGCTTTTATCTACCAGTTGATTCATAAAACTATGCACACTGCTTACAAACCAAAAGAACAGTTCTATCAAGATTGCATAAAAACATAAAAAAGAGGCCTGTACGGCCCCTTATGATACTACTTGTTTTGGTTTAGGTATTTTACGATGGTTGCGAATAGTCGCAAATAAAGCAATGCTCCATACGATAAAAATACCGGTATAGATAACAGGATGGGTTTCTTTAGCTACTCCCCATGCATTCAGCAAGGTACGAGCGTTAGTGGCGATAATAAGCCCCCCAACAAGAACTCCAAGTAAGTGCGATGGAATAATTCTTACAAGCCACGCAGCAATTGGTGCCGCCACAAGGCCTCCTACCATTAAAGTTCCAACCCAAAACCAGTTCACTTGTCCCCAGCCAAGGGATAATACAAACCCAATTGTGGCTGCTAGAGCCACTGCAAATTCTGCCGTATCAACAGTACCAATGACTTTTCGCGGCGCTACGTTTCGTTTCGTTAGCAAAACAGGTGTAGTAATCGGTCCCCAGCCACCGCCACCAGTTGCATCAAAGAATCCTGCGATTAGACCGAGGGGAACGAGCTGTTTGTTTGTCAGTTTTTTACCGTCAGGCGGGGTAATTGGCTGAGAAAGGAAACGAAATAAAATATAAATACCCAAAGTAAGAAGAAATAGGGAAACATAAGGCTTTACCAAATCTCCAGGCAAATTACTCAAAAAACATGCGCCCACAAAAGCGCCAACTGCTCCAGGCAAAATCAAACGTAACACCATATGACGATCGACGTTTCCAAATTTAATATGTGATGCGCCCGATGCGGCCGTTGTAACAACCTCCGCCAAATGTACAGAGGCGGACGCCATAGCAGGTGCCACGCCAAACGTAAGTAACAATGTTGTAGATGTGACACCGTACGCCATCCCCAAAGATCCATCAATCAGTTGGGCCATAAATCCGATAAAAATAAACACAAGTAGCTTTTTCATATGTCTCCCCCTGTTTTAAAATAAGAAAGGCACCCGCTTAATTAACGGGTGCCTTCAGTTTCTCTGATCAGCAAAATAACAGAAAATTCAATTTTAAATTATTTTAATACTTATTATTCCTAGTTGTCAAGTGTGTTTTATGGACTTATTTTTATCTATTCCGTTTTATAACATCTAAAAAGGTACAGCCTCACTCTCTAGAAAGTATATGCGACACAGCTTGGGGAAGTTATATTCTCTTCGTGTAACTAAGCTTCTACTTTATAGAAATAAATCCACCTCTATAGCTCTTATTATGATACATTTACACTACAAGAACACCAATCATGAGTAACATTCAGGACGAGGAGGAAAAAATATGGACTTACGCTATCCGCTTGGAAAGTTTGAAGCACCTGAACTCTTTAACGATAAGCTCCGCAAGACTTGGATACATGACATCCGCAAAGCTCCGACTGCTGTTAAACGTGCCATTGAAGGGCTATCGGATAACAAGTTGGACACACCTTACAGGACGGAAGGCTGGACAATCCGGCAAGTCATCCATCACATGGCGGACAGCCATATGAACAGCTTTATACGCTTCAAACTAGCACTGACAGAAGACAATCCCACCATAAAACCTTATCATGAAGACCAATGGGCCCTACTTCCAGATACAAATACTGCGCCGGTTTCTCTTTCTCTTTCTCTATTGGAGGGTCTTCATAAAAGATGGGTTATTCTTCTTGAGTCTTTGACGGATGAAGATTTCAAACGCACATTTTATCACCCTGACCTCGGTGAAGTAACACTAGACACAGCCCTAGCTTTATATGCTTGGCATAGCAAGCATCATACCGCACACATCACATCCTTACGCTTGCGAATGGGCTGGTAACTTACAGCGACAAACCTCATCGAGGTTCGTCGCTTTCGCTTTTAGGAAGTGCAATAAATACTTGTAGCGTATCTCCTTTACTTTCAGCCCAAATACGCCCGCCATGCAAATCAACAATACGCTTTGTGATGGCTAAACCAAGACCAGATCCTTGAATGCGACTCGAACGCGCTTGATCTCTTCTGTAAAATTTATCGAATAATCGAGAAAGCTCCTCCTCTGGAATATTATCGGTCCTGTTCACCACCGCTATGACAATTTCGTGCTTTGCTTGTACAAGTGTCACCTTCACCTCCGAACGAGGATGACTATACTTCTGAGCGTTAGAAAGCAGATTATCAAACACGCGCACCATTTTTTCGATGTCGACTTCTATCTCCGTTGCATGCTCTGGTACGACCAAGCTCAACCGAAGTCCCCACTGTTCAAAAATAGGCACATATTCTCCAATGAATTGTCGCAGCACACCCGATAAGTCCACCTTTTCCTTCTCTAAAATGGTATCGTGTGAGGAAAGTTTCGTATATTCAAAGAGCTCGTTCATCAAATTGTTTAGCTTTATTGATGTATTGTATGTCACAGAAAGATATGCTTTCATTTCTTCTTCATTTTTGTAACGCCCGTCTTGTAGCAAGCCTAAATATCCGATAATGGAAGTAAGCGGCGTTCGCAAATCATGAGATATATTTGTGATTAATTCGTTTTTCATTTGCTCTAGCGCCCGTTCTTTTTCAAAGCTATCTCGAAGCTCTTTTGTCATCCAATTGATATTTGACGCCAAGGAAGATAACTCATCTCTTCCCTTTACACGAATAAAATAATTCCAGTCCCTATGCGCAATTTTTCGCACACCGCTCTCTATCTCATGTATGTAGCGGATAATCGGCCTCATAAGAAGCAAAAAGACAAGAATAAATCCACCTATGCTGCCAATAAAAGATAGCAATGTGGTTCTATTATAATCTCCAGACGTAATATCCGGTTGTGTAAACGGAATTTGTCCGACAAGAAAACCTAAATCGTTCCGTAACAACGGATAAACGGCTAGAATACGCTCTGAATTCAACTCATTTCCTTTTTGGGCATCTATACCTAATTTATAGCTCAGTACTTCTTGTAAGTCCACATTTGCAGACTTTCCGCCGTCTAATAAAGCACTTCCTTCTTCATCATAGATTTGAAAAACTGCTTGCCTATTTAATCCTTTAGCATTTGCTACGGTTTTTTGAATTTCATCTCGTATTTCATCTTGGTCATGTATCGTGTAATTCTTTTCTTCTATAATTTTCCCCAGCTCATGAGCCATAACGTTTAAGTTATCTTGAAACTGTACGTACCTTGCACTGGAGTAGATAATGGGATTTTGCAGTTGAATGAGAACAAAAATTCCTGTTGCCGCCAAAAGGCAAATAATAAATATAGCGATTAATCGGATATTCAGTCGACGGGACAACCATTTTTTTATGACCCTCGCCAGTCTGTTCAAACCTTATACCCCACTCCCCAAACAGTTTTTATATACAGAGGTTTTTTTGGGTTCTCTTCAATTTTTTCTCTTATTTTAGTAATATGAACCATCACTGTGTTATCCGATTTATAGAAGGGTTCTCCCCAAACCATTTCATAAATTTTTTCAATGCTAAATACTTGCCCCTTATTGCGGACAAGCAAAGCAAGAATATCAAATTCTTTTGGTGTAAGACGCACATCTTGCTCTCCAATAAATACCTGTCTTGTTTCTTCTTCCATGCGCAGGTTTCCAACTTCAAGCGCTTGCGATTCGTTCGGCTGATACGCTCGGTACCGACGCAACTGTGATTTCACACGCGCAATCAATTCAAGCGGGTTGAAGGGCTTTACCATATAGTCATCCGCACCGCTCATCAATCCATGAATTTTGTCCATATCCTGTGACTTTGCCGATAAAAAAATAATCGGCATTTCATAAGTCTCACGAATGCGCATACAGGTTTCAATCCCATCCATTCCGGGCATCATCACATCTAGTATGACCAAATCAGCTTTCATACGCTGTAGTAGCTCCAGCGCTTCTATCCCGGTTGATGCATGTGATACCTCGTATCCTTCGTTTTTCAGATAAATGGACAACACATTACGAATATCTTCTTCGTCATCTACCAATAAAATATTTGCATAGCTCATATATTCAATCCTTTCTTACATGTAAACACATAAGCGGGCGGTACATTTCGCCAAACTCGCTTCGCCTTGATATGTTCAAAAAAGCTTTTAAAAAAGATGCTTTTCACCTTTGAATATTGAAAGGTAATAAATGCCCCTTGCTCATCAAGTATTTTTTCAGTTTCTTCCAATATACGCGTTGACACATCAGCTGGCAAGCTGGTAAAAGGCAAACCAGATATCACATAATCAGCTTTTGCAAACCCATGCTGACGAACATAATAAGATACATGTTCCGCTGAATCATTGATAATATATACATTTGGGATATGCCCATATGTTTGCTTCAGCTCCCAGCAAAAAGCAGCATTGGTTTCTAGGATCAATAATATGGTTTCACTATGCTTAGATTCAATCAGTCTTTTTGTAAATACACCGGTGCCCGGACCATATTCTACAATGCATTTCGCTTTTGAGAAGTCGATAGATGCGATCATCTCTTGTGCAAGATACTTTGAGCTTGGTAAAACAGCTCCTACCGTTCTTGGCTCTTTCATAAATTGCTGTAAAAATCCAACTGCACTCATCTCAATCTCTCCTTCTTTGTAGGTTCTATATAACATGTAAACATGAACTTGTATCAGCTATATGACCTACTTTACAGAGGAAACCTTAATATACTATGAAGAAAGTTCTTAAGATTTATTAAGAAAACGAAAAGCCTATGCCTTTACAGAGTAGAAGAATATATAGATAAGATACCCCTTTAACTCCAATAAAAAACGACTTCCCATTTACATGAAAAGTCGCTCTTCTTTCTCGATGTAGTTTTGCCATGAAAACGTATCTGCAAAGGATTGCTTCATACCTTGTACAGCCTGTTTATCACCAATAAACACGAGGCTAGTACTTGTACTCGGATCATCAACGTACATCGCCTCTAGCCTTAATAAGCCTGAAGCATACTGTAGCTCATATATCTCCTTCTTTCCTTCTAGCCTAACTATTCCTTTCCCTCTATATATATTTTGAGGAAGCATTTTTACCCATTCCTGTAATCGCTTCTGCGATAAGATTGGTACATCTTCTAATCGAATAGCTTTTACAACAGCATGATGCAAGGCTCTTTCCTCACTTTCTTGTGATAGCACGATACGCTTTTTCAGCACCTCATCAATCTGTATGTTACCAAACGACGTTTTATAAATAGAAACACCCGGTGCCAAAAAGGAACGTAGCTTTTGCTCTACACCAAGCAGCTTCTTCGCAGAGACAACATCTACTTTATTTAAAATCACATACGAGGCACACTTGATTTGATCTTTAAATAGTATGCGCATATCACTAGAGCTAAAGAAAATACTGGTATACTCCAAAAAACGGGAAGCATCTACCACACCAATAACCGATTGAAGTGAAAGTGACAATGTATACTTAGGTTCTGTTAATACTTCAATGAGTTCTATTGGATTTGCGACTCCCGTTCCTTCAATGATAAGTAAATCTATGTCCTCGCTTACCGTAAGCTCGTCCAAAACATCACGAAAATTATTTTGAATGGTACAGCAGATGCAACCATCTAGCAATTCATTAACTTGATCCTCGGAGAATAAATGCTTCTCTACGTTTACCTTACCAAGTTCATTTAAGATAATCGCGGGCTTCTTCCCCGCGGCTTTCACAGCTTCAATCATACGTAGTAAAACTGTTGTTTTGCCACTCCCTAAAAACCCACTTAAAATATAGACTGGTGTACGCTTCACGATTTTCTCCCCTTTACACAAGCTATCATAATCTATTCTATCATCTAATAGTCAGAATTATTATTATTTTAACTATATTAGAGCCTAATATTGATAATTGGCACTTTGGTTGGAGTGAAGGCGATCGGATGCATAGCTGAGAGGGCTCCTAATTGTCGCGGAAAGCGAAGCCCTGCAGCGTAGGCCCTAAAACAAAAAAGCTTACATCATTCGTAAGCTTTTACAGGGCTGCGTGCCGGTCTTTTGTATTAATATCAGGTATCTTTTGTTCAAGCGCATGCAAAAATGCTTCCTCATCCTCAGGCATGCCAATTGTTACAACATCGTGAGGAAACAGCCAGAGCTCTAAGCGTGTAGCAGACCATATCATATCTAAAGACGTATCTCGTGTATATCGGATGGCGCGAATGCGATCTAATGTGACTGCTCTTTGTAGTGGCCCAAAGTGATGAATGATATATTCATTATTAAGTTCTATATAAGAGCGAGTAAGCGCCCATAATAAAAATGTACCAGCTATCCCCGCAAATAATCCAGCAGCAACGAATAAAAATGCCCCGAACCCTTCTAAAAAGATACCTATTATAACAGACAATAGACCGATTGGCGCCAAGGCATATGCAGCACCAACAAAGTAGCGATCTTTTTTTACAGCAAACTTCATATCTGTTCTTCCTCTCCTTATCTGTCTCTTATTACTCTATAAGTGCATATTATTTCTCCGCCATATTAATAGCCAGAAAATAAAAATGCTAGAATGCTTCACTAGGTGCGTACAGTCTTTACATAACACGAAAGGTTATTAGACAACAACCACACATCGTCTGTCCTCTCTTCCTTCTAAAAAGAAGGTTCATTTTTCTACCTATATTAACATAAAAACTTGAACATCCTTTTTATCCTACCGAAATTCTCACCTAGAAAAAAGACATGTTGCTTTTCTTTTCTATTACAAAATGTTTACACCCGTATTCGTTTCTTTGCACATGCTGTCAAAACAAGTTATCATAACAGAAGCACGATGAAAGGAATGAATGGTGATACTGATGAAACTTCCCGTAAATGAGAAACTACAAACACTTCTAAATGAAGTACATGACACAAATAAAGCAAAGATTGGCACTGACGCCTCCTTGATTGGTAGCAAATTATATAAAGCACAAGATGCAAGTATTTTAGAAGATGCTATTACCGCTCTGCTTCTTGGCAAAAACGTTTTACTCAAAGGACCAACTGGTAGCGGTAAAACCGTTTTAGCAGAAACACTTTCTTATCTATTTCAAAAACCAATGCATAGCATTAACTGTTCTGTGGACTTGGATGTAGAGGGAATTCTTGGCTATAATACGCTGCACTCTGACGGCAACAACTCTCACGTAGTATTCGTAGACGGACCGCTTATGAAAGCAATGAAAAACGGCCACTTTTTATATATTGACGAAATCAATATGGCAAAACCAGAAACTCTACCACTTTTACACGGCGCACTCGATTATCGCAAAATGGTGACTAATCCCTTTACACAAGAAGTGGTATACGGTGATAAAGACTATCGTGTCATTGCGGCGATTAACGAGGGGTACGTAGGAACAAGTGAATTAAATGAAGCTTTAAAAAATCGTTTTGTAATTATTGAAGTTCCTTATATTCAAGGCGATACATTAAAAGACTTGCTTGTAAGCGAATCAAAGCAAACAGATCTGCGCATTATTGAAAAGTTTGCGAAATTTTCAAGCGACCTTATTCCATTGGCACGCGATGGCAGAATTAGTGAAGAAGCCGCAAGTATTCGCGGTATTATTGATGCTTGTGACCTAAGCGTATATATTCCTGTTCTTCGTGCAATTGAGCGAAGCATCGTAGCAAAAATGAGTGATGAAACCGAACAAATGACACTTCGTGAGCTTGCGGAAAGTTATTTCCTTGAGGAATAGGCATGAGACAAATATTCACAGATAAAAAAATTGATGCTTCGTTATTTCTTCGCATGGAAAACTTAATGTACGCTTTGCTGAAAAGTAAAGATGCATTTTTAGAGTACGGCTATCAAGCTTACTACGACGAATTAGAAAATAAGGTTGTCATCAGCCGATTCTGGGACGATCGTCATCCAAACGATAAAGCAATTGGGCTGAAAAGCGAAGTATATCTCAAAGCATTAGGGTATAAACATTTCGCAGACATGAATTTAATTCGCTCTTATAGCTTGGAATTACAAGCCTCACCCCTACGAAGCTTTTTAACACAGCTATTTGTGCTTTTGGAAGATTTGCGTACAGAAGAATTAATAAAAAAAGAGCGACCCGGTACTGCTTCCGTTTTTAAACGTCGACGTACCCTCTATCGCAATCATTTTACGTCACAATTTGAGATTAACCGCATTCGCAACTTTCAAAGCGATATGCTGTTTTGCTTATGCTATTTGGCATTAACAAGCGATAAGTATGAAAGCTATGCAAACGAATATTTTGAACAAATTGAGATGATTCTCCATGATGCTTTTCATGCCACAAATACAGAGGATACGATGTATGTTGTGGAGAAAATCCGCTATCGCCTCGAGGAGGTACTTCACAGCGATATGATTAACCACTACTTTGGTCTTGCACCGCTGAATAGTGACGCGGCTGAAGCAAAGAAAGAGGAAAAAGCAAAAGAACTCGCGAACTGCGATATACAACAGCTCGACGATAATGAGAAAAAGAATAAAGAAGAGGAATCGTTCTCAACTTGGCATCGTGAAAATAAAAACAATGACAACGAAAACTTTTTACGTTTTGAACTGGAAAGCGGAACAAAAACAAATCTAATGGGACATGCGGCGCGTGAATCAGAAGATCAAGATCAAGCTATGGCGTCCGTTCAAGGTCAGTCAAAACAGAGCTCCCAATCAAACTTTGGAACAGAAGCGCTTGATGCAATAGCTACCTCTAATGCTGAAGGCACTCCATATGGTAAGTTTAATGTAGGGGCCGTTCATCGCTTTAAAGAAGCTCGTAAGCCTTTACCTGCTGAAAAGGCAGAGTATCAGGTTATCAAATCACTTGTTAATAAAGATGTAAAAGAGTTAAAAAAGACCATTGAAAAGACCATTGAAAATAAAACAAACGCAACTTCTGAAAAGTTTTACGGTCGCCTTGGCAAAAAGCTACTTCGTATATATACAGAAAAACAGCCTCGTTTATTTTACAAAAAAGGGCAGGAGTCAAAAGAACTAGATGTTACGTTTCATCTTCTTATTGATTGCTCCGGCTCTATGTTTAATAAAATGGAAGAAACAAAAAAAAGCGTTGTTTTATTTCATGAAGCCTTAAAGTCTTTAAAAATCCCCCACGCCATCAGCGGCTTCTGGGAAGATGCTTCAAACGCCAAAAAAGAATACAAGCCCAACGTCATTCATGAGGTGATTACACATCGTCATTCCACAACACCAGGCATAGGACCAGAAATTATGCAACTGCGTGAAGAAGAAGACAATCGAGATGGCTATATTATCCGAATCATATCTGATTTACTCGTAAAAAGACGAGAAAAGCATAAATTTTTACTTGTCTTCACAGACGGAGAGCCATCAGCTTTAGATTACAATCAAGATGGCATTTTAGATACACATGAGGCCGTAAAGCTAGCACGTAAGAAAGGGCTAGAGGTTATCGGTATTTTTATTGAAGAAGGCGAAGCAAAAGAAGAAACATATGCTCTTATGAAAAATATTTATAATCATCACTTCTTGGTTGCGAACCACGCCGAGGATTTGCGCCATAAAATTAAGCCGCTCTTAAAGAAACTGCTGTTAAAAACAATTCAATAGTGAAAAGCTGTTAGCTGATACAGCTTAAAATCCAACATTTTTTAAGGTGGACATAAAGAAAGGCACGAAGCGAAAATGCTTCGTGCCTTTCTTTATGTCCAAATTTGAACATCCGCCCGGACTTTACGAGCGATATAATTGTCCGTTGCGTACCTCAGCTACCATATCGGTACCCTCACCGATAAATAGACCATTACTCAAACCGTGATCGTATGTGTTATAAAAATACCCTTTATGTACATTTCCCGGCGCCGCAGCTTCACTCCACAAATGGCTGTATTCTTCCTGAGATAAAAGAACCATATTGCTTTCATTGCCAATTAGGTACGCCGGAATTTTTCCTGTTAAAAACCCATGTTGTTCCATAGCTACACCTCCCGTTACAGCATGCCCCATTTTAAACAGGGCTATGCGTCACGAAATAATAGCATTTTGTTTAACAACACAACGTCCCTTACCTTGTGGGATACATAGTGGTGTTCCGAATAACGGATCTGCTGTAATTTGACATTCCATCCGAAATACATCACGTACCAACTGACAGCTAATAATATCTTCAGGTTTTCCCTGCGCATATACCTTTTTATCGCGAATCGCTACAATGTGATGTGCATAGCGACAAGCAAGGTTCAAGTCGTGAAGTACCATAACAACCGTTCGCTTTTCCTTTTCATTCAATTCAAACAACAAATCTAAAATTTCAATTTGATGCGTCATATCTAAATATGTTGTAGGTTCATCAAGCAAGATAATTTCTGTTTCTTGTGCAAGTGTCATTGCAATCCAAGCGCGTTGCCGTTGTCCCCCGGAAAGAGAATCTACTTGCCGATCGGCAAGTTCTATCATACCCGTCGCTGCAAGTGCATTTTGGACCGCCTGTTCATCGCGCTGTGACCATTGCTTAAACCATGATTGGTATGGATAGCGCCCTTGCTTTACCAATTGCAGTACTGTTAAACCTTCCGGAGCAATTGGTCCTTGCGGCAAGATTGCCATGCGTCGCGCAACTTCCTTTGTAGGCAGCTTGTCAATTGCTTCTCCTTCTAAGAGAACGGTTCCTGAGGAAGGCTTTAATAGTCTTGCCAAAGAGCGTAACAAAGTTGACTTACCACAACCATTGCCGCCAATAAATACCGTAATCTCTCCCTTAGGAATTTCAAGGTTTAATTCATCTATAATTAATGTATCACCATAGGATAATTTTAGCTCTTTTGTTTTTAACTGCATGGACAAATCTTCCTTTTCTTATGCATTTCGGCTTTTATACAGCAAATAGACAAAGTACGGCGCACCGATTGCTGCCGTAAACACGCCCGCCGGAATTTCCAATGGCGAAAATGCCATGCGTCCAATTAAGTCGGCGGTTAATACAAGAATGGCACCAACAAGTGCAGAAACTGGAATTAAAGCACCAAATGCCGAACCGACCAATCGTCTGGCAATATGGGGTGCCATTAAACCTACGAAGCCAATTGCGCCTGAGAATGCCACGGCCCCTCCAATTAACGCTGTACAAATTAGCAGTAATACTAGACGC
Organism: Ectobacillus sp. JY-23; assembly: GCF_023022965.1. NCBI lineage: Bacteria > Bacillati > Bacillota > Bacilli > Caryophanales > Bacillaceae > Ectobacillus > Ectobacillus sp. JY-23. Next base: position 3,147,475 of record NZ_CP095462.1, on the reverse strand, counting down.
TGTCTTTGTACTTCGCTTCCCAATCCAACCGCCAGTTCATCGCCGAGCTCTTGTACATTCAATTTCCTAGCCAATAATAATGTTATCACAATGAGAACAAGGGTCCAAGGCGCAAGTATCACTACATTTTTCCAATTAGATCCGTACACTGTACCCGTCAACCAGATGTTAGCCTGGCTCGCCTGATGAATTGGACCCAAAATCATAAACAGTGTTGTCAACGCTTTGGCAAGCGCAGAAATCCCAATTCCGACAAGCACCATCCGTAGCGGCGGGACTTCACCATTTTTAAAGGACAGCATGTATAATAGTAAAGCTGTTATCGTGGCCCCTGCAAATGCGCCAAGCGGTAACCAATGCACACTAATTGTCAAAGCGCCGCTTCGATCGCTGAACAGGCCTAGAAATAAAACGACTGCCACACCGGCTCCACCTGTCACACCTAACACTTCAGGTGAAGCAAGCGGGTTACGAATTAACCCCTGCAAAATACTACCGGCAACCGCAAGCGCCATACCTACAAGCAAAGCGATTAAAATACGCGGCATCCGGAACGACATCACAATTAAAGAATCTGTTTCAGAACCTTGTCCAATCAGGGCTTGAAATACGGCCCACGGTGCAATTTTCATCTCTCCCATTCCCGCACTTGTAAAAAAGATGACTATAACGACAGCTAAAAGACTGACAAATGTGAAAAGTGCTTTTCTATCTATTAAAAAAGATGCAAAATCTTCTCCCATTCGGAACGTTATGTGCTTTTTCATTTAGACATCACTCCTTTACGTGCAATGTAGATAAAGAATGGTGTTCCAATGAAAGCTGTCATAACTCCTACCGGCACTTCCTGCGGCATAAGAACATATCTTGCACTAATATCAGCCAATAATAATAAGGTTCCACCTAGCATTGCACTATAAGGAATCACCCAACGATAGTCCGTCCCAATAAGCGCTCGCGCGAAATGCGGCACGACCACACCAATAAACGAAATGGGACCGGCAATTGCAACAGAGCCCCCTGCCAACAAAACAATCAAAGCAGCTAATATACCTTTGAGTAATAAGGTGCGCTGACCCAGCCCGCGAGATACATCATCTCCCATCATTAGAATATTGATTTTTCCAGACATGATAATTGTCCCCACCCAGGCAAGCGCCAAATATGGAAACACATGTGTCAACATTTCCAGTTTACGTCCTTGAACCGAGCCAGCAAGCCAAAATAAAACCTGATCTAGGGCTGTTTCATTTAATACAAGAAGGCCTTGCGTAAACGAAGCGAAAAAAGCACCCATGGCAACACCTGCCAAGGTAAATTTAATTGGTGTAAGCCCCTCTCGTCCAAAGGAACTGATTATATACACAATGATAGCCGCCATAGCTGCACCAGCAAATGCAATCCAAGTGAACGCTTGTATAGATTGTACTGAAAAGATTGCTACAGCAGCTACAATAAAAAATGAGGCACCTGCGTTAATCCCCATAATATCAGGAGAAGCTAGAGGATTTTTCATTAATACTTGTAGCAACGCACCAGCTAGTGCAAGACTAATGCCAACTGCCGCGGCAATGAAAGCACGCGGCAACCTGACTGTTGTAATAATAATATGTTCGTTAGAACCATTAGGATTCATAAATGCTTGAATTGCCGTTTGCGAATTGGTATCAGTGTAACCATAAATAATACTAGCCCATATGCAATATATAAGAAGAATTGCACATACTACTAGTCCTATTGTCTTCGCTCGAATGGACTGCAACATCATTTCAATAGACACCTTCTATCTCTGTAAATTCATATGTGTTGTAATATTCTCTACTTGTTTTCTATAAGTATAAGTAGCTTTTTCAAAATAACAGCAGCAGAGAATTAAACATGCAAGATCTCTGGCCTGAACAGGCACGTGCCTCTTTCCTATCTATATAAGTCTACATGATTTGTTCGACATAGACACAACAAGAAAATCACAGCTTCAGAACGCCTTGCTACGTGTGTATGTTCTTACTTGACACGCGTATCTCTTAGGCACTGACCGCAACCATACATTGCCCGTTCTTCTTTCCCACCCCAAAAAAGAATGTAGGTTTTTCTAGTTGTACTTATATAGAAGCAAGCCATTTTTCAATTTGTATGTATATATGTTCAGTCTAACGAACAATAGAAAGGGCGTCAACGATAATGATAATTTTTTTCAATTAGATGTTGACAATCATTCTCACACAATATACTATTTTGTTTGTGAATGAAAATAATTATCAATAAACTTTGGAGGTACATATATGAAAAAAACGTCTTGGGCTATGCTCATGCTACTTTTTTCTTTAGCACTTGTAGTAAGTGCTTGTGGTAAAAAAGAAGAGCCAAAGCAAGAGGAAAAGAAATCTATCACCTATACGGTGCAGCATGCAATGGGTTCAACGAAAATTAAAGGTGAACCAAAACGTGTTGTTATTTTGACAAATGAAGGTACAGAAGCAGTTCTTGCGATGGGCATTAAACCTGTAGGTGCTGTACAATCTTGGACAGGAAATCCATGGTATAAGCATATTGAAAAAGATATGAAAGATGCAAAAGTTGTCGGTACAGAAAGTGAAGTAAATCTAGAAGCAATTGCAGCATTAAAGCCAGACCTTATTATTGGTAACAAAATGCGTCAGGAAAAAGTGTATGAGCAATTAAATGCAATTGCTCCAACTGTATTCTCTGAAACATTGCGCGGTGACTGGAAAGAAAACTTCAATTTTTATGCCAAAGCTTTAAATAAAGAAGCTGAAGGTAAGAAGGTTATGGAGAAGTACGAATCTCGCATTAAAGACCTACAAGGCAAACTTGGCGACAAATTAAATCAAAAAGTATCTATTGTACGCTTTATGGGCGGAGATGTACGTATTTATCATAAAGATTCTTTCTCAGGTGTTATTTTAGAAGAAATCGGCTTTAAACGTCCAGAATCTCAAGATAAGCCTGACTTTGCCGAGAAAGGTGTGACAAAAGAACGCATTCCAGCAATGGATGGCGATATCTTGTTCTACTTTACTTATGATGAAGGCGATGGTAAAGGAAAACAAGTACAAGACGAGTGGGTAAAAGATCCATTGTTCCAAAACCTACAAGTTGCCAAAAACAAACAAGTATTTGAAGTAAGCGACACAATCTGGAACACAGCTGGTGGTGTAAAAGCAGCTAACTTATTCCTTAATGATATCGAAAAGTATTTCTTAAAGAAATAAAAGGCTATCCAGTTTACTCTTGGGCATGAGCGTGGTATAAAACCGTGTTCATGCCCTTTTATGTTACTCAGACTTATTATATCGGCTAAGCTATTCATACCATTTCATACTAAAGTACATATTCCCTCCGTCTAAATGGCGTATAAACAATTTGTTTTTCAACATATTAAAAAGAGCACAAATGAATTTATCCGTAAATAAATTATTTTTGAATAATTTATTTTTTTATTTAATTAAAATTTTTAGATTATATAAGATAAAAAATTTTTAGATACGCTTGATATACCAACATATAAGACTTTTTTACCACTTTACCTTTTTATCCCATTGACTTTTGAATAATTATTGCATTAAAATGATTACCGTATAAATTGTTGGAAAATTTACGAAATGAGGAGGAATTAGAATGGATGCAACTGTACAACATACAAAAAAACATCCTCCGGGCTTATACTTGCTTTTCTTTACAGAAATGTGGGAACGGTTCAGTTATTACGGTATGCGAGGCCTATTGGTACTTTATTTAACAACTTCTTACTTAAGTGGAGGTCTTGGTGTTAAAGAAAGTACTGCTATGCTTCTATATGGTGTTTTCACAGGAACGGTGTACTTTACCCCTATATTGGGAGGCTATTTAACAGACCGCTTCTTGGGAAGACGATTTGCAATTACACTTGGCGGTATTGTCATGGCTGCTGGTAACTTTGTTTTATTTGCGCTTCACAGCCAAATCGGCTTATATATCGGTCTAAGTCTTTTAATTATCGGTAACGGCTTTTTCAAACCGAATATCTCTACACTTGTTGGTGAATTATACGGTGAAAATGACAAGCGCAAAGATAGTGCTTTTACGATCTTCTACATGGGCATTAATTTAGGTGCTGTTTTCGCACCGCTTGTATGCGGATTCTTAGCAGAAGATTTCTTTAAAACAACAGTTGATGGCGTAGAAAAGTTTGGATTTAAATATGGTTTCTTAGCTGCTTGTATCGGTATGATTATTGGTCAAATTATCTTTAATGTACTTGGTCCTCGCTACTTAGGCGACATCGGTAAAGAACCGACTAATAAAAAAGTACCTACGTCTACTGCTGCTCCAAAAGAACCATTGTCAAAAAAAGAAAAACAGCGTACAGCAGTAATTCTAATTTTAACGTGCTTCAGCGTATTTTTCTGGGCAGGCTTTGAACAAGCAGGTAGTTCATTTACGCTTTACACACAAAAATTTGTAGATCGTTCTATTTTTGGATGGACAATGCCAATTTCTTGGTTCCAGTCTATTAACCCATTGTTTATTATCTTATTTGCACCGGTCATCTCATTACTTTCAATTAAATTAGCGTCTACTAAACGCGGCGATTTCAGTGCTCCAACGAAAATGGGAATTGCATTGATTTTAATGGGTGGCGGCTTTATCATCTTGCTTGCTTCACTAGCAGGGACAGGCACAGATCCTGATCATGTAGTAAATAAAGCAAATATCCTATTTATTATTATGACGTACTTCTTCCACACAATTGCTGAGCTATACCTATCTCCGGTTGGCTTGTCGATGGTAAGTACGATCGCACCTGTTAAACTTACGTCTTTATTGATGGGTGTATGGCTTGCAGGTTCCGGTATTGCAAACTACCTTGCAGGTGGACTAGCTGCCTTTACATCAACATTAGGATTCGTCGAAGTCTTTATGGTAATTGGCGGTACAGCCATTGTTCTTGGTATCCTTTTGCTAGTAGCTTCACCGAAACTTCAAAAAATGATGAATGCGTAAAGAAAAACGCAGTTAGGCAATACGACCTATATAAACGAACATATAAAAGAGCCGGATACATTTATCCGGCTCTTTTATTATTCTTGTAGCTCCGAAACATTAACTTGGACGGTCTCATGGGGGTTTGTTATATCGTGAACTTGCGCGACAGCGTTTCCTTCATCACAGCTTTCAATCCATACAGATACACCATTATACGAAACAGGAATATTTGCAGGAGACGACAAAATTTGCTTTACTCTTTTTACATCCATATGTATCCTCCTCTTTTTGAATTCTCTTTTATCATGCCTTAATCCATGATAATTATAAGACAGAACACTAACAAAAATTCTTGTTTCCATATGGCGATTTTTCAGGAAGCCTGTAAATAGGCAACGCTAGGTTCTCAACATTGCTTTATCTACTTTTAACAAGAAGATTTACGGCTTCTTGAACTAAGTTTTGCCCTTCATATTCTCCCTTTTCAATCTGATCTCGTAAGCATTGTTCTAAGTTTGTTCCTACAATAACACCTATTGTGCGATCGATTGCAGAGCGTGCTGCACTTAATTGTGTAATCACATCCTTACATTCCTTTTCCTCTTCTAACATACGGAGTACTCCCCGAACTTGCCCTTCAATTCGCTTTAAGCGATTTTTCATTTCTTGTGTGTATTCCATTATATAACCACCTTCTCCAATACTGTTATAGGTATATTAATACACCAAATATCCATTGTCAAAATACACAAAAACAGCTTGAAGATGCTCAAGCTGTTTTTGTGTATTTCTATCAAGTAAACAATGTGCCCATTACATGATTTACTTTATCGTCTTGTACTTTATAATATACTTCCAATCCACGTCGTTGAAATTGGACTACCTTTGTCTGTTTTAACTTTGTTAAATGCTGCGAAACAGTAGATTGTGGTATTTGCAGTGCCTCTTGCAATTGAGTCACGTTACAAGTACCGCGATTCATCAACTCTTTAACCAATCGTAATCGTAATGGATGCGCAAGCGCTCGAAGCATTTGTACATCATCTTCAGAAATATTGTAATCAAATTTTTTTGCACACATGTTTTTTCCCCACATTCTTTATATATGTTTTTGTAAGATATTATCCAAGAAGCTTTTTGGCTGAGAGTCAGTGATGTGCTTGAAGGGATTTCCTTCTTTAAAAAGAACCCATGTTGGGATGCTTGTAATACCGAGCTGATATGCTACTGCTTGACAGCGATCAACATTCACCCTTACCACTCGTAATCGATCTCCCCATTGCTCATCCAATTCTTTTAGAACTGTTTCAGTCATGTGGGAAGCTCTGCTCCAAGGTGCCCAAAATCCTACAAGAACAAACCCGTCTTGTACAGAATCAGAAAAACTTTCATCTGTAGCATTAACAATGGCCATCTACATGCACCTGCTTTCTTCCAAAGCTTCTTTTTTATCTTTTTATTATGTTTTTTATCTATTGTACTATATAAGATATAAAATCACAATGCTAACGACTCATAAAACGAACAAATACCATGTATTACCTATATTATAGCGATTTTGTTACATATATTGAGATAACATGTCATAATGTGTCGAATCAGATTGACACACAATACCTCCTCCAACTATACTTATGGCATAAGATGATTGTGAAATTTTTCACAAAATATGTGAATCATTTCACAAAATATATCTGTTTCATATACATTCTTTAAAAGGAGATGCTTACAATGAATACATGGACTCAACTGTACGACCCCATGCAAAATATCTGGCTTTCTGCTCTTATGGCCGCTATTCCTATTATCTCATTTATTGTCTGCTTGACTGTGTTTAAAATGAAAAGTTATATCTCCGGACTTATCAGTGTACTAATTGCTGTTTTAGTAGCTATCTTTGTATATGATATGCCAGCTCCCCTTGCTGCAACCGCTGCTGGCTTTGGTGCCGCCTATGGCTTTTATCCGATTTGTTCTATTGTAATTGCCGCAATCTTTCTATATAAGCTTACTGTTAAAACAGGACAATTTAATGTCATCCGTAACAGTATTGCTTCTATCACAGATGATTCTCGTCTACAAGTTCTTTTAATCGCTTTTTCCTTTGGTGCATTTTTAGAGGGCGCTGCCGGATTTGGTGTACCAGTTGCTATTACCGCAGCTCTACTAGTCGGTATGGGTTTTGATCCTCTTAAAGCAGCAGGTGTTTGTCTGGTGGCAAATATTGCTGGAGGTGCCTTTGGTGCTATGGGTATCCCTGTTACTGTTCCTGCACAGCTTACACAGTTAGATGCTTTAGCCGTTGGAAGACATACAGTAACTGTTCTGCCATTTATCAGCTTAATTGTACCGTTTCTTCTTGTATTTATGATTGATGGGTTTAAAGGTATTAAACAGACATTGCCCGCTATTCTTGTTAGTGGGGGCTCATTCGCGATCACACAATTTATCGTACTCTACTTTTTAGGAGCAGAACTTGGTAATATTTTCTCTGCTGTTGTCAGTATGGTTGCACTTGCTTTATTCCTTCGCATTTGGCAACCAAAAGAAAAATATCATTTTACGGAAAAACAAGCAAATGAGAAACAAAGCTATTCTTTGGGTCAAATATTGTATGCATGGTCACCTTTTGCATTTTTAACTGCATTCGTAACCATCTTTAACTTAAAATTTATGAAAGCACTTTTTGCACCGGGTGGCTCTTTAGAAGGCCTAGTATATAATGTATCCATTCCTGGTCTGAACAATGCTGTTTTGAAAACAGCACCAATCGTTCCACAGGATACACCGTTTCCTGCTGTGTTTAAGTTAGACGTTTTCTCTTCTACTACAACAGCAATTGTGCTGGCAATTATTATTTCTCTGCTTGTATTTAAAGCGCAAAAACAACTGGTGAAAGAATTGACAATTGAAACAATAAAAGAGTTAAAAGCTCCTATCTATACAATTTGTAGTGTAATTGCTTTAGCTTATGTCACAAACTATTCTGGCATGTCATCTACACTTGGTCTTGCACTTTCATCTACAGGAGATGCATTCCCTATTCTATCACCTATACTTGGTTGGATTGGTGTATTCCTAACAGGATCGGTTGTATCTAGTGGTTCTCTATTTGCCCCATTACAAGCTGTTACGGCAGCACAAATTGACATGGCACCGGCTACACTTGTTGCATTAAATGTAGTTGGAGGTACAATGGCTAAAATGGTATCTCCACAATCAATTGCAGTCGCGTGTGCTGCAGTTGGCCTTGTTGGAAAAGAGTCCGCCTTGTTTAAAACATCCATTAAGTACAGTGTGGCACTTCTTCTGTTGATTAGTTTATTACAATTCGGCTACGTATTCCAAATCTTTTAAGTATATTCAAAAGACTTCCCTTATTTTATAAGGGAAGTCTTTTGATGAAAGGTTTATTATCATCTCAAGCTTCTTGATGTTGTCTTTTCTCTGCAAGCAAAGACGCACCTGCAATTTCAGGGTGTGTCATTTCAAACGGATCTAGAATTACATCAAGTTCTGCTTCTGTTAAAACACCATAACTAATACACAGTTCTCGAACAGATTTACCAGTTAAAATCGCTTCACGTGCAATACGTGACGCTGTTTCATATCCAATATGAGGATTGACTGCCGTAATAACACCAACACTTTGCTCCACATATTGCTTTAGGATTTCTTCATTAGCTGTAATACCAGCGACACAATACTCTCTAAATACCTCGAAAGCATTATTCATAATATCAATAGACTGCAGAAGATTAAAGACAAGTACCGGCTCCATGACGTTCAATTCCATTTGTCCAGCCTCAGATGCCAAGCAAATTGTATGGTCATTGCCAATAACCTGAAATGCAACCTGATTAATCACTTCAGCCATAACCGGATTTACTTTCCCTGGCATGATAGATGAACCAGGCTGACGCGGAGGCAGCTGAATTTCCGCTAAACCTACACGCGGGCCGGAAGCCATCAAACGCAAGTCATTTGCTACCTTTGACATATTCATCATACAAACTTTTAAAGCGGCTGATACTTCCGTATAAGCATCTGTATTTTGCGTTGCATCTACAAGATCTTCTGCACCTACAAGTGGAAAACCACTGATTTCCGCAAGATGCTCAACAACTCGTTCAATATAACGTGGATCTGCGTTTAGACCTGTTCCGACTGCTGTTGCTCCCATATTAACTTCATATAAATGTTGACGAGATTGTTTCATACGTTTTATGTCTCTTGCTAAAACGCGGCGGTATGCTTCAAACTCTTGACCTAATCGGATAGGCACTGCATCTTGTAAATGCGTTCTTCCCATTTTAATAATATGATCAAATTCCTTCGCTTTTTCTGCAAATGCATCATGAAGCTTTTCAGCCGTTCCAAGTAGCTTTTCAAGCATGTCCAATACAGCGATATGGATGCCTGTTGGAAAAGCATCATTAGTAGATTGTGCCATGTTAACATGAGAGTTAGGACTTAATGTTGCATAATCTCCCTTTTCTTTGCCCATAATCTCCAAAGCACGATTTGCAATTACTTCGTTCGTATTCATGTTAATAGACGTTCCTGCACCGCCCTGAATAGGATCAACCATAAATTGATCATGTAGAGACCCTGCAATAATTTCTTCAGCCGCCTGTACAATAGGACGAGCTAAGTCCGGGCGTAAGTATCCTGTTTCCATATTGGCTAAAGCAGCTGCTTTTTTAACCATTGCCATCGCAACAATGAGTGAAGGATGTAATCGATAGCCTGTAATTGGGAAGTTTTCAACCGCGCGCATCGTTTGTACACCGTAGTACGCATCTTTTGGTATCTCTTTTTCTCCAAGAAAATCTTTTTCAATACGAGTTTCTATCATAACAGTCATTTTTCTATCCCCTGTTTGTATAGTCTATGTGTATATACGTTGAAAAATAAAATGAACTTTATTTTTGTTGTGCTAAAGTCAATTCCCGCTTTTGGATATTCGCTTATAGGACTTTTTTGTGCTATGCATGCAGGTTTTGTCTGTACTTTCTGAACAACTTTAATTCCTCAGCACCTTAAATCTGAATCAAATTTGGGCATAGCCTACTTTACACATACAAAACAATATTTTCCCTGAAAAACTTTTGTTTGGCAAGAGAAAATATTAACAATTGCTCCCTACGCCTCAAATATATAATAACATCACTTGAAAGCGCAATCATTTATTCTGTACAATGAAAAATAATATTATTCAGAAAAAACATACAACAAAAATAGGCTTTTCTGAAAGCCTATTTTTTGTGATGTGTATATCATACTTCATAAATTTCCAACGGCAAGCCATCTGGGTCTTGAAAAAACGTGAATTTCTTTCCAGTGATCGGATCAATCCGAATTTCTTCAACCTGTATACCATGTTCTTTTAGAGTCGCTGCGGCAGTTTCTACACATTCTGTTTCAAATGCTAAATGTCGAAGACCCGTTGCTTCTGGAAAACTAGGGCGTGCTGGTGGATTAGGGAAAGAAAACAGTTCAATTTGGTACAAACCGTTCACAGCCAAATCAAGCTTATACGAATCGCGTTCCTTCCTATATACTTCATTCACAATTTTAAACCCTAACACTTCCGTATAAAATTGTTTAGAGATTTCGTAATTACTACAAATAACCGCAACATGATGAATTCGTTTTAACATCATGGATTACACATCCTTTCATGTATATTCTCATTGTAACTGTTTAATCTATAAAGTGAAACTTCCATTAATAAGGGGCATCCCAAAATTCATGGCAAGTTAGATAAATTGAGTTTTTTCAAGCAACATTCTGCTTCAAAAAACAGTTTGAAAAGTGGTTGCTTATCGCTTACGGACAGGACTTTAACTTCTTAGGAGGACTTCTCATGAAATTTGTAACATTCGTACTAGGACTACTTGTTGTATTTGCATTGGCGTATATAGCAAGCAACAATCGCAAGCATGTGAAATTAAAACCAATTCTGATTATGCTTGTAGTCCAATTGATTTTAACATTTCTTCTGCTCAACACTGAATTCGGGCTCATTTTAATTACAGCCATCTCTAATTTATTTGGAAAGCTTCTAGAATACGCAGCGAGTGGTGTTAACTTCGTGTTCGGTGGTATCGCCAATAAAGGTGCTATGGTATTTTTCCTAGACGTGCTTCTACCAATTGTCTTCATCTCTGTACTCATTGGTATTTTGCAACATTTTCGCATCCTACCTTTTATTATTCGCTACATTGGATTAGCACTAAGTAAAATTAACGGTCTAGGACGCCTAGAATCTTACAATGCAGTTGCTTCCGCTATTGTAGGTCAATCAGAAGTATTTATTACCGTAAAAAAACAATTAGCTCATATACCTCCGCATCGCATGTATACGTTATGCGCTTCCGCAATGTCGACAGTTTCGATGTCTATTGTTGGAGCTTATATGACCATGATTGAGCCTAAATACGTTGTTACCGCACTGGTACTAAACTTATTTAACGGCTTCATTATTGTCAACATCATTAATCCATATGAAGTCAAAAAAGAAGAGGATATTTTAGAGGTTCAATCAGAAAAGCAAACATTTTTTGAAATGCTGGGTGAATATATTTTAGATGGATTTAAAGTTGCTATTGTTGTTGGTGCCATGCTCATTGGATTTGTTGCTCTTATCAGTATGATAAATGATTTATTTAATGTGATTTTTGGTATAACTTTTCAGGAGATTCTCGGTTATGTATTTGCACCGATCGCCTTTATCATGGGGGTGTCCGGAAAAGAAATTGTTTCAGCTGGAAGCATCATGGCAACAAAGCTTGTGACAAATGAATTCGTCGCTATGATGGATTTGGCCAAAATTGCTAAAACATTGTCACCTCGCACAGTTGGTATTATCTCTGTGTTTCTTGTTTCATTCGCTAATTTTTCTTCCATTGGTATTATTGCAGGAGCAGTAAAAGGATTGCACGAAGAACAAGGCAATGTTGTTGCACGATTTGGCTTAAAGTTGTTATATGGAGCCACACTCGTTAGCATACTTTCTGCTATCATTGTGAGTGTTATGCTATAACAACTTCGCTCACCTCTTGTATAAGTCAGCACCTGTTAAAATTCTTTGTCGCTTTCCACAATATTTAACAGTGGTAATGCTTTAACACAGCTATGGTTTAAAAATCGTAGCATTTTATAACCGAAAAGAATAATATCATTCATGTTAAATGATACAAAAAAATGTATGCTTACCTAAAATGACTAATGTGTTTTCCAAAATTTTAGGTAAGCATTTTACTATACGAATATTAGGTAAAATGTTACAATAAAATTCCAAAGACATAACTCTTCGCTTTACCATCCACTTATGACTAAATACTCTTTTCATAACAAGATAAAACATATTACAAAAACGTAACAAATTTTACTTTTTAGTTACATAAACCCCTTTTTAGTAGTATAATAGTAAGTAATATGTTGTGCAATAGCAATATAACAGCCATGTACATACACTTCATATGCTGTCAGCAAAAGAAGCTTTACATTTCTGTAATCACAATACGTCATTAGTCTAAACGCCTGTGAAATATATGAAAAGCATGCACTACATACAAAGCACTAGGGGGAAAACGAATGAAAATGCGCAATTGGATTATTGGCTCCGTTATTGCCGGAGGCGTAGGTCTATGTGTAGCAGGCGGTGTTGCATACAGCTACACATCGAAACTAAATCAACAGCTTGACACATACGTCTTGCCTCATACTTCCTTTGAGGGCATTTCTTTGGACGGGAAAACAAAGAAAGAAGTGGAAGAGATTGTACAGCAAAAAGTTGATCAATTGAATCAGCAAACAATTTCTTATACGCTAAATGGAGTAACAGAGACATATACTTGGAAAGACTTAGGTGTTCAATATAAAGGGACTGATGTAGCTAAGCAAGTTTTCGAAGAGCAACAAGGCAACTTGAAAGAGCGCTATGATTTTCGAAAGAAAGCTGAAAGTGACGGGTTAAACCGCTCCTACAAGCTAGAAGCAAAACTGGATCCCCAGAAATATGAGGCATTTATAAAAGACAAGTACAACAATCTGTTAAGTAAACCTAAAAATGCTTCTATCGCTATTAACGGTACTGCCATTACCATCACAGAAAGCACAGACGGTTCTCAAGTTGATAAAAATCAACTTAAAGCTTTAACAGAGCAATCTATCGCCACAGCTAATCCCCAAATTCAAGTACCTATTATGGCAGTACGCCCAGAACGTACTACTGAAGATGTAAAAAACATGGGCATTACGGAAGTAATTGCTGAGTATCGAACACCAATGAATGGACGAAATGCGAGTCAAACATTTAATGTACAACGCGCCGCAGGTACATTAACAGGCGCATTTGTTGCACCTGATGAAGTATTTAGCTTTAACGGTCGGGTCGGAATTACAGATGCAAAAAACGGCTACCAATCTGCGGCTGTTTTTATTAACGGGAAAATAGAACAAAGTGCAGGCGGCGGTGTATGCCAAGTCAGCAGTACACTTTACGGTGCTGTGCTACGTGCTGATTTAGCAATTGTTGAGCGCAGTAATCACTCCTTACCAGTTGGCTACATTCCATTAGGGCAAGATGCCGCTGTAGCTGATTATGGTCCAGACTTGAAGTTTAAAAATAATACAGGCAAACATATCTACATTCAATCTTTTGTTGAAAATAATCAAGCAGTTGCCCGTATTTTTGGAACCAGCACAGGAAAGAACGTACAGGTTTCTTCTAAGGTTATTAGCGATACAGATAAAGCAGTCGTTGTAGACACATATAAAACCGTTACATTAAACGGGAAAGTATTGCAAAGCGGTCGCATTTCAAAAAGCACATATAAAAAACCAGAAAAAGCAGGAGCTTAATGCTCTTGCTTTTTTATGTTTAGTCCTCTTTATAAGTTGTTAAGCAGTTATTCATATTAAATCACCAGTACTCTTATCATTTTCATTCTTAACTAGTCTGAATGCTTATTACTTTTGACTCAGAATGTTTTATGTACCAGTCGGGTATCTTATAACTAGTATATTTGTTCATATTCCTAGGACACATGAAAGATTGGTGAGAAATGTATGGAAAATAAACCATTACAATCAGTAGAGTATTTAGCCTTAAAAAAATTAACCGTATTTCGTCAAAGTATTGTGCAGTATATAATGAGAGCTATATTGGCTAGTATGTTTATTGGATTCGGTGTAATCGTGGCATTCAAATCAGGCAACTATTTTTATACGGAACATTCACCACTAGCATATCCCATGGCTGCACTCACATTCGGTGCAGCAATCATTCTTATCGCATACGGAGGAGCAGATTTATTTACTGGAAATACATTTTACTTTACATATGCTGCATTACGAAAAAAAATGAAGTGGCGAGATGTATTCATATTATGGGCTACAACGTATGTGGGTAACATTATTGGCGCTATCTGTTTTGCCTTTCTAATTTATACAACTGGACTGTTTCACGACCCTTCTGTGAATGGCTTCTTACTTAGCGTTGTAGAACATAAAATACATGTTCCAACAAGCCAATTATTTTTTAGAGCGATTTTGTGTAACTGGTTGGTTTGTTTGGCATTCTTTATTCCCATGGCATTCAATTCAGATGGACCAAAGTTATTTGCTATGGTGTTGTTTGTATTTTGCTTCTTTATTTCTGGATATGAACACAGCATTGCGAATATGTGCACATTTGCAATTGCCCTTGTATTAAATCACCCTGGAACGATTTCATTTCAAGGTGTCATTCATAATTTAATTCCTGTTACAATCGGTAACATTATAGGTGGAAGCATACTTATGGGTGCTTTTTACTACTATGTAAATAAACCGTTTTTAGATAAAGAGTGAATATTGGTGATAAAGTAAACAGATTATTTTAACAGTAAGAATAGCTAAAAGGCCTCAGTTCCATGATATATGGAACTGAGGCCTTTTAGGTTCTTTATAGTATTGCTATCCTTGACAGAGCGTAACTCTCTTTTACACTTTCTTCTTTATTAATATACTCCAACTGCATCAAAGGATTTCTTCACTGCGTTAACCTCTGCAGAAGTAGAACCATACAAATCAGAAGCCGCTTGCACAAGCGCTGCACGTGCTTGGCTAAATGTAGCAGATTGCGTGAAGTAGTACTCGTTTGCTCGGTAGTAGATTGCACCCGTTTTGTCGTTTCCGATTGCTGGTACTGTTACACCATAGTGCGTACCACCATTTGCAAGCAAGAATGCTGCTTTGTTGATAATACCACTATTAATATGAACGCCACCATTATCTTGCGTTCCAGTGTAACGGACCGAGTAATGATCTGGATCACCGTATTTCGCAGGATTGCTCATAGAACGAAGCGCATCTCCTGCTGTTCCCGGTGTATAAATGTCTTCACCCATTTCCCAATCTGGTGTGCGGTTATCATAATATTCTACTAAAGTACCAAAAATATCAGACAGAGCTTCATTTAATGCACCTGACTCATTTTGATAAATTAAGCCAGACGCATATTCTGTTACTGCATGTGTAAGTTCATGTGCTACAACATCCAAAGAGCCGGACAGCGGACGGAATGTAACCCCATCACCGTCACCGTACACCATTTGAGAGCCATTCCAGAATGCATTGTTATAACTGCGGCTATAGTGAACAGTAGAGTTTAAAGATGCACCCGCGTTGTTATAAGAGTTACGGCCAAATTTATTTTTGTAGTAATCGTACGTTACACCTGCATAATAGTGTGCATCTACTGCAGCTGCATCGTAGCTAGCGTTAAACAAGTTATCTGTGTCTGCCCACAATGAACCAGGAAGGGTTGTACGATTGCGCGCATCATACGTATAAATTTTAGCGCCGCGTGTGTTGTCTTGTAGATAATAGTAAGATCCAGATAATGTTGTATTAATAGATTTTGTATCCCCTAATACGCCTTTTCCGCTACCTACCTTGTTTGTCCCTGTTACATTATGAATTGTGTTGTATTGGTCTAATACCTCACCTGTAAATGCGTCAACGAAGTAATAGTAATTACCTGGTTCTGGCGCTAAGAAGTTTAAGTTAACCACATATGCATAAGTAGCTTCTTCACCCTTTTTATATACATACACGTCAGCTGTTGGCTTCTTATCATATTCTGGTTTAAAGCCCAGTGCCTGTTCAGCTGCAGCGACAGCAGCTGTTGCACCAATCTTTTTACCAAATTTCAACTTAGCCTGTTTGTCCAGGTCAGGAATGACTGTTCCAGACACAACCTTTAATGCACCATTATCTGCTACGTGAGCCGTTTGTGTAGAACCCCAAACAGGTACACCGTTAAATGTTTGCTGTAAACGAAGAACTGTTGCGCCTAATGGATCTTTAACTTTCTTTGTAACTTTGAAAGAATCCTTCGCTGCCTTTCCGCCTAGTTTATAATCTGCTTTGTTTGCATCAATGTAATCAAATACAATTGCCTCTGCAGATTTTTGAGAAGCCTTTGTCAGCTCTCCTGCAACAAACTCCGGAGATCCTACAGCCTCATTATACTTTTTGCTAGAAAGTACATTCTTTACATCCGCAGCTCCAGCGCCTGGTGCACCAAACATTGTTAACGTCAATCCAGCTGTTAACGCCATTGCAATCCTTTTATTCTTCATGTAATCTTCCCCCTAACTTTTTTTGAAGATATGCACATCTTAGCATTTGTCTGATAGTTTGAAAATACAGAAAACAACCTTTTCAACTTTCTCAATATTTGTGTCTATTTTTAAAACAATTTGATATAAAGATGCTATATTAAACAAAAAACCCTTTCACCTAATGGTTGGGTGAAAGGGTTTTACTTTGTTCAAGCGATTACCTTAAAATCTGCCTCACCTCGAAACGGTGGGTGAAATTCATATTGTGGTTTGTCCATAACTACCAAGATTGCAGCCGTTAAGAGAGCAAATGCTAATAACTTTTTCATGTCCTCACCTCCTTCATCTATTTTGGATTGCAATAGCTAATTTATAGTAGCGATTGCTTTCTTTATATTCTAATTCACTTTCTGAATATTCCGCAAGTTCAATATATATGTTTTTTAACTCTTGTGCGTCTTTGAGTTGTTTAAATACAGGAATGGCTTCTTTCTCTAAGAAGTCTTTATATTCCCCAGAGCTACGAAAGTATTTATATTGCAACATGAGTAGTAGATAATAATTCCTTTTTTCGAAAGTATTGTCTTTAGATGCTTTTAATCCTTTTTCAATCCAAACCTTTGCATCAGGAAACTGTTTCAACTCTATATAAGATTTAACAAGCTCATACATAGTCACTACATATGCCTCAATATGTGATTCCTTATAACGTAAACTATCTAAATATAATTCAGTTGCTTTTTTATGTTCTCCCTGTCTAGCATATAAGTATCCTAGATTGTGAAGTGTTCTTGCAAATATTTCTTCTTTGTCAGAAAAAGATGGTGCCGCCTGCAAAATATTTTCATACGTTTCTATCGCTTTATCATATTCTTTTAAACGTGCGTAGTTAATCCCTTGTATCACTTGACAGTCTATAATATAACGAAACTTAGAAGCTTTACTATATAAGTTTATTGCCTGTTCGACAAAATACAAAGACATGCTAACATTATGAATCATACTATAGACCAACGCTAAGTTGTAATAGATACTTGGCTCACTGTACTTAATGGCTCTAGCCTGTTGCTCGCACTTCACAAAATAGCCTGCACCTTTTTCCCATTCCCCTTTTTTACAAAATATTAATCCATTTACATAATGGAAAATAACATTGTGTAAGGGACTATATTTACTAGAAAGCTTTTTACATTCTTCTAAAAGAGAAACTGCTTCATCCATCCGTCCTATTAATAAAAAATAGCGCACAGATAACAATTGATAAAAGTTTAAAACTTCCGCATCCTGAACTTGCACCATAACGGGTTGAAGCTGCTTATATAGCTCCGTTGCTTTTTCTTGATTGGTATATACAAGTGCCGTATGCAATTGCTCTAACAGCTGCTTTGCTTCCCCTGTTGTATTTTGCAAACTTGATAAACTGATTCCTAGCCTTTCGCATAAGAGTTGCATAATTAACTCTGAAGCTTCAATTTTATCGTTTTCAATCTTGCTCAAATAAGACACTGAGCAAATCCCCTGACATAACTCTTCTTGCGTAATTCCTTGTTGCACACGTTTGTGAAAAATAAGCTTTCCTGACTGATGTAAAGCGGTCCGCATCTTCTCACACTCCATTCACACTAAAGTAAAACTATTACCATAACATTAGCTCTAATGTTTCTTAAACTAATCTTGTACATTCATTTTACACAGTTTTCAGAAAAAATAAATAGAAAAGCACAGGAAACCCTGTGCTTTTCTGTGAATTATCTTAATTTGCTTTTTTCAATGACACCTCGTTGTTTTCCTGTAATACGCTGTACTTACGAGAATAACCAAAGTACACCATTACACCAAGTAGTACCCAGATACTGAAATACATCCATGTTGTTCCTGGTAGATTTACCATTAAAAATACACAGCAAGCTACCGAAATGATAGGTAGTACAGGAACAAACGGCACGCGGAAGCCACGCTGTAAATTCGGATGTGATTTACGGAACAAAATAACAGCAATTCCGATTACAGCAAATGTCAGCAAGGCACCAATATTTGCTAAGTTAGCAAGCTCTTTTAGGTCAACAAAACCTGCAATAAATGCGCTGCCCGCACCTGTAATCCATGTTGAGAAAGTTGGTACACCGGATGCATTTGTTTTAGAAAACATGCCCGGTAACAATCCATCACGACTCATTGCGAACAAAATTCGAGTAGACGCGTACACATAAGCAAAAATAACCGCCATAATACCGATAATAGCACCGACAGCAATCACACCCGCTACTGCATCTTGCCCAACAGAGTGCAGAACATACGCCATAGCCTCTGCCACATTTAACTCTGTGTATGGCACCATCCCTGTCATGACCAGGCAAACAACAACATAAATAATCGTACAAATCACCAGCGACGAGATAATTCCAATTGGCAAGTCTCGTTGCGGATTTTTTACTTCTTCTGCCGATGTGGACAAGGCATCAAAGCCTAAAAATGCAAAGAATACAGCGGCTCCTCCTGCTATTACACCCTCCAAGCCGTACGGCATAAACGGCGTCCAGTTTTCAGGCTTTACATAAAATGCACCTACTACAATAAATAAGCCGATTACAACTAGCTTTACTAATACCATAAAGTTATTTACTTTTTTACTTTCTTTCGTCCCTCTGGACAAAAGCCATGTGATTGCTAGTGTAATACAAATGGCTGGTAAATTGACCGTTCCGCCTTGTGCAGGAATGGTTACAAACTCCTTTGGTATTGCTAATCCAAATCCGCCTAAAAAATTATTAAAATATGCTGACCAGCCGTTTGCAACAGCAGATGTAGTCAATACATATACAGAAAGAAGCGTCCATCCCATCGTATGTGCTGCAAACTCTCCAATTGTTGCATACGCATAGGTGTATACACTACCCGATGCAGGGATTGTCGAAGCAAACTCCGCATAGCAAAGTGCGGCAAAACCACATACAATAGCAGCCAACATAAATGATAGAATAACTGCTGGACCAGCATCTCTGGAAGCTACCAACCCTGTTAAAACGAGAACACCTGTCCCGATAACGGCACCGATACCAAGTAAAGTTAAATCAAACGCACCTAACGTTTTTTCTAGTTGTTTTTTCTTTGATTGCTCTAACATGAGCGCAACTGATTTTTTCTTGAACAGTTCCATACCGTTATTCCCCTTTATAAATTAAAAGCCGAGAGACCCTGTCCCCCGGCTCTTGTTATAATTATACGAGTGCAGCTTGCAAAAGCTCTGCAGCATCCGCATATTGTAAACCATGCGCTTCTGCTACAGCTTGATATGTTACATAGCCATTTAGCGTATTAATACCGCTTAGTAATGCTTTGTTTTCAAGACAAGCTCTCTCGTAGCCTTTGTTAGCAATTTGTACAGCATATGGTACAGTTACGTTTGTTAATGCGATTGTAGATGTACGAGGTACAGCGCCCGGCATATTCGCAACTGCATAGTGAACAACACCATGCTTCACATATGTTGGCTCATCATGTGTTGTAATGCGATCTGTTGTTTCAAAAATACCACCTTGGTCAATAGCGATATCCACTACTACAGAGCCCGGCTCCATTGATTGAATCATTT
The DNA here is from genome assembly GCF_023022965.1 of Ectobacillus sp. JY-23. Lineage (NCBI taxonomy): Bacteria > Bacillati > Bacillota > Bacilli > Caryophanales > Bacillaceae > Ectobacillus > Ectobacillus sp. JY-23. The sequence goes on along the minus strand of NZ_CP095462.1, from coordinate 3,127,279 downwards.
CTTCTGTTACAAGCTTCGGCGCTTTAGCACCCGGAATAAGAACTGCACCAATCACAAGGTCAGATGTCTTTACTGCTTCTGCAATATTATAAGGGTTGGAGATTAATGTTGTTACTTGATGACCAAAAATATCATCCAATTGACGTAAACGGTCTGGATTTAAGTCAATAATTGTTACCTCAGCTCCTAATCCAATAGCTACTTTCGCAGCATTTGTACCTGCTACACCACCGCCGATAATGGTTACTTTACCGCGGTTAACGCCTGGTACACCACCAAGAAGAATACCTTTCCCGCCTTCAGGCTTCTCTAAAAATTGTGCACCAATTTGCGCAGACATACGTCCTGCTACTTCACTCATTGGTGTTAATAAAGGCAATGTTCCATTGGATGCTTGTACAGTTTCATAAGCAATCGCTGTAACTTTCTTCTCAATTAAAGCCTTTGTTAAAGCAGGCTCTGGCGCAAGGTGTAGATATGTAAACAAAATTAGCCCTTCACGGAAGTAGCCGTATTCACTTGCAATTGGTTCTTTTACTTTCATAACCATATCCATAGCCCAAGCTTCGGCAGCCGTTGCAACAATTGTAGCACCCGCTGCTACGTACTGCTCATCTGTAAAACCAGAACCTATTCCTGCTCCAGCTTCAATATATACTTCGTGTCCATTTCTGATTAAGTGAACAACGCCCGCTGGTGTCATTGCTACACGATTTTCATTGTTTTTAATTTCTGCAGGTACCCCAATACGCATAATTTCAACATCTCCTTCATACACTACATATACTTTTTTTACTCTATTAACATAGTATTTATCTCACATGTTTATACTACCATTCTCTGACACATATTGAAAGCGCTAACACAAAGAAAAATAAAGTCTTTTTATTCAGAAGAGACAGTATTTTTTAACCTTACAGACTTGTATATAAGACTAGATATATAAAACGATTCGTTCTTTCTTACCAGTTTATATATTGCAAAAATATATACACTGGTTATCGTTTTAGAAAATAAAACCAAAACATTTTTATTATATTAAAATATAAAAACGACGACTATACAGTCGCCGCTTGCTCTTCGCTCATAATCTTACGAATTTCTACTCGTTTAATTTGATGGGAATCCTTAGCAAGAACCTTGAATTCATAACCATCCGCTTCTACGGAGATACCTTCTTCAATTTCATGATTTTGCATCATAATCCAGCCACCAACAGTATCAACGATTTCTTCATCCATGTGAAGACCGAATAAATCATTAATATCGCTTACCAGCACCTTGCCATCAACAATTTTATGATACTCACTGATATGTTGAATTGGCGGATGTTCATCTTCATCATACTCGTCTCGAATTTCGCCGACAATTTCTTCTAAAATATCTTCAAGTGTAACAAGGCCGGCCGTTCCACCGTATTCATCATAAAGAATTGCCATCGGAATGCGCTTTTTTTGCATTTGTAAAAGCAAATCATGAATGGCGATAGTTTCCATAACCTCAATGACGGGACGCATATATTCTCGAATGGGAGGAAGTTCATCGCTATCACCGTTCATATAACGAATAAATACATCCTTTACATTGACCATTCCGATAATATCGTCTTTATCTTCACCAAATATCGGATATCTTGTATACTTTTCACTTTGAATAATTTTCATATGGTCTTCTGCAGAATCTTCTTCATACAAACCAATAATCTCTGTACGAGGCACCATAATCTCTTTAGCAATTCGATTATCAAACTCAAATATGTTGTTAACATACTTAAACTCCGTTTGATTAATTTCGCCACTCTCATAGCTTTCAGAAAGAATTAAGCGAAGTTCATCTTCAGAGTGAGCTGCCTCATGCTCGGAAGCGGGTTTAAGACCAAATAGTCCGGTAATAAAACGAGCTGAGCCGTTTAACGTCCAGATAAAAGGATACGCAAGTTTATAAAAAAACATCAGTGGCTTAGCAACTAACATTGTAACTTGTTCTGCCTTTTGAATTGCAACTGTTTTAGGAGCAAGCTCTCCCACTACAACATGCAAGAAGGTAATAAATGCGAAGGCAACAACAAAAGCAAGTGTACTCGCTACCGCCGCAGGCAAGTTCAATTTCTCCATCAAAGGTTCCAACATATGATGAAGCGTAGGTTCGCCAAGCCATCCAAGCCCCAGCGCTGTCACCGTAATTCCAAGCTGACACGCTGATAAATATTCATCCAAATGCGTAGTTACCTTTTTAGCTGATAAAGCACCTCGTTTTCCCTCTGTTACAAGTTGATCAATCCGGCTGCTTCGCACTTTCACAATCGCGAACTCTGCCGCAACGAAAAAACCTGTAAGAGCAATTAAAAACGCTACCATGACTAAATTAAATATGTCCAAGCAATCCCCTTAGTCCAATGAACTAAGGTATCCACCTCCTGTAATGGTTATCCTCTCATCTACTACTATCCTAAAAACAAAAGCAACGTTTGCATTAAATTTGTCGCGCGACCTGATACATACTTCATCATCGTTTCACGCTGTTCATTTGTTAACTCATCCAGCAGCGGCTTTAAATGTGCCAACTCCTGTTCCAATTCTTGAATATGCCGTGTGACCTCATCCACATGTGTAGCCACAGATTGACTTGTATCAATTGCTGTATGCTTACGCGCAAGCAGCTGCTTAATATCACTAAGTGGCATGTGCATCTTTTTGCATTGTTCAATGAAATGCAAGGTTTCAACTGCATTTTTATCATAATAACGATAATTAGAATCTGATCGATGTGCGGTCAAAAGTCCTAAATTCGTATAATAATCAATGGTTCGTTTTGAAACATGGGCAATTTCAGCCAACTCTCCGATTCGGTATCCGTTCCCAACATATTCGCCCCCTATTATAATAGTAATTATATGTTATCACACACAAAACTGTACAGTCAAACGTGACAGTTACGCAACAAATCATGCATACATTTTAAAAATCGATACTCATGTTTCTTAAAAATATATGTACTATTTTCAGTAATATAACATTTTGCAGAAAAAATTTACTGTAAATTTATATCTTTGCATCTTAATAAAAAAACTAATGATTATGTTATATAGATAAAGCTAGAGCGTAAAAATGAGAACAAAATTGCTTCAAATACTCCGGCACTTGGTAATAATATTTTCACGTCGTACATAGAGGAATTTAGTATATTGCTTTATAATAAAGATACATCTCATTTTCCGTAAAGCGGAACAGTGCGTTGAACAGGAGAGGAGAGTTTTTTCATGTGGAAGAAGTGGTTGCTTGTCAGTCTATTCACTATTATAATAATCTTTTTGATTCCATATAGCTTGCCGGTTATTTTCGCTTTATTAACTGCCATTTTGTTAGAGGGGATTGTATCCCGTCTGCAAAAGCATGGACGATTTCCGAGGTTATATGCTGTTTTAACAGCGTTTTTATTGTATTTGGCTACACTCACACTCATTGGCTATTTTATGATTCATACAATTTTTCAACAAGTTGTTTCTCTTTCTCACAAAGCACCTGGCTTTGCGAAAGAGTTTTATTATACAACTGTGTTGCCCATGATCAACAGTTGGCACAAGTATTCGGAAACATTGCCGACTGAAGTACTTTCTTCTATAGAGCGTGCGCTAGAAAATAGTGTAAATTCGTTAGATCTACTGGCTAAAAATCTAATTTCTGGAACAATCGGATTTGTTGCTGTTGTACCGGGATTTTTATTAGAATTTTTAATTTATCTCATTGCATTATTCTTGATTAGCTTAGAGCTTCCACGTCTCAAAGATAAATTGGAATCGTATATGACATTGGAATCGCGAGAAAAATTTCACCTGGTGGCAGAGCAATTGAGCGGCGCAGGTATTGGCTTTATTAAAGCCCAATTGTTTTTAAGCCTACTGACATTTACGATGGCTTATGTAGGGTTGTGGCTTCTTAATGTCCCGTACACAGCTTTACTCTCCCTGCTTATCGTAATTGTAGATATTTTACCTATTCTAGGTACAGGTTCTGTACTTGTTCCCTGGGCTACAGTTGCAATTTTGCAGGGAAATCAAACACTAGGAATAGGACTTCTCGTTTTATTTGGTGTTATTACCGTCGTACGCCGCATTATTGAACCTAAAGTTTATTCAAAAAGCATGGGGATTTCTCCCTTGGCTGCGCTTGTCAGCTTATACGTAGGCTTTAAGCTATTGGGGTTTATCGGATTGTTCCTTGGCCCATCTCTTGTAATTTTATATGATTCCTTAAAAAAGTCAGGCGTTATCCGCATACGTTTCAAAATATGAAAAGAGGGTGTTCCCAAATGATGGGACGCCCTCTTTTTTAGTGGTGCATATATTATATAGAAGAAACTCTTTAAAATTTGATTTGGTCAATTGCATATAAACAAGGATCACCAATTCGATAGCCATTTGCTTCTTTCTGTATTTGCGTGAGGACAACACAAGTCGCTTTTGGAACAATGACACTTTGCTGATATGTTCGTTCCAATTTAAAACCTGTTATGATGAATAAATCTTCACATTCTTTGACCTGTACCGTTTGAAATAGCTTCAGATCTTTTGTTCCTTCTATTTGTAGCTTCATCATCTGCCTCCTTTATAGAAAATCCTCCGACAAGCGGAGGATTTTTTTATTTCATTAACTTTTGAAGTGCTATATTTAATTTCAACACATTTACCTTTTCTGTTCCAAATAGGCCTAACTCCAGCGGCTCAGTTTGTTCTTGTATCAAATCCTGAAGCTCTGCTTTAGTCAACCCTGTATACTTCGCAACTCGATCAATTTGTGCTCTCGCAGCTGCCGGGCTGATATGTGGATCGAGACCAGATCCAGAGTTTGTCACTAAATCAATCGGTACTTGCGAAACAGGAACTGTCGGATTATTTTCTTCCCACTGCTTCAGCGACTCTTCTGTTCTTGTCAGCAACTCAGGGTTTGATGGTGCATAGTTATTACTGCCGGATGCTTCAGACTTATATGCAATACTAGATACACGTCCTTGAAAATAGCGTGGTTCTTTAAAGTTTTGACCTATTAATGCAGAACCGATTACTTCATTTTGATCATTATAGATCAAACTACCGTCCGCTCTATCGGGCATTGTCACTTGTGCGACTACTGTTACTAAAGCGGGATATACAAGACCACATAATACAACAGTTGTTGCTGTTAGCCGAATGACGGGTGCTAGTATACTCTGTTTGGTTTTCATGGCTCACTTCTCCTCTATACGAATAATCCTACGAATACATCAATGACCTTTATACCAATAAACGGAACAATCATACCGCCAAATCCGTAAATGAACAAATTACGGCTTAACAATGCATTGGAGCTCATTGGCTTATACGATACACCCTTCATTGCTAACGGAATGAGCAATGGAATGATAATAGCATTGAAGATTAATGCCGATAAAATTGCAGATAAGGGGGAATGCAATCCCATTACATTCAGCATCTCCATTTGCGGGATAGCTGCTGTAAACATGGCTGGGATAATTGCAAAATATTTTGCCACATCGTTCGCAATACTGAATGTTGTCAAAGCTCCGCGTGTCATAAGCAACTGCTTACCAATAGCTACAACTTCAATAATTTTGGTTGGGTTTGAATCTAAGTCAATCATATTCGCCGCTTCTTTTGCTGCTGACGTCCCGCTGTTCATCGCAAGACCTACATCGGCTTGGGCCAGAGCCGGTGCGTCATTTGTACCATCACCAGTCATGGCCACTAGCTTTCCTTTCGCTTGCTCTGCTTTAATGACAGCTATTTTGTCCTCTGGTTTACATTCGGCAATAAATTCATCTACGCCAGCTTCCTTTGCAATCGTGGCCGCTGTCAGCGGATTGTCTCCTGTACACATTACCGTTTTAATACCCATACGACGAAGCTCCTCAAAACGCTCACGCATACCTGGTTTCACTGTATCTTTTAGATAAATCAATCCATAAATTTTATTGTTTACAGCTACAGCTAACGGTGTTCCGCCTTCCTTCGCAATTAAATCTGCTCGTTTGGAAAGATCTAGAGGAATGTTTCCTCCTTGCTGCATCACCCAATTGATAACTGCGTTGACAGCACCTTTGCGCACCTTCGTTCCGTCATGTAAATCCATACCACTCATACGTGTTTCAGCTTTAAACGGAATAAATTCACCTTCTATTGTCCCGTTACTAAACCACCCTTTATTGTTTATATATTCTACAACAGATCGGCCCTCCGGTGTTTCATCCATACAAGAGCTTATTCCAGCCCAATACGCAAGCTCTTCTACTGTTTCTCCTGATACAGCAATCAACGTATGGGCCATTCGATTTCCAAATGTAATCGTTCCCGTTTTATCCAAAATAATTGTATTAATATCTCCAGCAGCTTCAACCGCTTTTCCTGACATAGCCAACACGTTAAATTTCGTCACACGATCCATCCCTGCAATTCCGATGGCTGACAATAACCCTCCGATTGTGGTTGGAATTAAACATACAAGAAGCGCGACAAGAACGGCTGTATCAATTGAGAAGCCCAGATAATTTGTGAACACTGGAAGCGTTACGATCACCAATAGAAATACTAATGTTAAACTGAACAAAACTGTATTGAGTGCAATTTCATTCGGGGTTTTTTGTCTTTTTGCTCCTTCTACAAGCGCAATCATTTTGTCCAGGAAGGACTCGCCTGGATTACTAGTGATACGAATCGTAATCTCATCGCTGACAACAAGAGTTCCACCTGTTACAGAGCTAAAATCGCCTCCTGCTTCTTTTAGCACAGGTGCGGACTCGCCTGTAATAGCTGACTCATCAACAGATGCCAAGCCTTTAATTACTTCTCCGTCACTGGGAATCATTTCTCCTTGCTTTACAACGACAATGTCTCCTTTACGAAGCTCTGTTGCTGCTACCTTCATCACTTTGTCATTTTTTATAAGATTTGCCCAAATATCTTGTTTGGATTGCTTTAATGAATCAGCTTGTGCCTTCCCACGTCCTTCTGCCAACGCTTCTGCAAAATTCGCAAACAAAACTGTAAATAATAGAATCATAGATACAGTGATGTTAAACCAACCCGGCAGATTTTCACTGGGTAGGAACGACAGCACTAGGGTAACACAAAAGCCAATTTCTACAATGAACATAATTGGATTCTTTACCATCACTCTCGGATCAAGTTTAGTAAACGATTGCTTTATGGCTGTTTTCACAATATCGGAATCCATTGTCTTTGCTTTTCGGATTCCTTCATCTTCCACTAACCGTAAAGAAGAAGATGTCTGTTCATGTTTTTCTTTTATAAATGCAGATGATTTACTCATGTTCTATCCTCCATCACTTCAAAGTGAGAAATTCAGCAATTGGTCCTAAAACTAAAATTGGGAAAAATGTCAAAGCACCTACAAGGAAAATTGTTCCTACAAAAATACCACCGAATAAACCATTATCTGTACGAAACGTCCCAACTGTTTCCGGTGCCAAAGTCTTTTCTTTTAAAGATGCTGCGACCGCAAGCATTGTGACTAACCCAAAATAACGTCCCAAATACATCACAAGGCCAGTTGAAATATTCCAAAATGGCGTATTATCTCCTAATCCTTCAAACCCCGATCCGTTATTCGCGGCGGATGAAGTGTATTCATAGATGACTTGTGTAATTCCGTGAAAGCCGGAGTTTGAAATGGCTCCCATTCCTAATTCTGTAGAAAAGGCGATTGCTGAAGCTCCCAATATGAGAAGTGGTTGGAACAAAAGTGTCACCGCTATGAGCTTCATTTCTTTTCCTTCCAATTTCTTTCCTAAAAACTCAGGTGTACGACCCACCATTAAACCGGAAATAAATACGGCTATCATCGCATACATAATGACGTTGATAAACCCTGCTCCCACACCGCCAAATACTGTATTTAACAGCATATTTATAAGAGGAACCATACCGCCAATTGGTGTTAATGTATCATGCATTGTATTAACGCCCCCTGTCTCTGAAGCGGTTGTAACCGTTGCATATAAGGCGGACCATACCGTTCCGAAGCGGACTTCTTTTCCTTCCATATTACCTTCGTCATATTGAATGCCCAGCTGGTTCAATGCCGGATTACCTTGTAGCTCTGTAGTGGCAATTGTGCCGAAACCAATCAAGAACAACATCAGCATGGAAACGAATAGAATACGTCCCTGCTTTTTATTTCCTACCATTCTGCCGTATGTAAAAGGCAGGGCAGTCGGTAAAAGCATCATAAGAATCATTTGCAAGATATTGCTAATCATATTTGGATTTTCAAAAGGATGTGCGGAGTTGACTCCAAAAAATCCACCACCGTTATTCCCAAGCTCTTTAATTGAAAGTAACGAGGCTACAGGACCACGCGCAATTAATTGTTTTGCTCCTTCAACCGTGTTAGCTACTGCTGCAGGTTCTAATGTTTGCGGCACTCCTAGCAACACAAAAATCAACGCTGCGACAAAGCTTAATGGAAGAAGTAAACGTGTAATGGCTCTAGTAAAATCAACGAAGAAGTTTCCTAATTTCTTACCTGCTAAGCTACGAATGAAAGCAATTGCAATCGCTAATGTTGTAGCAGGTGCAGCAAACATCATAAATGTGATACCAAGCATTTGAGATAAGTAAGACAGGCCGGTTTCTCCGCTGTAGTGCTGCAAGTTTGTGTTTGTCATAAAGCTGATTGCTGTGTTAAAAGCAAGCGTTGGTTCCATACCCGGAATGTTGCTTGGATTCAATGGCAGTACGCCTTGCAATCGGAATATTAAATACACAAACACAATCATCAAACTATTTGTCAAAACTAACGCCAAAGCATATTGCTTCCAGTTTTGATTGTAGGGCTTAATACCTGCAATCTTAAAAATAATTTTTTCAACAGAGCCGAAAATCTTTTCTAATTTCGAGTCTCCCTGAAATGCTTTTTCTAAATAAGCCCCCATCGGTTTTGCTAATAAAATAAATAGTCCAATAGTGATACTGACTGCTATCCAAGCCATGATATTTGTCTCTCCTCACTTAAAACTTCTCTGGATTGAGTAATGCATATACTAAGTACACCGTAACTACCGCAACGATTCCTAACAGTACGATCATTGCTTGTTCCCTTCCTTCACTACATTATCAGACCACTTTGCTAACCCTGCCATAGATGCAGTCAGCAGAATAAACGCACCTACCATCATTACATCTAACATGACACCCCTCCTAATTTACAAATTTTACCATTAAAAATGCACAAAAAAGCACTGAGAGGTTACTCAGTGCTCTTTTTAGGCAACACGAAAGTATACCCCCTCCCGAAACGCTTACGAGGTTAGCTGTCGGATTCGGGCTTTGAGAGTAGCCCTACCTTCACTAAAGAAGGATTCACCCCAAGTGCTTGCGCACAAAGTTGGTTCCCCCGCTCCTAATGGACTCAGCGATTAAAGGTTGCTTCGGTAAAATTTAGTTGTGACTTATGAAAGTAAATATACTCCTGTAAAAACTACATGTAAAGAGGTTTTTTTATAAAAAACAAACTTTTTATATTAAAACGCTTATATTATATATTTCTTGCTTTATTTGATTGATAAACTTCTACTCAAAATACGGACCGAGGATATGAATGCTCCTGCCTCGGAAACTGCTGCATACAAGCTCAGAATGATTTTTCTCGTATTCTACAATTTCTTTCTCAAGGTATACAGGTACATTCTCTTCATACAAAAACATATAAGGCTTCGGGAAATCACCTTTGCTTTCTGCCAGTTCCCGCACTCTTTCGTAGGTCAGAGCCCACCTTTTCACAAGATCCCTATATAATAAAAGTCCTGGCAGATGTCTCATACGGGTTCCTCCCCATTCACTTTATCTTCTTTAGGAAACAAATGGTTTCATATTGTCACAATTCGTATAAACCACATACTTTGCTCCCATTGTTTTATAAAGTTGAACAGGATATTGCTTATTCCGAGTCACGACAGTAATCGGAACATTTAAGTTGAAGCGGATTAGTTCCGTAAAAAAACTGATTGTTGGCAACGTATCACTAAGTACTATCGCTTTAGAAACACTTTCCGCAATCGGCAAGAGAGCTTGCGGATTCTGCGTAGAACGAATAATACACTGAAATCCAAGTTCCCTTGCAGTCCATGCAATCATTTCATGCACTGTAACAATGATTAAAGTTCGATGTCCTATCAAGCTATGCAGACAAGCTACCTTTTCCTCATCCCCTACGCACACCAATACAAGCTCTTGATTTTCCCACATAAAAGCTCCTCCTTAAGTAAAAATAAAAACGCAAAAAAGGGACTTCTTTCGCATGCTTAACATCAAAAGGCTTATATACACCCCTCAAAAGGTCTGCATCCGATTTAGAAGCTGAAATCTTCCTTATTCAGACAGTAGATTAACCCTTCTTTTTGTTACAAATGAAGCCCTTTACTTAAAGTCTCACTTTTATCCGGAATGGCAACGTAGAATCATTCTTTCCACCATCCTCTCAACACGCTTACGAGGTTAGCTGTCGGGTTCGGGATATGAGAGTAGCCCTACCTTACTAAGGATTCACCCCAAGTGCACACGCACATATATGGTTCCCCCGCTCCAAGTGGATTCAGCATGATGTCATTCAAACTATGAAAGTCATATTACGCCTATCATTTTCAAAAGTAAATCAAGAAAAATCGACAAGTTCTATATAAGCACAAATAGAAAAAACGAAATTCTTTTAGATGGGAGAGAAGAACAGGCAGTGTATAATAACGGTCAGAACTTACGGAGAATGCTAAGTAAGACTGTAAACAAAACGCAAGATCAAGATATTCTCTCACTTTTGTTTCATTACCGCTTGTATATTAAAAAATTAATCCTCACTTATCTATTTGCCGCTATCGGCTACGATGTGAATATCAATATTTTTTGTTTTTCGCATAATTACATTGACGATGGAGCCTTTTGTTATTTCCTCCCATCTTGTACGCGCTGATTGACCGAGAAGTACTTGCGTAATCTTATATGTGCTCGCAACATCAATGATGACATCTGCTGGCTTTCTTCCACTCGCAGGCTCCACAATAAACTCTGCACCAAATTGATGTGTTAAAGATTCCCACTCCGCCAGTATCTGATTTCGAGCTGGAGAGTTGAAATCACCGCTATCTGCTCTTACATTCAGCACATATAAATCTGCATTCAACCTGCTTGCCATACGCGCTCCTCTTCGGATTAACCTTTCGGCAGTTGAACCGTATTGCACGCATACTAGAATACGTTCTTTAATACCGATAGACCATGTTTCATCCTCCTGTGGGGATACAATTTTTTCGTCAACATCATCAGCCACCTCTCGCAAAGCGAGTTCACGTAGCGCACCTAAATTCGTTATCGTGAAAAAATTTTGTAGACTTTGTTGAATCTTTTCCTGCCGATAAATCTTCCCTTCCACTAACCGTTTCTGAAGCATCTCCGGCGTTACATCAATTAACTGAATTTCATTGGCTTTTTGCAGCACGGAATCTGGAACACGCTCTCGAACAGCCACACCCGTAATTTGCTGGACAATATCGTGCACACTCTCCAAATGCTGGATATTCATAGCGGAACATACATCAATACCAGCCTCTAAAATCTCTTCGACATCCATGTATCTTTTATGATGCTTAGAGCCTGGTGCATTGGTATGGGCAAGCTCATCAATAAGTACCACCTGAGGCGCACGCTTTATAATTCCTTCTGTGTCTACTTCATAAAAGATTTTTCCCTTATAGGTAATCTCTTTCATAGGAAATACTACCAATTCGCCCAGCTGTGCATCTGTATCAGTGCGCCCATGCGTCTCAACGAGACCTACGACAACGTCGATGCCTTCTTTTTTTAAATCCTGTGCATCCTGAAGCATTTTATATGTTTTTCCCACACCGGGCGCAGCGCCAATATATACCTTAAGCTTGCCACGCTGCTGCCGAGCAAGTTCTTCTAAATACTCTTCCGGTGTTCTTCTACGGAAAATCTCTCCGTGCATGATCATTCACCTCAATCATGTGATTTTGCATATCATCATAGTGTATAGGGCCTATGTTTGCCAATAAAAAAACACTAAACCGCTAACGGCTTAGTGTTTTTTATTTACGATTACAGATGACATTGCTAATGTCGTTCCTGTTTTCATTTGTACACGCGGCGGATTGTTTACATCGAGTGTAACAACCGCCAAAAATATCAATTGTAACAACAACAGTGCAGTAAGGCTTATCATTAACCTTGTCCTGTCGCATATATCCAATTAAATCGCTTCTCCTTGTTCATGTAGTATGGACTTAGAAACGATTTATTTTACATTCGAATCTTCCTTTCAGATGTAAATGCCACGTAATTATTCTAGCATATTTTCATAGAAATTTCTCACTAGAATCAAACTTTCCCTTGTATATAAGTTCATTTAGTTTTTTCAACATATACAATAAAAAAGCGGAAGGGCAAGGACGACTTGTAAGGTATCTATGGTCTTACTTGGTACGTGCTCATCTTAGGCACTGGTCGCAGCCACACATCTCCCGCTCTTCTTCCCACTCTAAAAAGAATGTTGATTTTTTATTTGTACTTATATAGTTCCTTCTCCTCTTTATAATAAGCGCTATAGTATCCCAAATTAATAACTAATAAGAAGTAACCACCCAAAATACCTGTCGCAAAAGCCCACATCACCATTTGGTGTTCAATTTCATACAAGAAAAGAGCGCCTAAAACTGCTGCGGCAAATCGATTCACTGCACCAAGCGATGGAAGCTTTTTACTCAGAACAATATGCTCGCCCATTTTTTCAATACGACGACCAAGCATCCAACCACAATACATACTCACAACAAGTCCTACACCTAAACCTAGAAAATGATCTGCATACGGTGTACACAACCAGCCAATTAAAAGAATCCCAAAAATATAATACAGCTGCTTTCGAAATGACTGAAAAGCCTTTTGTATCATGTTTCCTCCTTAGTTACCCCAAATTTCTCCCAAGGAGCCTTTTTCTCTCTATACCTATCATTATACAATGAATTGCACGCAAGATGAGTTTCATATGGTAACGTTCACAGATTTTTAACATTTATACTTGTCTCTTTACAAAGGGATAGATTTCTGCTATTTTAAACACGCTATTCATTATAGGGATTTTTATCCTGACATAACGAAATAAAAAGGTGGTGCCAAGTATGGGGAGAATGGAAAGACGCCAACAACAGGCCAAAGAAAAAAAGAAGCTGGCCTTGTCTAAAAGCCTGTTGTGGAAAATTGGCGCAACAGGTATTGCGGTTATTTTGCTTGGCGTACTCGTTTTTAATATTTTTATTTGGAAGAGTAATGTAAGTAAGCTGGACACACCAGCGCCGCAACCAACAATTATTTATGATCAAAACGGAAAAGTAGCAAGTGAAGTTTCAGCTACAAATATTGAGGGTGTTACATTAAAGGACATACCAAAAGATATGGTTCATGCGGTCATATCTACGGAGGACCAGCGCTTTTATAAGCACGGTGGTGTCAATTATTTTGGTATAGCGAAAGCATTTATTCAAAACACGGTGAGCGGCGAAATTGTTGCAGGCGGCAGTACGATTACACAACAGCTTGCAAAAAATGCCTTTTTATCACAGGAGCGTACGTATACTAGAAAGCTACAAGAGTTTGTATTAGCTAAGAAAATTGAACGCACATACTCCAAAGATCAAATCATTGAGCGTTATTTGAACCAAATCTATTTTGGTGAGGGTGCATGGGGTATTCAGCGTGCGGCACAAACCTATTTTGGTAAAGATGCTAAAGACCTGACGCTAAATGAGTGCGCTACATTAGCGGGCTTAATTAAAGCGCCATCCGCGTTATCACCTTTTAAAAACCCGCAGAAGTCTAAGGAACGCCGGGATGTTGTTTTAAGCTTAATGAAGCAAGAAGGCTACATTACAGATAACCAATTTGCAGCTGCAAAAGCGGAAAACATTGTATTAACCGATAAACGAGAAAATAATTATACCGGTACGTATCCGCACTATTTAAACCATATTATTGATGAAGCAATTAAAAAGTATGACTTATCTGCGAATGAGGTGCTTTCCGGTGGTCTTCATATTTACACGGAATTGAATACAACTATGCAAGAGGCTGCTGAAGCTGTGTATAAAAATACCGCCCTCTTTCCAAGGAGCGCCAAAGATCAACTCATTCAAAGTAGTGCGGTATTTATCAACCCTGAAACAGGTGGTATTCAAGCCCTGATTGGCGGGCGCGGTGAATATCAGTTTAGACAGTTTAACTATGCTACACAACTCACTCGCCAGCCAGGCTCGACGATGAAGCCATTGGCTGTATATGCGCCAGCTATTGAGAAGGGCTATGATGTATTCGACGAGCTAGAAGACAGACCGCTTAATATTAATGGTTATCAGCCCCTGAACTACGATAAAAGGTTCCGCGGCGAGGTTACAATGTACGATGCGTTAATTGAATCCTATAACGTACCTGCTGTTTGGTTATTCCAAAAGCTAGGAACAAAATATACCACTGATACTGTAAAGCGATTTGGAATTAAATTGGATGAAGAAGACTATAATCCAGCCCTTTCCCTTGGAGGCATGGTACATGGTACATCGCCTTTGGCAATGGCACAAGCCTTCTCTGCCTTCCCGAATGACGGAACGATGATGGAAGCACACGCAATCACACGTATTGAAGATACTGACGGTCAAGTAATCGCCAAATGGAAGAAAAAATCAACAAAGGTTGTGAGCTCTGAAACCGCTCAAAAGCTAACATACATGATGCGCGGTGTTGTCACTGAAGGAACAGGGGTAAAAGCGCGTATCAGCGGCCGTGAAATTGCTGGTAAAACAGGTACGACGCAGCTTCCGATTAAAGGTATAGACGGCGCGAAGGACCATTGGTTTGTTGGATATACACCGCAAGTGGTAGGCGCTGTTTGGCTTGGTTATGAAAACACAGATGCTTCACATTATTTATCATCTTCAAGTGGTAGTACATCGGCCGTGATTTTTAGGGAAATTGTTTCTCGCTCTGCCAAAGTGCTGCCGGAAAAGAAATTTGATCTGCCTGTTATTGAAAAAGAACTGAGAAAGCAGATTGAAAAACGTGAGAAGCTTGAAGAAGAACGGAGAGAAGCAGAACGTAAGAAGCAGGAAGAAGAGAAAGCACGTAAAGAAGAAGAGGAAAAAGCCCGTAAAGAAGAGGAGGAACGCTTGAAGAAGGAGCAAGAAGAGAAAGATAAAAAAGATAAAGAAGAAAAAGATAAAGAGAAAGATAAAAATAAAGACAACGAAGACGATGAAAATGCGGGAGATGCTGGAAACGATGAAGTTATAACAACGCCACCAAACACAACTGATCCTGGCAATAGAGGTACGATTCCGAATACGCCTCAAACAACTCAATGATAGTAAAAAAGGAATGGGTGTACCATTCCTTTTTTATTTGGCTGTGTTAAAGTCCAATGTTAACCATTTGCACTTGTTGGTTGAAGTGAAGGGGGTGAGACTCCGCAGGCGCATAGCGCTGAGAAAGCTCCCTGACCGCCCGTGGAAAGTGAACCCCCGTAACGGAAATCAACAACAAACTTTAACAGAGCCTTTTATTTATAATCTGTATTCAATATCATTTCTCCTCAACATTTAAATTACTGCTTGCATTGAAACGCGTTTCATACATTATAGTTGCGCTAAGTCAGTCATTTAATAAAGGAGGAATACATATGACAGCAATACTCATTATGTTGCTTCTATGTTGTATTGAATTGTTTAGTGCCTATACAGTAATAAAGGATACAGGAAAATCAGAAAGCATGTATGATATTGAAAGTCCACATGAGTTTTTTCATATGAACTAAGCTTCAAAAACTCCCCATAGAATACCATGTATTTCTACGGGGAAGCTTTTACCATTTCAACACGTAATCCACTGAACTTCCGCTCGTTCTAAATCCGCATGCCAGTTTTTCGGTATATCCTTGTCTGAAATTAGAACATCTACCTTTTGTAAGCTCGTAATTCTATAGTTTCCCTTTAATCCCATTTTTGAGTGGTCAGCCAAAACAAAGACCTGCTTCGCCTGCTTAATCATCACTTCAGACAGCTTGGCCTTTTCAAGCTCTACGCTCGATATACCAAAACTAGGTAATACCGCATCTACTGAAATAAAAGCCTTATCAAAATGAAATTGACTTATCATTTGTTGAGAGATGGGTCCTGTTGCACGAGCGTGCTTAGAATTGACCTTCCCACCGATAAATAATACCTCACCGTCGAATGATTTTGTATTGATAGCAGAAATCAGTCTTGTTACTAGTGGAAATGAATTTGTAACAATCGTTAACCTTTTACGATAAACAAGATACGGAATCATTTGCAAAGGCGTACTTCCTTCATCAATGACAATGACATCACCATCATTAACGAAAGTCGCTGCCTTATGTGCAATTCGCTTTTTCTCTTGTGCACGCAACACTTCTCGTTCAAACATGGCAGGTTCCACAAAAGAAGTAGAATGGATTTTAACAGCCCCGCCATATACTTTCTTCAGTTTTTGTTCTTTATCCAAATCTACCAAGTAACGCCGGATTGTTTCTGTGGAAACGGAAAAATCCTCAGCCAGCTCTGAAACGCTGACCCTTCCATTTCCATCTATCCGTTCCAAAATTATTCGCTTGCGCTCCTCTCCCACTAAAGACATCCTTTCACCTCTACATTACGTTCTCTGCCTTACCTTCTTGAATTGCATTCAGCAGTTGTTTCATATCCTCTTCATACACATCTCCAATGGTACCAATACGGAATGTATCCACTTGCGAGATTTTTCCCGGATAAATAACAAATCCTTGCTTTTTGAGCATTTGATAAAACGCTGCAAATTCAAAAGATTCGTCAGGGTAACAAAAGGACGTGATAATAGGCGATTGATACTTGTCCTGTAGCAATGGGTAAAACCCCAGCTCAGACATACGCTTCACTAATGTTCTTTGATTGTTGGTATACCTTCTTTGACGTGCTTGAACACCGCCTTCTTCTTCAAGCTCAAGCAATGCTTGATAAAAAGCGCGCACTACATGAGTAGGAGACGTGAAGCGCCATTTTCCATTTTGATTCTCCATCGTTTCCCATTGATCATATAAATCAAGTGACAATGAGCGTGCTCTTCGTTGACATTTCTCCAATTCATTACGTCTTGCAATTACAAACCCAAAGCCCGGAATACCTTGAATACATTTATTGGCACTGCTAATAAGAAAATCAATATTCCATGCTTCCATATCAATCTCAATGCCTCCAAAACTACTCATTGCATCTACAATGGTAACTTTGTTGTACGCCTTAGCAAGTTCACATACTTCTTGCACTGGGTTTAATATACCTGTTGTTGTTTCACAATGTACAATTGCCACATGCGTAATATCTTGATGCTCCTTTAAAGCCTCTTCTATTTCATTAATATGAATAGGTTCTCTTTCATCTGTCTTGTTGACCACAACTTGAATACCAAGTATGTTTGCCATCTGTGCGATACGCTCCCCATACGCACCGTTGATACATACAAGAAGCTTGCCATCGTTTGGAATAACAGAACCGATTACCGATTCCACTGTAAATGTGCCGCTCCCTTGCATTAAAACAGACGTATACCACTCTCTCTTTTCTGGTTGTACAGCAAGAGATATCAGACGCTCTCTAATCTTTTGAACAAGACTATTATATTCATCATCCCATGTGCACCAATCCTGAAGCATAACCTCTTTAACACTCTGTGTGGTTGTCAAAGGACCCGGTGTAAGTAATAAGTAGTGTTTTCGATTCATTTTAAATTTCCGCCTTTCAAATATAAGCCAGCTCCTGCTGCTCAATCACATTAATAATTTGATCTAAATCTCCAATTCTATCAATTGTAAAATGAGCACCTGCCTCCATAAAACGCTCCCGTACTGCCTCCGCTTTATCGGCAAGTTCTTTAGGGTCCATTGCATTTACTTCTTCCTGTGTCAATCCAAGCTCACTGCTCCCCCAAATAACACCTACTGTCCACATACCAGAATTTCTGCCTTCTTGTATGTCGGAAACTGTATCACCAGCTTTTACAATGCTGCTCATTGGATATACCCCGAGCTTCATGGCGTTCATATAACTCATCCACGGATAAGGGCGACCACCTCCGGCTTGATCCGGTGTTACAAGGCAATCGGGGCTATATCCTTGTTTTTTTGCTTCAGGTACAACAATATCCATCATTTCTTTTGTATACCCTGTTGTAGAACCAATTTTCAGACCACGCTCACGCAAGCGTGCAACCATCTCTACAGCACCAGGCACCGGAGTCGTATAGCGAGGTAAAATGGTAAACAACGTTGTTTCAAAATCATGATACATTTCATGAATATCACTTTCCTGTGGGTCGCAATTGAATACCTGATTCCATTCTTGTTTAATTCGCGGCATTTCAGTAAGTGCCCGAATGTGATCAATTTTCAAAAGCCCCATTGGCCTCCTTGCTTCCTCAATCGTAATCTGCACTCCTCTTTTTCGAAACACGTCTACAAATACCTCTAATGGAGCAAAGCATCCGTAATCTATTGTCGTTCCTGCCCAATCTAAAATGACAGCTTGTATTTTCTTATTCATCAACTAACACTCCTTCTATCGTTTTTGCCATTGCAAGGTACGCTGCTGCAATGCTTTTGTTCCGCGTTCATATACAACACGAACTATAATATTTGTAATTAATATCAACATGCTCATCGCCGCTGCAGGAGCCAAGTTACCTGCGTCCTCCATATTGACGATGGAAACAGCTGCTAGCTTAAAATCAGCAGAATACAAAAACACAACCGCTGAAATAGTAACCATCGCATTTACAAAAAAGTACATCATCATTTCTAGAATTGCTGGCAAACACATGGGAATCGTAATCTTCCATAAAGTTTTATAAAAAGGCACTCCCATAGACTCTGAAACGAGCTCAAACTCTCTATCTAATTTTTTAAGCGCAGTTGTCGCTGTTACAAAAGCTACTGAATAAAAATGAATAACATTAGCTAGTACAAGTATTGCGACCGTTCCGTATAAGAAATGGAATGGATTTGATATGCGCATACCAAACAGATTAATTTCTGGATTACTAAAGAAAAAGATATATCCTAAGCCAATAACAAGTCCAGGCACCGCCAACGGAACGACAGATAATAGATAGCCTGCACGACGCCATATATTCATGCTTCTTATTTTCTCAATTGCATATGCATATACGAAAGTAACAACCGTTCCTACTACTGCAGTGACAGCAGCAACAAGCAAGCTGTTTTTATAAGCTGCAAAACCATCTCCCGTGTAACTACTAAAGTGAATATGCTCCAGCGTGAAATTCATATTGTAAGGCCATACTTTTACAACCGCCGCCATAAACACAGCTCCTACAACGAGGAGGAGCGCCCCAGTAATAGTAGAGCAATATACAAAGTATATGTAATCTCGCAGTCGATTTTCTTTCGTCATATATGGCACGGCTTTAGAAGATAAAAATTCCGCTTGCTTTCGTTGGGCAATTCGATCAATTGCAAAAGCCAGTATCGCAGGCAATAAAAGAAGGATTCCTACAGTAGCGCCCATAGACATATTTTGTTGACCTATAACTTGCTTATATATGTCCGTTGCTAACACGTTATATTGTCCACCGACTACTTTAGGAGCGCCAAAGTCTGTAAAACTTAACGTAAATACTACAAATATGGCACTCATCAATCCGTATTTCACACTTGGTAACGTAATTGTAGCCATCTTTTTTATGATACCGGCACCAAGCGTATCAGCAGCTTCATACAGACGATAATCCGTACCTTGCAGCGCAACAAGTAAAATTAGAAAAGCCTGCGGAAAAGTATAAATAACCTCCGCCATAATAATGCCAATTGGTCCGTAAAAGTCTATTTGCCATCCAGGCACCATTCTAAAAAGTCCATGTGTAATTAAACCTTGGTTTCCGAATAAATACATAAGCGCTATGCCGTACATCATCGTCGGAGCAAAAAGTGGCAACAGGGCAGCATATCGAAATAATATTTTTCCGCGGATATTGGTTCGCACTAATGCATATGCATAGCAAAATGCGAGTGTTACAGCAACAACAGTCGTCATTGCTGAAACAAATAATGAGTTTTGTAAGGACTGCACCAATGAAGGTGTAGTAAAATACGTACGGAAGTTTTGCAACCCGATAAACTTTCCGTTCTCACCGAAAAATGCTTGCATGAATAACTGAAGCAGCGGGAGAATTAATACAATCAAAAACGAAAGAATCATGATGAGAATAAGAAGACGTTGTAGCCACTCATTCTTTCCAGCTATTTTCTTCACTTTGTTTCCCGAAGTGACTGTTACATGTTTAGAAATCATCTCCATTACACCATCACCTTCTCCTCGTACGACAGCATATGGTTCTTTGAAAACGATATACTTTGTTTCATTCCGATGTGAAGATGAATATGTTGTGTTGCGGACACATCTACAGTTATCAGCTCATTATGCAAAAAAGATGATTCCTCCTGCACCCTTACAAGCGCTCGATAAACAGGCCCTCTAAATTCAATGTTCTCCACAACTACACTTATGCCATCCTCTTTATCTATTCTTATATGCTCAGGTCTAATTGCCAAAAGGTGTTGATCTGAACCTTCTTTAAAAAAGTTAATTGATCCAATGAAGTTTGCTACAAACGGATTAGCAGGCGTGTGATATATCTCCTGTGGTGTGCCGACCTGTGCAATTTCTCCGTTGTTCATCACAACAATTTTATCCGCCATGGTCAGCGCCTCTTCCTGGTCATGTGTTACCATGATGGTTGTGATACCAACCTTTTGCTGAATAGACCGTATCTCATAACGTAGCTTTTCCCGAACCTTCGCATCCAGTGCTGATAAAGGCTCATCTAATAGGAGGAAATCAGGAGAGAGCGCCAGCGCCCTAGCTAATGCTACTCGCTGCTGCTGCCCTCCTGACATTTGAGCTGGATATTTATCCTTAGCATGCAATAAGTCAACAAATCCCAAATTTTCTAGTGCACGTTCTCGCACTTCATTTTTAGGAAGCTTCTTCGCTTTCAATCCAAACTCAATATTTTGTAAAGCTGTTAAATTAGGAAATAATGCATAAGATTGAAACACAATTCCAAAATTTCGCTTTGAGGGCGGCAAAGCTGTGATGTCTCTTCCTCCTACATAAATTTTTCCTGTCGTAGGCTTTTCTAAGCCAGCAATAGTACGAAGCAGCGTAGTTTTGCCGCATCCACTAGGGCCAAGTAAACAAACAAATTCATTTTTTTCGACCTCGAAAGAGATGTCCTTTAATGCTGTAAACTGACCAAATTGCTTGTTAACATGCTCAATAGACAAATATGGTTGACTCAACGTTGTTCTTCCTCTCTATCTTTATTGCTTAGGCTCAGCTTTTTGTCCGAACTCTTTTTCCCACTTGGCTAAGATTTCATCTCGGTTCTCAGCAGCCCACTTCAAATCATTTTTCTCGTATAATTTATTTGTTACATCTGCCGGAAATCCTTGGGGTTCTTTAAAATCATTTTTAATGGTGGCAAAGCCATTCGCATTAAAATACTGCTTCATAACTTCATCGGAAATAGCCCAATCTAAGAACGCCTCCGCAAGCTTACGGTTCTTTTGTTCTTTCTTTTTAATAAGTGCATTTGCCTCTACATCCCAACCTAAGCCTTCTTTTGGAAGAACAACTTCAACAGGAGCACCCTTTTGTTTTTCCTTTACGCCACTGTATACCATAGAAACGCCAACGGAATATTCACCAGCCGATGCAAGTTTGGCAGGCTTAGAGCCGGAGTGTGTATATGTACCCATATTCTCATGAAGCTTTTTCATATAATCCCAACCTTTTTCTTCTCCCATCATTTGCAGCCAAGCCGCTACGGTTAAGAAGCCTGTACCTGAAGAAGCAGGGTGCGGCATAACAAGAGTCCCTTTATACTCTGGCTTTATCAAGTCTTCATAAGAATTTGGCATCGGCAGTTGTTTCTTTTTCAACTCTGCTATGTTTACTGCAATTCCTGTCATGAACGCTGTGTTTCCTACCCATTTTTCCGGTTGATCATCATCCTTGAATGGTGCTTCCACTCTCTCTACACCTTTAGGAGAATACCCCTGCAACATATCTTTGTCTTCTAAAGCTAATAGACTAGATGCTGCGGTCCCCCATACAACATCCGCAGGTGTATTCTTTCCTTCCGCTAATAGCTTGGCTGTAATCACACCCGTGGAATCACGTACAATATTCAATTTCACATCCGGATACTGCTTTTTAAAAGAATCCAGGTACTTTGGAATCAACTCTTCCTCGATTGCTGTATATACAGTCAAATTCCCGCTGAGTTTTCCACCTTCAACATTCGAAGCCGCTTGTTCTTGCTTAGTCCCGCATCCTACTAACATAGAAAACACCATTGCTGCAGTAAATCCTGTGACAAGTTTCTTTTTTACTTTCATATTTCTCTCTCCTTTTTTCATTTATTCTCATACCTTCACTATAAAGAACAGGTGTAAAACCTATATGAATCAAAGGTTAATAGTTTGTTTTATGTGTTTTTCAGTGGGTTTGGTTGTTTTTGTTACAACCACAACACATTATAAAATTAGAAAACGTTGATTTATTTACAATTCCTTTATAAACAACGTAAACTCCCACAAAAATCAGCTTACTTTTATATAACTCCCTCATCTTGAAAATAAAATTAGGTATAATGAATGTAATGCCCCCACTATTTTACATTTGGCTGTGTTAAAGCCTAATGTTGATAATTGGCACTTATTGATGCGAGTAAAGGGGGGAGACTCCTGCGGGAAAAGCGAGCCCCCGTAACGGAAATCAACAACGAACTTTAACAAAACCTTACATTTATAAAAAGGAGCTAAACCAAATGGAGACAAAACAACAATTACTGGAGGCATTAAGCGAGGTGAACAAATGGGAAATGGAACAAGAAGACCTTTGGTTTTTTGAAAAATGGGGCAAAATTCCCTTTACTGTTTTAGATAAACTAACACCTGCATTCGTTCACAACAAAATTAACCTTGTTATCGAGGAGCTAATCAGCTATATTCATACAGGCAGTAAATACTTAATTAATACCGACGCTACCATTCGTAAATTTGGCAATGTAATGACCCTAGTAGATATTCAGCATCTCCCGTTAAGAGAGATGGATGGTATTGCGACAAACATTATGAAAAACCGAAAAAATATTGCTACCGCACAAGGTGCTACAACCGGACTTGGTGGTATTTTCACATTAGCAATTGATATTCCTGCCCTATTGAGTATGTCACTTAACGTGCTACAGGAAGTAGCTATTTGTTACGGCTATAATCCGGAAGATGAGCAAGAGAGACTGTTTATCGTCAAATGTCTGCAGTTTGCTTCTTCAGACATTGTTGGGAAACAAACCATTTTGAACGAGCTACAAAACTTTGCGTCTCGCGCTGACACTCAAGATAGTGTATCGCAAATTGCATCTTGGCGTGAGGTAATTACTGTTTATCGAGATAACTACGGTTGGAAGAAATTATTTCAAATTGTACCGATAGCTGGTATGCTGTTTGGCGCTTATCTCAATCGAAAAACAATTGAAGACATATCAGAGGCAGGTCACATGTTGTATAAAAAGCGTAGAATTCTAGAGAGATTGCAAGAAATAGAGCATGTTTCCGAGAAATAAAATATGTACAAGTAGAAGAAAGAACCGTTTGTCAAAGTACTGCGTAAAACCATGCACCTGACAAGCGGTTCTTTTGCTTTATTTCTTCCAAAACACAAGAATTGTTTTTTATATGTACAGATACTCCAAAATATCCATAATACGTGTACGCCAAGCCGCTTCGTTATGAGCAGCTCCTTCAATAATCTCAAACGAACAATCTATTTTACTTCGCAGCAATTGATGAACACGCTTGCTGGAATCTACATATATTTGCGGTGTAATCTTGGCTGTCACTTCATTTGTTCCTACATCCAAATAGAATCTTTGAATTGGAGATAAGTCGCTTGTTTGAATAAGCGCTTCTAATTCATCCTGATTAAACCAGTATGCTGAAGAAAGAGATGCAACTCTTTTGAATATGTGCGGATACACACAAGCAGCATATGTAGAAATCAATCCTCCCATAGAACTTCCTGCAATCGCCGTGTCATTCACTAGCGTACGATAGCGCGCATCAATCATGGGCTTTAGTTCATGAACAAGAAACTCAACATATGCTTTTCCTTCTCCCCCTAAACTGATATCTTCATCAAGAAGAATTTGTCCCATTTCTCTACTTTCCCAAGGACCGTATTCATTAAAGCGATTATACCATTCATGATTACAATCAATACCAACTACAATCAGCGGCACATTATATTTGTCTAAAAACTCACCTAACCCCCAGCTCACTCCAAAGCTTGCTTCTTTATCGTCGAACACATTTTGACCATCCTGCATATATAAAACTGGATATTGTGTATCCGTTTGTTCATAATCTTTTGGTAAATATACTCGTACAGTTCTTTTTCTATTTTCTAATGTGTTGATTTGCACTGCAAATATCTCTAACACTGTACATCCTCTCCTTTGTAATTCATTTTTTCTACTGTATCAACATACATGATATCACTTCCAGAAAAATTACCTTTTATACAGCAAAAAAGACGTCAGAGAAAATCTGATGCCTTTTTTATGTGCTGTTTACAGCGCTTCATACGTTTCATACCCTACACTTTCTAGACATCCACTAGCTTGCATGCGATCCTTTTCGGTTCGAAAGCTGATGCGCAGTACACCTAAAAGCCCTTCACGAGCTTCTAATATTTGCAAATTGGTAATGCTAATCCCGTTCTCAGCAAGTACGGCTGTTACTTTTGCCAGTTCGCCTGCTTTATCCAGTACATCTACATATAAATCAAAATAAGATGGAATAGCTCCTTTGGTACGAAGTGGCAAAGCATCGCGGTACATTTTTGCATCAGAAAAGTAACTTTGAAGTTCTTCTCCGTTATCCACTAGCTGTTTTAAATCTTGCATATCTTCTATCCATTCTTCCAGCAGCTGACTTAAGTGTCCCTGATTTTGCTTCACAATGTCATTCCACATTTTTGGACTGCTAGAGGCAATTCGTGTAATATCACGAAATCCACCAGCTGCAAGCATATTTACAAGCGGTGTATGTGCTGCATGTCTCTTCACTTGTTTTACTAAACCTGCAGCGATTAAATGCGGAAAATGACTCACAATACCAGTCACATAATCATGTTCCTTTTGTTGCATTAATAAAAAATGTGCATGTGTGCCTGCAAGCCAAAGCTTTAGCTCTTCTACTTTTTCAGTAGCTGTTCCCTGCCTCGGTGTTAAAATGTAAAATGCATTTTCAAACAAATGTGCCTTTGCGCTTTCTACCCCGTTTTTATGAGAGCCGGCCATCGGATGACCACCAATAAATGTTACTTCACGAGGAAGCAATGTATCCGCCGCAATCATAATGTGTTCTTTTGTGCTGCCTACGTCCGTAATAATAACATCCTGCCTCATCTTGGCATGAGCGAGCTGTGCTAGCATAGAAGCAGTTTCTTCCACTGGTAACGCCAAGACAATTAAATGTGCGTCCTCTGCCGCTTGCCCCACGTCTCCAGCTATTTCATCAATGACACCGAGCTCAATCGCAGGCTGTAAATCACGAATATCAAAACCTATGACTTTTACATCATGTATCTTTTTAATGGCCAATGCAATCGATCCACCAATTAAGCCCATTCCGATGACCAGCACTCTCTTTTGCATATCTTCACTCCCTTTTTGTCCTAAAAAAATCCCTGCCGACTGTATCGGCAGGGACGATGATGACCGCGGTACCACCCTGATTGCAGCCAAATAGCTGCCTCTCTTGTTGTTAACGATCTGACAGACCGTCTTTTCCTTACTAGAAAAAGAAGCTCAGGGAGTGTACTTCATATCCGCTTATATACTGATTCACACCTGCCATCAGCTCTCTGAGATAGGGAAGCGGCTATTACTGAAATTCCCGTCATCACACACTATGTTGTACAGAACCTGCTAACTTAGAACGAAAATCTTTCAATTCTTCCATGAACGCATTAAATTGCGGGATATTCATTTGCTGTGCAGAATCTGAAAGTGCAACTGCAGGATCTGGATGTACTTCTGCCATAACAGCGTCGGCACCGATTGCTAACGCAGCTTTGGCTGTCGGAAGCAATAGATCTCTTCGTCCTGTTGAATGCGTTACATCCACAACGACCGGCAAGTGCGTTTCTTGTTTTAAAATTGGTACTGCCGAAATATCAAGCGTATTGCGCGTTGCTTTTTCATATGTGCGGATACCGCGCTCACATAGGATGATTTGATCATTGCCTTGCGCAATGATGTACTCTGCTGCATTAATGAATTCTTCAATTGTTGCTGCCAAACCACGCTTTAACAATACTGGCTTATTTACTTTACCCGCAGCCTTTAGTAAATCGAAGTTTTGCATATTGCGTGCACCGATTTGAATTACATCTACGTAATCCAATGACATTTCAATATCGTTTGGATTTAAAATCTCACTGATGATAGCCATATCAAACTCATCGGCAACTTTGCGTAAAATTTCAAGACCTTCTATACCAAGACCCTGGAAATCGTACGGAGATGTGCGCGGCTTAAAGGCACCGCCTCGCATTAAGCGAAGACCTTGCGCTTTCATCGCTTTTGCAACTTCACGTACTTGCTCGTAGCTCTCAACTGCACAAGGCCCCATGATAAATGATTGTGTACCATCACCAAGTTTTTCGCCTTTAATATCAACAATTGTGTTTTCTGGCTTTTTCTTACGAGATACAAGCAATGCTTTACGATTATCATCTTCCTGCAGCTCAAGGCTTGCTTTGAAGATTGTTTTAAAGATGTGCTGGACAGTAGATGTCTCAAACGGTCCTTCATTATTTTCTGCAATCATATCCAATACCTGACGCTCACGCACAGGGTCAAAGCGTTTTACACCTTGCAGCGTTTTTTGCTCTCCAATTTCTTTTACAATCTTACCGCGTTCGTTCAAAAGCTTAAGCAACTGCAGGTTAATTTCATCTACCTTTTGACGCAATCTGTCTAATTCATGAGTTTTCATGTTCATTCCTCCTGTTATATGTGTATTATAAACGCCAGTTCTAATTCAATACCAACCGCATGAGACGGCTGTTTCAACCAATCGGAAAAGAAAGCCATCACCCCTTTCATCATATAAAAGCAGAGCCGACCGTTTAGACACAGAGCCTAAGGTTCTCGGCTCGAAAAGGCGCTTTCTGCCTTTTTGTGACCGAGGTTCTTAGGTGGGAGTGTCTGGGAGGCGGCGCTAGATCGCTGAAAAGCAGAGCCGACCGTTTAGACACAGAGCCTAAGGTTCTCGGCTCGAAAAGGCGTTTTCTGCCTTTTTGTGACCGAGGTTCTTAGGTGGGAGTGTCTGGGAGGCGGCGCTAGATCGCTGAAAAACAGAGCCGACAAGTTAAGTAAAGCTGGCCAACAACGCAACATGTCATCTTTTATATAAAAAAACGCCCCTGCCTTATGACAGGGACGATGATCATCGCGGTACCACCCTACTTGCGAAGTCACACTTCGCCGCTTTTATTGGTAACGATCTCATGACCGTCTCCTCCTCAACCGGAAGGAGATGCTCGGGAATCGTATTTCATGCTTGCCTGTGTACTGATTTGCACCGACCATCAGCTCTCTGTAACAGGGAGACAAGTACTACTGAAATTCCTTCATTGCTCACTATGAAATTATATACAAAAAGTCCCTGCTGAATAAACAGCAGGGACGATAGTTATCGCGGTACCACCCTTGTTGCGGACTTACATCCGCCACTCTTCATGTTAACGATCAAATGACCGTCTCTCCCTTCATGACATATACTTCACTACGAAAGAGATGCTCGGGGATTGTATTTCACAATTATCTATGTGCTGATTTTCACCAACCATCAGCTCTCTGCAACAGGGAGATAACTCCTACTTAAAACCCTTCATGGCTTTATTATGAATTTGTACGGTAATTTTAATTTGTATTATAGAGCGGTCTTCCTTATTGTGTCAACCGTTTTATTAACAAAAAAATAAGTACATTTTCAATACATGCAATTTTCCCTTAAAACGTGCCTGTTTGATACGGTGCATGTTGATAGAAATAATTCGGCTTTACAATTTCATTATCATAGCTTTCATGAAAAATATGCGTGGTTGCTGGTGAAACAGGTGGAATCAACCATGTCCAGTCTCCTGTTAACTTACGCGCATGTGCACATTCCTGCTCCGCAAATAACCGAAATTGCTGCGCAGCGGTATGATGATCCACAATGCTTACACCTGCTGCTTTAAATGAATGCAGCACCGCAATATTTAATTCAATTAACGCTTTATCCTTCCAGAGTGTGCTGCTTTTACTTGTATCAAGCCCCATCAAATTACCAACACGCGGCAGCATATGATAACGACCTTCATCAGCTAGATTTCTTGCACCGATTTCCGTTTCCATATACCACCCATTAAAAGGAGCTGCGGTATAAATGATACCGCCTATTTCAAGAGACATATCTGAAATAATAGGCACCGCATACCATTGTAGCTGTAAGTCTGAAAACCAAGCGAATTCCGGGTGGCTTAACGGCACACGCATCACACTTGTTTCTGGAATAGAAAACCATTTCGGCCCATTCCCAGCATCTATCACAAGCGGTAACACATCAAAGTTTGTACGCTCGCTCTTCCAACCTAGTTCTTCACAAGTGCGCGTAAATGCAAGAGATGCGGGATCGCCTATTACGCTACCTTCTTCCTCATATCCTGCATAACGAATCAATTGATGATTCCAAATCCGCATCCCTTGCCGAAAAACAGTAATTGTTGGTCGAATTTTCCCATCATTGGTCGCAAAATTAATATGCCGCAATAATGCCGTAAATATATCTTCCTCTGCTTGCAATTGCCTTTCATCGAATACATGCAAACTATTCCAAAACAAACGGCCAATGCAACGATTGCTGTTTCGCCAAGCCATTCGTGCACCATATGCGAGTTCTTCATAGGTGTGTGTATATGTACCGGTTACTTGAATTTCCTCTTCTATCCCTTTCATTCGCTGTACAATCGTTTCTTGGCTTTTTCCTAATTCATCATAACATGTATATATGAACTGCCTTGCTTCCTCAAGCAAAGCCTGTTGCTTTGACACACAATCCTCTCCTAACTGTATCTACCATCTAAGTGTACTTTATAGTATATCTGATTATAACAAAAACATAAAAATCGTACTTCTATGGACTAACAAGATCGATAAAAATCTTCCATAAATGTGTACAAATTTTGTACGAATCTTGTAATACTTCTCTCTTAAATATTATTCTGAAATAACCAAAACTCAATATTCGAGTTTATCGGTATAAGCTATATAGTATCTCCGACATATAAGCAACAAAGGAAACAAAAGTGCCAGAGCGTTTCTTAAAACGACGTATAGAGTTTATATTTGTGCTTTTTATGCTTTTTGCAGCATACATTATTTTTTTCACAGAAACATCTTTCATCTGGAAAACGCTTTGTGTTGGTGTTTACAGTTCTTTCATTTTAATCAGCGCTTATTCTCTGATGTTAGAAAATCGAAGCGCCCCTTATACGCTGTGTGGATATACGTGCTTGTCTTTTTACCCGTATTTTTCATCGGCACAGCAAACATGGATATGCGAAGCTTTGAGTTAAACTTTGAAGTCAATGTATTTCTGGTAGGTGATTCTTCTATTCAAACTTTAATAGCACACTATGAAGAAGACATCATGAACAGCGAACGCGTAAGCCCAGTTTAATTGTATAAGCGAAGCTTACTAGAACGTACAAAAGAATCATTTGCTCGTCTATTTTCAGGTTCATTATAGTCTACAATCCCCCTAATTGTATGGTAAACTATAGAAAAACTTATATAGAATGAGGTTATGCTATGCCCCAAACAAAAGCATTTAAATTCGGCTATGCCATTTTACTTATTTTCTTAATTATTTGGGTAGGAACAAAAATTGATTTTATTTTCCAACCCGTTGTGGCACTCGTACAAACGCTGTTTTCACCATTTTTAGTCGCGGGTATATTGTACTATCTGTTTCGACCATTGGTGAACTACTTAGAATCCCGCAAAGTGAGAAGAACACTTTCTATTTTGCTTATCTACACTGTGTTCGGCGGCTTACTTACGTTACTTGTCTATTCTTTAGGTCCAATTTTACAACGGCAGGTTAACAGCTTAGTTGATAATGCGCCATTTTTAGTAGAAAACGCACGAGTTAAGATACAGCAATTACAACAAAATGAATGGGTAAATCGGTTTCAAGAAAACAGTAATTTTAATTGGGATGAGCTTTCAACGGAGGCTTCTGCCTATTTATCATCTAGCTTAACGAATATCGGAACAAATATTGCACGTTTTATCGGGGTTGTTACGAGCATCATTACAATCTTCGTTACGGTTCCCTTTATTTTGTATTACATGTTAAAAGAAGGCGAAAAAGCACCGCAGCAAGTACTGCGTTTGCTACCACCTTTACAGCGAGAGAACGGTAAAAAAATTCTATCAGACTTAGACGGCGCATTGAGCTCTTATATTCAAGGTCAGGTTTTTGTAAGTATATGCGTTGGGATTATGCTTTATATCGGTTACCTAATTATTGGCATTGAGTACTCATTACTCTTGGCTATTATAGCGATGTTCACAAACGTAATTCCATTTGTCGGACCGATTATTGCTATTATTCCAGCTTTAATTGTTGCCGTTTTAGAGTCACCAACAATGGTTGTAAAAGTTCTTGTCGTCATGGTAATCGCGCAGCAATTAGAAGGCAACGTAATATCTCCGCAAGTAATGGGACGCTCGCTTTCTATTCATCCGCTTACCATTATTTCTATCTTGCTAGTAGCTGGCAGTTTGGGTGGTCTGCTAGGACTTATTTTAGCCGTTCCAGTATATGCAGTCATGAAAGTCGTGGTTCAAAATACTTATCGCTTATGGATGCTGAGAAAAGAAAGAGATATCGAAAACGATATACTTTCATAAATCATCTATTTTGCTTCTTTTGGATATGAATTAAAAGCACGGATTTCTCCGTGCTTTTTTTGTTATGATATTCCTACGACCGCTCGTTATCCCAATGCAACTAAGCCCTTTAGTTGCTTTTCAACATTCTGATCGTATACACCGCCATGATAACAAACCACACAGAAAGCTCTCTTCGTGGTTTTTCTCAAATGAAATGTTATGATGCTCTTTTTTCTAATTGCATACTCCATCTTGTTAACAAAACAGCTCCGGCTACCATAATAGCTCCTACCCAGCCGGTATGAACAAGCCCCATCGAATCTGTTACGACACCGCCAAGGTATGAACCAATTGCGATACCAGCATTAAAAGCAGCGATATTAATTGCAGACGCCACATCCACGGCGCTTGGTACGTAGCGTTCCGCTAATATAACCACATATACCTGTAAGCCAGGTACATTCATGAATGCCAGCAATCCCATAAATAAAATGGTCAGTAACCCAGCCACTTTAAACGGTGCTGTAAATGTTAGTGTAGCTAATACGATAGCTTGTACAATAAACATAAAGAACAGCGCGCGAAGCGGATTTTTATTGGAAAGACGTCCACCAATGACGTTACCAATTGCAATGGCAATACCATATCCTAACAAGATTAAGCTTACTGCCTCAGGCTTAAAGCCGGTGACTTTCTGAAGAAGTGGTGATAAATACGTGAACGTTACAAATGTTCCGCCATATCCTAGCGCTGTAATAGCAAACATAAGTAGCAAACGTCCATTTTTAATCAATTTTATTTGATCTGCAAAGGAAGCTTTCGCCCCTTTACGAAGGTTAGCTGGTATTAAAACGCTGTTACCAATCAAACCAATTATACCAACTCCCACAATCCCCATAAATGCAAAACGCCAGCCAAATTGATCGCCTAAAAATGTTCCAATTGGTACACCAGTTACTGTTGCAACTGTTAAACCAGTAAACATAATGGCAATCGCACTTGCTCGTTTATTTTCGGGTACTAAATCGGCGGCAATTGTGGAGCCAATGGACATAAATACACCGTGCGAAAGTGCCGATACAACTCGAGCAATCAGCAATACAGTAAATGTTGTGGCAGTTGCGGCAATCGTGTTACCTACAATAAATACAATCATAATCCATATCAGTAAAGTCTTTCGTGACATTGTTGATGTAAGAGACGTTAACACGGGTGCTCCAATTGCAACACCTAGTGCATATAAAGAGACCGTTAATCCCGCCATTGTAATCGTAACATCTAAATCTTTTGCAATCGCAGGTAATAACCCTACGCTAATAAATTCTGTTGTTCCTATACCAAATGCGCTGATCGCTAACGCTAACAGTGCAAACATACTTCTCTTTTCATGTGCTGTTTTCATATATGCCCTCCTCAAATCTTCTTTCTATATGTGTATACAGCAAATCAGGGCCCTTGATTTGTGTTACTTTGTTGTTCAACGAATGTTATTATAAAATCAGCACAACATAAAAAACAGTACGTACTTTAAAGTAAGGTAGGTACTTTAAAGTACCTATAGATAAAGCGAACAAGCAATGCTATGGTAGTAAAGAATAGAATGTGAGTTCTACCTCACTTTAAATAGAATGCAAAGGAGTTAAAAGGATGTACAAGTATAATATTCCTGTGGAAGCAACACTTGAGGTGATTGGCGGGAAATGGAAAGTAGTTATTCTATGTCATTTGATTAAAGGAACAAAGCGGCCGGGAGAATTAAAGCGCCTTATGCCGAATGTTACGCAAAAAATGTTAACGCAGCAGCTACGTGAATTAGAAGAACACGGAATTGTGAAACGTACGGTTTTTAATGAAGTACCTCCGCACGTTGAGTATTCTTTGACGGAGTACGGATGGTCACTAAAAGGGATTTTAGATTCCATGTGTGCATGGGGCGAAGGTTTTATTGAAAAAAACTATGATGATAAAGCGGCTGTGGTGATGCCGGAAGCAGAGTAATACAGCCATAATAAAAGGACGCTACATAAGCGTCCCTTTCATTATTTAGTCGTTCCATCGCACATCTTATTGGTAAGTGTATAACTTTTAACATTTATTCCTTTTTTCTTTAAAAATTGAATAGCTAAATTACGGTCAAGAGCCTTGCTCGCAATCACATGAATGCGTCCATTTGGAATTTCATGATAAAACCGCGGCAAATATGCATACGGTATGTTCAATGCTTGCGGCATACGCGCTCGACTTTCTTCATTATAATCTCTCACATCTAAAATAACGAGGTTCTTTTGTTTTGTCAGATGTTCTTTACAAATACACGGCACTTGAAGAAATGGGTTATACCGCCGAAACAAGATATGTGCGATTATAAATAAACTAACTATTGATATGACGTATCCTATATTTATCATCATGCCCCGTAAAACCTCCTGAACCGGTTACCTATGATACACGGATGCATACCCATCTAAATTTTTCACATGAAAGCCTGCTTGCTTGAGAATACGACTTGCCAGATACCCACATAATCCAACTTGACAAGTCACGTAGATGGTTTCATCCTTAGACAAACGATGTATATGATTTCGGAGATCATTTAGTGGGATATGAATCGCTTCATATGCAAGACCCTTTTGTTTTAATACTTTCTCATTGTTTCCTGTGACGGCGACTGTTATATCAAAGACTTTCACGATAGAAGTTCCTAACGTTCCTTTGTACTTTACATCACGACCGTTAATATGGTCTGCCACGAGTCGACCTTGACGATTGGCAGGCCATGCAAGTGGAATCATTGTTTCTGCACCATTTACGTAGTCTCTTACTTCAATCGCATCTCCAATCGCATAAATAGACGGATCGGACGTCTGCATGGCTTCATTTACCTTAATCGTGCCTCGTATGCCTAATTCCAATCCAGCATCTTTTGCCAGTGTACTTTCCGGTTGTACACCAATCGCTAAAACAATCATATCTGTTTCAACAGACGCCCCACTTTTTAATACCACTTGTGTTCCTTGTTTAGTAAAGGCTTGAACACCATCTTGTAGAATGAGTTTAACACCATTTTCTCTCATATGATTGTGGACAATCGCTGCCATTTCGTAATCAATTGGCGCCATGACTTGATTCGCCATCTCTATCAATGTAACTTCTAACCCACGTTCTCGTAAGTTTTCAGCCATTTCAATACCGATAAAGCCACCGCCAATAACAGTTGCATGCTTTGTCAAAAACATGAACAAAAAAGAGCTGCTCATACAAGTAGCTCTTCATTGGCCACACATATTTGATTTCGGCCATTCCGTTTTGCAGCATACAACGCATCATCTGCACGTTTTAAAATATCACGGGTGGTGTTCTCAGAAAAACAAAGCGCAGCCCCAAAGCTGGCTGTAACATGACTGACAACAGGAAATACATGTGACTCTATTTCCTGTTTCAATCTCTCTATACGTTTTCTCATCTCGGTGTAGTCCATATTATTTATGACGAGAATAAACTCTTCACCACCCCATCTTCCTACAACTTCATGCTCTGATAAATCCCGTTTTACAAGCTCTGCTAGTTGCTGCAAAACTGTATCTCCCACTTGATGACCGTATACATCATTAATATGTTTAAAGTGGTCAATATCAAAGATAACAACCCAGAGCTGATGAGAACTAGCGGACTGTTGTAACTGTTCATCAATTGTACTTTCAATGCTTCTGCGATTAGGTAAGTTTGTTAAATAATCTGTATACGCCATTTTATTTAAAAGGCTTCGTTCAAAAAAGATATATTTAAATTTCTCCATTACACTCAAGAAAACTACATACGACACATGAGAAAGCAATAGTTGTAGCACAGTTCTTGCTTTTTCAAGAGACAGCCGGCCCTCTATTATAAAAACCACTACCCCCATAACATTCACAGCGAGCAATGCCCAAGAAAAAGTTAAGGCTTTTGTTCGTTCAAATACTAAAAATAATATAATAAACACGAGCGGCATCCATAAGGCAAATCCGTCAATATATTCTGTTCGACCAGTATATTGCGCGGCTAAAAACGTGTAAAACTTGATATTGTAGTATGCACCTACAAGCCAAAACAAACCCTCTTCCGACTTTGCAAACAACGGAGAATTACTCAATAATAATATAAACGACACAAGCAACCAAATACCTATTACGGGAGATGATATGCGATCTACCGTTTCACTTGCTCCGATGGATATACCAAAGACAAAATCCACAGCGCATGCAATAAAACCGATTGGTAATACATACATATACACTTTTTTCTTAACATTTTGCAATGTTGTTTCTTGTTGAATCATAGACATTCTTCTTTCCGGTTTGCCCGTTCTCTATATACGACACATCTAGCTCACCTTTTAAGTTTTACTCCATCCACTGTTTAAAATGGAAATCACATTTATTTATAGTATATTTTATTACATTCTTTATTATAATTACAGTTAAGAGCTCTTGCTTAAAGGTGTAATTTCAGGAAAATATTCAAAATACTATCTTGTATTTATACAATAAAAAAGAACATAATTCAAAAATCGTAAGCATTATCTTACAACATTAGAATCATGTTCTTATGAATGAAACCTTCTTATATCTCTTGCCCGTTTATGTTTTCCTTTATCAGTGATGGTGTCCTTGCTGAGAAGGCTGTTTCTTCGATTGCGGCACCTCTTCTAACTGCTTCAACTCTCGATTGGTGACTTCTCCCACAGCAAAGCGCTTCTTTGGCATTAACTGAAAGTTCTCTCCTTGTACAGTAGCTTGTACGTAATAAATACCTTTATGATGAAACATCGTTTTCACACTATACACACCATCGCGCTCATATTGAACTGGTAAATTCATAGGCTCTTGTTGCTCGTTCCAGATTTTCAAGGAAACGTTTGGAGAAGATAACGCCTTACTGCTTTTTACCTGTATCTGAAGTTGTTGTTCTTTATGCAACTCCACATGTTCAGGTACAATCACATGAGCTTGTACTAGCTCATTTTGTTTTTTCATGCCACTCTCTTTACTTTGCGTACCACAAGCCGCAAGCATTATAACTGCTAATACAACACATACTCTTTTCATTTGCTGTCCTCCTTAAGCTGATAGCCAATTACGAAGAGGCTTGATGTTCGCAATGATAAGTTTATCCAGAATTAGCACCGCAATAATAGATATACCTACAAGTGGCATAATAAGACCACACAATAGCATAATAATCGTTACTCCGATACGAACACGTTTATCCTTTGCCAAGGCTGGTGCGCCTGCTTTGTTTACCGGCTTGCGCTTGCGCCACATCACAAAAGAGCTTACACAAATTCCGATAAGTCCTAAACAAATCACTAATCCTAAAAGTTGATTTGCAAGACCAAATAATCGTCCTTCATGCAGTGCAATACCTAATGTAATACCTTTAGCCATTACACCATAGTCCTCATAACGAACATCACTAAGCACAGCGCCGCTATATTGATCGACATGCAGGGTAGCATTATCTCCTGGCTTCGTATGAGATGTTGTAATACTGTACACACCTTTTGGCCCTTGTGGCATAGACAGCGTATACGGTGCTTTGATATTCTCTGCTCTTGCCACCTTGTTTATATCATCAACAGACAATGGTACATATCCATTAATTTGCGAAGCAGGCACTGGCAAGTTTTCTGTTGCCCAAGGCACATCCTTCGCTATATCCTTTGTTAATGTAGCAGATTCCGGCTTCGGACCAAATCCAAATGAAAAAGTAGGATAGCCTGTATGTGTAGCAGTTGCCAACTTATTGATTTGCTCTCCCATTACACCTGACCAAGGAAGTCCTGTTACAATAAGAAGGAGTATACCACCTGTTAGCCAAAATGCAGGTACTGCATGTAAATCTCTCCATAATGTGCGTCCTCTTTTATTCAAACGTGGCAAGACCGTTCCCCAAATGGAAGCTTTGTTTCGAGGCCACCAAATATATAATCCAGTTGCAAGAAGAATGACGGCCCAGCAAGCTGCTAATTCCACAAGACGATTTGCAACCGTACCACCTACAATTAGCTCGCTGTGGAGCTTTTTGAAAATAGTCATAAATTCTTTCTCTGGCTGCAATTCACCCACTACTTTTCCTGTATACGGATTAACATAGACAGAGAACATTTTTCCTTTTTCAAGTACACTAACCTTATTCGTTCGATTTGCTTCATCACGAACAGTTACCGCAGCAATAACTGCTGATGGATATGCTTGCTTAACCGAATCAATTTGTTTAGATATAGCTGTTTTCTCTCCTTTTGATTCGACAAAATACAAGTCTTTATATAAAGCGTTCTCAATTTGTGGCTTAAACAAATATACCGCTCCGCTTAGCGCCAATATAATGAGAAATGGCGTAAAAATAATGCCCGCATAAAAATGCCATCTCCAAATTGTTTGATATAAGGACTTACCTGTCTTTTGTTGTTGCTTTGGCATCTCATGCGGTGTATTTTGCAATGCTTCCATATTTTCCCCTTCTCTCTTTTTTTCTAACTAAAGTATAAAAAAGAAATGTGAAGAAATTATGGGGTATTTTTGATTGATATGAAAAAAGAGATGTCCTGTTCATACTTTCAGCACATCTTCTATTAAAAAACAGCGCTTGTTGTGGATTGGAAAGAAAAATGAGAGATGTAAAGAGCTAACAGATACAGCATTTTCCCATTTAACGGAAACACGCTGCTTTGATTAAACGAGTTTCTTATACAATATTTCTTGCAATGCAAGTACATCTTGTTGTAACACTCGTTTTACATCGCCTCCAAACCACTCTAAAGAGGCAGAAATGGGTGTCTTAATACTGGAAAAAAAGTCCTGATAGTCTACTGCCCCCTCAAATAGTCCAACCATTCCTTTCCTAGAGCCGGAAGCGGCGTATACATTGGCTGGCTCGAATACATGCAAGTATTGCCGCGATGAAATATTTTTAAGATGTAGATGAGCTATAGCTGGCTGTAATTGCTTGTATGCTTGGACTGGATCAACACCTGACTCCCACATGTGAAGGACATCATAGTTGATGTATAAAGCAGGGTGGTCAATCTCTTCTATCAATTGTAGTGTAGATGGCAGTGTGTCTGCCAATGTATTAGGATGTATTTCAATGAGCAGAGATAGTCCGTGTTCACTGAACTGTTCACAATTACGCCGTAAAGCGCTAACAATCTCTCTTCGCTCGGCACCGTGCGTATATTGGCTCCCTTTCCCCCCTGCAAATGTTCGAATCTTATTCGCTCCCCATCTATGTGCCAAACGAGATAGCGTTTGAACAGATTTCAGACGTTCCTCTTCTTCAAAAGGAATATAATCACTTAACATAGCTGTGTGTAGGTGATAGGACTTTAGCCAATGTTCATCATAGTCATACGCCTCTAAATATCTAGCATGAATTCCCCAAAGTTCAATTCCTGTAAAGCCTGTTTGGCTTGCCCATGCTGCAATCTCTTCAATAGATTGCAAATGGTGCCGAAATGAAATGGTACAAACAGAAAGCTCCATTGTTGCTCTCCTTTCTATTGTGACACAATACAAGTTTGCTGCCATGCTTCAAAGCATTGTTTCAGTGCCTCTTTAATTTTAAATTCACGTTCATCTTGCTCATCCAAGCACGTAAAAATGTCCTGAACTAGGTCCATATTCCTTGTCATTCCAAGCTTCATCGCCCGGTATTGTACTTTCGTGTACCCTTTGACTAAACAATCTACCTCATCGCACCATGCTTCAAACTCTTCATCACTCCAGCAAAGATTCTCCCAAAAATATGCAAAGGCATGCTCGTACGCATATTTCCGAATAGCAAGTACAGGCAGCTGCTGTAAGGCTATGCCAAGCTCGTGCAGCCGATGCTGTTGATTTCCCGTTGTGTAGGCTTGGACGATCTTCCTCACGCCATCTGTCATTGGATTTTCATATTTCTTTAGACATGTGTGGAAATATGCAATTACCGTTTCAGGAGAGGCTGGGTGTATATGCTCCGCATCAAAGTAGTAGCCACCTTTTACAGCTGGCTCACGAATTGCAGCTAAAATTCTTTCTCTTGGCAAATATCCCTCCCAGCGAAAATCCGGATCATACATACACCACTCTTCTTGATTAGCAGTCGGCTCTAGCATCACATAGTGCGGAAATGGGCTTTGATGGAACTTATTTTCACGTTCAGGCAACATGGACAAATCAAGCATGACCATTACATAACGGTTCTCAGGTTTATTCTGCAATAACGTTAACAGCGTTTCCACATTTTCATCCTTTGTTTTTTCTTCCTCATACCAGCGATGAATGTGAATGCCGTATAGCATTTCGTACCATTGTTTAAAAAATTCATGATCTATTGTTTCGGAATGATAACGCAATATATAATCATGACTGATATCAAAATCAGCATCCCATACACCAAAGTAGTACGGACGATGATCAACATCGGCTGTTTTCTTAATCACTTCGCATACACAGCTGACAAAGCAATGCACCTTAATCATAGACCTTCCTCCCCAGATTTTGCTCCATCCCCTCTAGAAATGACAGCAAGGAACCTACCGTATGGAAGTCCTTCGGTACGATTGCATCATCTGGAATGTTGAACCCTAGATCAATTTCAATATGTAAAATAAGCTGCAGCACCATAACTGAATCCATATATAAATCCTCATTTAATCTGGCATGTTCATGAAACGCAGATACATGAGATAAAGCTAATTTTTCTTTCAGAATGTGATAGATGGTGTCATATAATTCCGTCCTGCTCATACCATAATCCCTCCTAGCATACGGCGACTCACTTTACCGTTTGGCAGTTTTTTTATTTCATCTACTTGAACAAGTTCAACAGGAATTTGATGCGGTGCTAAATACTTTTGGCATAATATAAGCAGTTCTGTTATCTCAATAACGGCCACCGACGTGAATTGTGCGCACACACGCTCACCTGCATACATATCCTGCTTCTTATATACAACAGCTTCTTCCAGCCTCTCATCCAATAACAAAACTTTTTCTACCACTGATGGATAGACGTTTAAGCCCGCTACATTAATCATATCGTCCTGCCTCGTAACAAAGCACAGCATATCACCTTTGACATACCCTATGTCCTTTGTAAAGATTTTCCCGTGCTTTGTGGAAATTACAATTTCACCTGGTGCGTCTTCTGTTCCCGTTTGGATTCGCACGTGTGGCAAAGCACGCCCCATTTCTTCCGCATGTCGAAGGTCTGGATGTAATGTCACACATCCTGTTTCAGAACAGCCATATTGCTGCAGCACGCGATTTGCTGTCAGGCAAAGTGCGTCAAGCCAAGACTGCGGCATTAACGTTCCCGAAGTCATCACTGCATTAAACTGACCGACTGGTTTTGCCAATTGAACTAGCATATGAAGCAAGGCCGGCGCCGCATATAAAATGTGGTCTGGATGCTCACGTAATATACGCAGTACATACTTGGGATTTGAGTTTGTTATAATTACAGGCGTGCTTCCTCTTTTCAGCGCTGCAAATACACCACTAATTAAACCGTATGAGTGTGTCACCGGACACGCAATGATCGTGGTACTCCCCACATGTTCAGGAAAGACAGAAGTGTATGCCTCCAGCTCTTCCTCAATCATGAGCCATGTACGCAGGATTTGTTTAGGTGTCCCTGTCGTTCCTGAACTCATTTGTACCAGAAAGCCTTCTCGCTCATTTTGTTCCTTTTTGATGATGGTTGCATCTTCAAATGAATGAAAGAATAGTACATGAGCGGCACTTTCACGCGCAATTTCCTTTGCTGCTAAAAAGGGCGTTGCTACATGAATAGGAACAAAGCTTCCTCCCTTTTTCCATATGTATAAGCACAGCGCAATACATGAAAAAGCATCCGGCAAACAAGCTGCTATTCTCTTATTTTGACAGTCTTGTAACTCTAGTAGATGCTCAAATGCCTGATGATACTTTTCCAGGTCACCGATTGTATAATATTGTTCATTAACAAACAACATATGAAATGTCCCCTTTTTCCGCGGCAACTGCCAACGTATTTTGTACCGTATGATGATATTCTGACTTTGCGTTGTATAATTTTCTCTTTAAAAGCGATTCCACTTGCACAAATGAATCTTCCCAGCATAATCCCTCTGCTCTTTCTCGCAAATGCGGCCTGCTTTCAATGTGCAAATTCATTGCCTTATAAATCAGCTTCCAAAATAGCAATTCATCCACCTTGTAATACTCACTCATTACATAAATCAATTCACTGAAATGAAATACAAACATCGTATCTGTAAATAACTCCCGCAATGCTTCCACAGAGGACATACAAAAGTATTTATCAGGTTCTGCCTGTTGATAATGCTCGTGATACGTTGAAAAATCCGGCACCCATTCCCCGTTTGCAATAAACTCTTCTGTATACTCTACACTTTCATGAAAGTCCCGGGCGATTACGCGAAGCGGCCAACCTTCTTTATGAACCAGTAATAAGTTTTGTGCATGTGCTTCAATTGCGATGCCGTGGGCAAGCAGTAGATGCCATACAGGTAAAACAGCAACATTCACAAGCTGCGTGAACCAGGCTTGTAAGCCATATTTTTGAATCCATGTATCGACAAACGGCGCATGATCTTGCTCTGTTACAAGAAGAGCAGTGAATGGTAGTACGTTTTCACCTTCATTTACATAGTGCCGCACGCTTTTTCTCCAAATTACACCAAGCTGCCCCTCGGTAAGAGCTCTCAGTTGTATAGAAGCAGGATCATACACAACTCCCGCATACTCTTCTAATATTTGAAACCCGCAGCTGTGAAAATATGAATCTGATGAAATAACCGTACGCAACCAACGGGATACTGACGGTGCAGAGGTTACAGACTCCGGCGCAAGCACCCGTTTTGCTGATGTGTTACTCATATTCATAGATAACTTAATATAAGATTTAAGCGAATTGTCTTGATTCCAAAGCGTACGAATAGATTGCGTGGCCCGGTACAAATCTCCCGCGTAACCAAGCGGAATGAGTTCTTTTTCTGTAATAAGCGAGTCCCACTTTTCCTTACATTGCTTCCACTGCCAAGGATGCACAGGCAAAAACGTGTAATCCATTATATTTCCGCCTTGCTGATATAACTCCGTAATCAGCATCTTCCAATCATAGCCACCCAGCTCTTTTTGCCAAAAGCTTTGTTCTTCCGTTGGCAGCATGAGCTTTGTATGCTCTCTTTTTACAGCGAGCCAGTATA
Source organism: Ectobacillus sp. JY-23 (assembly GCF_023022965.1). Lineage (NCBI taxonomy): Bacteria > Bacillati > Bacillota > Bacilli > Caryophanales > Bacillaceae > Ectobacillus > Ectobacillus sp. JY-23. The sequence continues at coordinate 3,084,887 of NZ_CP095462.1, read as the reverse complement.
AGTAAAATGCTCCTCCCGCTTCAGGACCGAAGCGCTCATGGTCGTAATCAGAAAAGCCTGTGCGCGCTTTATAGCAAGGATGATACGGATGTCCTTCATCAATGGCGGACTCCAGCTCCTCATAGTTCATCTGTCTGCGTAAGATATGATTCACATTCATTTTGTTCCAATTGCTAAGATGAATTGTCCTTTCTAATTCGTGAAGTATTTCACTTTGAATGGCTGCCGGTAATAACTCTGCTACAAGTTCTTGCAACAATACAGGGGCACCACTTTGGCGCTTTATGTCTGATTTGAGTCTAACTCGTTCGAACCCCGTTCTTTTTCCTGTACACACATACTGCTCGGACTGCCCTTGTATATAGTAGATACACGTATTGTTTTGCTGCAAAACCTCTTCAAATACTACTAAGTTTTCATATAATAATGCTTCTACAAGCTGCCTTATTACTCGTTCTGTTGCCTCACACACTGTGTGCATAATGCAGCTCCTTTCGTGATACAAACGGATTAGCAATCGTTACATACACAGCTTGCTCCAAATCTGCAGCCAATTCATCCACATCGTATAAGCGTGTTAGCAAGTTGGCTTTACAAGGAAAACTCTCCTGCGTAAACAACATGTGTAAAAAGGATTTGCCGGGTCCTGTAAAATCCTTCTGTAACTCTTGTAAAGAAATCGTCAACCAATGAACAGATTCTTCTTCTGTTAACAAGCCTTCCACACCAAAACGATGTAGAACAGAAAATATCTGATTTACAAATAAATAGTACGCAAAGCGTTCTTGAATAATCGTATCTTCATAAAATAAATCCGGCTCTAATGATGGTTCTTTCTCTTGTAAGTAAGCTTGATAAGAACGTGATAAATAGTAGCCTTGGTTATCGCGATAATAATACACGGTCGGATATCCTCTACTTACATCTAATATACTGTTTTGCTGATGTGCTTCTAGCGCAATACCGTGTGTATCGTATAAACGCAGCAATGGTTCAATTGCACATGTAAAATAGTGCTGCAGCCATTTTCGACTTACTTCTTGTACAGAACGGTTCTCTTGTAACGTAAGCGATTCTATGATTTGCCGTATATTTGATATTCTGCCGGGCAATGGATCCTGTACGAGCGCAGCAATTGTAAATATTCCTTGGTCATGCCCTTGCTGGAATGGATTAGAACGGATGATAACTTCAAACCCACTTTCTTTTTCGCCAAGTAAATTCACAGTGAGATACGCCGGATCTTGAATAATTCGAAATGAAGCGGTGTCGTACTGCAAGGTTTGTATAAGTCTAGCCATTGCTACTCCTGCTTTTAATTCATGTAATCGATTTGTTCGCAAGGAGTTTGTCACTTTAACAGGAATGGAAAACTTATACATCCATTTACTGTTCTCTTGATATAAAGTACGAATGGAAGACGTTGCTGTGTAACATGAGCCTAAAGGACCTAAGTGAAGAATGTCACCTTTTTGCATAGCATCTTGTACGTAAGACTGCTGTAAAAGCCACTGCGCCTGAAGCGGGTGCATCGGAATCACTATTTCATTTTCTCGCAGCTGGATTTCCGACATTATATTCTGTTGGACAATGGTACGAGCCGACATACCCAATGCTGAATCCTCTTTTATTAGATTCATATGGACTTTGAAGTAATGAAGCTGAAACGTACCTCGCAGTTCCGGTGCATAAGTGCTGTGTTGCCAAGATGCCATGCCTTGTTTGCTTTTTGGTGTTGGATGCAGCCAGTGACCATATACAAGTGACTGCTCTCCTTCGATAAAGGAATGAACCCTATGTTTATGCTCACCTAGTCTCTTTTCAATATAATGAGCCATATTTTGATAGCTTTCCAAAAAACGAACAAGCAACTCATCGCAATGCGAATCATCGTAGCTACCGACATATTTGATTTCTTCCATATGTAATTCTTGGATAAGCAGCACGACAGTTGTATAAAAGTCTTGTTCTCTCCATGTTGTATCTGCGCGGTGAAATACACGTGAAAAAGTATGTCTTCCGACCAGAGAACGATATGCAACTTCTAATATCAGCTCCTGTTTCTGCTTTGGAAGCCTTACATATAATAGTTCCTCACCATTTATGCCACTTGGACATGGAAAATGAACTTCATCCTTTCTATACCACTCCTCTTGACCAAGTTCTTTAAGATAACTGTTCATAAACGCTTGAAATGAAGCGTTCGCAGCTATTTGTTTTGCTGTTTGGCGCATATTTCCACCCTTTCGCCTTAGTCTTCTACAACCTACCGTCTAAGCAACTTGCGCACCTTTCAATGGCGCATCCAAACGTTACAATTGATAATAATTCTCATATAGTTTTGAAAAAATAACGTACCTTAAGCACGTCTTTCATGAAATTTTTTCATATATACAGAAGGTGGCATACCTTCTTTTTTCTTGAATAATCGACTAAAATAAAATTCATCCTGCAACCCGACCTGCAAGGCAATATCTTTTGTTGTAATGTTTTCGTGATGCTGCATTAACTCTTTTGCCAACTTAATTCTTTGTTCATTTAAAAATTCTTTTGGAGATATCCCTATCTTTTTTTTAAACGCTCTTGTAAATGAAGTTGGTGTCATTCCTGCATTCGTAGCCAATTCTGCAATTGTATATACCTTCGAAACATTTTCCTTCATAAACCATATAGCTTCTTGAATACTGTCATAGGAAGTGTCATCGGTTAACAATGAAATCAGATTCCATGCGGCTGCGTTAAAGCGGCATCGCTCGGAAAAAGAACATCCCTGTTGCAAATGCAACAACTCCTCCCATAGTGGAATAAGTTTTAGTGGTGGTTGTTGTATCAAAGGAAGCTGTGTCCATTTTGCTTCGATATCCCAAAATAGTATATATACATGCATAGCTTCTCTTGATGTAATATGTACACTTTGATTACTCCAATAGCTCATTCCTTCATATAAGAAAGCTTCTTTCTCTCCTTCTATAAGTAAGCCACTGCCTGCGCTCACATACAAAAGCATGAATTTTTTGCTTGTATTTATATCAGCACTGTATATTTCTTGTGAAGAAACTTGGATATCTAACAAAGAAATCCCATTTATAATCGACAACCTAAACACCATCTTTCCTATACACATTGATACAATGTATTTCTTCTTACGCTTGACACATTTTCTGCCCCAATACATGGTATACATCTTGACGACTATTCAAAATGAAAGAAGGTGCTGGCTTGCCACGGTTTGCACGATGACCTGCTAAATGGACCTCACTCGTCTCCCAAGCCTTCCACGCTGCTTCCGATTCCCAACGAATGACAACCAAAACTTCTTCTGCACCTTTTCCTTGTTTTTTCTTTAATACACTTAAATCTAAAAAACCAGGTTGCTCTTCAATAATACCCTGCCCTGCAAAGCGCTCTACCATTTGTTCCGCATAACCCTCTTCTACAGAAATTGTTTTAATTTGAATAAACATATACAAATTCTCCTATTCATGTAACTGTACACCATTATAATTGAAAATGATTATCTCTTTCAATTATAATGGTGTACTTTTTTTATATCAGCCGTTTTTCTAACCTATCAACCAATAGGGACACAAAAGAGACACATGCGCAAGTTTGTATGGTCTTACTAGATATAAACTCCTCTTACATCCTAGCCGCAACTACACAGCCCATTCTTCTCTCACCTAAAAACATCTCGACTTTACTTCATGGAATCCTTGTGCTTCACAATATCATCCAGCAATAAGTTAGCTGCCTTAATACCGCCAGACAGGTTCCAAATGACTTCATCAACTTGGTGAGCATTGTTGGTTTTAGCTACGTTTAGCTCTTTATAAAGCGGGTGGTTCATCCACTCTTGTTGCTTTTTCGTGCCGCCTTTTGTTTCGTCATAATCAGCGTTGAAGTAAAACATAATATCCCCGTCCATATCCTTCATACGTTCTTCTGTAATCACTTCCATAAAATTGTCTTTATCTTGTGAAGGTACACGTGCAATGCCAACATCTTTTAATACCGTACCAGCAAATGTATCTTTTTGATAAATACGAACTGTTGTTGGTAAGAAACGTACTAGCGATACTTGCGTATTTATTTTGTCACCTAGCTTTTTCTTTACATCGGCAATGTGTTTATCATAAGCTGTCATTGCTTTTTTGCCTTCTGCTGCTTTATTCAAAGCCTCTGCATACAACGTAAAGTTTTCTTTCCATCTTCCTGCTAAGTCTTCAGAAAATACAGTTGGTGCAATCGCAGATAATTGTGTATACACTTTTTCATGGCGAACTTTGTTACCCAAAATAAGATCTGGCTTTAAGGAAGCAATCGCTTCTAAGTTAGGCTGTGCTTCTTCTCCTAACTCCTTTACACCTTCCATTTTCTTTACAATATGCGGAAACCATGTTTCACCAACACCAGATTTCACTGCACCGACTGGTTTTACACCTAATTCTAATACTGCTTCAGTACCTTCATTTGTTAACACAACAACGCGCTTTGGCGTACCTTGTATTTCGGTTTCACCCATCGCATGTGTTACTTTGCGCACTTCATCCGTTTTAGCCTTTTCTTTATTCTCACCCATTGTTTCCTTGCTTGTCCCACAGCCTGCCAAAATCATTCCCACTATACTTACAAGGAGCATAATGCTCATAAATCGACTTCTGTTTTTGGTTCTCATTTATATTCTCCTTTGTTATTGATAATCAATCTCATTTATGATGATACGTTTTTTTGCCTAAAGTTACCATGTACTTTTCTATCCTTTTTCATGGACTTTTTGTTCATACTAAGCAACATACTTGGCAACAAAAAAAGGACGCACATTTGCGTCCTCTTCCTAAATTAAAACTCTTCCTCGTCACCACCAAAGAAATCTCCCAACCCAGATTCCTCATCAAATCCCATTGCTTCAGCTACATCCTCAAACATCTCTTCCATCATTCCGTCTAACACCATCGCACCTAAAAGCCCGACTGCTAGACCACCAATCATACTACCAATTCCACTACCATCGTATCCGTGTGTCTTATAAGAGAACGGCTGTGTGTAAAGATGAGGGTGTTTCAAAGAATCTGTGATATACTCCTTCAAAAGCTGTACCAAATACGATTGATCTTGCAAATGTACATGCTCTAGCACAAATTCCCGCTTTGCTTCCATCTCGTGGAAACCAGTGCGACAATCTACCTCCATCCAAACACGTAAGCCAGATGCTTCATACGCAAATCGTAATTCCAGCTCACTGATTTGTCCGGCAAACATACGAGTGGGCAAAAACGCAAGCAACGACTTACTGCGCCGTTGCCTGTTCTTCTTCTCGCTCCTGCGCTTTACGAATTTCTACTCGTTTGATTTGATGGGCATCTTTCTCTAGCACTTTAAATTCGTAACCGCCAGCCTCAATGGCATGTCCCTCTTGAATCTCATGATTTTGAGTTAAAATCCAGCCGCCAATTGTATCTACAATTTCATCCGTAATATCAAGACCGAACAAATCATTTACTTCCTCAATCAGCACTTTTCCATCTACAATTTTATGTTCATCGTTGATATGCTGGATTGGCGGACGCTCGTCATCGTCATATTCATCACGAATTTCTCCGACGATTTCTTCTAGAATATCTTCTAGGGTAACCAACCCCGCTGTTCCCCCATACTCATCATATAAAACGGCCATTGGAATACGTTTTTTCTGCATTAACAGCAATAAGTCATGAATTGCAATCGTTTCCATAACTTCGATAACCGGTCGCGTAAAGTCTCGAATAGAACGGGTTTGCGTCCCATCTTCACTCATATAGCGAATGAAAAAGTCCTTTACATTCACCATCCCAATAATATCATCCTTATCTTCACCAAAGACGGGATATCTTGTATAGCGTTCATTTCCAATAATCACTTTATGCTGTTCAAATGAATCTTCTACATATAAGCCAACAATCTCAGTACGAGGCACCATAATCTCCTTTGCAATTCGATTGTCAAACTCAAAAATATTTTCTACATATTTATACTCTGCTTGATTGATTTCTCCGCTTTCAAAACTGTCTGTTAAAATCAAACGCAGCTCCTCTTCAGAGTGAGCCACTTCATGCTCAGATGCAGGTTTAAAGCCAAATAACCCTACCAATACACGTGCGGATCCATTTAAAATCCAGATGAACGGGTATGCGATTTTATAAAACCAAATTAATGGTTTAGCAAATAACAAAGTAACTTGCTCCGCCTTTTGAATAGCAACGGTTTTTGGCGCAAGCTCCCCCACGACTACATGTAAAAAGGTAATTAATGAAAACGCAATAATAAAGGATACCGTACCTGCGACAGCATCTGAGAATTTCAAGTCTTTAAAAAGCGGTTCCAGCATATGATGAACGGTTGGTTCTCCTAGCCAACCAAGACCTAAAGCAGTCATTGTAATACCGAGCTGACAAGCGGACAAGTATTCATCTAGGTTTGAAACAAGTCTTTTTGCTGCGTGTGAACCTCGTCTTCCTTCAGCAACCAGCTGATCAATTCGACTTCCGCGCACTTTCACCATCGCAAACTCAGTGGCAACAAAAAAGCCGGTAAGTGCAATTAAAACTGCAACTAAAACTAAATTCAATATCTCCAAATGTGCCCTCCGCTACAAAAAGCCGGAGTGTTCACCTCCTGTGTGAATATTCGCCTCTTCTCATTAATTTGCCTCATTTTCCAAAAAGAAATCATGACAGATTTAACAAGCCATATAGCAAACAGAATATCATACTTTCATCATAAAACGAGTGTTACTGTACAGTCAAACGTTATGGTTGCATTATTATTATGTAAAGAATAAGGATAACCTAGAGGATAGTAAACCTTATTCTATTTTTACTTATTTTCGTACATATAATTAAAAATCATTTTGTCACATTCTAAGCCTCATCATCTTAATGAAGTAAGATTATAAATGCCATTCTATAGATGTATATATAAATACATCTTTGGTCTGAAGCCTTCCCTTTTGCCATAACGTATAATAAGACTATGACTTATATCAAAGGAGTGTTTTCTTTGGAAAACAAAGGTTTAAAAATATTAGTGCATGCGAGCACATGGTTTGCACCTATTATCGTCCCATTGGTGGTGTATTTGTTAATATCCGATCGTGAAGTAAAAAGCCTTTCCTTACAAGCGCTGCTGTTTCATGTGATAATAAGTATTTTAATTTCTGTATCCTTGCTCTTCTCTTGGGTATTGATTGGTATTCCATTCCTAATTGTATTTGGATTGATGGCCATTATTGCTCCCATCATGGGCATTTTAAGAGCGATAAATGATAAACCTTACCGTTATCCTATCATTGGCTCTTTAGTTGACTAAAACGCTTTACAAATTTATGCAAATACCATATATTTATTTTGTAAAATTGAAAATTTTTAATAACTAGGGGTGTCCAACGAGTTGGGCTGAGAGAGAAACACAGTGAAGTTTCTTAACCCTCAGGACCTGATCTGGTTCATACCAGCGTGGGGAAGTTAGCGCGCATAATTTGTATTATGCTTATTTCCTAACATTCAGCCAGGTTCTGCAGAGCCTGGCTTTTTCATGCTTATGAAAGTAGACACGGTCCTTTTATTATGGAAAAAGGAGCGATGTAATGATGAAAAGCAATTCTGTACAGGATTTTATGTATTTTCCAGGTAGCAAAAAAGTATATGTTGAAGGTTCTAGATCCGATATCCAAGTTCCGATGCGTGAAATTTCGTTATCTCCTACGGTAGATTCATTAGGAACGACAGAAAATGCACCGTTTCGGGTCTATGATACGAGCGGCCCTTATACAGATATGAATATTGCTACTGACATACGAAAAGGCCTACAGCCACTACGAACAAATTGGATCGTGGAACGAAATGATACGGAATTATATGAAGGCAGAGATATACAGGCTGCTGATAACGGGTTTAAAGACCGTAACCCTCTCATACATTCACATTTCTTCCCTAATTCAAATAAAAAACCACGCCGTGCACAGTCTGGGAAGAACGTAACGCAACTACACTATGCACGAAAAGGCGTCATCACACCTGAAATGGAGTTCATTGCAATAAGGGAGCAAGTTTCTCCGGAATTTGTACGCGCCGAGGTCGCTTGTGGACGCGCCATTATCCCTTGTAATATCAATCATCCAGAAAGCGAACCAATGATTATCGGTCGCAATTTTCATGTGAAAATTAATGCCAATATTGGTAACTCTGCCGTTACTTCATCTATTGAAGATGAAGTAGAAAAAATGACATGGGCTACTCGTTGGGGCACAGATACAATTATGGATTTGTCAACAGGGAAGCAGATACATACAACAAGGGAATGGATTCTTCGCAACTCACCTGTACCTGTAGGAACGGTTCCGATCTATCAAGCACTTGAAAAAGTAAACGGTATTGCAGAGAACTTGAGCTGGGACGTGTTCCGTGACACATTGATTGAGCAAGCTGAACAAGGTGTAGATTACTTTACTATTCATGCTGGTGTTCTTTTACGTTACATTCCGCTCACTGCAAATCGGGTGACAGGTATCGTTTCAAGAGGTGGTTCCATCATGGCGCAGTGGTGCCTTGCACATCATCAAGAAAACTTTTTGTACACGCATTTTGAAGACATTTGCGAAATCATGAAAACATATGATATCGCTTTTTCCTTAGGAGACGGGTTACGTCCAGGATCGATCGCGGATGCAAACGATGAAGCGCAGTTTAAAGAACTAGAAACACTTGGGGAGCTCACTAAAATTGCTTGGAAGCATGATGTACAAGTGATGGTGGAGGGGCCAGGTCATGTTCCTATGCATTTAATAAAAGAAAATATGGAAAAACAGTTAGAACTGTGCCAGGAAGCCCCCTTCTATACACTCGGTCCACTCACAACAGATATTGCGCCTGGTTACGACCATATCACCTCAGCTATCGGTGCAGCAATGATTGGATGGTTTGGAACAGCAATGCTTTGTTATGTCACACCAAAAGAGCACCTTGGCCTTCCTAACAAAGAAGATGTTCGCACAGGCGTTGTGACATACAAGCTCGCTGCTCATGCCGCAGATTTGGCAAAAGGACACCCAGGTGCACAAAAACGAGATAATGCTCTTTCGAAAGCTAGATTTGAATTTCGTTGGCGTGATCAATTCAACCTCTCTCTTGATCCGGAACGCGCTATGGAATATCATGACGAAACACTTCCTGCCGAAGGAGCAAAAACAGCCCACTTTTGTTCCATGTGCGGACCAAAGTTTTGTAGCATGCGCATTTCGCAGGATATACGAAATGTTGCTAAGGAAAAAGGAATGGATGCTGAAAACTGGGTTCAACAAGAAATGGAACAAAAAGCTACAGAGTTTATGCAGAGCGGTTCACAGCTATACCGTTAACTACAACTGAAGCGCGGAGAAGGCTCCCTGACTGCCTAAGGAAAGCAAACCTCCGTAGCCCAATCAGCAACAAACTTTAGCCTCTAGCTCAAAAAGCTCGCTTTGCTACATATACTAGCAAAACGAGCTTTATCTTTCTCCTTGCAAACTCTGTATCATTTGTAAAATGACCGGATCGTCCTTCATTTCGGTTTTATAACCAGCATAAATTGTATTATGCACATATAAGTGCTGAAACATGATTTTTACCTTTTGCAAACGTATAGATTCCTCTATCAAGTACGTAGGTAATACACTGATTCCCATACCTTTTTCAATAGCTTCTAAAATAGCGCGTAAATCTGGCATCACATGAAAGGGTTGGAAATCTGGTCGCTTTCCAAAATGAGTCTGCCAATATCGTCTAATAATCGGTAATTCTAATCCGTAGCTTAGCCATCTTTGCTCTTTTAACCATGCTTCTATATCTGGTGTTTCCTCGTAATCCACTGTATAATCCGACGGTACAACCACAACAAACCGCTCATCTTCAAGTTGAGTATACGTAATCCCCGGCGTCTGAGACTTTTGGGTAGATATAATAAAGTCAACTTCATCTCGTTGCAGTAGTTCAAACAACTCGCCGGCAACACCAAATTGTACTGTGTAGCGAATATTTAAGTTCTTTATCTTTTGTAATGCGTTTTTTGCAAAATACTCCCCCGGTGAACCTATCCGTATAACCGGAACAGCTACATCGTACGAAGCATGGCGTATTTCAAGAGTTGCTTTTTCCAGGCTTTCAATAAGGGGAACAAGCTTACTATACAATTCTTTTCCTTTATCTGTTGGAATCATCTTGCGCGGTGCACGAATAAATAGCGGTTCGCCCACTTCCGCCTCCAAAGCTGCTAGATGCTGGCTCATTGCCGGCTGCGTTAAAATACGCGCCTTTGCCGCCCCCGACACAGAACGATGTTGATATATACTAATAAAGCTACGGTACCATTCAAAGTCGATCATAGACTACCCCTCTTGATTTCATAGAAGACTTTTTTCTTTCTATCATATCGCTAGATAATCGATAAAAACAAGTACGGATATATTACGACAACTTTGCTATACTCTTTTTAATACTTTCGATAGCAAATACATCACTATCTTCCTCGCGATACGCAAAATATAATGCATTGGTAAAGCTTAAATGCGGAAATAATATTTGGCAGCGACCTGCTTCAATCCATTCCTTCGCAATATATGTTGGTAGCACACTTATTCCCATCCCAAGTTCGACAGCCTTTAATATCCCGCGTAAATCAGGGATTATATGTGCGGCCTCCATCACGGCATGTGTATGGAAGTGTTGCTTCCATATTCGTCTCATTATCGGTAACTCCCTCCCATAGCTAATCCAGTGCTGCTGCTCTAGCCATGTTTGTTCGCACACATCGGGGCTTACTTTCATATGAGAAGCACCTACTATTACCAATGTTTCACTTTCCCATGCTGTATATTGGATACCTGGTATACCATATTTCTTCGTCGCAATCACACAATCCAGTTTCCTATCCTGTAATTGCTCCAGCAGCTCTCTTGTTAAACCAAATGTTACTTCATAGTATCCATCTGTTTTATAAAGTGTCTCCAGCGCGCGGCATGAAAAAAATTCAGCCGGGGCACCAATACGAACATGCGCATAGTTTTTATAGCTCATAACATTCTCTCCCAATTTCAAAACAAAGCACCGCTCGATAAGCGGCGCTTCGTCTCCTATTGATTAATCTTTTGCAACTTGTGTACTTCACGCGCTTCGATCAATGAAGCTACATTCTCTCTATATTGTTTATAGTGCGGTGTTTCAATATGAGATTGCAATGCTTCTTCATCTTGCCAGATCTCATAAAAGACAAACGTACTTTGGTCAGCTGCTTCATGTAAAGTATACTGAATACAACCCGCTTCTGCGCGAGAAGGTGCAATAACATCTATTAATTCTTTGCGAAGTTCTTCTTCCTTCCCGGCTTTCGGTTTTATGATGGCATTAATAATAACCGTCATATCATCGCCTCCTTATAATGCTCGTTTTAAAATCTCGCGCACATCTTTTTTCGTAAGGGGTACATAGTTACCAATTGTAGGTGCTACCATAGCACGCTCTGCCATCAAATCCAATTGCTCGTCATTAATATTATAATCCGCTAGTTTTTGCGGCGCATCGATGGAAGTCCAGAAGGCACGCAATGCAGCTACCGTTTCAGCTGCAAGCTCAGTTTCTGTTTTCTCTTCTGCGTGCAAATCAAATACACGTACCCCAAGCTGCGCCACTTTTTCTGGTTTTGTGGCTGCCACATACTCCATCCAGTGCGGGAACAAAATGGCCAAGCCACCGCCATGCGGAATATCGTATACAGCTGAGACTGCATGCTCCATCATATGTGTCGCCCAGTCCGTTTTCACGCCCATAGATAAAATACCATTTAAAGCAAATGTACCATTTAACATAATAGCTTCACGGTAAGCATAGTTCTCTAAATCATTCACTAGCTTAGGCGCCACTTCCATCACAGTGCGTAAAATGGATTCTCCAATACGCTCTTGCAGCGGTGCATTTTCTGAAGCATGGAAATATTGCTCAAGTACATGAGACATAATGTCTACAATGCCGTAAATTGTTTGGTCGCGTGGTACAGTGAATGTTAACTGCGGATCTAAAATACTGAATTTTGGATACGTATGAATAGAACCGAAAGAGCGCTTATCATTTTGCTCCCAATTGGTAATAACCGAACCTCCGTTCATTTCAGAGCCGGTTGCAGCAAGGGTAAGAACAGTGCCAATTGGAACCGCTGAAGTAGGAATCACTTTCTTCGTTACAATATCCCACACATCACCATCATAATGGCTACCTGCTGCGATGGCTTTTGCACAATCAATGACACTTCCGCCGCCCACAGCTAAAATAAAGTCCAGATTGTTTTCTTTGATTAAAGAAATTCCTTTGTTGACTGTAGATACACGTGGATTTGGTTCTACGCCGCCAAGCTCTACCACAAATAGATCTGCTTCTGCAAGTAAAGTCTGTACTTGGTCATACAAGCCGCTCCGCTTGATGCTTCCACCTCCGTACAATAAAAGTACACGTTTTCCATATAGAGGCACTTCTGTTTTAAGCGCTTCTAACTGCCCTTTACCGAAAATCAACTTTGTCGGGTTATGAAATCGAAAGTTTTCCATGATGATTCCTCCATTAAAGAAGCCTGCAACTGATAAGCTACAGGCTTTTATAATAAATTAGCTTAATTTGTTAATAACCGCTTCTGCCACACTAACTGTAGATTGTGGATTTTGACCTGTGATCAAATATCCATCAGCTTGTACATTGTTGGACCAATTTGGTGCAACAACCATTTCAGCACCTAACTCACGAAGACGACTTTCCAATAGGAATGGCATAAAGCGATCCAATGTTGTTTCTCTTTCTTCTTCGTCTGTAAACGCAGCAACCTTTTTGCCTGCTACTAAAGGTGTACCATCAGATAGCGTAACACCTACTAAACCAGCAGGACCGTGACATACAGCTGCTACCACTTTATCTGCCTCATACAATTCTCTGATTAAAGCCTGTAGCTTAGCGTTGTCTGGTAGATCAAACATTGTACCGTGTCCACCTGGTAAGAAAATCGCGTCAAACTGAGAAGCGTCTTTAATATCCTCTAGCTTCATTGTATTTTCTAGGTGCTTAGCTGTATCTAAAATCTCCTGCGGTACATCACCTTCTAAACTACGAGCATCTACAGGTGCTTTGCCGCCAAGCGGACTTGCTACTGTGATATCAAAACCTTTTTTCGCGAATTCTACATACGCTTCACCGAACTCGGAAAGCCAAAGTCCTGTTGGGTGATCTTCGTTCATTTTATCTGCTGTTGTAACAACCATTAATATATGTTTTTTCATGGGTAATTCCTCCTTGTTAATTGTCTTTCATGTAGCTTACGAAACTTATTGTAGCCCCAACAAACCAATAATACAAATTAGTAAATATTAAATAATACATAAATATATTTATAGATAAAAAGGTAGCTTCGACAAATTCAGAAATTGACATTTATTTATACAACACTTATATTTAACTATGTTATATATTTATATTAAATAAATTTTAAAGGTGATTAAACATATGGATAACCATTCTTATCTACAACGCATTCACACTGCGCTGCATGTTATGTTTCAAAAGTTACAGCCGCAGATGCAGGCAAGCATTCAAGAGCACAGGATTACACCCACTCAATTATTTGTTATCGGCTTTTTAAAGAAAAAAGGCAGCTGTAAGATTTCTGAATTAGCGGAAGAAATGGGTGTAAAACCTAGTGCTGTTACCTTTATGGTGGATAGGCTGGAACAAAACGAGCTTGTTATGCGAGAGCATGATACAAAGGACCGACGGGTTGTCAACATTCGTCTTACGGCGCAAGGAAATCATACGTTTCAACAAGTTCTAGAAGCCAGAAAAGCGATTATTAACCGTTACTTTTCTCATTTAGATGAAACGGATCTAGCTACAATAGCAGCTATTTACGAAAAGCTGGTGCATCTGATGATGGAAGAAGAGTAATCGTTTTTAATAGAAACAACTACAAAAGGAGGACATATAATGCATACAATTGAGAATACAAGCCAGAATCGTACTTTGTTGCTGATCGGTTTAATTATTGCCATGTTTTTTTCAGCACTTGATGGTACAATTGTGGGAACTGCGATGCCGAAAATTGTCGGAGATTTAGGCGGCTTAAGCATGATGACTTGGCTTACTACAGCTTATTTGCTCACTTCAACGACTGTTGTTCCTATTGCCGGTAAACTGGCAGATTTATTAGGACGTAGAGTAGTTTATGTAACAGGATTAATTATATTTATGGGAGCTTCCGCTCTGTGCGGCATTGCGGATACAATGACTGAACTTATTATATATCGTGGGCTGCAGGGTATTGGCGGCGGTGTTATGATGCCTATGGCCATGATTGTCATTGGAGATTTATTTACAGGGAAAGAGCGCGCTAAATTTCAAGGCGTGTTTGGAGGAATTTATGGCCTTGCTTCTGTTATTGGTCCGCAAATCGGCGGTTGGATTGTTGATACCTGGAATTGGAAATGGGTATTTTATATTAACTTACCTGTTGGTATTATCGCTACCATTTTTATTGCGTTAGGACTTAGAGGTAAAAAACAAACTGGTCCTATCAACTTCGATCTATTAGGTATGTTCACTATGATTGTTGGTGTTGTCAGTCTGTTGCTAGCGCTTAGTCTTGGCGGTAAAGATTACGCATGGGATTCTTGGCAAATTATTGGCATGTTTTTTCTTGCCATTGTTGCTTTAATTAGCTTTGTCATAATAGAAACAAAAGCAAAAGAACCCATTCTTCCCATGTATTTATTTAAAAATAAGACCTTTACGTTATTAAACCTAATCGGCTTCTTTATGGCGATTGGTATGTTTGGGGCTATTACTTTTGTACCATTCTTTATGCAAGGGATTGTCGGCGTCAGCGCTACAGAATCCGGAACCATTATGACGCCTATGATGATTGCAATGATTATTACAAGTGTTATCGGCGGACAGTTAGTTTACAAAGTTGGTATTAAACCACAGATTATTACCGGTATGCTCATTATGGGTGGTGGTTTTTTCTTATTGACTACTATGAATATAGATACAAGTAAACTGGCTGCAACCTCTTATATGGCTATTATTGGTATAGGTATGGGATTGGTTATGCCGATTTTGACACTAGCGCTGCAAGAAAGCTTTTCCAAAGAAGAACTTGGTATTGTTACATCATCTAGCCAATTTTTCCGCTCGATCGGCGGTACGTTTGGAATTACTATTTTAGGTGCTGTTATGAACAGCAAATCTGGAACATTGTTGACAGACAAATTGGTTCCATTCTTAAACACACTTCCTACAGAAGTCGATGCCATGACTGGTAAATTTAAGGATATGATTGCTACAAATCCAGAAGGTCTTTTTCAGATGCTATTTAATCTAGATACACTAAAGCAGCTTCCAAAAACCTTTGTCGATGGGATGATACCTATTCTAAAAACGGCATTGATGGACTCCTTGCACAGCGTGTTTTTTGTAGGATTAATCTTTATTATCATTGGAGCGATATTCACTGTATTTCTTCATCAAATTAAATTAGCAAATAAGAAAGAAGAACAACCACCTGAAGACAACGTTGTTTCTCCTTCCTAATCGTTAAACCTTCGTCGCTGGGCGAAGGTTTTTTGCTTGAATGCTTTAACTTCCAATTATTCCTTACTTTTTTCTAGCATCCCTTGTCAACTATCCCTTCTATTTATGATACGATAGGAAAGAGAAACAACTCATTATCTTATCACTGGAGGAATGGCAGAATAATGTTGAGAAGAATACTATTCTCTTTACTCATGCTACTTTCATTTCCGTTTATTTTATTGCTAGCAAAGCCTGATATAAAACATAAATTAAACGATTATTTTACAACGTTTTTACCAAGTCATACAGATAAAGTATTAACATATGAAACAGACATTAAAAATGAATTAACCAAATATAACTTAAGCGAATTCACCCCGCTTTTATTAGCAATTATGTATCAAGAGAGTAAAGGCGAGGGCTTAGATCCGATGCAATCTTCAGAATCAGCTGGTCTGAAGCGCAACGCTATTCAAAATCCACAGCAAAGCATCTCGCAAGGTGTCTTTCATTTTCAACAAATGTACAAGCTTGGTCGAAAACACCATGTAGATTTAAACACAATTGTACAAAGCTATAATATGGGCCCTGGCTATATTATTTACATCGCAGATAATGGTACCCAGCATACGCAAGAGCTTGCTAAAGCCTACTCTAAAATGCAAGTAGACAATCGACCTGATTTATATACATGCGGCGGCTCTATGGCTAATTTCCGATATCCATACTGCTTTGGTGATTTCTCCTATGCGGATAAAGTTCAAAAACATATGACTGTTCTTGAAAAACAACTTAGAAGCAAGGAGTCTCGTACTGCATCTGTTAAGTGACACTCCTGTTTACTATAATTCTTTTAAAATGGATTTCACTGTGTGTGTAGATGAATTTTCGAAAAATGATATATATTGAAACCATCTACTTTTCGGAAGTAATTCCTTCCGAATTTGTTTTGGTGATTTTCCTGCCTGAAAAGCTTGTAAAACACACTCTTGAAGTTCTAATAAATACGCATGCTTTCGTTCTAATAACTTCCGCCCGTTTCTGATATAACCGCGATGAGAGCAGTAGATATCTTGAAAAGAATATGCCAGCACTTTATCTAAAGACCTAATGATCTCAGGTACAGATTCAAATGAAAAATTAGAAACGGGTGAATGAAATAAGTATAAGTCTCCAGTAAAACAAATTGCCTTCCCCTCGTCGATAAGCACAATATGATCTTCTGCGTGTCCTGGAGTATGAACAACCTTAAATCGATAACAGTCTGTTTCAACATACTCAGCCTCTAAAGGCGTTGGAAAGAAAGCATCTCGGTTATGCCACATGAAAGCCCTATAAAAAGGCAATCTCGTTGCCCTTTGACACATAGATACTCCTACAGGATGAATCCATTGAGGCAAATTGTATTCCTTCTGTATCCATGCGCTATTCCCAGTGTGGTCTTCGTGATGATGCGTATGAATGACACGCGTAATATGGATATCTTTTACGATAGAACGTACTTGCTTTTCTACACTTCTCGGTCCTGTATCGAGCAAAAGATCATCAATTTGAAACATATATACGGGCATTTTCCTGCCTGCTGCACTTGGTATAAGTTTAAATGATTGAATCATTTTATTCCTCTTCTTTCTATAGTAGTGAGTTATTACATTTAATACGCTTATGTATACCATATTCCCTCCTTTTCTTTTCCTCAAGTCGTCTTGCAGGCTATATAAGGTTCATTTCTGTTTCAAATAACAACCTTAAACAACCCCTAAAACACCATCTCCCCTTTAATTCACTGTAAATTTTGAATTTTCAGTTTTGGCACGGTACTTGCATAAGTAAAAGTTGTAATCAACACTTTATTCAGAGGAGGAACAAATGTATGAAAAAACGCTTTACTCGCTTTAAACACACAGTGATTGCTGCTTTGTCTGCTGCCGCCCTTGTGGCCCCTTCTTTACCAGCTTCCGCTGCTGCAAATTACAAGCTTTACACCGTCGGAAGTACTACAAACGTTTCACCTACCACTACATTCGGACAAGTGATGATGGGAGGAAGTACGGACGTAGACGAAGCTTTTAAATGGATGATTGAAAAGGCAAACGGCGGTGATTTTCTTATCATTCGAGCAACAGGAACAGATGCTTACAATCAATACGTGTATGATCTCGCACAATCTATTGGCAAACCATTGAACTCGGTTAGCACTTTGATTGTCACAAACTTAAACAATGCGGGTTCAGATTCTGCTGTTATTGACAAAATTAATAAAGCGGAGGCCATCTTCTTTGCTGGCGGCAATCAAGCTGATTATGTTAACTTTTTAGAAGGAACGCCAGCTCTTACAGCGTTAAATAACCGCATTCAAAACATCCCGTTCGGCGGCACAAGTGCGGGTACAATGATTCAAGGCGATCATATTTACGATTCTATCTCAGCCGGTTCGACAACACTTGATTCCACGACAGCACTCAATAACCCTTACAGCTCTCTCATTTCTTTTACAGACTACTTAATTCAAACATCAGTCAATCACAATATCCAAACTGACACACATTTTGAACAACGTGATCGCATGGGCAGATTTTTAACCTTTATAGCACGTAATATTCAAGACGGCGAAGAAACTGCAGCAACTGCAAAAGGCATTGCAGTAAACGAAAAATCGGCACTATTAATTGAAAAAGATGGTACAGCAAAAGTTGTAACACAACCAGGCGCTGTAAACCCAGGTGTTTACATGGCAAAATCAAATGAAGCACCGCTTGTTTGTCAAAGTGGTTCTCCACTTACTTTTAGAAATGTTTCAATCTACAAATTGTTTCACGGAAGCACATTCAATTTAACGACGTGGACTGGAAATGGCGGATTGCCATATACGTTAAACGTAAATAACGGCGTCATTACCTCCTCCACGGGCAATGTATACGGCGGAAATACGCCGTAATATACAAAAAGGAAGCCAACTAACGGCTTCCTTTTTATGTTGATATGGTTGAAGTTGTATGCTGCTGTGTTTTTAAAAAGCGTAAATAGTCCACACCTGCAGACGTAATTTTCGTTCCTGCACGTCCTTTTCCTTTTACCACAAAGCCCTCCTCCTGCAAGTGCGTTAAGCGAAGGCGAACCTGCTGCGGAGAGAGAAAGGCATCATATTCCATGCTTTGCAATGAGATATATTCTCTGCTTGCAGCTTTTCCTGCATCATTACAACGTTTAATCGTTTCTAATATACATAAGTGTTCACGCATCTCAAGCACCGTTTTTGCAAAATTATACTCAGTATGCCAAAGTGCACGTGATTGCTCTGAGCTATGAAACCGATCTCCCGGCACATCTTTCGGTGTAATACTTCGGCCATCAGACACCGCCAGCATATAATCAAGTACACCTTTTAATTCACGTATATTCCCCGGCCAGTTATGCTCCATCATCGTTTGCATGACCTCTTCTTCGACACTAATCCACCTGCCGCTTTTTGAAATAAAGTGCCTAATGAGAAGGGGAATGTCCTGTTGGCGAAGACGTAATGAGGGAATATGAAATCCCAATACATTTAACCGATAAAATAAATCCGAACGAAACGAACCGTCTTCTATTTTCTTTTGAATGTTCTTGTTAGTGGCAGCAATAACACGCACATTAATTGGGATAATTTTTCTGCCTCCCACTCTTCGTATCTCCTGCTCCTGTAAAACCCGCAAGAGATGCGACTGTACATGCAAGCTGATATCGCCAATTTCATCGAGAAATATCGTACCATTATCAGCAAGCTCAAATAGTCCCTTTTTACCACCCTTTTTTGCACCTGTGAATGTACCTTCTTCGTAGCCAAATAATTCACTCTCTAATAAACTCTCAGTAAATGCACTACAATTCACAGCAACAAACGGACCATTTTTTCGGTTTGACTGTTTATGTATAGCATGCGCAAACAACTCTTTGCCCGTTCCCGTCTCTCCTTGAATCAAAATGGGATGATTGGATAAAGCCAGCTTTTTCGCAACTTGCTTACAGGCAATTAAGGAAGCGTGCTCACCAATAATATCTTCAAAGCTATATTTCGCCACAAAGCCTTGATTTCGAAATTCTCTTTGAGCTGTTTTTTCTATTTCAAACGCTTGGCTTACACTCTTAAACGTTACTACAATTCGATTTTCCTGCAGCATTGGAAAACGAAATACAACGCTGTCCACTCCATTCATATTAAAGTACTTATTGTCCTCTATTCCGGTTCGAATAAATTCTACGATTTCCCGCTGCGGCAAGATACGAGAGATTGGTTGACCTATCGCTTGTTCCATAGGTACCCGAAGAATAGCTTCCATTCCCTTGTTAAATACTGTAATGATTTCATTCGCATCAATAGCCAATATACCATCATCAACTGTATCAACTACATTCTGGATATGTTCATTTACACGTTTCGTAAGCTGCTCTGCCTCCATGAGTTTGCGCTGTAATTCAATAATATTACGAATATAACGATCGGAAATAATAACAGAAATACTTTCATCTAGACCACAATCTTTCACAATCTCTAACACTGTGGTCATATCAAATAACCGTACGCCTATATCAATAACTTCTTTCATATAAGGAGGTGCAAGATGAGCCTCACCTGGAGAAATTGCGATGTATATATCCTCATAGAATACCTGCTCTTTTTTAAACGGAAAAAACTCAATATGATCAATACCAAGTCTATATAAGGATTGAATGAGCTCTACCGCCGCATCATAGTCATCGTTGACAACTAATACTCTGCGGCCACTTGGAATTCGTAATAGTAAATCAATATATTCATGATGCAATGTTCGTTTGCCAACCATACTATGATTTGTTTCTATTACCAGTTTTCGATTTGCTTCAAATTTCACAACTTCAGATGAATACAAAACGACATCTGCTGTTAGCGGCCAGGCAATTCCCTCGTCGATTGCATAACTATTAATAGAAATATAATCTCCTAGCAGTTGCTTTAATTGATGATGTAAGGCTTCTCTCGTCTTAACACTACCGGCAATCAAAACAAGCGATTTCTTCATGCGAAAACACCTTTCTGCATATAATTGGTTTCATTATAACACCCAAAAACAACCGAAAAAAACCTAAAATTGCATTATTTTTCTTAAAATTCTTTAAAATTAAACCCTACTAGAATTGGCACGCAATTTGCTTATACATTAAGCGAAGGGGACTCTTACATTACCCAATCTTACTAAATAGACAAAAGGAGAGAGGTTATGAAGCAAGAAGTAATCGTTACAGAACCAAAACGTAAAAGAGAATGGAAATTGAACGTTTTTGCTTTACTGCTCGGCATGCTTGTTATCGCGACACTACTAACCTATATTTTACCTGCAGGTGAGTATACGCGTATTGAACAAGACGGCCGCACTACAGTTGATCCAAACTCTTTTAAATGGATTGACTCTACACCAGTCGGATTATTTGATATGACAAAGTCAATTCATACAGGTATGGTGGAAGCTGCTAATATTATCTTCTTTGTACTTATTATTGGTGGATTTTTTGGTGTATTAAGTGCAACAGGCACAGTTGATGTGTTAATTAAAACAATGGCGACGAAACTGCAAACTCGTGAAAAGCTATTAATCCCTGTTATGATGCTATTTTTTGCTGCAGGTGGTTCTTTAATGGGAATGGCGGAAGAAACTCTGGCTTATATTCCTTTATTAATTCCACTAGCTTTAGCGTTAGGTTTTGATACGATTACAGGAACAGCAATTGTATTAGTTGGTGCTTCTGCCGGTTTTACAACAGCAGTTATGAATCCGTTTACAGTAGGGATTGCACAAGGTATCGCAGAGTTGCCTACGTTTTCAGGAATGGGTTATCGTCTTGCCTTATTTGTGATAGTTTACCTTGTTTCTGTTACTTTCGTCTATCGTTATGCGATGAAAGTAAAGAAAAATCCTTCTTTAGGTTTCTACGGGAAATATCGTACTGAAGATGCAAACGATTTGTTAACTTCTAAAGCGTCCTTGAGCGCAAAGCATAAATGGATTCTGGCAGCTTTTCTTCTAAACTATGTAGTACTAGCATTTGGTGTTATTAAATATCAGTGGTATATCACAGAAATTGCTTCTCTGTTTGTAATTTTAACAATTGTAATCGCTATCATCGGTAAACTTTCAATTGATCGCACAGTAAAATCCTTTACAGAAGGTTCTGCAGCTTTAATTAGCGGTGCTTTGGTTATCGGTATTTCTCGTGCCATTCTAGTTGTTTTGAATGAAGGTCATATCGTTGACCCTATGCTATACGAAGTTTCTGAATCAATTAAACATGTACCGGGTTACTTAAGTGTTACTGGTATGTATACATTCCAAACACTGATTCACTTTATTTTAGCATCAGGTAGCGGACATGCCATGCTGACAATGCCAGTTATGACACCACTTGCAGATTTACTTGATATCACACGTCAAACTGCTGTTCTTTCGTTCTCTTTCGCGGATGGCATCGGAAATATTATTTTTCCAACAGCCGGTACATTAATGGCAGGCTTGGCGATTGCGGGTATCCCTTGGACAAAATGGGCAAAGTGGATTCTCCCATTAGTCGCGATTCAATTTGTCATCGGACTGATCGCCGTAATTATTGCACATGCCATTAATTACGGACCTTTTTAAACAACGTTTAGGGGGAAAGAAGAATTGCTTACATTAATAAAAAACGGATATGTATATGCACCCAATGAGATCGGATATAAAGATGTTTTAATTGCAGGCGGGAAAATTGCATATTTGGGCGACAATCTTACAGTCCCTGATGATTTTCCCGTTCAAGTTATCGATGCAACAGACTTACTTGTAGTTCCGGGATTCATTGATTCACATGTTCACATCATTGGCGGGGGCGGGGAGGGCGGCTTTAAAACCCGCACCCCGGAGCTCATGTTAAGTGACCTCACCACATCTGGTATTACAACTGTAATTGGTGTCCTAGGAACTGATGGTACAACCCGCAAAATGGAAGATTTACTGGCAAAAGCACGGGCTTTAGAGGAAGAAGGCGTTTCCTGCTGGATTCATACAGGTTCTTATCAAGTACCAGTAAAAACATTAACAGGTCGAATTGAAGAAGACATTATCTTGATTGATAAAATTATTGGTGTCGGCGAGATTGCTATTTCCGACCACCGCTCTTCTGAACCTACCTTTGAAGAGTTTGTCAAAATTGCCACTGCGGCGCGAAACGGCGGCATTTTATCAGGTAAAGCTGGACTGCTGGAAATTCATTTGGGAGATGGAAAAGAAAAGTTAGCTTTACTTCACGAAGTAGCGGATCGCACCAATATTCCGATTCGTCATTTTCATCCCACTCATATCAACCGAAATGAAGAGTTGTTCCAGGGTGGCATTGACTATGCCAAACGCGGTGGATATGTGGATTTCACAACAAGCACCATTCCTCAGTTTTTAGAGGAAGGTGAAGTAAAATGTAGTACTGCCCTGCGCCTTATGCTGGAAGAAGGTGTTCCAGTTGGATGTATCACCTTCTCTTCAGATGGGCAAGCAAGCCTTCCATTATTTGATGCAACTGGTGAGTATCAAGGCCTACAGGTCGGAAAAGTGTCTTCTCTGTTCCAAGAAGTACGTGACGCCGTTTTGATTGAAGGGATACCGCTGGAAACTGCTCTTCAAGTTATAACAGCTAATCCTGCACAAGTGTTAAGGCTAAACCAAAAAGGATGCCTGCAAGTTGAAAAGGATGCTGATCTTGTGCTCCTGACAAAAGATACATTACAAATCGATACAGTCATTGCACAAGGGAAAGTTATGGTAAAGCACGGCCAAACACTCGTAAAAGGAACTTTCGAATAAACCTTATCCAAATTACCTATTTTTAGCCTCTGTAAATCGCAACTGCCATTTACAGAGGCCATTGGCAAAGCTTCAAATAAAAAGGAGACGTGAAAATTGTGAATGCTACACGCATCGAGCGAGATTTCTTAGGAGAAAAGCATGTTCCGAAAGAGGCTTATTACGGGGTGCAAACATTGCGTGCTTTAGAAAACTTTCCTATCACGGGCTATCGTATTCACCCATCTTTAATTACAGCGATTGCCATGGTCAAGAAAGCATGTGCCTTGGCGAATATGGAATCGAAGCGATTGCCATCCGAAATAGGAAGAGCCATTGTCAAAGCAGCAGAAGAAATTATCGACGGACAGTTGCTGGAGCAGTTTATCGTCGATCCCATCCAAGGCGGTGCAGGAACTTCTCTCAACATGAACATGAATGAGGTGATTGCCAATCGTGCACTTGAAATGCTGGGAAGAGATAAAGGCGATTATGCTTATATAAGCCCCAATACCCATGTCAACATGTCACAGTCCACCAACGATGTATTTCCGACTGGCATTCACCTTGCAGCACTACAGATGGCGGAAGCATTATTGCAAACCATGAATAAGCTACAAGAAGCTTTTGCTAAAAAAGGTGCTGAGTTTGATCATATTATTAAAATGGGACGTACGCACCTGCAAGACGCAGTACCTATTCGTCTGGGACAAGAATTCGAAGCTTACAGTCGTGTATTACAACGAGATATTAAACGTGTGAATATCTCATGTCAGCACTTATATGAAGTCAATATCGGTGCTACGGCAGTTGGTACAGGTCTAAATGCCGATGTTCGCTATATTGAGGCTGTTGTACGGTATTTATCTGTTATTAGCGGTTTTCCTTTAACAAGCGCTGAGCATCTCGTGGATGCCACGCAAAACACAGATGCTTATACAGAGGTTTCTGCTGCTCTTAAGGTATGCATGATGAATATGTCTAAAATTGCCAATGATTTACGACTTATGGCCTCAGGACCACGGGTGGGCTTAGCAGAAATTCAGCTTCCGCCGCGACAACCAGGTTCTTCTATCATGCCTGGCAAAGTGAATCCTGTTATGGCGGAATTAATCAATCAAGTTGCGTTTCAGGTAATTGGTAACGACCATACCATTTGTTTAGCATCTGAGGCTGGTCAGCTGGAGCTGAATGTAATGGAGCCCGTTCTCGTTTTCAATCTTCTACAGTCTATCAGTATCATGAATAATGCCTTTGAGGTCTTCAGAAAGTATTGTGTAGAAGGCATTGTAGCTAATGAAAGCATGCTGAAGGAATATGTAGACAACAGTGTTGGCATCATTACAGCAATCAGTCCCCATATCGGATACGAAACAGCTTCACGTATTGCACAAGAAGCTGTTTCAACCGGAAAATCGGTCCGTGAACTGTGCTTGCTTTACAATGTTCTTGATGAGAGTACGTTAGATGCTATTTTAAATCCTTATGCGATGACACACCCTTCTCCATCTGTGATTGGGCAGTTATCATCCTAAGTAAAAAGCTCCTGTGTGCAGGAGCTTTTTTACTTTAAAGAGATACCATATTCCTGTAGCAAATCATACAGTGCGGGTCTTTCATTTTTGTCCCTTCCAACAACAGGTGTCGCAGCAATTAACGCATTTAAAACCGCTTCCTCTGTCGCCTCGCTGATAGCTCGAAAAGCTACATCCAAGTCATCCTCAGGAACAATAGAAAGCTTACGCAGCTGCTTTTGTTGATGCGGAATTGTATTAGCGGTTGAAAAACCGATTACCACTTCACCGCTACCGGTTGTAATGATTGATCCTGTTCGCGATAAACCAACCACTGTTCTTTTTATAATGCGCTTTAATTGTCTTTCAGATACGGGCAGATCTGTGGCCACAATTATAATAACAGAGCCCTTGTCTTTTTCTTCCCAAGAGTGCAAGATAGCATCGCGCAATTCTTCTCCCACTGCTTTTCCATCGACACGTAAATCACTTAGAATTCCAAAATTAGTAAGGATCAGTACCCCCATTGTATATGTGCCATGCTCCATCTCCATCATTCTAGAAGCCGTCCCAATCCCTCCCTTTAATGAATAACAAAGCATGCCAGTCCCAGCCCCGACTGCTCCTTCTTCAACCTCTACTGAAGTATTTCGAAGAGCTTGTAGCACATGCTCTTTTGTAACAAACCCGGCACGGATATCGTTCAAAAGCATGTCGTTACATTCACAGACGACAGGATTCACACTTCCTGTCGTTCTGCCAATTTCAGGCGTGTCATCTAGCATATATTCAATCAGAGCATCTGCCGCGATGCCAACACTTAACGTATTGGTTAACACGATAGGTGTTTCGAGCGTACCCAGTTCCTCAATCTGAATCGTTCCGAGCGTTTTTCCAACACCGTTAATCACATGACTAGAAGCGACAAGCTTTTCTCGAAATATGTTACCTTGATGAGGGACAATAGCTGTTACCCCTGTTTGCATATCTCCCTCACTTAACGTAACATGTCCTACTGTGATACCCTCTACATCAGTAATCGCATTGCGAGAGCCTGGCTGTAGCCGCCCAATTTTAATGCCATACTCTCTTATTCTCTCTTTCTTCAAACAAAACGCCCCCATAACTGCAACTTTTTTACTGCTATACAGTTATTTTACAGGTATTATAAAAAGTTTTGCCATATAACTGCTAAAAAGCAGAATTTCGATAAAAGAAATCTGCTTTTTTATCATAGTTTTTGTTGTACAATCCAAGAACAGTTTATGTTGAAAATTCCAAAGACTGTAACACAACCTATATATTAAACCGATACCCTGCTCCCCATAGGGTTTCTATGTACTGCGGGTGTGCGGGATCGCGTTCTATTTTCTCACGTAATTTCCGGATATGTACCGTAACTGTAGACACATCTCCGGCTGAATCATAGCCCCAAATACTTTCAAACAGCTGTGTTTTACTTAAAACCTGATTAGGATGTAGAACAAAAAATGTAAGTAATTCAAATTCTTTTGTAGTAAACGGAACTTCTTCATTGTGAATATAGACACGTCGTGCCGCTTTATCGATTGTAATGCCATGCACATATATAGAATTGCTTTGCTGGACAGAGCCGCTTCCGGCTAATCGTTCATATCGAGCGAGATGCGCTTTTACCCTTGCGACAAGCTCACTCGGACTAAATGGTTTAGTAATATAGTCATCCGCTCCTAAACCAAGACCACGTATTTTGTCAATTTCTTCTTTCTTTGCCGATACTAGCAAAATGGGTATATCAACAGCAGATCTTATTTTTTTACAGACTTCAAACCCATTGATTTGAGGCAGCATAATATCCAAAATAATTAAATCGTATCCTCCTTGCAAAGCGCGCTGCATCCCGGTTTCACCTGATAGTTCTACATCTACCTGATATCCATTGATTTCAAGGTAATCCTTTTGTAATTCTGCGATACTTTCTTCGTCTTCAATAATTAAAATATGCTTCATACTGTATCCTCCCTCTTTGCTTTCGGTAAAGTAAAGAATACATCCAATCCTTTTCCCTCTTCACTATTAGCCCAGATTGTACCACCATGCCCCTGTACAATTTGTTTTGCAATCGCCAGGCCGAGACCACTTCCGCCTGTTTGCTTGCTTCTTGATTGCTCTACTCGGTAAAAACGTTCAAAGATATACGGTAGTTCTGCAGAATGAATACCCGGTCCATTATCTGACACTTGCACGGTAACAGCATCTAAATCTTCATGTAAAGAAATCTGAATTTGCTTCTGCTCCTTTTCCATATACTTCACGCTATTATGCACTAAGTTAGAGAATACACGTTTGATTTTTTCACGATCTAGTTCTACATCAATAGGAGTGGAACATGAGTGTTTTACGATAACCTCTATTCCTTGTTCTTGCAAATCTAATTGCAGCTCTTCTGCATAATCCTGCACATACTGAGAGATATTCACCTTCTCAAATACAAATGGTATCCTTTGTAGATCAAGCTTTGAAAATAAAAATAATTCTTCAATTAGAGCATCCAAATCCTTAGCTTTTGTATAAATTGTAGTTAAATATTTATCCATTTTCTCTTTCGTATTTGCTATGCCATCACGAATGCCTTCTACATAACCAATAATGGATGTAATTGGAGTTTTTAAATCATGTGAAATATTAGAGAGCAGCTCTTTTCTACTTTCCTCGTACTGCAGCTGCAGTTCGATGGATTCTTTTAACTTTTTTCTCATTTCCTCAAAGGATTGTGTAAGCTGCCCAACTTCATCTTGAGAATTCCCATATAGCTTGAAGTTTAAATCACCTTCCCAAATGCGTTCAGTGCCTCTCTTTAAGATGAGTAACGGTCTAATAATGCTCCTCGAAACGATATAATTGACCGCTCCCAGCGTCACAATTAAAAACAGCAACAGTAAGCCAAATAGAATGGGAAATAGATTTCGGACAAGCTCTGTATATGAGCTAATCTTACGAAGCACAAATATACTTCCTTCTTCGTTATCAGGAAAGAAAAAATCAAATTTTACGTATGTGTAAAAGGTATCATTCACTTGCATCGTATCTCGTATACGAATGTTACCTTCTTCAAAATCGGGTAACGCTTTTGAAACTGCATTTCGGTTTAATGGTGATGATGCATATGTGACGTTATGACCCTTTCGAATCACAACTTCAACACTAGGTCTATTCTCAACATGTTTCATGTCTAATAGCTCATTCGGTGTATGCTTCGCTAAAAATTTCAAATCCAAATATGCGCTTTCCTCAGCCGCACTTAGCGGTTTATTAATATGAGAGTTTTTATAGAAATATTTTACCGATTTTGCATCTCCTGTAATTGTAAACAATATTAAAAAGCCTGCAGCGAACATTAAAATAATGGATATACATATCACTACGATATAGGATAGTAAAAATTTTGTTTTAATTGACATGCATTTCATCCTTAGTTTTGTCTTTCCATTTTTACTGGAGGTAATTCTCCTGCTACAGATTGCCCTTTGTAAAAAACAATTCGTTTGTTCGGCTTACGAGCAATAACCTCTGCTGCGGAAGAAGCTTTTATTAATATAAAATCCGCCCTATCACCAATCCTTGGCCATTGTTGCTTTCCATTGCAATCAAGCGAACACTTTCCTTTTGTAATGAATGGTAACGCCTGTCCCAATGATTTCTCGTCAATCCACCTAAAGCGTTGTGCCAGAATATTGGCTTTATCTAACATATCGCCGGTACCGAATGGATCCCAATGATCTGTGAGACTGTCCGTACCAAGTTGTATCTCAACACCTTTAGCCTGTAGCAGCGGGACAGGTACACCTGGAATATCAACAGGTATAGTAGACGCAATACGAATACCTAACGCTGCAAATGTTTCAGCTAAGTCCTCAGCTTCTTTTGAAGAAACTGCTCCTAGTCCAAATGCATGACTAATCGTAACACGATTGTGCCACCCTGCTTCCTCTGTCAGTTGCGCTAAGCGCTTCATCGTGTACGTTCCTAAGCTACCGTCATCATGTAGATGCATATCAATATCCACATTAAATTCTACTGCCAAATCCATCATCGTAAATAACGATTTTTCAATATCTCCATCTACAGTAGCAGGATCCAATCCGCCGACTAAGCTTGCACCGGTTCTCAAAGCCTCCTTCATCAAGGAAACCGCATGATTTCTCAATAAACCATGTTGCGGGAATGCTACAATTTCCCCGTCTAGTTTATTCTTGTAATCTGTTAGTACTTCCATCGTTAACTCAAGGTGGTGCAAACCAATAGAATGATCAATATTGCAATGTGTTCTCACAAAAGTTGTCCCACTAGAGGATTCCTGATTTAAAATTTTCTTCGCTCTTTCCTTAACAAAACGCAGCTGCTCAGGAAGTAATTTTTGCTCCTCAGCTATTCTTTTAAAAACGCTTGGATTGGGTGTTGGGGCTTTCCAGGGTCCCCCATAATAAGTTTTATTGAGATGAATGTGCATTTCAGCAAACGAAGGCAACACTAATAAACCACACGCATCATAATAACTTGCTTCTGCTGGTAAATCTTCATTGGCACTGATTATATTTTGAATCGTTCCATCTTCAATAAATAAATGAAATTGAGCTGTCTCTGTTTCTGTTACCACATCATCTTCATATTTATAACCTGTTTCTAGTAAGACATTCTTCAACCAAAATGTATTCATTCCTATCCCCCTCTAGGTCGTTGTTGTTCTTCCTTTATCATATCGGATAAAACTAAAAGACTTATAAACCATTTCTTAAAAAAGTATTAAAAATGAAACTCTTTTTAGAAATACACCATATTGTGAATCCATATAAAAAGACAACGCTCATACGTTGTCTCCTTAGTGTTGCCTATTTAACCATTCTGTCATAACTTCAATGGTTTCCTTTTGTTGCTGCTTTGCTGTAATCGTACTTTTATTATCGCCCTTTTGCTCACCATACATGCCAAAGTGAGCATGATTTCCACCCTTAATCATATGTAGAGTAGTGTTTTTGGAAAGAAGCTGTTCTTTCTCTTTCATTTGTGACAGCGTAGCCACTCCATCTCTTTCACCATAAACGGACAGAATTGGAATAGACGTGTTGGAAAGGTCATCTGCTGGATAAGCAGCCAGAAACATGATCCCAGCGACTTTATCTTTATTTTCATAAGCGTACCTAGCACCCATCGCTCCCCCTAAAGAATGACCCGCTATATACCACCTTCTTACCTGTGGGTAGCTCTTGATGATTTCGTCTGCCTTATTGACATCAAAAATGGCAAAACGCAATGGCAACTGCGGTATAACAGTGAAGTAGCCTTTCTTTTGTAGCTCGTATCCAATATAGCTGTATGCCTCCGCCTCTACTTTTGCACCTTGGTAAAAGATAATACCTGTTTCAGCATTTGGATTGCCAAATACCATAGCTCCATCTTCTTTGTTTTGCACAAGAGAAAGAGCCTCTTTTGTGGGCTTATAAGCAGCTTGCGCCCAAATCAAAAAGCATGCGGTTATAAATACCAATAGCGCTATGAAAGATAATAGAATTATTTTCATCCATTTTTTCATCGTAAGATTCCTCACAGTTTTCACTTTTTACTTAATCTATCACTTTTTTTAAGGAGCAATACGCTGATGTTTAGAATCTCCTCTTATATTTATTCTGCTGTTTTAATTGCTAGTAATACGCCTGTAGACCAGTCCATCTCAGTTATAGTCATATCTTTTCTATTTCGCAATGCTTGCACTAACGTTGGCGCTTTAATACGGTACTCTTCCGGCAATTTTTCATGCGGTAATACGTCATGAATGACATAAAATCCACCAACATTCAGCTGCTCTAGTGTTTTATCCAGCAAGTCGAATTTTCCTGGCCATGTATCCGCAAAGATAAAGTCGAACGTTTCGGTCATCGTTTGAATAAATGCACTTCCCTCTTCGCAATGAAATGTAATACGTGTATCATGTCCCAGCATTTGTTTTGCTACGGCGTGAACAGCAGGATCAATATCAACAGTTATCAATGTGCTGGTTTCATCCATACCTTCTAAAATCCAAGAAGCCGATGCCCCTGTTCCTGTTCCCAGTTCTAAAAATCTGCCACTTTGTTTCGCTGCGGCTAATCCTTTTAAGAAAAAGCCTGTTTTATAGTCACAAAATTGATTAAAACCAATCTTCTTTGATTCTTTTATAATCTGTAAATATGCAGACGGTGCTTGCTGCTCTATCTGTTTCATTTCATCCTCCTTTTATGTAGGGCTTTTGATTTTTTATACATAGGCTCGGTTAATGGTTTGTTGTTGCTTTCCGTTACGGGGGTTCGCTTTCAGCGAGCGGTCAGGGAGTCTCATCCCTTTCACTCCAATCAACAAGTGCAAATGATTAACATTGGGCTTTAACACAGCCTATACATAAAAAAGCCCCTTTCCTACACCAAGAAAGGAGCTGAACATACTTTTACCTCACAAAAGCATCTTCGTCCTTTCTCATCTTCCAAGCGCGCAGCTTGCTGGAATTGGCACGGTATTCCAAAGGAATCCGTTGCCGAGGCTTCAAAGGGCCAGTCCCTCCACCTCTCTAGATAAGAAATTACGTCTTTTTAAAATTCTAAGTAAATATATACGAAAAGTCAATGTAATTATATACGCGTCGAATTAGAATCGCCTAACACTCTATGTATGCCTATTCGTATTTCTATCAGATTTTCATTTTCTTTGCTCCAAATAGAGTATGAAGAATAAACATCCTTAAAATAGGAGATACGATTGTTAACAGCCAAAAAATTAAGGTGAGTACGTTTCTATGAAAAATCATCATGTGATGCAACAAGAAGAACATAAAGACGAAATTTTCATCTCTTTAGTCCAAAATACAGCTCGCATTCAACAGGATTTCGGCGACAGCACAGACCTATCTATACGACATATAACACTAGGAAAAAAACATCTCTCTTCCGCTACTCTTGTACGAATTGAAGGGCTTTCTGATGAAAAGCTGGTATCAAAATCTGTTATTCAACCTTTAATAGAGCTATGGGACACAAACGAACGAATGACAACAGACGGAATAGCGTCTTGTCTGCAAAATAATTTAGTAACCACAAGCGGACTGAATCTTACTTCTAGATGGAAGGAAGTATTTCGAGCCATTTTGGAGGGTGACACCGCGGTATTTATTGATGGATGTCACATAGCAATCATCGCGAGCACGCGCGGAGGCGAACGCCGCTCTATTACCGAACCATCAACACAAACAACAATTCGAGGACCAAAGGAAGGCTTCGTAGAGAGTATTAGAACAAACACAGCTCTAGTGCGCAGAAAAATTAAAAATCCTAAACTGAGGGTTGAAGCCATGGAGATTGGAACACTTTCACAGACAAGCGTAGAAATTATGTACGTAGAAGGCATTGTTGATGAAGAAGTGCTGATGAAAGTGCAAAACAAGCTGCAAACAAGTAATCTGGATATGGTTTTAGAGTCAGGTGATATTGAAAGGCTGATTGAAAATAATACACACACCGTATTCCCAACCGTTTATCACACAGAGCGACCTGATGTAGTAGCAAGCGACATCTCACAAGGGCGGGTCGCTGTATTTGTGGATGGAACACCATTCGTTTTAATTGCACCTGTCTCCTTTTTTCAATTCTTCCAATCACCAGAGGATTATTACGAAAGAAAACAGATTGGCTATTTTATACGAGGACTGCGGTTTGTATCCTTTTTGGTTGCTTTGCTTGCACCTTCCATCTATATCTCTTTAATTACACATCATCAATCCATGCTTCCAACACACCTTTTAATCAGTCTATATGCACAGCGGGAAGGTATTCCATTTCCAGCCATTATAGAGGCTTTTTTGATGGAGCTGCTGTTTGAGCTTCTTAGAGAAGCTGGCATACGCATGCCTCGTATCATTGGCCCAACTGTTTCTATCGTTGGAGCGATTGTATTAGGACAAGCGGCGGTACAAGCAGGAATCGTATCGACTGCGATGATTATAGTGGTCTCCATCACAGCCATCTCGAGCTTTACACTGCCTAGCTATAATTTGGCTGCTACTGCCAGGATTCTTCGCTTCGTTCTTATGATAGCAGCATTCTTACTAGGCTTTTACGGAATCTTGCTCGGGTTTCTTGTCCTTTTAGCTCATACATGTAGTCTCTACTCCTTTGGAGAACTGTTTGTTAGTACCAAGCTTCCCGGTGTGCAAGGTGCGCAAAGATCTAGTCAGAAAAGTTTTTGGGCAAGAGTTTTTGATATCAAGACAAATTCAACCCCTAAACAAACAGTCCGATCACCGCAAAAAGGAGAATCGTAACATGCTGAAACGAATTATGGGCTATATAGCTCTTATTTGTATGCTGATCTATCAAGCAGGGTGCGGAAGTCAAGCAGAATTAAATGAAATGGCTGTTGTAATTGGAATGGGAATCGATATAGTAAACGAACATCAGTATAAAGTTACCTTTCAAATTGTGGACCCGAGTCAAGCCGCCGGCACACAAGGAGGCTCTGGTGGTAACAGCGGCTTGCAAATCCTAAATCAAAGCGGCTTTGGAAAAACAATTGTCTCAGCGGCTCGCAATGCTTCTAAAAGTATCTCGAGACAAAATTTTTATGCCCATACTGCTTTAATTGTGTTTGGAGAGGAAATGGCCCGCCGTGGTCTAGCTGAAGCACTGGACACCCTCGAGCGTGATCAAAGTCTTCGTACTAATATTCCAGTTGTAATCGCAAGAGATACGACTGCCAGCACTGTTTTAGATACTCTGACTGTTTTAAATAAAATTCCTACTCAATCTATCATTGGAAAACTAAAAAATACGGGACAGGTACTAGGAGAAAATCCCAACGTTCTTTTAAACGAGCTCGTAATGAACACTGTCACACCAGGAAAAGAAGCAATTATCAGCGGTGTAACTGTCAAAGGTGATACCAAGAAAAAATCACAAGCGAGCTATGTAGAACAAACACACCCTGTGTCTTCTGTACTCAGTGGCGTAGGTATTCTTAATAAGCAAGGGCGTTTAGTTCGCTGGCTTGACGGCACTGATGCAAAAGCTGTCCTATATATAGGTAATCAGTTAAAACATACGATTGTCTCAGCTGCATGCGCTAAAAACAAGTACATTAGTTCTGAAATCTTATTTGCCAAAAGTAAAAAGAAGGTAAGCTTTCAACAAGGGACCCCGATTCTACACGTTTCCGTATACCAAGATGCCGAAATTGAAGCAGTAGATTGTGAAGATGTTGCGATTACCAATCCTGATGTAATTAAGCAAATTGAAACAAAGATGAGTAAAGAAGTAAAGCGTGAAATTGAACATGCAGTGCGCCTTGTCCAACAAGAGAAGAGCGATATTTTCGGCTTTGGAGAATTTTTATATCGCAATAGCCCACGGGTTTGGAACACATATGAAAAACAGTGGGAAGAGCAATTTGCTAAAGCTAAGCTTCACGTTACGGTACATACCACTCTTAGACGTTCCGGCATGATTCAAGACCATTTCCCGACAGTCCGTTAGCAAGGAGGACACTATGCAAAAACACCACGTGTATACAATTGAAATGTTTTATATCATTATCTTATTTGAACTGGGAAGCGCAGTCCTCCTTGATGTGGGAAAGAGTGCTAAACAAGACGCTTGGATTGCCATCTTGATTGGAACCGCAGTGGCCATCCTTCCATTACTTATCTACATTTCACTGTATAAGTACGCCCCAAACTTATCACTTATACAATATCTGCAGAAGCTGCTTGGGAAGCGACTAGGACAGATTGTAGGTCTTTTTTATATCGCATACTTTTTATACATTTGTTCACGCGTTTTACGAGATTTTGGTTCACTTTTAATTGTAGCGGCATATCCGTATACGTCTCCCTTTATTCTAAATACCTGCATGATGCTGGCAGTTGCTTATATAGCCAGCCTTGGCTTCGAAGTGATTGGACGTATGTCCATGGTTATGATTTGGCTTATTCTTGTTCCCTTTGCTCTTTTAACTATTCTGCAGCTTGTATCTGGCACAGTACATCCTGACTATATAAAGCCCGTACTGGCAGAAGGCTGGAAACCTATATTAAAAACAATATTTCCAGGCGTAGTAACCTTTCCTTTTGGCGAAATGATTGCATTTACAATGCTGTTTCCCTTTTTAAAAGAACCTAAACACGTGACCAAAATCAGTATAGGCGCCGTAGTGATAAGCGGATGTATATTAATGGTTGAAATGCTTTTTCACTTGGCTACTATCGGAGTAGAGGCAGTCTCACATGCTACATTCCCGATTCTTTTAACAGTTTCTCTCATTAAAATTGGGGATTTCTTAGAAAGACTAGATGCCTTTGTTGTTATCATTATGGTTGTTTTGGGCTTTTCTAAAATTATTGTTTTCCTATATGCCGCCACAAGAGGAGCTTCACAGTTGTTTGGTATTAAGGAAGAAAAACAACTTGTCTATCCATTAGGCCTTGTCGTTGTTCTTTCTTCTTCCTTTATTGCACCTAATTTTGCTGCCCATATACAAGAGGGAATCGACTATGTAACATATTATCTACATTTACCCTTTCAATTCGGCATTCCCTTTCTACTGTTTGTCATTATGCACATCAAAAAACGGAAAGCTGCTCATGCACGGTAATTGTTCTGTCTGCGGATAGATATTAGAAATACGAATATATAGAGCGTGATTGTCAAATAATCATACCCCCTGAGCACCATAAAGATATGTTGACCTGTCGTGAAGAAATAACCAAGAGAATAGCCCTGTAGCAAATCCATTCCTATTCCAAACCCAAATACAAGAAGTGTTATTAACAATATAGCCCCTATTAATTTCATGACATCACCTTTATGATTTTGACTTTAGGAATATGGTGTAAAAAAAGCCACTATTATATACGTATTTGCTCCCCTAACAAAAAGTGGCTCCTACGATTGTAGTAGGAGCCAAGCAGAATAAAAATTTATTCAGGGTTATGCTCACTTTCCAGCTTTGCGCGATATCGATGTGCCAATCGGCTTGCAGCAGCTGCTGCAATCGCACCAACCAAATCATCTAAAAAAGCGTGTACGTGCCCTGTAGACTTATCATTCAGCAGGTGTAAAATACCTTCTTTCAACTTATCGATGTAGCCATAATTAGTAAAGCTAATACTTCCATACAAGTTTAGAATGGATAATGCTAATGTTTCATCCACACCATACAAGCTTTCATCTGCCTTTATCATTTGCTGAAGAGGAAAAGATAATGCTCCTTTTTCTGCCAGTATATCTAGCTCAATTCCCGTTAACAAAGCGTTCTGCACTTCTCTTTTTTTCAGTACACTTTCCACATTCTCCACACATTCCTCTATAGTCAAACACGGTATATATTTCTCTTGCAAAAAATATGTTAGCTTTGCAATGTCTTCTGTATGTACACCTCGTTCATGTAAAGCTGTAATAGCATTTTTTTGTACGTCATGACTCGATATAAAAGTAAGCTTCATCTCTTAATGGATTCCTCCTTTATCTATTGGCTGTGTTAAAGTTCACTGATTTCCATTAGGGAGGTTCGCTATGCACATGCGGGATCCTCTCACCCCCTTTACTCCACTCAACAAGTGATAATGATCCACATTAGGCTTTAACACAGCCTACCTATTTTGGAAATCGCTTTTATTATTAAGATGGTTTTCAAACTTTATTCATACGGTACATGTGGATCCTTTGACTCAACTTAAAAAGACCCTGCTTATGCAGGGCCTTTCATCATTTCTTATTTACAGGAATTGTGATTTCCAATTCTGCTGGCGTTGTTTTGCCACCTGACACTGTAA
Organism: Ectobacillus sp. JY-23; assembly: GCF_023022965.1. NCBI lineage: Bacteria > Bacillati > Bacillota > Bacilli > Caryophanales > Bacillaceae > Ectobacillus > Ectobacillus sp. JY-23. The sequence continues at coordinate 3,048,112 of NZ_CP095462.1, read as the reverse complement.
ACGTATAGTTCACAGGTATTTCTTCCAGTAGGTCCATATCCAAGTATGTTACTGCTTGATAGGTGCCATCCGGTAAATATAAGCTGAAGCTTCCTTCATTCACACTCACATGGTAAAGCTCTTCCTCATCACCAACCGCTTGCAATTGCAGGATACCCCATGCAGTACCATTTTCTTTCTTTACAGTTCCCTTTACATTATCTGCTGGTACTTCAATACGAAGCGGAGCTACAGTTCCGTTTTTCACTGTGAAAGTGTAACGAAATGCTGTAACATTTCCTGTTTCCATATCATAATAGCCTTCCGTTGTATACGTCCCGTCCGGTAAATACAAGCTGATTTGTCCATCTTTAATTTCTGCACTATACCATTTTTCTGTACCAGACTCACCTTCATATAAAATGAGCGTACCTCTTTGCACAGGTTGCCCTGCTTTTTGTACTGTTCCTGTCACATTATCAGCCGGCACGTTCACAGAGATTACTTCTGCTTTGCCATTCTTTACGGTAAAGATTTGATAAAATGCCGTAAATACATCTCTTTCGACATCATAATAACCAGCTATCTCATATTCTCCATCTGGTAGATATAAGCTGAATTGACCATTTTGAATGTTTGCTTCATAGGAGTAGAAGTGTTCTGTATCTTGGATTGACACAAGTCCACTTTTTACTACCTTGCCGTTTTTAGAAACAATACCTGTTACATTATCAGCCGGTATATCAATGTGAAGAAAAGCTGGTGACGCTTTTCCATTCACCACAGCAAACTTGTATGTAAACGGCACATACAAACCTGTTTCTACATTATAATATCCCGTCATTTCATATTGGCCATCAGGCATATACAAACTAAATTGACCATTTTGAATCTCTACTTCAAAGAAGCGTTCCGAATCTATATTTTTAAACTCTGTAAAGCCTCTCTGAATAGGCTGTCCTGCCTTTGTTATTTTCCCTTTTACATTATCCTCAGGTACTTGTATTTTAAGCTGTGCTGGTTTGGTTTTCCCATTTTTGACTGTAAAGGAATAAGAATGATTTACATACCTTTGTCGTTCTTCATCAAAATATCCATCCGTTTCATATTCTCCGTCCGGCATATATAAGCTAAATGTACCATTTTGAATACGAGCGCTATACCAAGCAGAATCATCTTTTGTTCGGAATTGAATTTCTCCCTCATTCACCTTTTGTTTTCCTTTTTGTACCGTTCCCTTTACATTATCTGCCGGAACGTAAATAGTAAGGGGAGCATTTTTGTTGTTCTTTATTGAGAACTCTTGGGAAAGCGTAACAAACTGTCTCTTCGTATCATCATAATAGCCTTCCACTTTGTATTGCCCTTTTGGCAAATATAGCTTGAATTGTCCTTTTAGGATACGAGATTCATATGCTTTTGGTTCTGCTTCATTCAAACTTGTGATATACACCGTTCCCATTGGAATGATATTTTTTGCCTGTTGGATAAACCCTTTCACATTATTTGCAGGCACAACAATGGATAGCTTTTCAGGCACTGATTTTCCGTTTGCTACTGTAAAACGATAAGAAGTGTTAATCGACTCATGAGTAGTTTCATCGTAATATCGTTCTAGTATATATTCGCCGTCTGGTAAATACAGGCTAAATACACCCTTGGTAATGGCCGTAGTGTATTCATCATATCCATTTCCGTCAAGACTATAGATCACTACACTGCCTGCTTTTACTTTTGTTTTATCCTTTTGAATAGCTCCAGTAACATTTACCTGGCGTCTGCTGTCAGGTTGTTTTGCACTTTTTTCCGTTGCAGCAAAAGTAGATGGTTTCATAAATTTATTTACACCTTGTTTATCTCTTTGATGAAAAGACTGCTTTTTAAGATTTTGACGCTCTAATGCTTCTTGCTTAATTGTTTCTTCTAAACCTTTGGCAGGTGTGACAATTGAGGCGGCAAATGCAGCAGATATATTACTAAACTGCAATAGCACAAGTAAAGTGACGATGAATATATAACACGAGCCCTTCGTATGTATCTTCATTCCATTCTCTACCTTTCTCATTTCATAATATGTGATGCCTTAATAACCTTGCCACTTTCTGCTTCATACATATCGTATGTATTAGTTATATACGCCCCCTAACCTAATATTATCTAAGTGGGGCTTTGCGAATTGTAAGTATCCCACTTCAACATTAATGATACATTATTCAGAAAATACGGTAAATAAATATATTTATACTTTTTCATAAAAAGGCCCCACTTCAAGTTTTTAACATGAATAGGCGGGGCCAATGACGTTATAGTATAATTAAGTTATTCTGTTACCTCGTATTTTTATCATAAATATAGCTATTAAAGTTCACCACTTCCACTTCCACTTTTATCTTTTTTAACGAATCTTTGTGTAGGTAAAAAGATGGCTGATTTTGAAGTGTATGATACTTTTGTGGATGCTTTCGGTACCAGTTCTCTCCAACATTTAAGCTGTCTATTCCTTGCTTTCTTCCTTTTTCATATACCTGATATATCTGATTGGTAATCTCCTTTTCGATTTTTGAAAGCAAGTCCTTATAAGAAATATGCTCAATTTTTTCGATGAGCTCCCCCTGAACAGAAAGCTGTATGCTAAATACAGGATAATCTGTCTCCTTTTCATATTTTACTTTCATTTTAGGCGAGCCTAAATCTACTACGCCAATCAATTTGTCATCTTTCTCAATTCGTACAGTATACGAATTGTTTTTTCCTAAGATCCAATCAATAATAAAAGCGTCTTTTCTTCCTATCATACCCTTACTTTCACTATTTTGAAAAACAGAATAACCATCAATAAAAACCGTTGGATATGAGCCCTCCGATTTCCAAGCTTTATGATTGATTTTGATGGCTGGTAACTTCGCTATCCCCATTGGCTCATAATAAGTTCGTAAAAATTGCATGAGGGACACTGGCTGAATTTCATCTTTAAAGATTTTAGCTCCACTTTCTTTAAACAAAACGGTATAAACAGAAGGGTAATTAAATAATCCTTGAATCTGAAACACATCTTCTATTTTCTCCTCTGTAATAAACAATCGTATCGTACCGCGTACAGATCGGTTTCTTCCTACTTCTGTTAAAAACTTTTTCATGGCACTATTCGTCAAGCGATTTGTCACTACAATGGTTCGAATATGTCCAAAAAATAAGGGAGGGTCTGTCAATTTATATAGCTTACTAACCGCTAAATTTAATGTTTCTCCCCGCGCTGAACCAATAAAATTAGGGATGTTGTTTGCGGAGCTCTTTCCTTCTTGCTTTGCTACATTCACAAAATTTAACCCTTGTAAGTAAGCGATATACTCCTTTTTGTTTTCATCATAATCTAAGCCAATTGCTATAATATACGTCAAATCTTGAATATTTTTTAAACCGGCACAACCGGAAATCATCATACAACATAATACAAACAGTACAACTTTCTTCATTGACCATCTTCCCTTGTTGAATCATTAGGATGAGTAGAATGAGCACGTTCCTTATATAAATTCCCTGGCATTCTCAAAAAAGCGCGCGCTACTTCCTGTATACTAACAGGAGCCAGTGCACTTAGATAAGGAACACCGAATGATGATACAGTAGATAAATAAAGAACAGTTAAAATAAAACCTAACGTAACGCCGAACAGTCCGAAAAATGTGCTCAATATCAAAATAAAGAACCGTAAGATGGTGATTCCACTGCTTAAGGATTGATTGACAAGAGTAAAAGATGAGATATAGGTAATGGCAGCTATCACAAGCATCGTCGGCGAGGTCAGCCCCGCGCGGATTGCAGCATCCCCGACGATTAATCCTCCTAGCACAGCAACGGTTTGACCGATGGCTCTTGGTAAACGAACACCTGCCTCATTGAATAGTTCAAACAAAAATAGAACAATAAACATTTCTATCGGTGCAGGCAATGGCAGCCCAAATCTAGAAACGGAAATTGTGGCCACGAGCAAATAAGGAATTTGTTCAATATTGTAAGCAGAAAAGGCTACCCAAACAGCCGGTAAAAAAGCAGATATGAAAATACCTACAACACGGATGAATCTTTCCACAGAGACGATGGTATAGCTAAGGTGTGTATCCTCAGGGGATTTCGTTTGAATCAGTAAATTGATAGGGGCGAAGGAAACCGTAGGACTTCCATCTACTATCAATGCAAAACGCCCTTGGTTTAAAGCTTCTACAATAAAATCAGGTCTGCCCGTATAGTCCATTGTTGGAAAAATGCTATACCGGCGATCATCTACATATGCCTCCAACTCGTGGCTTGTTGTAAGTATATCTATGTCTACTTTTTGCAATCTCTGATGAATTTCAGTCAATACATTTTGATTAATAACATCTTTCAAATAAAGAAGAGCCACCTCCGTATTACTCCGGGCTCCGATCGTATATTTCTCTACGCACAGAGACGACGTATGCAATCTTCGACGAATTAAAGATATATTAGTTTTCATATCTTCCACAAATCCATCTTTAGGACCACGTATAGAGGTTTCAAGAGACGATTCTTCAGGTGCTCGTTTTGGCAGGTCACCAGCACCAATCGTAAAAACAGATTCTTGAAATATAAATAAAACGTATCCTTTAAATAAAAAATGCGAAATGGAATCAATAGAACGACCTGTGATATCTTCAGCTTGAAAAAGGGAGCGCAGTAGCTTTTCAGGTACATCATGGCCTTCTAATCTTGGCAGGATAAATTGATCTAAATATTGGCTGTTCGTTAAACTCTCAAAATATACGAGCTCCATCTCAATGCCTTGTATTTCATGCTTTTTAAATATTAAATCCTGGCTATGTAAAAACTGCTTATGCAATTGTTCCAGTATCCTATTCTTTTTACGCTCCCTCATGCTTGTCCTCTCTTTTCTTCATCAGAATGGTAAGAAGGGTTGCTAGTACAATTTGCCCTACAAACAAAAACATACAGGCTGGCAGAAAATAACGGTAAATCCATTGATAAAACGTGTATGTTTCAAGTTTCACTAACATTAAAACAAGTAATAAGCCATATAAAAGCAGGATGCTAAACGGCCGAAGCTTGTAATGCTTTATTTGTTTTGTAAAAAAAGCACCGGCTAAAAACATAAACAAACCAATTCGAATCACTGCCCCGCACAACCATTGATATAGCGCCAGAAAATCTAAATGAGAAACATACTGTCCAATATTCATGATTCTCCACTGCTCATATGCCGGATATCTAAAATGATTTGCTTGCATGGGTCCAAATTCCATAATTGCCGCAGATAAGGGGCCGAATATGAGAATCGTTAAAAACGTAACTAAGATAAGCAAGTGCTTACGCTTAAGCCTACTTTGCATATAGGGTTGTAAAAGAACGACCAAGTATACTTCTAATAGCCCGGATAAGGTATACATCATGCCTTTTAAAATAGGTAGCAATCCATTTGACATAACAGGAAATAAAAGAGATGGGTCTTTCAGGGGTGTATTCGTGATAGAAATAAAAATGCCGGCTAAAACAACAAGAGGAAGTAATACACCGGCCGAAATCGCCATATACTTGATGCCTGCAAGTGTCACAATAAAGCAAACAACTAGAAGAAGAATCGTAATTATAAATATAGAATAATCCACCAAAAAATACGCCTTTAACCAAATCATTAAATCCTTAAAAGTGATGTAAGCGCTGCTTATTAAAAAAAGAATAAGAGGCGCCCCCATTGCATAGTAAACCATGCTACCAAATCTCTTACGAATTGCAGGATAAAACCCCTCGGGATTATTATGCTTGGCTATGTAGTAAATACACCATACCAATAGCAACGCAATGGGATAAGTAATCATCACACTTAGCCAGCTATCACGGCCAGAAGCTAGTAAAAGATTTGGAAGTAAGAGAACATGGTTTAATAATCCTGTTGATAAGATTAACAATAATAGCACTTGTCTAGGAACTAGTATAGAAACCAAATTTTTCATATTTTCCCTCATACATAAGAAGTAAGTATTAATGCTCATTATGCGCATAACTTACCATATTATGCTTAAAGTAGGAATCTTCCTTCGAATTAAGTACTTCATATGTTCTCCCTTTATTATGGATAGATATCGAAAAAATTCCATGCAGACTTGATATAAACAGAAACGCTTGCTCATACTAACATATGGATGTACATACTGTTACGTGGTATCCCGGAATTCTGAGGTCCTAAATATCTACAAAGGAGTAATCTACAATGGCATTGATCGCTATCAACACAGAGAATTTCCACTCAAAAGTGCAAGAACGTCCTATCGCACTCGTTTGCTTTTTAGCAAAATGGTGTGATGTGTGCAATAGTATTTCACCTATTTTGGAGACATTATCAGAAGAGTTGCAGGAGAAGCTGACATTTTTCAAAGTGGATATTGATGAGAACACGGAATTGCTCGAGCAGTTTCAAATCACGAGCATCCCCTCTTTGTTGCTATTTGAAAAAGGGACGGTAAAAACAAAGCTGATGCCGCTTCAGTCCAAGGAAAAATTGTTAAATCAGCTCACTGATTATATCTAATGACACCAATAGCTAGTAACAATTTTGCTGCTAAGCGGGATTTGTATTACATTTCGCTAATGGTTTTGTAGATACGAACTTAATATCACAAAACCACCACGAAATATCTCTTATGCTTTAAGCATGCTTTACAATTAGATTACAAACAGAGAAATACCTCCTTTATATGTTATAACTTTATCTGGTATAACATAGGGAGGTACGTAATGACACGAAAAGCGATTCATATCACTTTATTAACAAGTATGATAGCAGGAGCCTTTATGCTACCTGTATCTACACAAGCAAATACGGATGTAAACACGTCGCAAAATAGATTACATGAAAACCAAACAGAAGCGCTTCAGAAAGAAATTGAGTCCTTTAAGCAACAGCTTGAGCAGTTGGATCAAGCTATTGTACAAACAGAAGCTGAATTGGAGTCTACTCAGAACCAAATCAATGGGACACAGGCTGCAATTGCGAACAAAGCACAAAACATTACCATGCTGCAAGAAAAGATTAGTCAAAGACAAGAAGTGATTAAAAAGCGGCTGGTCACCTTACAGAATCAACCTAAGTCAAATTTAATAACAGATGTACTTCTCCATGCAGACAGCATCGCTGGGTTATTGGATAATATGTACTCGCTGAATTTAATATTTCAATCCGATAAAACGATTCTAGATGACCAAAAAACAGATCAAGAAAAGCTAAAAAATGAAAAAAACAGCATTGAAGAGCAGGAATTGGCCTTACGTTCCTATGAGGCCTCTCTGCTTCAAAAACAGCAACAACTCGAACAGAGTCAACAAGACAAAAAGCTGACGATTCAAACACTAGAACAGCAGTACCATGCAAATCTCAGCGCTCTTATAGATGCAGAGGAAGAAAAAAGATTACTAGAGTCGCAAGGAATTGTTCCTCCACTCACAGGAGGCACAGGACTATTCATTAAACCGGCAGCCGGTTCCTTTTCTTCTGGTTTTGGCATGCGAGGCAATGAAAATCATAAAGGTGTAGACATTGCAGCATCCGGTCCCGTTCCAATTGTGGCCGCGGCATCCGGAACGGTTATCCGTTCTGAATATTCTTCTAGCTATGGAAATGTAGTATACATGTCCCATAATATAAACGGCAAAACCTATACAACTGTTTATGCCCATATGCGCAGCCGTTCTGTGCAGCGAGGTCAAACTGTACAGCAAGGACAACAAATCGGTGTTATGGGCAATACCGGTATGTCATTTGGACAACATTTGCATTTCGAGATTCATGTAGGAAGCTGGAATGCGGCTAAATCCAATGCAGTGGATCCTATGCAGTTTTTACAGTGACTACTGACATACTATGAAACTATAAGAAAAGGCTCCGTTTAAAACGGAGCCTTTTCTTATAGTTACTAACATACATGTATATTACTGTTATTCCTAAAACACCCTTGGACATTCCTGCTGACTTGGTTGATAAAAACAATGCTCTTTATACTGCCCCGCTTTTCTTTGATTCCACCAAACCGCAGGACAACTTCCTGTCGGATTAAAGAACCAAAGTGAATTCCGTGCAGGGTGCCCTAGCCAATAATCCAAACATTTTTTGGCTAAGTCTTTATCAACTTGCCTAGCCCGCTGGTAAAAATATCCCTTTGAAACAGCCTCAAATGAATAACTTCCACCTTGCTGTTGATATACCATCTGTTGAATATTTGTAATGCCCTTAAAGTCTAAACAGTTTCCAAAAACCCTGTTTACGCCAACATTCCCAACCAACAACATACCCTGCTGTCCTTCCCCTTCTGCTTCCGCTCGCATTAAGCGTCCTAACAGCTCTATATCTGATTGTGTATATTTAATCCTCGGCATCACACATCACCCCATTCTATCCTATGTAAGCATATATGGATTTAATCCTGTGAGTGACTTGTTTTATGCAAGTATACCATTCATCCATTGCATGTTCCCGAGGACCTTAACAACAGGTACTTGTGTATGTTCTAGATAGTGATGAACGTTTTTTTGAAATACTTCGTACCACAGTATAACAGGTTGTCTGTTAGTGTTGTTCATCTGTGCCGTTGAAGAATATTTCAGTATTGCCTGTTTTAGTCGTTCTAGTTGATATTCATAATTTGGCGGGATCTTTTATATTTGTATCAATACGTGTGTTCATTTTGATAGCTCTTATACGTCAATAAACTTAGGATTGCGGAAATGAACAATATTAAGGGACACCTAAACTCTGTTTTACCCTCTCTCGTGCTCCGCTAGGCGTTCTTGCGGGACACCTAAACCCTGTTTTACCCTCTCTCGTGCTCCGCTAGGCGTTCTTGCGGGACACCTAAACCCTGTTTTACCCTCTCTCGTGCTCCGCTAGACGCTCTTGCGGGACACCTAAACCCTGTTTTACCCTCTCTCGTGCTCCGCTAGGCGCTCTTGCGGGACACCTAAACCCTGTTTTACCCTCTCTCGTGCTCCGCTAGACGTTCTTGCGGGACACCTAAACCCTGTTTTATCCTCTCTCGTGCTCCAGTAGTCTAGCGTTATACCCGCATTAAGAGTAAAACGCATATTTGTTCAAAGGTTGCAAAGTAAGGTAAATCCGAATTATAAAAAATAAGCGCACCTTCACTGCATGTTGGCTCTTATAAAATGAGCCGAGAACATGTTCTCGGCTTTTTTGCTCATTTCAATGGGCTTATTGCTCGTTTGGAAACTTACCGTGCTCGGCAAAATACTTCATCGCGTCACGAATCTCATCGCGTACGCGCTGGAATTCGGACCACTCTTTACCTGCCGGATCATCAAATCCTACATGAATCTTACGAGCATTTGCTTTATTCGGCCTTACAGCTGGGCAATGCTCCGCCGCATGACCACATAATGTAACAACTAAATCAGCATCATTTAAAATGTTTGGATCAATTACGTCAGACGTTTGATTTGTAATGTCTACGCCCGCTTCCTGCATGGCTTTGACAGCGTTCGGATTTAAACCATGTGCTTCAAGACCTGCGCTGTATACATTCCACTCGTCACCTAAGTATTGCTTTGCCCATCCTTCTGCCATTTGACTACGGCAAGAGTTACCTGTGCATAAGAAATAAATTGTTTTTTTGTTTGTCATGATGTGATTCCACCTTTTTTATTATGATGATGCGGTATGTTCCGCGAAATACTTACGTTTAAACCATAATGCTACATTAACTAATGCAATCATTACCGGCACCTCAACAAGCGGTCCAATAACGGCTGCAAAGGCAGCACCGGAATGGATGCCGAACACACCAACTGCTACGGCAATCGCCAGTTCGAAGTTATTACTGCCAGCCGTAAAGGCAAGCGTTGTTGTAACCGGATAATTTGCTCCTATCTTCTTACCCATATAGAAGGAGATAAAGAACATTACAATGAAGTAGATCAACAATGGAATCGCAATTCGCACCACATCTAAAGGCAAGCTAACAATCGTGTCTCCCTTTAACGAGAACATCACGATGATGGTAAATAATAATGCGATAAGTGTAATGGGGCTGATCTTAGGAATGAACACTTTCTCATACCATTCTCTGCCCTTCGCTTTGACTAACGTAAAGCGTGTCAGCATCCCCGCCAAAAATGGAATACCTAAGTAAATGAACACCGACTTTGCCACTTCAGCCATTGTGATGCTTACAACCGCACCTTCTAATCCAAGCCACTCTGGAATGATTGTTACAAACACATATGCATACACGGAGAAAAATAACATTTGGAACACGGAATTGAAGGCCACTAAGCCAGCAGCATATTCCGTATCACCTTTCGCAAGGTCGTTCCACACAATCACCATCGCAATGCAGCGCGCCAAACCAATCATAATGAGACCAACCATATACTCTGGCTTATCAGGTAAAAAGATAATCGCAAGTGCAAACATCAACACAGGACCAATAATCCAGTTTTGTACAAGCGATAATACTAATACCTTTACATCCTTAAACACACGGCCCATCTCTTCATAGCGTACCTTTGCTAGCGGCGGATACATCATCAATATCAATCCAATCGCTAGCGGGATAGACGTTGTTCCTACCTGTAGGCTATTAAGGCCATCGACAAAACCTGGCGCCGCAAATCCTAGCCCAATCCCCACCGCCATGGCCAAGAAAATCCAAAGCGTTAGATAGCGATCCAAAAAAACCAATCGTTTTTTCTCTGTATTCCCCATTTCCTCACTCCCTTTTCATGATGCTATAAACAACAACCAGTTGGGTTACTTAGCTCAATATGCTTAATCTTCTCTGTCTGCTCGGGAACATACCGAAGTATCTCCTGCACAAGAGGGTATAACTCGCTTTGTGTATGCAAAGAATAATAAATCCACTGCCCTCTGCGTTCTTCTTTAATAAGACCGACGTCTTTTAATTTGCGCAGATGCTGACTAATGGAAGGCTGACTCGTATCAAACACTTCGGTAAACTCACACACACAGCACTCACGCTGCTGCAGAATTGCGATAATGGTTAATCTCGTTTTGTCACCTAACAGCTTTAACGTTTGTGCGGTTTTTTCTATATCTAGTATGGTTTGCTGCATACATACGCTCCTTTCTATTAATTTAACAAATAATTATATACTTATATATTTGATAAAAACATACTTCTTATACGGAGAGTAGCAACAGCTTCTACGCAAAACCTTATTTTCTGTCCTTTTCATTGATAAGTATATAATCAAATACTTATATACTGCAAGTGAATAGTTCTACTTTAACATAATCTTTACATTTGGGCTGGGGCATAGAAAAAAGCAATACAGTATCTGTTCTATTGCTTTTGGCTCACCTAACTTTCTCATTCATTCTTTTAAGTACCATTCTATAGAACCGAAACTTCACATTAAACCTTATGAAAAGAAAAAGAGTTCTTTAGTTGCCTGTTTGGCAAGTAAAAAGTTCGTCATGATCCTTAAATGATTGAATTTTCATAATTACTTTTATTGGAAAAATACTGTCCGAGATATATAATTTTTTATTAGTAGGACTTATATACAAAATATCTACAGAAGGAGAAGTTAAGGATGAAAAAAACTGCAGCTATTTTAGTAACAGGTATTCGTGAGAACTTTGCACATACATACTCTTCTTGGGTAAATTCTTCTGGCTATACAAAGACAATACAAATAGACTTCACGCGCGATAATGGATATTATCCGGTAGTAACGAATTTCTCTCCTAACTATAACAATGATTCCGAACTGAAAAACCGGGCTTGGACTAACTGGTACAAGGGATATAAATACTATAGCTATCCGGAATACGGCTACAGACTATGATGAATTACATCTATCTTCTCTTATGCGGCTTCACTCTAATAAGTGCACTTACAGCAGGCTGCTCTAACTCACAAGAGTCCAAGAAAGCAGAATCATCCCAAATAATTGTGCAGAGCGAATCAGATCAAGATGCATTAGAAAATCCTATAAATCAAGAATATGAAGATCTGTTTAAACAAGATATCAAATCATTTCCTCCAAGCACTGATTTATTTCAAACTTCTATTATAGTGATACAAACTAATGAGAATTATATAACTTTTGAAGTGATAATTGATCACCCCAAGCAGTTTATGAAAAATGTAACCATACTTGGGGCTCTCGAAAAAGAAGCATGGCGTAGCTTACATGCCCCATTCCTGACTATAACTAACTTAATGGAAATACAAAGTTACCCTAAATCAACTACATTAAAAAACTTTACGATTGGTCCAAATATAAAGGATATTAAAGGAATCTCATCTTCGACATCATTTATGCTAAACAAGGGAGTTGGTCTACAGGATGTATTAAAAGATAGTCCTTATATCTACGTAAAGGTTAGTTGGTTAGATGAAAGAGATATAGAGCAAGAGCAATACCTAAAGATAGCGAGTGACCAATTTAAAGTAAACCCTTTTTAGCTCCCAAACGAACTTGGAAACTCTAAGGCAGGATTTCTTTAGAGTAAGGTATGCGCCAAATACTCCCCACCTATGAATGAACTGCACCCCGATTGTTAGACACAACTAACAATCGGGGTGCAGTTCAGAAATTGGTACGGAGTATTTTATGCTTTATTTAGCTTTTTCGGAACCCTCCATTCCTGAGCATTAGACTCATTTATGAATACTACCCAAATATTAGGATTCTTTTTCTATTATGGAAGCCATTTGCTTGCGAAGCGGTTGTAATTCATCTTTCATCGTTTCCCAAACTAATTCTAAATCAACAGCGTGGTACACATGTATCAATACATTTCGAAATGCAATCCAGTCCCTCCAAGACACTTCAGGATATTTACTTTGAAACTCTCTTGGAATCCGGTTCATTGCTTCACCAATAATTTCTAAACCCCGAATCGTGGCTTTTTGAGTTTTTCAATCCTGTTCATATTGCTCAAAAGATAAGCCTTCTATAAAAGAAAGTGTTTCATCAATTTCATTTATTATGTCGTTGATATGAATTCTATAATCCTTTGACATACCGAATATCCTCCTTGATATGAGGTTGTATTTCTTTACGAATACTTTCACTCGTCACGAGGTCAACCTCCCTGCCTAACAATCCTTCCAAGTAGAATTTCAGTCCCATGTACGATTTGAATTTTTTATGTCCATCATTAAACTTCACCAGTATATCAATATCGCTTGTTTCTGTCGCATCTCCTCTTGCAAAAGAACCGAAGATCCCTAACTGCTCAACGTTAAATTGCTTAATATCCATTGCCCGTTCTTGTAATTTTTTGAACAATTCTTCGTTATCCGTCATCGCAATTATCCCTCCTTCTTTTACTTTTAATGTTATTGCACCATTTCTTGCTTCAACAGGTGCATATTCTTTGGATTTCCCGAAAGCTTAGCAGTAAATCAATTCCAACATCTCTAATTTGACCGCTCCCCTAACGGAGGGGTACATAAATGGGGGAATATAAAAACACCAACAGCCTGTACTATTGGTGCTTAATTGCTCCGATACACATCCTGTGTCTACTTTCTTTACCTAATATCAATCATAAGTGTATGTTTTAACGATGTTACCCGGCAATGTTTCGCTCGTCAATTGGTTGATAGTATCGTACGTGTAACGTACTTCTTCTTCCGTAGCGGACGAGCCGACACGGCGGGTGATTTTTGTCCGGTTACCGTTCGCATCGTACTCGTAACGCTCTGTGAGAATCGGCGTCGCATTGGCAGTTGCGATACTCAGTGCTTCAAGTTGTTGGGCCGGATCGTATTGGAACGTTGCACCCGTCCCATTGCCTGCGATAGATAGACCTACATTGCCAAATTCGTCATAATCAAAATCGTACGATGTCCCTTGGTCAATAACCTTTGTATTTTGATTCAATGCGTTGTATTCGTAGTTAGCGGTATTTGTATACGCACCGTGTTGGATACTTTGTGTTTTCAACTTATGCGACCCAGGGTGATATGCTACCGCCTCTGTCGGTCATGCTTATGATTCTATTGTACTTGATATGTATATCTATTTTCACTAGATTCCTATTTCACACAAAACAAAAACCCCGCCTACGCGGGGTTCCCTTCTACCTCTTCGCCTCCGCTGCTTCCTTCTTGAAGAAGCTCTTCATCGCGTGGAAGACGTCGGCTTTTTGTTTTAGGATATAATACCGGAAATTTTCGTCGTGGATATTTTTGTAGGCAGACATGAGCGTTGAGTGACGGTTATATTGGTACAGCGAGCCAGGATATACCCGTGACTTATTAGTATTCCCTTTAAATTTTATATGTATACGTTTCATTCAATATATCTAATTACCAAGGACTGATGATTAGATTTTCTGCTTCTAATTAATTACCTCAAAATTGGTATCATGGGAGTGTAAAGAAGGTACCAGTTTTTAAATGATACCTTCCTTTTCATAACAGAAACTACTTTCAAATGAAATCAATAGCAACCGACCACTCCTGAGCGTTAGATTTGCTTATTAATACTACCTCATTATTAGAACGCCATCTTAGCTTTCCTAAATGCCTTGTAAAAGCAAAACCATTGGGTCTCTCAGTTTGTAAAAGAACTCTTTTTACCTCTTCATTACTACCATACTGTTTAACAACCATATAGATGTCATATGTTTCAATATCATGTTTACACCATATCTCAGCAATTAGCTGTTTAGTACGATTCGCTTTTTGCTCCCATACATATTCATTTGTATAGTTAACTTCTACAACTTTTTTATATGCATAATCAAATGGTTTTACATCCCAATTTAACTCTTGAGAAACTAAGCATATTCCTTTCCATATACATTCTAGAATTAGTACCTTTTTTTCATGATTAGACAACGATGTATAATGATTGTAATTGAAAGGAACATATACTTCTGTGAAACCATCCACATTTTCTATATTCGTACATTGTCCCATCTCAACACAGTTAATAATTAACTTTGTTGTTTCCTTTGTCCTATATTTACCCAAATGATACTTATACAGCTCAGTAATACATTGAACTTCGTCTCGAAATTTCATGCGCTTTTTTTTCCAATTTTCTTCATAATCGAAACGTACTGCTTCTTCTATTGTGAATTTTTTACTTTTAATAATCTCGTTAATTTTTTCTTTGTATTCAACATAGGGCATGTCTAAATCAATATCTTTTAAGAGCACTTCGTAACCTCCTGATTTTATCTTCTACGACTTTTTGGAACTGGATTTGTGTGCAATCTTAGACTATTACCTTCTCTATCTCTTTTATAAGTCCAATTCCTCTCCCAATTTAATGCCAATTTTCTATTTGGAATATTTTTAATAACTATCCTCGCCCCATATAAGGGTACTTTTCTTCCTTTATTCCACTTTCTCACTTGTTGATTTGCCCTTGGTGAAGTACCATTCTTATTCAATCTCCTTCCGCTAATTCCAACTTTAACTACATCGCCAGTTTTTATGTTATATATTTCATAACCATGTTGCCTTTTTTTACTACTTTTACTGTTTCCATGTACCTTGGAAGGCATATATGCTGGATCTTTTTTTAGTATTCTATAAAGAGTGCTACCAAATTCAAAAGCAGCTTCTCCTCTTTCTCCTCGAATACGTTGTGGGCGTTCACCATCTAAATCAGCTAACATCACCGGGTTATTATCCGCATACGTATACCCATTCTGCGTAATCGGATCATCCGCGTCACCTGGATCTGGGTCTACCGAAATAAACACACCATGCACCGGATGATAATACCGCGCCATGAGGTAATACATGCCGATTTCTTTATCGTACATGTATCCCGCATATCCAAATGGATTATCTGCTGCCAAGCCTTCTGCATGGCTTGGCAGCACATTGCCCCACGCATCGTACGTATATTGCGCCACGACTTTGCCTGTGCTGTCTGTCATCGCAATAACATCACCGTGTGGGTTGTAGTGATAGTAGAATGTTTGGCCTTGCGTTTTCATCGCGAGACGTACGCCGTTCGCATTGTACACGTACTGCCGCAGTACCGCACCGCTTGTATTTGTTTCATACAATACGTTGATGCTGTCGCCGTCATAATGATAACGGGTTGTGATGCCATTCACTGTTTTTTCAATGCGGCGACCGTCGTCGTCATACTTGTAGGTCGCAAACGGTGTTGTTTTGCCTGTTTCTGTAATACTGATGAGCTGGTCCGCACCGTCCCAGGTATACATATATTTGCCGTCAGATTTGCGATTGCCATTCGCATCATAGGTAAGTGTTTCTGTACCGTATTTCGTTAACTGGTTTCCACTGTTAAATGTCGCAGTTGTGATCGTATAGTTTTTCTTATTCCATTTTACTTTATATGTATATCCCTTTTCACTAGATTCCTATTTCACACAAAACAAAAACCCCGCCTACGCGGGGTCTTACCTCTTCGCCTCCGCTGCTTCCTTTTTAAAGAAGCTCTTCATCGCGTGGAAGACGTCGGCTTTTTGTTTTAGGATATAATACCGAAAATTTTCGTCGTGGATATTTTTGTAGGCAGACATGAGAGTTGAGTGACGGTTATATTGGTTGACTTCCCCATATCCAAACATATTACACACCTTCATCAGCTCCTGCACGAGCTTGACGCAGCGCGCGTTGTCAGATGTGAGGTTGTCGCCGTCCGAGAAGTGGAACGGATAGATGTTATAGCGGCTCGGCTGGTATTTGCCGTCTATCACCTCAAGCGCTTTTCGGTAGACGGATGAGCAAATCGTACCACCGCTTTCTCCTTTCGAGAAAAACTCTTCTTCTGATACAACACGTGCTTCAGTATGATGGGCGATAAATTCAATATCGACCGTTTCATATTTGGTACGCAAAAAACGAGTCATCCAAAAGAAGAAGCTGCGTGCCATATATTTCTCCCAAATGCCCATCGATCCGCTTGTATCCATCATCGCCAGCACAACAGCCTTTGATTCCGGTTTGAGCACTTCGTTCCAGGTACGAAATTTTAAATCCTCCGGATGGATAGGGTGAAACGATGGCGTACCACTCATCGCATTACGCTTGTAAGCAGCAATCATGGTTCGTTTTTTATCAATATTGCCCATTAATCCTGTTTTGCGAATATCATTAAATTCAATGTGCTCTAGTTTATTTTCATCTGCTTCTTTTTTCTTTAAATTTGGCAGTTCAAGTTCATTGAATAGTGCTTGCTCGAGCTCCATTAATGAGACTTCTGCTTCATAATAATCTTCTCCGGCTTGATCGCCAGCTCCCTGGCCCTTTCCTGGTCCTTTTTGCTGGCCGCTCCCTGATCCATCTCTTGCGACAACGTCACCGACCTTGCTTTCACCTGACCCTTGCCCTACATGTTTGTTTTTATCATAGTTATATCGAATTTTATATTCATCTAGCGAGCGAATAGGTATTTTGACAACGTCCCTGCCGTTAGACATAATGATACTTTCCTCCGTAATCAAGTCGGCGAGATTGTTTTTAATAGCCTCCTGTACCTTTTCTTGATGACGCTGCTGATCGTCATGTCCTTTACGGTGGAGGGACCAATTCTCTCGGGAAATCGTATAATTGTTCTTGTTGTCCTCACTCATGCATTTTCCCTCCTATAAGCTTGTTGATTAAGGCTCTTTTGTTTTAGATTGTGTTAGCACTTGTTGATTGGAATGAAGAGGATAAGACTCCTACGGGAAGCCCCCCTAACAGAAATCAACAACGAGCTTTAACAGCATTTAATAAAAATAATTCCGTCCACATGCACATTATGAGCGTTGCTGCATAAAGTATTGTGTCGGCTTTTTCCTGTAAACGTATGTGATGGTTGGTTACTCTATCATATGCGATATTGTTGAATAATTGACAAATTATTTCGATAATTATAAGCCTCATTTTTCACTGGACAAGATGCCCCTAAGCTCCGGTGATACAAAAAAGTATGCCAAGATGGCATACTTTTCTTTTTATCTGTTCAACAAGCTGCCTACATAGCGAAGCAATTCGTTGGCAGATGTAGAGTTATAGCCGTATTCATCTATCAAGCGCGCTACAACCTCGTTGATTTTCTTCAGTTGATTTTCATCTGGCGTTTTGGAGGACGTTGTAATTTTAACAACATCTTTTAAATCCGCAAACAATTTCTTTTGAATCGCTTCGCGCAAACGCTCATGCGAGTTGTAATCAAATCGTTTGCCTTTTCTTGCGTAGGCAGAAATACGGATTAAGATTTCCTCACGGAACGCTTTTTTCGCGTTCTCAGAAATGCCGATTTGCTCCTCGATGGAACGCATTAGCTTCTCATCTGGATTCATTTCTTCACCTGTTAGCGGATCGCGAAGCTTCGCTTTGTTGCAGTAGGCTTCGACGTTATCGAGGTAATTATCCATCATCGTTTTCGCAGACTCTTCGTACGAGTAAACAAATGCTTTTTGAACTTCTTTCTTCGCGATATTATCGTATTCTTTTCTGGCGATAGAAATAAAGTTCATATAGCGGTCACGATCTTCGGTGCTGATGGACGGATGCTGGTCTAAGCCGTCTTTTAAGGAGCGCAACACGTCAAGCGCATTGATGGAAGGCACCTCTTTTCGAATGATGGTGGACGAAATACGGTTGATAACGTAACGCGGATCAATACCACCCATTCCTTCGTCCTGGAATTCACGCTGCATTTCTTCCACATCAATGGAGTTATAACCTTCTACCATTTCACCATCATATAAACGCATCTTCTTAATCAAATCAATGTCAGGTCGCTTCGGTTCTTTTAAACGTGTTAGGATGGTGAACATAGCGGCAACACGTAAGGTGTGCGGGGCAATATGAACATTGGATACATCACTCTCGCGAATCATTTTGGCATAAATCCGCTCTTCTTCGCTTACGCGCAGGTTATATGGAATTGGCATAACGATGATACGAGAATGAAGTGCCTCATTTTTCTTATTTGAGATAAAGGAACGATACTCCGTTTCATTCGTATGAGCGACAATCAGCTCATCCGCCGAAATTAATGCAAATCGGCCGGCCTTAAAGTTACCTTCCTGTGTAAGTGACAGCAAATGCCATAAAAACTTTTCATCGCACTTGAGCATCTCCTGAAACTCCATCATCCCGCGGTTAGCTTTATTAAGCTCTCCATCAAATCGGTATGCACGCGGATCTGATTCAGAGCCGTACTCGGCGATGGTGGAGAAATCAAGGCTACCCGTCAAATCTGCAATATCTTGGGATTTCGGATCGGAAGGACTAAACGTACCGATACCGGTGCGGCGATCTTCAGAGAAGAAAATACGCTCCACGATAACATCTTCAATATGGCCATTATACTCCTTCTCAAGGCGCATGAGGTTTAACGGAGAAAGATTCCCCTCAATACGTACCCCATATTCTTCGTAGAAATCTTGACGTAAATGATGCGGAATGAGATGCAAAGGATCTTCATGCATTGGACATCCCTTAATGGCGTACACGGCACCGCGATCTGTATGCGAATAAGCCTCAAGACCGCGCTTTAACATGGTTACCAAAGTCGATTTACCACCGCTGACCGGACCCATTAATAACAAAATCCGCTTTCTTACATCTAAGCGCTTCGCGGATGGATGGAAGTATTCTTCCACCAGACGCTCTAGCGCGTCTTCCAGCCCAAATAGCTGGTTACTAAAAAATTGGTACTTTTTCTTCCCTTCAATTTCTTTAATCCCGGCATCTTTAATCATGTTATAAATGCGCGAATGGGCTGTTTGTGCAATCCATGGTCTTTCCTTCACCAAATCCAAATACTCTCTAAATGTACCTTCCCATTTTAATAGCTGCTCAGTTTCCCGGTGCTGTTCAATCTTTTTTAGAATATCCATATGGAACCTCCCATTCTCTTCTTCAAAAAAGGATTATTATAAACTTATGCAAGGATGTCCTCGGATTATGAGTATGTATTGCAAAATTCAGAAATTCGCTACCAACAGATTCTAAAAATCAGCTATAATGAAGATGCGGGGATTCTAGGCAAAGGGAGGAAACGATCATGAAATTCATGTTAATTTTAGGTGTGATGATCGCATTCTTAAGTGCAATCTTTACGGCAGGATACAATGATAAACCCGGTGTAAAATAAGAAGGACATATACAGATCGTTAACAGTTTATCTGTACATATGGTCTCATGTTTGCGACAATAAGAAAAACCTGTCCATTCTGGACAGGCTTTTCTTATTCATCTACTAGATATAAATGTTCCATTTCGGGTGCCGGAAGCGGTTTTTCAAAATAATAGCCTTGCGCGTATACCGCATTCTTTTGCTTTAAGAAACGGATTTGCTCTGCATCTTCTACCCCTTCAGCAATGACTTCTAAGCCGAGTGTTTGTGCCAAATGAATAATTGCCGTTGTAATCTTCGCATCTCTTTCATCAGCATTTACTTCTTGAATAAAAGAGCGATCAATTTTAATTGTATCAATTGGGTAACGTTTTAAATAACTAAGTGATGAGTAACCTGTACCAAAATCATCAAGATGAATACTAATACCTCTTCGTTTCAACTCTTTTAACACTTGTTCAGATTTCTCATCGTGCATAAGAGCACCTTCTGTAATCTCAATGACTAATAAATCGGAAGAAATACGATATTTATGTAATGCATCATCAATTGTTTCAATAATTCTTTGTGAGCGAAATTGCTTTCCTGATACATTTACTGCAATCGGTACTGGCTGATAACCAGCATCAATCCACTCTCGTAGCTGACGACATGCTTCAAATAATACCCATTCATCTATTTTAAAGATTAAACCAGTTCGTTCCGCTAATGGAATGAAAATATCTGGTCTTATATTACCGAGTTCTTTATTGTGCCAGCGAATTAAAGCTTCCATTCCCATTACTTTTTGATTCAGTAAGTTAACTTGCGGCTGATAGTAAAGCTGAAACTCTCCTCGTTCAAGCGCTCTGTTCATGTTTGTTTTTAAAGACAGCTGTGCCTCTTTTGCATCATCTTGCCGATTGTCATAAAAATTATAGTGACTTTTGCCTTGTTCTTTAGAAGCATCGAGTGCAAAATCTGCACGTTTTAATAACGTTTTTTCATCATTGCCATGCTCAGGGTATAGTACGATACCTATGCTGGCGCCTAAATGAAAGCCTTCCCCTTGAATTAAGAAGCTTTGTTGAAAGATAGCTTGAATTCGTCTAGCTGTTTCCTCAACGCGCTGTTGCTCATGTTCTTGAGTGAGTATGACAAATTGGTCACCATGCTGTCTAAATACCTGCGCTGATCCTACACTTTTTTCTAATCGTCTGGCAACCTCTTTTAATACCTCATCGCCTTCTTTATGTCCGTAAGTGTCATTAACCATACGAAAACCATCTAAATCGACTAAGATCACAGCGAATTTCTGTTCCTTTGTAAGCCATTCTGACAGCGTTTTTGTACAAGAGATATGATTTTGTAAGCCTGTTAGTTGGTCATAATATGCAAAGTATTTGGTTTGTAAGTCATTTAATGCTTGATGAGTAATGTCCCGGGCGACCATATACATACCCTTAATTTCATCATTTATAATAATGGGAATCGTCTTAAGATGTACATAAAGTAGGTTGCCATGAACATCTTGACATGACTGCAAAGCAATTTCTACAGACTCCCCTTTTAATGTACTGAAAAATGCTTTTTCATATACAGTTTGGTTTTCTTTAGAAACATATTCAATCATCGGCCGACCTGTCAAGTCTTTTGGTCCATACCCAAACATACTGTAAGCAGCGGGATTCGCATAACCAATAATCCCCTTTTCGTCCAAAGAGACAATCGCATCACTATTATATTCTAGAAGCGACTCATATCTCATCTGACTTTCCACTAAACGATTTTGTTCTTGAATCCGATCTGTTATATTTCTCGTAATGCAAACAACATATTTACATACATTATTTACAACAATAGGGTTTAATAGTGATTCATAATATTCATCTCGTTCTACTGTACGTACAACGTCTTGAAACACATGAACCTGTTTTTGCTTTACTACGTTTTTATACACCTGTTGCAACCCTTCTGCACTCTCAGGAGAAAGAACCTCTTGAAATGTCTTTTCATAAGCTTGTTCTGTTAAGCCTGCATGTGTCATTGCTCGTTTATTCATATATGTATACCGAAATACAAACCGTTCTTCCACACGCACGACAAACACCAAATCTTGAATCGTGTTCAAAAGCTCTTCGTGTATCAATTCATCTATGAAGTTTTCAGAAGCTATGATTTGTTTCAAGATGTTTTCTTTCATATCATCTGCAACCTATCCCTTTATTTTTCTATATGTATATATTTTAATAAATATCTTACTGTTTTGAAATAAGATATTGTAATATTTTCTTGTTATTACGTAATTTTTTTATAGAATTAACTTTCGTATTTTTTGGTTCTGATTCTAATTAAAAAACAAGCTTAGGCTGAAGCCTACCGACATTCATCTCCCACCTACTCACTGGGCTGTCGCCCTTCACGTTCCTTGAGGTGGGAGTCTTCTGTCGGAAAATGATAAAAGAACTGCCAGTCGGCAGTTCTTTTATATTTAGGCTGCGTTACAGTTCTCTGTTAGTTGGAGGCGAGAAGATCAGATCCTTAATCAACAAGTATCCCTTATCACCATTACGCTTGAAAGCAGCCTTTATTTGATTAAGTCTGGAAAATCTTGTTGACGCAACGCTTCATATACAAGAATTGCCGCTGTATTTGACAGGTTTAAAGAACGTACATTTCCTGTCATCGGAATTCGTAAGCAACGCTCTAAATTAGCTTGAATAACCTCAGGCGGTAAACCTGTTGTTTCACGCCCAAAAATAAAATAATAATCTTTTTCCACATTGCTGTAATCAAATGTCGTATGCGGCTGTTTTCCATGCTTTGTTAAGTAGAAAAACTCCCCGCCTTCATTGGCAGTGAAAAAATGCTCAAGATTGTCATAGTAATGAATTTGTACAAATTCCCAGTAATCCAAACCAGCACGCTTCAACATTTTATCATCTGTAGAAAAACCTAAAGGACGAATTAAATGAAGATGTGCTCCTGTTGCTGCGCATGTACGCGCAATATTACCTGTATTAGAAGGAATCTCTGGTTGATATAAAACTACATGTATTGCCACAATCAGTCACCCCGTTTATTCTTTCTCTTTATTATAACAGGAAATGCATTTAATACACATTGTCCAGAATTCTAAAAAATTTGTATTTCATCTGCGGCGTGTACTTGCTTGAATCTTCATAAGACCAATAGCGTTTTCTGCTGTCTGCGGAATGGGCATTGACGAGTGGCATGCCATTCGCATCTTTACCTGTAACAATGGTAGTATGATTCCACCTTCCATCATTTTCGAAATCATATGCAATAATATCACCTAACCGTAATTCTTCTGGTGCCTTTACTTGTTCCGCAAGAGGGCCTGTTGGTGTATTTGTCAAATATAGCTGAAACGAATGTGCTACCGACCAGCTCCAGCTCCATTGATTATTTTGTTGCCACCAACCATTCCCTACACGTGGATAACCAGTCATTGGAATTTCACCAGCATGCAAGCACTGCGAAATAAAGTTTGTGCAATTGTCTGGGAAGTTATTGTATCGTGGATTACGGCTGTTCCACCATGCTTCTGCATACTTTACGGCCTCCATACGGTTGTATTTATAGGGTAACCCAGACCCTTTTCCCTTGGTCGTGGGTCGCCCTACATCTTCCCACTCGTCAGCATTACGATACATAGAATGCACTTTACCGTCTCTCATTAGCACGTCAGAGCGCTCCATACATTCTTCTTCAATATATATAAAATCCTTTTGTTTGATGAGATACTCAAAATGTATCATATAATTGATTGTTTGAACCGAGCTTTTAGACGGAACTACGCGTGCTGTGCATTTCACAATCTCTGCGTCACGTCGGCAAAGCAAATCTTTTTTTCGAATGGCAACGTCCCGCCAATCCTCAGGTAATTGCAGCTCTATTCGACTGTCGGTAATAAAATCTATATAGCATTGTGTGAGTATACGAAGTCTTTCCTCTATCTTCATCATCACACCTCCTCATTTTACGATATGAGGAGGACAAAAGAAACTTGTGCTTTTTTATTGACTTTCTAGCATGCGGATACCTTTTTCCATCTCAAGCAACACTTCCAAATCGGTTTCTTTCTCTTTCGCATACTGAATAGCTATGAGAGATTCTTTGACACCGATTTTTCCAAGAGCCCAAGCAGCTGTACCGCGCATAACAGGGCGAGAATCTTGTTTCATTACATCGATGAGGTCTGGAACTGCTGTTTCATCCTTAAAATGCGCCAAAGCTAATATTGCGTTACGCTGAATTGGCTTTTTCCCTCGCCACGAACCGGACATTGGTCCATATTTCTCTTTAAATTCTCGATTGCTTATCGTTAAAAGCGGCTTTAGAAGCGGCTTCACAAGTTCCGGATCTGGTTCCATCTCAGGATGGTGATGAAAATCTATCCCTTTGTTTTTGGGACACACAGTCTGACATGTGTCACATCCATATAGACGATTGCCAAT
The DNA here is from genome assembly GCF_023022965.1 of Ectobacillus sp. JY-23. Taxonomy (NCBI): domain Bacteria; kingdom Bacillati; phylum Bacillota; class Bacilli; order Caryophanales; family Bacillaceae; genus Ectobacillus; species Ectobacillus sp. JY-23. The sequence continues at coordinate 3,023,585 of NZ_CP095462.1, read as the reverse complement.
TTTATCACGAAATTCATCAGCCAAAAACCCTTTCGTTTGTGTCAAAAAGGCAATACAGCTCTGTGAATTTAGTTGTCCGCCAGCAACAAGAGCACCTGTTGGACATACATCAATACATTTCGTACAAGTACCGCACTGATCTTCAATGGGTGTATCTGGTGTAAAGGGAAGGTTTGTAATCATCTCACCTAAATACACATACGATCCAAACTCAGGTGTAATGATAGAGCAGTTCTTCGCGCTCCAGCCAATTCCTGCTCGCTCCGCAACCGCACGATCGCTCAGCTCTCCTGTATCTACCATAGAACTAATCTGTACATGAGGAACACGTTCACGCAAAAATGCCTCTAGCTTCTCTAAACGATCACGAAGCACAGCATGGTAATCACGCCCCCAAGAGGCACGGCAAAACATACCACGGCGCTCTCCTCTTTTACTCTGCGGCGCGTTTTTTAACTTTGATGGATATGCCAACGCAATGGCAATAATTGATTTGGCCCCGGGAAGCAATCGCTCTGGTTCTGTTCTTTTTTCGATATCAGACTCTTCAAACCCGGATTGATAGCCTAGTTGTTGTTGGACAAGCAATCGCTGCTTTAATTCCGTAAAAGGTTCCGCACTGGCAAATCCAATTTTATCAATTCCAATTTCTTTACTATATTGAATAAGCTCTTGCTTCAAGCGCTCCATCATCTAACACCTCCATCCTCGGACAAATTAAAAAACGCAATGCCCCGTTTTTAATAGTAACGAAACACTGCGTTGATCACAAGTTAATAGGTCGGCGAACGATGTTACCATCTGTCCGTACTGCTGAATATGTTTTTGATTATATCATTGACATGTGAAACAAGCAAGAATTTTAGCGAAAAAAGTCGAAAAAAACTTTTATTAAAAAACCTTTTATTAATTCAAAAAAATCCTTACTCCCTAAACATATACGATTCCTTTTAGAAAACCTTAACATAAAAGGCCTTCTATAGAAGGCCTTTTATGTTACTTTGCTATACGTTTGCGATACAACAACGCTAGTCCAATTAACAACAAGATTACACCTGCTGCCAATACATTATAGACAGAAGTTGCTGTATCCGGTAAGTTCCCTTTTTCTTTCGTTTCTTCCGGAGTAGGTTTTACTTCTAAATCGCCCTTACCTGGATCTGTTCCTTCACCTGGGTCTGTTCCTTCACCTGGGTCTGTTCCTTCACCTGGGTCTGTTCCTTCACCTGGGTCTGTTCCTTCACCTGGGTCTGTTCCTTCACCTGGGTCTGTTCCTTCACCTGGGTCTGTTCCTTCACCCTGACGTGTAACAGAAACAACAAACGACTTTGTGTTCTTGCCAATTGCACCGCCATCACCTTTGAAAACGCCAGACTTATTCTCTTCAGAAGGCTCAATTGAAACGGTAACGTCGTTTTGACCAGGTTGAAGTTTTACTGTATGACTGAATGTCATGTCCGGGTTCACTACTACGTCTTCTCCGCCAATCTTTAATACGCCCTCTTTAATGGCATTTCCTTTAAACTCAACTGTATCTCCGTTTACAACAGCACCATTTTGCGGAGATTCTAATACGACTGGTTTATCAATCCATCGTAATATACGATCTTGCACCACCATTTTGTTGTTTCCTTGGTTTTGAACAACAATTTTTAGGTCTGTACCCGATGCACCATAGCCATAATAGCTGATATCGTCATCAGTTGCATCACCGTTATGATCAGCAAGACCTTCTTGATCCCAGCTTTGACCTTTTACATATTTGTAGGTTACCTCTGTGCCCTCCTGCAATTCAACTGTATACTCCCAATCTGGTGTAACAGCACCATTGCGGCTCATTTCCCATGCACCTGTATTCCAGCCATTCAAGCTGCCTGGCATTGTTAATTTTTCGGATAGATCTGTATAACCTGGTGCATTTACTTTAAATGTAACCTGAACCATAACAATATCAGGCTTACCTACTACTTGATTAGAATCCGTATGGTTTCCTGCTTTATCATATACACGAACTTGATACTTATATTGCTTACCGTTCTCCACTTCATAGTCACGATAAGATGTTTTTGAGATATCCTCAAGACCTGCAACAACCTTACCATCACGTACAATTTGAATCAGGTATGGATCTTTTGCATCTTGCAATGTCCAGTGTAAGTTTACTTGTCCAGACTCTTGCACTGGTTCAGCCAAAGTTACACTTGCAGCTGGCTTTTCTATATCGCTAGTATTTCCTGTAAATACAACTGTTTCAGTAGGGGACACTTTCCAGTTGCGACCGTTGTCAGAACTGAATGCTACTCGGTATTCATATGTTCCTACTTCGTATGCGCGGAAGGAAGCTGAAAACACGTTTTTACCGCCATCTTGTCCTTCATATTTACTTGTATATGCTTCCCACTCGCCATCTGGTGCTTTTACCTCAAGCTTTGCGGTTACGCCTTCCGCTGCTTCAGTATCTGTTGCGCCGGCTAATTGTAGGGATGCGGCTACAAGATGTACTTTAGATAAATCAAGAACCTGATTTGTTAGCTTTGTTACATCAGAAATTGCTGCATTTGTTAAATCATAATGAGGAATAACCGCACCACTGACATAGGCCAGATCTGATTCATTTCCTTTATCATCAAGAGCTGCCACAGCAAAGTAATAATTGCGGCCGTTTTCCAATCCTGTTAATGTCACAGAAGAATCAACCGTTTCTTTTACCTTTTGATACAAAGCACCTTCGATATTGGATTGGTATACAGCATACTTGCTTGCTGTACCGTTCCAAGAAAGGGTAACTTCTTTAGAACCCTCTTTTGCTTTTACGTCTGTTGCTGGTGCTGGTTTTTCTGCTACATCAGCTAGCAGCATACGTCCTGTTTTCGCAGGCACTGTCACTTTTACCATACCATTCTCAACAGTAGCTTGGAACGATGAATCTAGTTGATCAACAAGTTTTAAACCATTTGTCCATGCAACCGGAATTTCAACTGTTTGTGCATCGCCTCTGTTAATTACCACAAGTGCAGCTTGCTTGCCATTATCACGGCTATATGCGAATACGTCACCGTTTGCATATACATGCGCAAGCTCACCGTGCGCGAATAAATCAGCATTATCCGTACGAACCTTCGCCACCTTTTGATAGTGTGCGATTAAGTCTTTATCTTCTTTACCCCATACATACGTACGACGATCATCTGGATCTTTAGATCCTGTTACACCTGCTTCATCTCCGTAATAAATGGTCGGGGCACCTGCATATCCCATTTGGAAAATAGCCGCAAGCTTCAGACGTTCTTTCCCTACTTCATAGCTGTATTTCTCATCCCACTCCGCACGTTCGGAAGAATCACTTCCGTTACCAAGTAAGTACACAGCACGAGCCGTGTCATGAGAGCCCATCAAGTTCATTAACGCGTAGAAGCTTTCACGCGGATAGTCCTCTTGAACAGCTGTTAGCTGGTTTTTAGCACCTTCAGCTTTACCGTTTTTCAAGAAGTCCATCACAGCGCGTTCAAAACGATAATTCATAACAGAATCGTATTGGTCGCCTACGAAGTACTTAGATGCATCATCCCAAATCTCGCCTAAGATGAGTGGCTCTTCACCGCTCTTAAGCGTCGGACCTGCACCTACCATTTTTGTTTTTAATTCTTTGCGGAATTCTCTCCAAAACTCGCTGTCTACCTCGTTCGCTACATCCAAGCGCCAGCCGGATCCACCCCGGTTTAACCAACTTTTTGCTACAGAATCATCTTCATAGAAAATATAATCTGCAAACGGCTTGTTGTTTAGCTCACTGTCATATTTAACAGCATCACCTGGAATAGATTTAATTTCTGGTAAACTGTCAAAGCCCCACCACGCCTGGTACTTATAACGCTCATTTTTCGTTCCAACATCTACTTTTTCATTTTCAATGTTGAACCAGTTATGGAAGCCATATGAACTAAATGTCTGTCCTTCTTTCTTGAACTTTTCTTCAGCTAATTTCTTAGCTTCTTCTTCTGTAATACCTTTCTCTTTCATCAAATCATAAATAGTTGCCCAATACTCATATGCGCCAACTGTATCATATTTGTTGTAACGGTCGAAATAAATAGAATCATCCGCAACATGGTTGAACACACCATCTAAAATTAAGTGCATATTACGCTTTTCTAACTCTTTTACAAATGCCTCAAACTCTTCAGGCGTTCCAAACATCGGATCAATGACCTTAAAGTCTGTTGCATCATATTTATGGTTGGAAGCTGCTTTAGCGATTGGGTTTAAATAAATTGTGTTTACCCCTAACGATTGGATATAATCTAGCTTTTCATGAATACCTTTAATATCACCGCCGAAGAAATCGTTGCTCCACTCTCCGTCGCCAGTATATTTATCTGGATATTTTTCCCCAATACGAGGGTTGTCCGGATATTCCTCCCAGCTTTTCGGGTGCTCAATTGGTTGATTACCGCGCGCTGTATCTTTTGCAGTATCATTTTCCTTATTTCCATTATAGAAACGGTCAGGGAAAATTTGATATACAACGGCTTCCTTCATCCAATCTGGTGTTTTATATGCTGGATCATATGCTGTCAATTGGAACAAACCAGCGTTCTGATCCTCTGCTTTACCCGTTCCGCCTTCTGTTGTATCCTCGCCATATTCAGCTGTTGCTTCATTATCGCCTACAATAAACTTATAGCCGTGCACACCCTTTTTCTCAGGTGTAAATTTCGCTTCCCAAAATTCCACATTTTCGTTTCCAACTGTTGTCCAGCCAGCGTATGTCATTTTTACTACTTTTGTATCGCCTGTTAAGTAGTTTTTCACATACACACTTGCACGCGTTAAATCATCTTTTTTGGCGGACAAACGAAGCGTTACTTCTTTGCCAGCAGGTACAGCACCAAATGGCTGACGATATGCTTGCTCCCATGTGTTATGAGATAGCTTGTCTTTTGTCACTGTGCTATCAGATCCACCTGGATTATAATCCGTTAAGATCGTTTTCGCATTGCTGTCAAAAGTAAACGTAATTTCTGCATCGCTTAACACATTCAACTTTGCGTTGTCCTGTGGGTATGCCTCATCCCAAGTAGTACCTAAAACAACTTTGTATTCATATTTTCCTTTTGGTACTATTGTTTTAAATGTGTAAACGTTATCAAAGTTATCATCTGTAAATAATGCCGTTGACTTATCAGGTGTCCAAGCATCACCTGCTTTAATTGCTGGTTGGATATCTCCAACAAGACGCGGCTGCTTTTCCTTTGCGATAGCTTGATACCAAGTGGAATCTGCAATTTTATGTGTACCGTCGTGGTAATAGAATGTTACTTCTGTATCTTTATCCAAGGTCAGCTTTATATTATCGCCGCCTTTTGCACCATCTTTACCGTAGTTTTCATCCCAGCTACCGTTAATTGCAACTTTGTATTCATAGCTGCCTGCCTTAAGCATGCCTTTTAGCTCATAAAAGCCGTTTCCAACAGCTGTCATTTTTGTTTTCTCAGCTGAAGGATCCCAATCTGATGTATGTCCCAACTGCTGTTGTAAATTTCCTACGAGATGCACAGTACGCTCTGCAGCCTTAACAATAGGTCCTGCATAAGAAAGCATCTGCAATAAGAGCGCAAAAACAAGAAAAATAGACAAATTTCTTCTGCTTCTCATAATTCCCTCCCCGAATTTGTGCACGTTGCACGCGCAATTTGCGAAAGCGTTTGCATAAACTCTTTAAAAAACGAGACTGGTAATCAAGTAGACAGTCTCTTCATATAGCAATTAAAATAGCAATATTTTTCCTAATATCTATGCAAGCGTTTCCTTTTTCTATTCTCCCATGATTCTACAAATATTTCAATTAGAATTTTTAGAAAATACAATATAATTTAGTGCAGATCTTTTGAAATTCTTGTGAATCATTGATACTAGCCTCTAACATAGCGTGCATAAAAAAGTGACGGGATAGCCCCGTCACTTTTTCAACTCTTCTTCAATCGCTTTTTTAATGCTCATATAGTCTGGATTTACTAACTCGCCATTGACATATACGCTCGGCGCACCCTGTACTTTTAACTTTAACGCCAGATCTTTATCTTTGTTTACTTTTTCAATAATTTCCTTGCTTTGCATATCTTTATTAAATTGTTCAACATCAATATCAGACATTTTTTCTGTCACAAGCTGTTCAAGTAAGTCTTGCGTGATCCATACTTCTTCTGGCTTTTTTTGCGCTTGATACAACTCATGATAAAACGTCCAAAAAGCTTGAGGATTTTGCTTATACACAGCTTCTCCGGCACGTGCGCCCAGCATCGAATCCTCACCAATGAATGGGAAGTTAATAAAGTGGAACTGTACTTTCCCTGTGTCAACATATTCTTGCTTCAATTGCGGAAGTACGGTGTTATCCCATGTACGACATGCGGGGCATTTAAAATCACCAAACTCTACAACATGTATATTCGCTTCTTTATTACCAAGTGTTTGCTGATTTGTGTATTGAAAGGGATCTGCTTCCCCTTCCTTCTTCTTTTGATAAATACTATAAGCGATAGTACCACCCAAAATGAGAAAAGCAATGGAGAAAATAATTAATATAATGGACATGTTTTTAGACTTCATGCAATCTTCCTCTTTACGTATTTTATATATGTAGTATGGTCTCAAATCGAGCACATTACCCATGATAACAAGGTTTTGTTCATGAGTCTATTGTCCTGCACACATGACACAATATTGCCACAAGTATAACGTAACGACAAAAGGAAACAGTAATACAGAAGAACCAAAAAAGGAGAGACACATAATGGATAGTAAACAAAATTTCGTTGAAGCATTGCATACACAGCAAAAAAAGCAGGAAAAGAATAAGCGCTCTCAAGGAAAAGGGCATCCCGATAAAGTACTGCCGAATAACCAACACTAATATATAGAGACATGAAAGCATGGAGCAAGGTGTTCCATGCTTTTTCATCATAACTTGTTCAAACTTTTGACACACGTTTTTATTTGGAACATGTTAAAATAGAAAGGATAATATACTGCTCGAGGAGGCTTTGCAATGAACACACCAAACAATGAGACAAGCGGACGCAACTATACCGCATTTGTTGTTACGCTTTCTATTGTCGTTAATGCCATTATTTTGCTACTGTTCTTCGGACCTGTCGGATACGAAGGAGAAGTTAGTTTTGATACTTCTATTTTGCCCCGCATTAACGCTGTTTTAAATAGCTTTACGTTTATATTTTTAGTAGCAGCACTTTATTTTATTAAAAAGAAAAATATTACGTTGCATAAACGCTTTATTCTTGCTGCTTTTACCACTACATTGCTCTTTTGTGTATCATACTTAACGCATCAATACCTATCAGAGCCAACACACTTTGGTGGTGAAGGCTTTATTCGAACTGTATATTTCTTCATTTTAATTACACATAGTGTATTAGCTGCCATTATTGTTCCGCTTGCTCTATTCTCCTTAATTTGGGGATGGACAGGACAGCTTACAAAACATCGTAAAATTGTAAGATGGTCTATGCCGATTTGGTTATATGTAAGCTTTACAGGTGTTGTGGTGTACTTAATGATTTCTCCGTATTATGGGTAATAAAAAGCTGCCAGTACCTGGCAGCTTTTTTGTATGTAACATTCTTACTTATTATAAAATATGGCTTCATTAAAGTTTGCTGTTACCTCCCGCGAGACGTCAGGGGCCTCCTTAGTGCTATGTTCCTGCGGGATTTTCACAGGCTTTTTCCGCCGTCTAAATAAAAGGCTGTTTTCGCAAACTTTGTTGCTTTGTAACAAGTAGTGGGGAGTGGTTGATTTCCACTCCAGGTTGCTCGCTTTCCGCGGGGCGTGCGGTGAGCCTCTAACCCGCTGCTCCCGCAGGAGTCTCGCACCTTCCGCTCCAACCAACCTTAAACGAAGAAACCTATCTAAAAACAACAATCTTTTAGAAAAGAGCCAAATAAAAAGAGATGCTCTGATTAACAGAACATCTCTTTCTTGTATACCGGTGGCCGGGGTCGAACCGGCACTCCAGAGGAACACGATTTTGAGTCGTGCGCGTCTGCCAATTCCGCCACACCGGCATGGAGGCGGCAACCGGATTCGAACCGGTGGATAAAGGTTTTGCAGACCTTGGCCTTACCACTTGGCTATGCCGCCGTTATATGGAGCGGAAGACGGGATTCGAACCCGCGACCCCAACCTTGGCAAGGTTGTATTCTACCACTGAACTACTTCCGCATATGGCTGGGCTAGCTGGATTCGAACCAACGAATGACGGAGTCAAAGTCCGTTGCCTTACCGCTTGGCGATAGCCCAATATGTCATAAATGCATTATATCTCATTTATTCACTTTAGCGCAAATAAAATGGGGCGATCGATGGGAATCGAACCCACGAATGTCGGAGCCACAATCCGATGCGTTAACCACTTCGCCACGACCGCCATATTTTGTTTGGCAGGGGTAGTAGGAATCGAACCCACACCGGAGGTTTTGGAGACCTCTGTTCTACCTTTAAACTATACCCCTAAATGGTGGAGGGGGACGGATTCGAACCGCCGAACCCTGAGGGAGCGGATTTACAGTCCGCCGCGTTTAGCCACTTCGCTACCCCTCCACAATGGTGCCGGCTAGAGGACTTGAACCCCCAACCTACTGATTACAAGTCAGTTGCTCTGCCAATTGAGCTAAGCCGGCGTATGAAGAAAATCAATTTTTGTTTAAAAGTGGCTCGGGACGGAATCGAACCGCCGACACGAGGATTTTCAGTCCTCTGCTCTACCGACTGAGCTACCGAGCCAAAATGGCGGTCCCGACCGGGATCGAACCGGCGATCTCCTGCGTGACAGGCAGGCATGTTAACCGCTACACCACGGGACCTTGGTTGCGGGGACAGGATTTGAACCTGCGACCTTCGGGTTATGAGCCCGACGAGCTACCGGACTGCTCCACCCCGCGACGATAATAAATAACTTGACTTTTTATTTATATGGTGGAGGATGACGGGATCGAACCGCCGACCCCCTGCTTGTAAGGCAGGTGCTCTCCCAGCTGAGCTAATCCTCCACTATATGGTGACCCGTACGGGATTCGAACCCGTGTTACCGCCGTGAAAGGGCGGTGTCTTAACCACTTGACCAACGGGCCAGATTATGGCGGAGAGCGAGGGATTCGAACCCTCGATACGCTTATGACGTATACACGATTTCCAATCGTGCTCCTTCGGCCTCTCGGACAGCTCTCCATTTAAATGGCTCCGCAAGTAGGATTCGAACCTACGACCTATCGGTTAACAGCCGATTGCTCTACCGCTGAGCTATTGCGGAATAATGTAAGCCTGGCAACGTCCTACTCTCACAGGGACAAGGTCCCAACTACCATCGGCGCAAAAGAGCTTAACTTCCGTGTTCGGTATGGGAACGGGTGTGACCTCTTTGCCATCATTACCAGACTCTTATTATTATACTGACAGAAGAAAATCTGTCAAGAAGAAATATCATATTCCTTCAAAACTGGATAACATAGTGTATATTCATAATCTAGCTCCAGCTCGCAGCTCCATCCGGTCAAATAACCTTGTTCCGCCAACGTCTATCAACGTTTCTGTCACAAGAACATTTGCCCTGCGGAGCTAAACGCTCGCTTCTGCTTTTTTGGTTAAGCCCTCGATCGATTAGTATCAGTCAGCTCCACACGTCGCCGCGCTTCCACCTCTGACCTATCAACCTGATCATCTTTCAGGGATCTTACTAGCTTGACGCTATGGGAAATCTCATCTTGAGGGGGGCTTCATGCTTAGATGCTTTCAGCACTTATCCCGTCCGCACATAGCTACCCAGCGATGCCCTTGGCAGAACAACTGGTACACCAGCGGTGCGTCCATCCCGGTCCTCTCGTACTAAGGACAGCTCCTCTCAAATTTCCTGCGCCCGCGACGGATAGGGACCGAACTGTCTCACGACGTTCTGAACCCAGCTCGCGTACCGCTTTAATGGGCGAACAGCCCAACCCTTGGGACCGACTACAGCCCCAGGATGCGATGAGCCGACATCGAGGTGCCAAACCTCCCCGTCGATGTGGACTCTTGGGGGAGATAAGCCTGTTATCCCCGGGGTAGCTTTTATCCGTTGAGCGATGGCCCTTCCATGCGGAACCACCGGATCACTAAGCCCGACTTTCGTCCCTGCTCGACTTGTAGGTCTCGCAGTCAAGCTCCCTTATGCCTTTACACTCTTCGAATGATTTCCAACCATTCTGAGGGAACCTTTGGGCGCCTCCGTTACATTTTAGGAGGCGACCGCCCCAGTCAAACTGCCCACCTGACACTGTCTCCCGCCCCGATGTAGGGGCGCGGGTTAGAACTTCAATACAGCCAGGGTAGTATCCCACCGACGCCTCCACCGAAGCTGGCGCTCCGGGTTCATAGGCTCCTACCTATCCTGTACAAGCTGTACCAAAATTCAATATCAGGCTACAGTAAAGCTCCACGGGGTCTTTCCGTCCTGTCGCGGGTAACCTGCATCTTCACAGGTACTATAATTTCACCGAGTCTCTGGTTGAGACAGTGCCCAAATCGTTACACCTTTCGTGCGGGTCGGAACTTACCCGACAAGGAATTTCGCTACCTTAGGACCGTTATAGTTACGGCCGCCGTTTACTGGGGCTTCGGTTCAAAGCTTCGCTTGCGCTAACCTCTCCCCTTAACCTTCCAGCACCGGGCAGGTGTCAGCCCCTATACTTCGCCTTGCGGCTTCGCAGAGACCTGTGTTTTTGCTAAACAGTCGCTTGGGCCTTTTCACTGCGGCTCTCGCTAGAGAGCACCCCTTCTCCCGAAGTTACGGGGTCATTTTGCCGAGTTCCTTAACCAGAGTTCTCTCGCACACCTTAGGATTCTCTCCTCGCCTACCTGTGTCGGTTTGCGGTACAGGCACCTTTTACCTCGCTAGAAGCTTTTCTTGGCAGTGTGGAATCAGAGAGTTCGCCCATACGGGCTTCCCCATCACAGCTCAGCCTTACGATGAGCGGATTTGCCTACTCATCAGCCTAACTGCTTAGACGCACGCGACCAGCGGTGCGCATCTCCTATCCTCCTGCGTCCCTCCATTGCTCAAACGGTAAAGAGGTGGTACAGGAATATCAACCTGTTGTCCATCGCCTACGCCTGTCGGCCTCGGCTTAGGTCCTGACTAACCCTGAGCGGACGAGCCTTCCTCAGGAAACCTTAGGCATACGGTGGATGGGATTCTCACCCATCTTTCGCTACTCATACCGGCATTCTCACTTCTAAGCGCTCCACCAGTCCTTACGGTCTGACTTCACAGCCCTTAGAACGCTCCCCTACCACTGATACCTTTGGTATCAATCTGCAGCTTCGGTAGTATGTTTAGCCCCGGTACATTTTCGGCGCAGAGTCACTCGACTAGTGAGCTATTACGCACTCTTTAAATGGTGGCTGCTTCTAAGCCAACATCCTAGTTGTCTAAGCAACTCCACATCCTTTTCCACTTAACATACATTTTGGGACCTTAGCTGGCAGTCTGGGCTGTTTCCCTTTTGACCACGGATCTTATCACTCGTAGTCTGACTCCCAAGGAATAAGTCATTGGCATTCGGAGTTTGACTGAATTCGGTAACCCGAGGGGGGCCCCTAGTCCAATCATGCTCTACCTCCAAGACTCTCACACTTGAGGCTAGCCCTAAAGCTATTTCGGGGAGAACCAGCTATCTCCAGGTTCGATTGGAATTTCTCCGCTACCCACACCTCATCCCCGCACTTTTCAACGTGCGTGGGTTCGGGCCTCCATTCAGTGTTACCTGAACTTCACCCTGGACATGGGTAGATCACCTGGTTTCGGGTCTACGACCACGTACTATGTCGCCCTATTCAGACTCGCTTTCGCTGCGGCTCCGTCTTATCAACTTAACCTTGCACGGGATCGTAACTCGCCGGTTCATTCTACAAAAGGCACGCCATCACCCGTAAATGGGCTCTGACTACTTGTAGGCACACGGTTTCAGGATCTCTTTCACTCCCCTTCCGGGGTGCTTTTCACCTTTCCCTCACGGTACTGGTTCACTATCGGTCACTAGGGAGTATTTAGCCTTGGGAGATGGTCCTCCCGGATTCCGACGGAATTTCACGTGTTCCGCCGTACTCAGGATCCGCTCAAGAGGGAACGAAGTTTCAACTACAGGGTTGTTACCTTCTATGACAGGCCTTTCCAGACCGTTTCGTCTACCTCGTTCCTTTGTAACTCCGTATAGAGCGTCCTACAACCCCAAGAGGCAAGCCTCTTGGTTTGGGCTAATTCCGTTTCGCTCGCCGCTACTTGGGAAATCGCATTTGCTTTCTCTTCCTCCAGGTACTTAGATGTTTCAGTTCCCTGGGTCTGCCTTCCTTACCCTATGTATTCAGATAAGGATACCATTCCATTACGAATGGTGAGTTTCCTCATTCGGAGATCTCCGGATCATAGCTTACTTACAGCTCCCGAAGCATTTCGGTGTTAGTCCCGTCCTTCATCGGCTCCTAGTGCCAAGGCATCCACCGTGCGCCCTTTCTAACTTAACCATTAAAAAGTTTACACTTTTTGAATTACACTTGTATTGTTATCCAGTTTTCAAGGTACATGTTTGAGAGATAGTTCTCTCAAAACTGAACGAAGTTGTCAAAACGTATTCATACAATGAACAGCGTTCATTGATGTCTCCATAGAAAGGAGGTGATCCAGCCGCACCTTCCGATACGGCTACCTTGTTACGACTTCACCCCAATCATCTGTCCCACCTTAGGCGGCTGGCTCCTTACGGTTACCCCACCGACTTCGGGTGTTACAAACTCTCGTGGTGTGACGGGCGGTGTGTACAAGGCCCGGGAACGTATTCACCGCGGCATGCTGATCCGCGATTACTAGCGATTCCGGCTTCATGCAGGCGAGTTGCAGCCTGCAATCCGAACTGAGAACAATTTTATGGGATTCGCTCCACCTCGCGGTCTCGCAACCCTTTGTATTGTCCATTGTAGCACGTGTGTAGCCCAGGTCATAAGGGGCATGATGATTTGACGTCATCCCCACCTTCCTCCGGTTTGTCACCGGCAGTCACCTTAGAGTGCCCAACTGAATGCTGGCAACTAAGATCAAGGGTTGCGCTCGTTGCGGGACTTAACCCAACATCTCACGACACGAGCTGACGACAACCATGCACCACCTGTCACTCTGTCCCCGAAGGGAAAGCCCTATCTCTAGGGTTGTCAGAGGATGTCAAGACCTGGTAAGGTTCTTCGCGTTGCTTCGAATTAAACCACATGCTCCACCGCTTGTGCGGGCCCCCGTCAATTCCTTTGAGTTTCAGCCTTGCGGCCGTACTCCCCAGGCGGAGTGCTTAATGCGTTAACTTCAGCACTAAAGGGCGGAAACCCTCTAACACTTAGCACTCATCGTTTACGGCGTGGACTACCAGGGTATCTAATCCTGTTTGCTCCCCACGCTTTCGCGCCTCAGCGTCAGTTACAGACCAAAGAGCCGCCTTCGCCACTGGTGTTCCTCCACATCTCTACGCATTTCACCGCTACACGTGGAATTCCGCTCTTCTCTTCTGCACTCAAGTCTCCCAGTTTCCAATGACCCTCCACGGTTGAGCCGTGGGCTTTCACATCAGACTTAAAAGACCGCCTGCGCGCGCTTTACGCCCAATAATTCCGGATAACGCTCGCCACCTACGTATTACCGCGGCTGCTGGCACGTAGTTAGCCGTGGCTTTCTAATCAGGTACCGTCAAGGTACGAGCAGTTACTCTCGTACTTGTTCTTCCCTGACAACAGAGTTTTACGACCCGAAAGCCTTCATCACTCACGCGGCGTTGCTCGGTCAGGCTTTCGCCCATTGCCGAAGATTCCCTACTGCTGCCTCCCGTAGGAGTCTGGGCCGTGTCTCAGTCCCAGTGTGGCCGATCACCCTCTCAGGTCGGCTACGCATCGTCGCCTTGGTGAGCCGTTACCTCACCAACTAGCTAATGCGACGCGGGTCCATCTGTAAGTGATAGCCGAAACCATCTTTCCATTTTGAACCATGCGGTTCAAAAAATTATCCGGTATTAGCTTCGGTTTCCCGAAGTTATCCCAGTCTTACAGGCAGGTTACCCACGTGTTACTCACCCGTCCGCCGCTAACCTCCGAAGAGGTCCGCTCGACTTGCATGTATTAGGCACGCCGCCAGCGTTCATCCTGAGCCAGGATCAAACTCTCCATAAAAGTGTTTGTCTAGCTAAAATAAATGTTGACGTTTTGTACTTCGTTCAGTTTTCAAAGAACTAACTTGCCGCTCATAAGCGACTTTCTCATGTTAACATTTCTTACTTTCGATGTCAACATGTTTTTTCATTTCCGTGTCGTTCGCACCGTTGTGCATCAGCGACGTTTATTAATATAACATTACTACTATCTAAGGTCAATAACTTTTCTTAAAAAATATTAGACTTTCTTTTGCTTATGTTGTGTTAAAGCCTTGCTTTAATAATCAGGACTTATTGATTAGAGTGGAAGGAGAGGTTTTTGCGGGGGAAATGAATCTAGAGAAGAACCTACAGGTATTATATCTCAAAAAACTGCGTGTACTTATATATATAGCAGTCCGCAGTATGCTATATTTATGTGTAGGAGGAGGATGGAGATGGGTTCAAAATATTCTAGTAAAATAAATAAAATTCGTACATTTGCGCTAAGTCTTGTTTTTGCTGGTTTGTTTATTTCTTATCTTGGTGTATTTTTCAGAAAATCACCCTTGATTATGTCCTTATTTATTATCGTGGGATTTCTGGCAGTTATCGCAAGTACCGTCGTATATTTCTGGATTGGTATGCTTTCCACCAAAACGATACAGGTTGTTTGCCCAGAATGCGAGCGAACAACAAAAATGCTTGGGCGAGTAGACGCCTGCATGTATTGTAAACAGCCGCTTACTTTAGATCGAGATTTAGAAGGTAAAGAGTTTGATGAAAAGTATAACCGTAAACAAAAAAGAGGCTGATTAGTTCAGCCTCTTTTCTCTGCACAATCCGGACAAACGCCGTACAATTCTAAACGATGATTTTTAATAAGAAACCCTGTTTGCTCAGCCGCTTTCGCTTCTATCTCATCAAGACCTTGGTAAGGGAAATCCACAATTTTACCACAATCCTCACAAATAACATGATAATGATGGCCTGTAACATAGTCGAAACGACTGGAAGCGTCTCCGTATGTTAACTCTTTTACAATACCGACTTCTTTAAATACACGCAAGTTATTATATACCGTAGCTACGCTCATATTTGGAAATTTACCTTCAAGCGCCTTATAAATCTCATCTGCTGTAGGGTGCGACATGGAGGCAACTAAATACTCCAGAACCGCATGGCGCTGCGGAGTAATGCGCACCCCGGTACTCTTTAACACTTCTAACGCTTCTTTCAGCTCTTCCTTTACCAACACCATGCACCTCACTTTTAATACATTATATGATTCTTAATACGGATTTCATATATAAATACAGGTAACTTTTATCATATAAGATTAGTCGTAAAACGAAAGCATAAAAACTAGTCGCTAAGTGTGTGTGACTTGATACAGCATACACTCTTAAGTAACGACTGCACCTGTACATTATCCATTCTTTCAACAAATATCATTTTTTCTATTTGTATACTATAATGTACTTTTTCTCGCCTTTATATAAACAAATTATTACTTTATAATTTTTATAAATAGTGTACAGCGCCAGTGGCTTTCCTGTCAATACAGAAGGCACTTCAGCTCCTATTCGTACGAACTAGAAATTACAGCACAAAAAAAGTGCGGGAAGATTCCCGCACACCATCTATCATCAGAGGAGGTATGCCCTATACTTCAACATATGACAGAACTGTCGAAAGGTTATAGACGAACGCCCTTTTATTATAAATCCTCATGTAAAAATCTATTGCAGCTTCTTTACAGCTTCCATGACGTCATCTACATGCCCTTTTACTTTAACCCTTCGCCATTCATGAACCAATTCACCTCGTGCATTGATTAAAAATGTTGATCGCTCAATTCCCATGTATTCTTTTCCAAAGTTCTTCTTCAGCTTCCATACATCATATAATCGAGCTACTTGTTGCTCCTCATCAGACAACAAGATAAACGATAAATCGTACTTGGCAATAAACTTTGCATGACGCTCCGGTGCATCTGGACTTACACCAATAATAACCGTATTATTTGCTTCAAACACATCGTATTGGTCTCTAAAATCACAAGCCTGTGTTGTACATCCTGGTGTCATATCTTTTGGATAGAAATACAACACAACATTCTTACCAATAAAATGAGACAAACTCACTAACTCTCCGTTTACTGATGGTAACGTAAAATCCGGAGCCTTTTTACCCTGTTCAACCACTTCAGACACTCCTATCTTTTTTCATGTTCTATTACAGTATGTACCAGGAAAGCGGCCGGCATGGTGTAACCGACCAATGCCTCCACAATCGCAAGCCACCTTCCAATTCCTATTGGTGTGATATCTCCGTAGCCCACTGACAAAAGTGTAATTGCACTGAAGTACATGCATACCTCAATCATTTCAAAGGAATGCACATCTAAGCTTCTGCCATCTTCCTCTAATACAGGAAGACCCATCTCTTCTAATACAAGATAGCCTATTCCAAATGCAATCAAAACAGTTGTGTAAATAGAGCATAATAATAATAAATTGTTAACGGAGAAAAAACGTCCTGATTGACGTGTTGTCATAAATAACACTCGCATACTTTTAACAAAAGCATATGCAGCAATTAAAAAGAAACCTAACCATACCATGTCCACCCACCTCAATACCAATGTATGAACATGCCAATGGAATTATTTCAGTTCCCTGCTCCTCTGTACCTTTTCACACCCTGGTTCCAAATCAACACAGCCATGGTAAAAAACACGAAGCCCATAATTGGTGTTAAAAAAGCATACATGTACCATTCACTTTTACCTAAAAAATACGAAGCCGGATATACACCTACAAAGGCAAATGGTAAAATCCATGTCAATAAAAAACGAATTACACGATTATAAATATTGATAGGATATCTGCCATAGTTACCGATATTGTACATAAGCGGCATGATAGAGCTTTTGGAATCTGACCAAAATCCGATGCTCGCAAGTGAAACAAAAATACCTCCATACACAAGGGCCCCACCCATTACCATAATAATGAATAAAAATATATCGTACCAATGAAACGATAGGTTTAATCCGGAGCCAGCATATATCATAATTATAATACCTGTAATTGCTCCTGATAAAGATTCCAAGTCCATTCTTTCTAATATCACTTGAAATAAGCTATGAATAGGCCTCGTTAAAATCCGATCCATCTCGCCTTTAATAATGTAACGATCATTAAAGTCCCAGATATTAAAGAACGTTGAAAAAATGGCAAACGGTACGAGGAAAAAGCCATACATAAAAATCACTTCCTCTCGCCCCCATCCTTGTAGCGTCTGTGTATGACCAAAAACAACTAATATAAAGACCAAATTTACTGCTTGCATAAGCAAATCGGACAACAACCCTACGATTAAGTCTCCGCGGTACTGCAGCTTTGTTTTCATGTACTGTCCTGCATATTGAAAAAACAAACGAAAATATAACATCTACATCAACCTCCCTGTACAATGAGGCGTTTTCTTGCCATATGCCACATCACGACAATTGGAAGCAACAATACAATCGCCCAAACCGCTTGAAAGAAAATAGCGTTCCAAATTGCACTTCCTCTTATCCCCTCTGAGAAAATCATACTCGGAATATAACTGATAGCTTGAAACGGGAAAAACTTCATTACATCTTGTGCCCATAGCGGATAGAAGCTAATTGGAAGCAATAGGCCTGAAAACAGATCAATCAATACACGCTTGGCATACATGAATCCATCGTTGTTAAATAGGAAGAATGTCATCATGCCAGTAATTAGATTGATTTGTGTATTAATAATAAAACTAAACATAAGCGATACAAGGAAAAATAACCATGTGTCTACCTTTGTTGTTACTGTAAGCGAAAACAAGAGCGCCACAATCACCATACCGGGTATGGAAAAGAATGCAAAGCGAAATATTCCTTCTCCCAAACCTTGCATGACCTTCATCCCTAAGTAATTGTAGGGACGAATAAGCTCAACCGCAACGCGCCCTTCTCTAATTTCAGTCGCAATTTCTCGATCAATATTATTAAAATAAAAGGCCCGTGCCATCCATGCAACCGCCACATAAGATGTCATTTGTGCAACTGAAAGACCTTGAATACTTTCTTTTTCACCATAAATAGCAGTCCACAAAAAGTAGTACGCCCCAATATTAATTGTGTAAATAAGTATTCCGCTGTAATAGTTGGTTCGGTAGGCTAACATCATTAAAAAACGAATTCGAATCATTTCTATATATTTAGCCATGACGAACCCCCTTTTCATAGATATTACGGATGATTTCCTCTGTAGAAACTTCATTGATTTTCACATCTTTAATACGATGGGATTGGACAACTTTCGCAATCAGTGTCGAAATGATAATTTCTTCATTGGGAATTTTGGCTGTCCATACGTTTTGACCGCTCCCTTGCAGCCAACTTACACCGTTATCCGGCATCAGCATCCCAAGCTCCATCTGTGAAACTGGGTTAGAAAATTGAAAGCTGATTTCTTTTTCATCGCCCCACTGTGAGCGTAAACGCTCCAGCAAGCCATCGTAAATAATTTTACCTTCATCAAGCATCACCACACGCTCACATAATGCCTCAATATCTGAAATATCATGGGTTGTTAGCAAGATAGTTGTCTTATATTTCTCATTAATCTCTTTTAAAAACTCACGAATTTTCAGCTTGACCAATACATCTAGTCCAATTGTTGGTTCATCTAAAAACAAAAGCGGCGGATTATGAATCAGGGCAGCTGCCAATTCACAGCGCATACGTTGTCCTAGAGAAAGCTTACGAACCGGTTTATCTAGCAATGGTCCAATATCCAAAGCATCTATGACATGCCCCATATGCTCATTATATTGTTCGTCTGAAATACCATATACTTTTTTCAACAGACGAAATGATTCCTGTACTGCAATATCCCACCATAGTTGTGAGCGTTGTCCGAATACAACACCGATGCTCCGCACAAACTTTTCCCGATCTTTATGCGGATTCATGCCGTTGACTATGATCTCACCTGCTGTAGGTGTTAATATCCCTGTTAGCATTTTAATTGTTGTGGATTTGCCAGCTCCATTTTCTCCAATATAGCCTATCATCTCACCTTGCTTAACTTGGAAAGAAATATCGTTTACTGCCGGAACGATTTTATAATTACGCGTGAATAAATCACGAAAAGCTCCTTTTAATCCCGACCTGCTGGAATAGGACACAAACTCTTTTCGTAAATTCTTAACCTCAATCATGTTGTCCATGGTGCGCCCCCTTTTTTATATAACAACGAATAGTTTACCCAACCGCTTCTTTCATCACAAATAATATGGCTTGCTTTTCGAAAAATCGTGTTACAATGAAGAGATGCGTCATATTTGTAAACGACAGGTCTTTTTCTCCAGTAAATATACCTAGACGCAATAGACAATTAAGGAGCGGATTATCTTGAACTTCACAAAATCAGAACAATTACATAAAGAAGCGCTTGCTCACATTGTAGGTGGCGTAAACAGTCCTTCCCGTTCCTATAAAGCTGTAGGCGGGGGCTCCCCTGTAGCAATGGAACGCGGGAAAGGAGCTTATTTTTGGGATGTGGACGGCAATAAATATATTGATTATTTAGCTGCGTATGGTCCTATTATTACAGGTCACGCACACCCACATATCACCAAAGCCATCGCTGAAGCCGCTGAAAAAGGGGTATTATACGGTACACCGACTGCTTTAGAGGTGAAATTTGCAAAAATGTTAAAAAAAGCGATACCAGCAATGGATAAAGTTCGTTTCGTAAACTCCGGAACAGAAGCGGTTATGACAACTATTCGCGTTGCACGTGCATACACTGGCAGAACAAAAATTATGAAATTCGCAGGTTGTTATCACGGTCATTCTGATTTAGTACTTGTTGCAGCTGGATCTGGCCCGTCTACTCTTGGTACACCGGACTC
Organism: Ectobacillus sp. JY-23; assembly: GCF_023022965.1. Lineage (NCBI taxonomy): Bacteria > Bacillati > Bacillota > Bacilli > Caryophanales > Bacillaceae > Ectobacillus > Ectobacillus sp. JY-23. The sequence goes on along the minus strand of NZ_CP095462.1, from coordinate 3,003,423 downwards.
AGCAGGTGTTCCCCAAAGCATTGCACAGGAAGTTATCACTGTACCCTTCAATGATGTAGAGGCATTTGATATAGCCCTTCAAAAATGGGGACATGAGGTTGCAGCTGTTCTTGTTGAGCCGATTGTAGGGAACTTTGGCATCGTAGAGCCAAAGGAAGGGTTTTTAGAGAAAGTGAATGAGTTAACACACAAGGCGGGTGCTTTGGTCATTTATGATGAAGTAATTACCGCGTTTCGTTTTATGTACGGCGGTGCTCAAAACCTACTGGGCGTCACACCTGATCTCACTGCATTGGGTAAAATCATTGGCGGCGGTCTTCCAATTGGGGCGTATGGCGGCAAGCAAGAAATTATGGAGCAAGTCGCTCCGCTAGGACCTGCTTATCAGGCTGGTACTATGGCTGGTAACCCTGCGTCCATGGCAGCGGGAATTGCGTGTTTGGAAGTTTTACAGCAGCCTGGTATATACGAAAAACTGGATGAGCTTGGTGAGATGCTAGAACAAGGAATTTTAGAGCAAGCTAGCTTGCATCACATTCCAATTACAGTAAATCGCTTGAAGGGTGCTCTCACTGTCTTCTTTACGGATAAAACGATTACCAATTATGAAGAAGCACAACAGACAGACGGAGAACTATTCGGAAAATTCTTCAGGCTTATGCTACAGCAGGGCGTAAATCTCGCACCTTCTAAATATGAAGCTTGGTTTTTAACAACAGAACATTCTAAAGAGGACATAGAAGCTACAATTCGTGCTGTAGGTCACGCTTTTGAAGCTCTTTCAAAAGAACTGGTGCAGTGATAAAAGAGGGGAATCCCCTCTTTTTCTTTTTTACTATTTCATAAAACCATCATCAATGGTATAATTATTCAAAATATTGACTTATTTATTATCTTTTACATATACACTTTTTACATGTATGAGATAAACTCCGATGATGTAGTTTTTTTATAGCCTTCCTTTTTTGCTTATTAAAGCGCAAACAAGTAGCTTTACAGGCTATTTTAAACCAAACGATGACTGCCTTTTCCAAATTGTTAGTTTCTAAAGGTATACAAACGCCTTTAATTTTCTTATAATTATGAAAAATTTAATTTTGAAAATATTCATCATGGAGGTGGACAGCCTTATGGCTACAATGAACAAATGGACACCCGCTTTATTTCGCGATTTTAAAAATGAAGAACACGATGCCTGTGGTATCGTTTCCGTTATGGAGAAAAAGAAGCAGCCAACTAAACGAAATATCGATCTTTGTATTGAGTCATTAGTGAAGATGAATCATCGCGCCGGCTTTATTAACGGCGAAGGAGACGGGATCGGTATCCATATTGATCTCCCTGTTGCACTTTGGAAAGAAAAATTGAGTCATAACGGAATTAGTCCATCTCTAACAGACCGTCCTGATTTTATTGTAGGACACTTTTTTTTAGAGCAGACCAGCAATCCAGTTGTGATACAAGAAGAAATGCGAGAAGCGTTCTCCAAGTTCGGGTTAACATTGATATTTGAAGCACAAGACGTAGTGCATTCCGAAGCTCTAGGTCCCCTTGGCAAAGCTGAGGAACCTGTATTTTGGCAAACAGCTTTTACAAGTACTTCTTTACAGGATATAGATAGAAAACTGTTTGACCTTACTATCGCACTAGAACAAAATCCAGCTGTTCATGTTGCTTCTTTAAGTGCGGATTATGTTGTATATAAAGTGATGGGAGCCGGGGATACGCTTGTCAATTATTATAAGGACTTAACAAACCCACTCATCGCATCTACTATGACTTTAGGCCATAATCGCTATTCCACTAATACATTATCGAATTTTTTTCGTGTGCAACCATTTAGCGTACTTGGTCATAATGGGGAAATTAATACAATCGCTAAACTACGCGATCAGGCGGAAATGGCCGGTGTTCCTCTCACACTTGGGGGAAGTGATTCTCAAGACTTAAATCGCACAATTGATACACTTTTATCACGTCATGAGTATAGTTTATTCGAAGCAATGGATATTTTATTTCCGCCAATTATAAATGAAATTCGTTTATATAAACCACACCTGCAGGATTTATATACGTATATTCGCGAAGCTTGGGGACATTTCGCCCAAGGTCCGGCTGGGATTATCTCGAGATATAAAGATGAAGCTGTATTTAGTGTTGACGCTCTTGGTCTGCGCCCGCTTTGGAAGGTGGAAACAAATACTTCTTATGTGTTTGCCTCAGAGCCTGGTGTTGTAGCACCAAGTGATTATGTAGCAGAACCAAAAGCCCTTGCGCCTGGTGAAAAGCTAGGGCTGAAATGGCATGAAGATACCATGGTTGTTTATGAATATGAAGAATTTCAAGAAGAGGTTTACAAACGCTTCAGTAAAAAGCAAACTGTGGAAAATTTCCGCTCTCATCTTAACGTACCTCAAATTGAAATCATATCCGAAATGAAGTCTACTGTACAAATAGAAGAGAGACAATATGCAGCGTTTGGTTGGGACAGAGAGCATATTCAACTTCTAGAGCAAATGGCAGAAAAAGGTGCGGAGCCAATTCGTTCTCTTGGTCATGATGCGCCTTTAGCAGCTTTGGATGAAGGGCGACGCAATGTAGCGGACTTTCTAAAAGAAAGTGTGGCTGTTGTGACAAATCCAGCCATTGACCGCGACCGTGAAATCGAGCATTTCTCGACTCGAACAGTATTGGGAAAACGCCCCGCCTTGTTTGGATTACAGGAGAAAGCAAAAGTTCTCGAGCTGCCTTCCCCACTTTTATTAGAAGGAACAGTAGGGTTACAGGCTGCAAAAGCTGTCGGCTCACTCACACTAGAACAACTTCACAATATATTTGCAGGTAGCACCTATACGTTACAAGCTGTATATAAAAATAGTGAAACATTAGCTGAAGCTTTGGAACGTTTATGCGATGAAGCAATTCGTGCCGTACGTCAAGGTTCTTCTCTTCTTGTTGTAGATGATGCACTTGCTCATCAACACGACAACTTATGGATTGATCCGCACGTCATTGTAGGTCGTCTGCAGCAGGTACTTGTTTCGGCCCAATTACGCCGTGATTGCTCTATTGTCCTACGCTCTGGTGCTATTCGCTCTCTTCATGATCTTGTGACAGTGTATGGACTGGGTGCAGATGCCATTAGTCCATATCTCGCATTTGCCACTGTCGGAGATGAGGATACAAAACCGTTCATCAACCTATACAATGCGCTCAATAAAGGATTGGAAAAAGTGATTTCTACTATTGGTATTCATGAACTGCGCGGCTATGGCAGACTGTTCTCCGCCATCGGCTTGCATGAAGAGGTTGCACAGGCACTTAATATTGTAAACTTCCTTGGTTCTGACAGTTTATACGGTTTCGCCGCAATGAAGGAAGACGCTATGAAGCGGGCCGAAGATTTTCATACGGCCAACGTGAAAACGCGCAAAACATTTCATATTTTCCCGCGCGTATGGAAAGCCATTGGAGACGTTGCAAAGGGCAATGCCTATGATGATTATCGTGAAAAACTAGAAGAGCTTGAAAAGAAGACGCCAGTGGCAATTCGCCATTTAACTGAATTTATAATCGCCGAGACACCTGTACCAACAGAACTGGTAAGTATACAGACTGGCAGGCATGCTCTTCCGTTTATTATCAGTTCCATGTCGTTTGGTTCCCAAAATGAAACAGCTTTCCGTGCTTATGCAGAAGCAGCAGATCGTCTCAATATGATTAGCTTGAACGGAGAAGGCGGCGAAATTAAAGATATGATTGGGAAGTATCCGAACACACGCGGCCAGCAAGTTGCTTCCGGGCGCTTCGGTGTAACAGCGGAGCTCTTAAACTCTTCTAATTTAATCGAAATTAAGATTGGTCAGGGCGCAAAGCCTGGAGAAGGTGGACATTTACCAGGTTCTAAAGTAACCGCTAAGATTGCCGAAGCAAGAAATGCTACAATCGGCTCGGATTTAATCTCCCCGTCCAACAATCATGATATTTATTCTATCGAAGATTTGGCACAGATGATTGCTGAAATCAAAACAGCTAACAATGCTGCAAAAGTTGCTGTAAAAGTACCGGTTGTGCCGAATATCGGGACAATTGCTGTTGGCATTGCTAAAGCAGGTGCGGATTTCATTAATATCAGCGGCTTTGATGGTGGTACTGGGGCAGCTCGTATCCATGCCCTGCAGCACGTGGGATTACCTGTTGAAATTGGTGTAAAAGCTGCTCATAATGCTCTTTTAGAAGCCGGTATGCGCCATCAAGTTGAAATCTGGGGTGATGGTGGAATTCGCAGTGTAGCAGATGCATTAAAGATTATGCTATTAGGCGCAAACCGCATTGGTTTCGGTACATTATCCATGGTGGCAATTGGCTGTACAACATGCCGTGGATGTCATCTTGATACCTGTCACGTCGGAATCGCAACGCAAATCGAATCTGAAGCGCAGGCGAAGGAACACGGACTTCGTCGCTTCGTACCGCGTGAATTTGATGCGGCGGTGCAAAATTTAATGAATTTGTTCACAACCTTTGGTATAGAGCTACAAAGACTTACAGGACAACTCGGCTTTCGCAATGTCCAAGACCTTGTAGGACGCTCTGACCTGCTACAACAAGTACGAGGTGCTAACGCTCTGGATTTAAGTCATCTGCTAGCTGTACAAGAAGCTACAGGGGAATCACCAACTGTCAAAGCGTGTGACACAAGCAATTTTGTCCCAGTCTCAAAAGAGCTTGTTGCTGTTGGAGTAGAACAGCGTGTGTTAGGTGGATTGGAGTCTTGCTATCGCGTACGTGCTAAGCTGGCAGGCGAAAAGCTCGAACCGATTTCACTGAAAATTGACGGTATTCCAGGGAACGGCCTTGGTGCTTATAACAGTCATAATATTGCCATCCATGTGAATGGCGGGGCACAAGACGGTGTTGGTAAAACATCTCTTGGTGGTGACATTTACGTCTTAAAAGGAAAAGGAAAAGATGGTCGCTTCTATAACGGTTCTGTTGGTAAAGGTTTCGGCTATGGAGCACAAAAAGGCGCTTTATACGTCCAAGGTAACGCAGATGCGCGTGCCGGCATTCGTTTATCTGGTGCTGATATGATTATTGGCGGACGCATTACACGTCCCATTCCAAAACAAGAATATGGCAACATCGGAGGACGCGCTAACATTAAAGGCTTCGCATTTGAGTATATGACAAATGGACGCGGTCTTGTGCTTGGCGATCCCGGTCCATGGATGTGTGCAGGTATGACAGGTGGAGTGATCTACGTAAGACATCAACCGGAAATGGGACTCACTAAAGAAGCCCTCACTCGTCGCATCGCAAAAGGGGCTAATGTAACTTTACAACCTGTTAGCAACACAGGTGTCGCCGACATTACAGAGCTTCTCCTGCATTATGCACATGTACTTCGCCTCAGCAACCAAGAAGACGAGGCACAATACGTCACTGATTTACTATTAGATATCAGCGGAAACTTCCTAGAAGTCATCCCAACAAAAGAACAAGCAGACCCAGCAGTCTCTACGGAGTAAGAAGAAAAGCGAAAGCGGCTCGGTCAGCTCCACAGGGCTGAAGTTCTCATGACAAATAGTAATACATCATATCAAAAAGACTTTGCGATTTCCGCAAAGTCTTTTTCCCAATCATATTAACTAAGCTACATACTTACGGCTAAACCACATATTCTTCTTCAGCACCAACCGTACTCACCTTGTCCCTCTCTTCAAAAATGATGGCTTTTTTCCTTACTGGATAGGTTACACTTAATTGGACAGAATTCATATAAATTCAATTCATAAATGCATAAAAAAAGGTCTCTCACAACAGAGGCCTTTGGTATGTATTTTAAAATTCAGTTCGCAAAGGGTACACATCTTATTGCTGATGTGGTCCGGACTATCTTCTTGCTAATGAACAATTCGCCGGCGATTTCGTCACCTTGTCTTGCACAAGCAACTCTAACACGTGTGACTAGTTGTGCATGAATCCTGACAGTTTTTCTTGCGGGACACCTAAACTCAAATCTTCACTCTCTTGTGGTCCGCAACGCGCTCTTGCGGGACACCTACACTCAAATCTCCGCTCTCTTGTGGTCCGCAACGCGCTCTTGCGGGACACCTACACTCAAATCTCCGCTCTCTTGTGGTCCGCAACCCTAACGTTATACCCGTATTAAAAATAAAACGCATATTTGCTCAAAGGTTGCAAAGTCAGCTTCCTATCTAAGGCATTCCGGCTAAATTTCTTTGCGTTTATGCTATCTTTAACCTAGAAATCATCAGTTAGAGCGCAGGTGCACCAAAGGACGCAGAGTTGGTTTATAAGGCGTTTGTTTGCATCTATTCAAAAGGGCTTGCGCTACATTCAAATGTCTCATACAGATTGTGGCAATAAACTCATGGATGAAGTGCTAGAAACGTTTCAAATTTGGCGTTCTCTGAGCATGAAGAGCTGTCCATACGACAATGCGGTAGCTGAAGCTACCTTCAAAATCACCAAAACCGATTTTATCAAAGGCCAACGTTTTAAAAGCTTAACAGACTTGGAGAGAGAGTTACGAGATGATGTTCATTAGTTTGATCATATCAGAATGGATGGAACATTAGACTATACGAGCTTGATGGAGTACAAGAGGAAGCCCCTTAATAAAACTGTCTAGTTTGGTGTTGCCAATCCTTACATCTATATACAAATTACTTTTCTAATATAACAGAAGAATGCAAGCGCAAGACATACTTACTACATGCTCATGGTCTGGCCAAGCGCGTGCTCTTCTTAAGCACTGACCGCACCCATACTCTGCGCGTTCTTCTCTACCATATCAAAATATATGGTTTTGGTTTTTAATTTTCACTTTTTATTCCACATTTCGTCATAAAAAACCTCTTGCTAACTATATATAATCCATGTATAGTATCATACTGTGAATCCACTATGTGATTAAGAAAGGACTTATATTTTGTTATGAAACTTGGTGCTCGGATTTTAAAAACGGGTATTGCTATTACTTTGGCTTTATATGCATCTATGCTACTAAAGCTTCCTTCACCGGTATTCGCCGGCATCTCGGCTGTATTCGCTATTCAGCCATCTTTATACCGTTCCTACTTGACAGTGCTTGAGCAATTACAAGCGAATGTGATTGGAGCCGTATTTTCTATCGCTTTTGTATTATTGTTTGGAAATAATCCATTTATCATCGGTTTAACTGCTGTGTTAGTCATTATGCTGGCAAAGCAGCTTCGCATGGAAAATACCATTGCCGTTGCACTCGTCACCGTAATTGCGATTATGGAGTATCATGGACCAAACTTTCTGAACTTTTCTTTACTTCGCTTTGTGACAATTATGGTCGGCGTTTTGGCTGCCTTTCTTGTCAATTTGGTCTTTATGCCGCCTAAATATGAAACAAAACTGTATTATAAAATAACAAACAATACGGAAGAAATTTTAAAGTGGATTCGCATGAATATCCGACAAGCTTCAGATTTCGTTACTTTGAAAACTGATATTGATCGGATGAAAGAAAAAATGATAAAAATGAACCATTTCTATCTTCTATATAAGGAAGAGCGCCGTTATACAAAAAAAGCTCGCTACGCACAATCACGCAAGCTGGTTCTGTTCCGTCAAATGCTGACAACAACGACGCGCGCCTTAGATACATTAAAACATTTGCATCGCTTAGAGAATGAAGTTCTTCACATGCCCTCTCAAGTACGAGATTTGATTCAAACCGAACTCGATTGTCTTGTGAACTACCATGAGCAGGTTATGTTAAAATTTATAGGCAAAACAAAGACGCATCAACCCCTTGATATGCTAGAAGCAGTTTGCACAAGAAGAAACGAACTTCTTCATTCCTTTATGGCATGTCAGCATCCTGAAAATGAAGATGAATATAAAACGTGGCTCCATTTGTTTCCACTCATCTCTTCTATTATCGAATATGGTGAACAAGTCGAGCATCTTGATCGATTAATTGGTAGCTTTTACACCTACCATAATCCCGAAAGTGAATTAAATATAGAAGAACAACGTGAAGATGAATAAGCAAAGCGATGATCGCCGTTCTTCTCTCATAAAACAGAATGTTAGTGTTTCTACGATGTAAAAAAACCTATGCAGTCGCATAGGTTTTTTTACGTTCCGAGGTCTTGTATATTGTATAACTCATAATAGCGCCCTTGTTTATCCAGTAGCTCTTGATGTGTACCAACTTCTTTAATTTCACCATTTTCGATATACACAATCTTATCAACGTGCGTAATCGTAGCAAGACGGTGTGCGATGATTAAAGTTGTTCGATTTTTAGCCAAGGTTTGCAAGGCAGCCTGGATATACTGTTCACTCTCAAGATCAAGTGCCGATGTTGCTTCATCAAAAATGAGCAAGGACGGCTGCTTTAGAAATACGCGCGCAATGGCAATGCGCTGTCGTTGCCCTCCTGACAGCTTGACGCCACGCTCCCCTACCACAGTGTGATATCCCTGAGGAAACGCCATAATAAATTCATGTGCGTTTGCAGCTTTAGCCGCTGCAATTGCCTCTTCTTCTGTCGCATCAGGTTTACCATATAAGATGTTGGCTATAATCGTATCGCTAAATAAAATATTATCTTGCAGCACAACACCAATATGTTCTCGTAAGTTTTTCACATCATAACTTTGTACATTGACTTCATCAATAAAAATAGCACCTTCTGTTACATCATAAAAACGAGGAATTAAACCAACAAGCGATGACTTTCCGCCTCCACTCATACCAACTAAAGCGACATTTTCTCCCGGTTCAATGAGTAGAGATACATGTTTTAATACATATTCTTCTCCCTCTTCGTAACGGAAAGAAACATCCTTAAATTGAATTTTTCCATCTACCTTCTTCACTTTGATGGCATTAGCTTGATTTGTAATATCGTACGGTTCATCCATCAGTTCAAATACGCGGTCCATGGATGCAAATGCCTGCGTTAACGTCGTAGAAGAGTTTACCAACCGGCGCAATGGGTTATATAAGCGATCCATATAGCCAATAAACGCTACCATCGTCCCAAGCGTAATATCACCTTGAATAACAAGATATGCAGTAAAACCAATCACAAGCAGCGGTCCAAGATCCGTCAAGGTATTAACGGTGGAAAAGGTTTTAGCTGTCCAACGTGTATGCTCCAACGCTTTATCGAGAAACGCACCATTTTTCTTAGCAAATTGTTGTTCTTCATACGACTCGAGTGCGAAGCTTCGCGTCACTGCTACCCCTTGAATGCGCTCGTGTAAATACCCTTGTACACCTGCCAATGCCTGTGAACGTTCTTTTGTAAGACGTCTTAAATGTACAAAGAAATATTTAACGGCTATCATATAAAAAGGTAATACAACTAAGGACGCTGCTGTTAACTTCGGGCTCATTGAAAACATCACAGCGATTGCAATTCCAATTGTCGCTGTATCTAACCAAACGTTCATCATGCCGGTAATAACGAAATCCTTCGTCTGCTCTACATCGTTAATGACACGAGAAATAACCTCACCTGTTTTGTTATTGGCATAATAACGTAAGCTTAGTTTTTGTAAATGAGCAAAAATATGCTTGCGCAAATCATATAGTACTTTACTAGCAATTCTTTGTGCATAATATTGCCGATAGTATTCGATAGGCGGGCGCAACACGGCAAACACGAATATAGCTGCCCCCATTGCCATCCAGAGCTGCGTTGTTTTTTCCGAAAATGAGCCTGTCCCTTGGATAATGTTATCAATAATGTACTTGAGCAATAGTGGCAATAAAAGCGGTATCCCAAATTTAACAATTCCAATAATAAGTGTAATGATGATTTGCCCTCTGTATGGTAAAACAAAGCGCAAATATCGTTTCATTGTATCCACCTTATCCCCCCTCACCTTAGATGGTACGAAAAAAGTCTGCCGAATATGCATCAGCAGACTTTGGAATGGACTACTCCTTATACATCAAGTAACGCTCGTACCATAAATCCACAAAATCCGGTGCAAACGGTCCTTTTCTTTGATGAATCCATTCTTTTAAAGATTCCACATTTCGCTTTAGGATGCTGTCTATTACGTCGGGATAATTCATTAATACCCGGTGCTTCTCATATTCATCTTCATCAAGAAGCGTATATGTCATATCAGGATATACCTTTATGTCTAAATCATAATCAATATACTTAAGTGCTTCTTCATCGTACGCAAACGGCGAGCTTACATTACAGTAATAATAAATGCCATCATGGCGTAGCATCCCAATAATATTAAACCACTGGCTTCCGTGAAAATAACAAATAGCCGGTTCTCTTGTAATCCATGTACGACCATCTGATTCTGTCACAAGTGTTCTGTCATTTGCACCGATGACGATGCTTTGTGTTCCTTTTAAAACCGTGGTCTCTTCCCAAATTCTATGAATGAGCCCATTGTGCTTATAGCTATGTATTTGTATCTTTTCGCCTTCTTTGGGGAAGTCCATATTTCTCCCTTCTTTCATTTTGGAAGCTAATCCGTCATTTTGTTTTATTTTCTATTATAACGGTTATTTCAAAATTTTAAAACAAAAGAGCCAACTCTGTAAGAGCGGCTCTTAAGTATGTACGGCTTGATCTCGTTCAAACGATTCAATAATTTGCTTCGTTTGTATCTCAAACAGCTCTTGTATCCCTTGAAGCTGTTGTTTTGTATCTGAAATTTTTTCTGCCACATCTTCTCCCGTACGCAACGCGGTTTGATAACGTTCAAGTGTTGTTTGCAAGTCTAGTAATTGGTCCATTGTTTTCAGTTGCGCTTCGACTAAACGATCAAATTCATTCATGACAATCGCTCCTTCTCTCCTGTTGTATAAAATAATTCGTACTTCTCCTTTATTCCCCTTTGACAACATTTGTAGACTGGTTAGAAGTTTTGTCTATTTCTGCGTCTGGTTATAATACTTTTTATGTATATGAATGGTTTCTTGTCCGTTAGCACACAAAAACACCCCCTGATTAAGGGAGTGTCATTGTTCTTACTGTTGCGCGTTTTGGCCGTATTTGCCAGACGCTTGAGATTTTTTAGCTTCTGCTTTTGCGTTAGCCTCTTTTACGTGTTGAACGCTTGTTTCTGTAGAAAACTCAGCGCCGTAGTTAGCATTTTGTTGTTTCACCTTTTGAATGCTTGTGCCAGTTGTTGTTTTGTTGGCTTGTTGTTTGTTGTTCATCATTATCACCTCCACAAAAGATAATGTAACCAATCACTTTTTTAAATATCCGTAAAAAAAGATAAAAAAATACGGTGAAAATTGCATATAAAATAAATCTTGATTGAGACTATAGAAATGCAAGTTGGTAAAAAATATGTACAATCATTATTAAAGCAAGGGGGATTTATATGTATGTTGGTCGTGATATGGCAGAACTGTCTATGATATCCAAATCAGAGTGGAAAAAAGAAGAGCTGGCATATTTTCATCATTCTCTTCAGCAAATGATGCCTTATTTAAACGCAGAAGGACAAACAATCTATAAGGAAATTATAAAGGAGATAGAGCAAAGAGGCGGTATGAAACGTGCAGAGGCAGATTGGACACACGGCACACATGTTATCTATGATTAACTGTTAGTTATAGGTACTCGCTTTTCCGCAGAAGTCTCACCAATTCAATCAACAAATGCTCATTATCGATATCAGGTTTTAATATAGCCAAAACAAAAAAGTGAGGCATTCGTCTCACTTTTTTGTACATGCTTCATATATTTTTTGATGTGATCTTGAAAACGTTCGCTCCTCCATTTCTTCGCGCGACATGACTTTTAGTGTTTCGGTTTCTATCACTTCTTGTTGCACCATACCTTCAAATACAAAAATATCCCAAGTACGATGTGTAAATCCATGTTGAATGTTTAATGTATACTCTCCCACTTCAACATGCAAATCAAATTGCTCCTTCATATGATACATTAATTGTTGCTTATGATTTGTAATACCTTCCTTTACTTCCACATTAGGAAATTCCCACATATTTGCTAGCAAGCCTGTACTTGGTCGCTTATTTACTACATACTTACCATTTGGTGTACGAAACACACCAGCCACGATTGGAACTAGCTTTGGCTCCTTTGCCTTGCTTTTTACAGGTAGCTCTTTTTGTACCCCCTCATGAAAAGCTCGGCAATGCTGACGAACAGGACACAGTAAACAAGATGGGTTTTTAGGAATACAAATTAAAGCACCCAATTCCATTAATCCCTGATTAAAGAAGGAAGGATTATCATGAGAAATTACCTGCCTTATGACATCTTCAAACAGTTGTCTTGTTTTAGGTTTCGCAATATCTTCCCATATGGATAAGATTCGTGACATAACACGCATTACATTTCCATCTACGGCCGGCTCTGGTATATCGTAAGCAATGCTTAAAATCGCACCTTTCGTATACGGGCCAACACCTTTTAATTTCCCTATTTCTTCCGGTGTATTCGGCACGACTCCACCGTACGTATCTCTTACCTCGCGCACTGCAGTCTGTAAATTACGAGCACGAGAATAATATCCAAGTCCTTCCCAGGCCTTCAGTACCTCATCTTCATCTGCATCAGCTAAATCAGTTAAGGTCGGAAATTTTTCCATAAAATTTTTATAGTAAGGCTTAACTGCCTCTACACGTGTCTGTTGCAGCATAATCTCAGACACCCAAACGCGATACGGGTCTTTATTTACGCGCCAAGGTAAATCGCGCTGTTCTTGTTCAAACCATTCAATTAGATCTCGTTGAAATTCTTGTGCGTTAAATCCTTGTAAAATATCTAGGTGTATCTTCAAATTGAACCTCCTAATAAAATAACCGAGCGCATATTCTTAGCTCGATATGTAATTTTACCAGCAATGAAAATGAATCTTAGCTATTATGTGCATAATCATTATTATAAAGAAAACTTATTAAAGCGCGAACTGTTTCGAATGCGGAAATTATAGGCAAATCATTTGCCCGCTTGCCTATAACACGATACAGTAAAAAAAAAAGCGCGCCAAGGAGGTTTTGTTATGGATACAGCAACTCACTTAGTTATGGGAATTACACTGGGCGGGTTAGCCACACTTGATCCTACTATTGCGCAAAGTAATATGGGCCCGCAAGCTGTCATGCTTGCCGCCATTGTCGGCTCTAATATTCCGGATGTTGACACTGTATTAAAACTACAGAACAACGCCAAATATATCCGTAACCATAGAGGAATTACCCATTCCATTCCAGCCGTGCTATTATGGACCCTGCTTGTAACCTGGTTTTCTCATTTTATATTTCCATCTTCCCCCTACTGGCATTTGTTACTTTGGTCCTTTATTGCCGTGTTTTTACACGTATTTGTTGATATCTTTAATGCCTACGGCACACAAGCATTACGTCCATTTACAAAAAAATGGGTTGCTTTAGGTGTAATTAATACATTTGATGCTGTTATTTTTTCTATCCACGCTTTAGGAGTAGCACTTATTGCTATAGGAGCCAATAAAGGATATACAGCGCTTTTTGCTTATGCAGTGACCATTTTGTATTATATCGGTCGCATTGTAATGAGACAAAATGTACACAGCGTAGTAAAGAAGAAATTTGCAAATGTAGAGCAAGTTATTATTTCTCCCACATATCGCTTTTATCACTACCATTTAGCCATTGTTACGGATAAATTCTTTTACGTAGCTCGTTTTCATCGCGGCAACATTCTTACCCATGACAAATTTGAACGAATACCATTACCTGATAATCCAGTGATACATGCTGCTCTAAAAGATCAAAATATTTCAGCATTTTTATCGTTTTCACCTGTATATCGTTGGGATTTATTTGAATTTGATGACCATTACGAGGTACGCTTTATTGATTTACGTTACAGAAGTAAAGATTATTATCCATTTGTAGCCATTGTACAGCTGAATAAACATTTACAGGTTGTGAGCTCTTATACCGGATGGATTTTTAGCGAAGAAAAGCTTCGCAAAAAATTACAGCTTGTTCCAAATTAAAACCCTTGCTAAGCAAGGGTTTAATGTTTAAGATAATCGTCTCTATTGAGTAGTTCCTGAAACCGTGGATTTTTGGACTGTACAAGATGCAGTTGTGCACCATGATTTTGAATCCATGTATTTACCAGCCTTTCTGTCATTTCTAGCCCGTTATAACGGCCGCTTTTAGCATATGTTGCCTCAGTATCTTCCCACAATAACTCAACCCATGCACGTGCCTGCGCATATGAAAGATTTGCATTTTTCTCCAGCAGTACATGTGTCAGCTTCTCATATATATCATTCATGTTATTCACTCCTTGGTAAATTTTAAAGTCCTTCTTCTTACATAGCAAAGTCCGTCCTAACACATTCTATAAGTGATACTCGAGTAGTATCAAATTCGCGTGGAAGGGGTTTTCCTCTTGGGCAAAGGAACAGAAGCGTATTCAGAAAAACGGAACAATAGTAAAATCGACGGTCAACCAAAAGCAAAGGCTCGCTTTGCATCTAAGCGACCAAACGGTACAATTAATACTCATCCGCAAGAGCGCATGCGCGCTGCGAATCAAGAAGAAGTATAAATTTACAATTACGCGTGAGGTGACAAAGATGAGCTACCGTAATCATTTGGATTCCCGTTCTGCAAAGTTCAGCCATACATGGACCCGTCCTAAGCGTCAGAAATCACAAGTAAATGGACAAACGCAAGAAACACAAAACACCATTATTTTAAAAAGTAACGCAAAAGCGCACCGCTTTTAATTAATCATACCGGAGAAGTATTCCTTCTTCGGTATTTCCTACGATTATTCAGGCAAGCGTAAAAGTGAAATAGGAATTCCAATCTCTTCTGTATCATTTCCCTTATGTCCCCATGCAAATACGCCGTTAAAGTAAGTAATGGTAAAGAAAACTCCAGGTTCTTCTGTTAGTTCATAGGTTTTTCCAATTGCAAACTGATTAATATCTATCATATATGCTTTGGCCATTGCCATTTTCCGTACCAACACTTCATATTCATTAGACATACCCATTTGTTCTGCTTTGATAGCTTTCTCTTTCAAAATTCCGATTTCACGCTGCAATTCCATTGATGTCATTTCACTATATCTCTTTTGCATATATACTCCTCCTTCACTCTTCCTCAGCCAATTGATCAATTGCTCGTTCAATTGTATTTATACTAAATCCCTTACGATACAGGCTTTGCTTCATTTTCATTACGTACGTATACTTATCATGCTTCTTATACTTTTCATGATATTTACGGGCCTGATATAAAACAACTTCATTATCGTCATCGTCCAATGTAATTGCTACAGTTGCTTCTGCAATAATAGACGGCGAGTATCCTTTTCGGATAAGCAGCTCTTCTAGCTTTTTCTTTATTTGCAGCTGAGATAAATTACGATAAGTTCGTCCCTTTTTTTCACACCACTCTATAGCGTTTTCAATTTGCCTGTGCACAGGATATTCATGTAAACTAATTGTAATCATATCTTTAGAAATGCCTTTTGCCACCAGCTCGCGTGAAATTAATTCGGGCCCTTTTTTAGACACATTACTTTGTGTCCGAACGTATGCCATCGCATACTCACGGTCATTAATATAACCGTCTTTTTTGAGATTAGAGATCACTTCACGAATCGCAACTTCACCAACCTCTTTTTTACGAAGTTGCTCCATTACTTCGTATGCCGTACGCATTTGATAAGATAAATAAGAAACAGCATGTAAATAAGCCTTACGAATTTCTTCATCATATATAATCTCACCAAGTGCAAGCTCATCAATTTCCATATCCTTGCGGAGCCCGTGTTTAATGAGGGTATGCTCGTCCACACTAAAAGCATATCGCTCACCTGTACCATCATCTAAATAAATGTTATAGCGCTCCTTCATTTGCTTTTGCGCTTGAATTTTCGTAATAATACCCATATTTCACCCCGCTGTATAAAAGTTTACAGTGGCAACAGTATAAAAGCTGCTTTCCAGTCTGTTACATGCGCCATAGAGAAGGAAAGTTTTTTATTTATAAACCCATTGTAACGCATCTCAAAATTCTTTTCATTTCATATACATAATAAGGAGGAATGTTTCATGAAAATTGCCATCTCAGGAGGTACTGGTTTTATTGGTCAGGCCCTTGCCACTCATCTTATCAGTAAGGGGCATACTGTATCTGTACTTACCAGATCGAATAGAACAGCACACGATGGAATTACTTATGTCAGGTGGAATGCAGCAGACGACACATTTCCACTCCCCGCAGTCGATGCAGTCATTAACCTGGCAGGCGAATCGCTAAATAGCGGGCGCTGGACTGAAACAAAAAAGCAACAAATTCTCAACAGCCGTCTCTCTACTACGCAAGGCATACTTCGGCAACTTGCTTCTCTTTCGAAACGTCCCAAAATTTTCATAAATGCCAGTGCCGTTGGCTATTATGGAACTTCTTTGACACAAACATTCACCGAGCTTGATGAACCTGGTGATGATTTCTTGGCAACGACTGTAAAGCTGTGGGAACAAGAAGCAAAAAAGGCAGAAGACTTAGGAATGCGCACTGTGCTAGCTCGCTTTGGTATCGTCCTTGGTGGAGGAGGTGCTTTGCCTAAGATGATTCTCCCTTATCGTTTATTCGCGGGAGGCACAGTAGGGTCTGGTAAGCAATGGCTATCCTGGGTGCATATAGAAGATGTCACAAATATGATTTCCTTTTGCTTGGATTACCAGGATATATCAGGCCCTGTTAACATCACCTCTCCCCATCCGGTAACAATGGAAGAGTTCGGTAAAACTATCGCTAAAACAATGCATAAACCGCATTGGTTACCAGCCCCCGCTTTCGCTGTAAAACTGGCACTCGGTGAAATGAGCATACTTGTTCTGGAGGGTCAAAAGGCGCTTCCGAAAAAAGTAATACAACATGGCTATACGCACACATACAAGGATTTAGAAATTGCACTATCAACACTTTTGAGTTAGGGGTTTATGATGAAGATTCTATTCAAGTACGCGACCATTTATCCAATCACATCACCTAAATTTCAAGGAGATGTATTGGTACATCAAGGAAAAATAGTAGAAATAGCTCCTTCTATCGTTGCCTCGGAACATATAAAGATTATTGATGCAAGAGGTTTATATTTGTTTCCAGGCTTTATTGATGTTCATACACATCTTGGTCTATATGATGAAGGAACCGGCTGGGCAGGAAATGATGCCAATGAAACGGCTGAGGTACTGACGCCTCATATTCGTTCAATGGACGGTATTCACGCACTGGACATTGCTTTTCAAGATGCAATTCAAAGCGGCATTACAACAGCACACGTCATGCCTGGCAGTCAAAATGTAATTGGCGGTACAACATGTGTTTTAAAAACAGCAGGGAAAAGTGTAGATGCCATGATTATTCAAGAACCTGCCGGCTTAAAAATGGCGCTGGGCGAGAACCCAAAACGCATCCACAGCCATGGGAACAAAGAGTCCATTACGCGGATGGGGATTATGGGTATGCTGAGAGAGGCATTATATACTGCACAGCAATATGGTAGTGCCGCCGATTTTAGAATGAGACCGCTTATCCAAGCTTTAAATAGAGAGATTCCCGTACGTATTCATGCGCATCGAGCCGATGATATCTTATCTGCTGTGCGCCTTGCTGATGAATTTGATTTGGATTTACGCATTGAGCACTGTACAGAAGGGCATTTAATAGCGGATGAGTTAGAGGGCCGCAATCTACAAGTATGCGTCGGCCCTACTTTAACAAGAAAATCAAAAATAGAATTAAAAAATAAAACATGGAAAACATATGAAACGCTTGTGAATCACGGTATAGAAGTCTCCATTACCACCGATCATCCCTATACACCTATTCAATATTTAAATGTTTGCGCAGCTTTGGCTGTCAGAGAAGGTTTGGATGAACAAACCGCACTAGAAGGGATTACTATTAACCCTGCTAAAAATTTAAAGCTTTCCCATCGGATTGGTAGTATAGAAATAGGAAAAGATGCTGATTTGGTACTGTGGACACACCATCCTTTCCACTACTTGGCAAAGCCCATTTTGACAATGATAGATGGAAAAATTATTTACAAAAAAAATAAATAAAACTAGTTTCTTTTTTTAATCAGATGAAGTATCATACGAATATAAATGAATGAAACCATGATCAATTTGTATCGTGTTCTAATATTTCAAATTGACCGATGGGGAAGGCAAATGGTGCGCCACCAGCAAGACTGGTTCTAGTGGGTTCGATTCCCACCCCGAAATTTTTTGTGAGCTCTATTAAAAAATTTCGAGGGTGGGTTTGCTTTGCCAGCATTCTGCCCTCATGCGAGGAGGATGTAGAATGTTAAAAAAACGCGACCTACAAGAATGTCATGTTCTATATGAATTGATGGCGCATCCGGATGTCTTCCCCTTTGTGCGTCAAAAAGCATATTCTTATGAAGAATTTCTATTCTTAACAAAGCAAACGATTGAAGCCGAAGAGCGAGGAGAACTCATTTCCCGTACCATTTTGGACGAATGGGGTAATGCAATAGGTACCATTACTTTATTTGACGTGGAAGATAATGCTGGGTTTCTTGGTACATGGCTAGGCAAGCCTTATCACGGTCAAGGATATAACAAGCCCGCTAAAGACGCTTTTTTCCATGAGGTTT
Source organism: Ectobacillus sp. JY-23 (assembly GCF_023022965.1). Taxonomy (NCBI): domain Bacteria; kingdom Bacillati; phylum Bacillota; class Bacilli; order Caryophanales; family Bacillaceae; genus Ectobacillus; species Ectobacillus sp. JY-23. Next base: position 2,984,744 of record NZ_CP095462.1, on the reverse strand, counting down.
TTTACGAGCTTGGCATTGATACTATTTTTATGCGTATTCGTAAACATAATGTAAGGTCTATTAAGGCTGCGGAAAAGTTGCCCTATGTCACATTGGCCAATGAAACGAGACCATCTGTTTATAATCAGATTAATGCACAAGGCGATGTCTATAATTTATATGAAATCTCTAAAGATTTATACACACTTCACACATTACGTGAAGGTGGTATCCACGAAACAATTCACCAATTAAAAGAAGCATAAAACGTATAGTTCCCTCTTTCATTGGAAAAACTATGTAATAATTCTGATGCCAGAGGTGAAACGAAATGGATAAGAAAAAACGCGAGAAATCCAGAGGAAAACTATCTGCAGCACAAGAAGTTCTCTATCAAAAAGAGTTTAAAAAAGCAGATCGGGCAGCAGGATTTAAGCCCGGCGGCATTTATTAACACAAAAACCCCACTTTCGGGGTTTTTTGTGTATAACTTTTTCCACATCTTTTTGAAATTGTGTATAACTTTTAGAAAGTTCAATTATATCAACAGGTTATTTGTGATGTAAGATGAGATAGGTTGTGGATATAACGCCTCATGCTGTGGATGATGTGGACTTTATTGTTAATATTTCGACTATACGTTCAAATAAACAGGGTACCCCTCTACATGGGCACCCTGTTTATTATTTTAGTGTTGTAAGTGTAATCAGATACATCTCCAATTAATGAGAAAGCCTCTAGCAAGAATCCAGCGTAAATCGCCCCTCAGCTCATACAATATTTTTAGCGGTGAATCTGCCTGCTTTTCGTATTCACTCAATCATAGGATACAATCTTCTCTTCTAACTGCAAAAGAAAGATTTTGTGCTGTGGTTTATGTTACAGGCAATAACACTCTCTGAGGAATTGCATTTTCAGCCAAAATCATGTCCACAATGCTCTTGGCCGCATGTGGCTGGTAAATTTGCTTCAAAGATTCTCTCATTTGCTGCAGTGCCTGATCATTTTGCAGCAACGCTTTTGTTTTTACATAAATATCCTCTTCTTCTCTCACCACAATTGCAGCACCTTTGTCTTCAAAATAACGTGCGTTCTCACTCTCTTGGCCCGGGACCGGCTTGTACAATACTAATGGTAATTGAGACGCTGCTGCTTCACTGAGTGTAATGCCACCAGGCTTTGTAATCATGCATGTTGTAATGCGAAACAATTCATGAATATCTTCTACGTAGCCGAATACTTTTAGCAACGGTACTTCTTCACTCAGTTTAGTAAGATCCTCGAATAATAGTTCATTTTTACCACACACAACTGCAACCTGCAGATTGGAGATTGTCGCAAATAAGGTGCATAACTCCTTCACATCTCCAAGAACACCATGAGCGCCCGCAACAATTAACAATGTTTTTTTGTTCGGGTCTAAGCCATATTTTCCATGTAGGAATTGTTCAATTGTGTCTGCTTCAAAAGCCTGTCTGATAGGAATACCTGTCACAGTAACACAATTACGAGGAATTCCAATATTTTCGATCATTTTTTTGATATAATCTGTCGCTACAAAATAGCGATCTACACCGCGATGTACCCATATTTTATGCAAACAGAAATCCGTTAACACATTGTAAACTGGAATAGAGAACCCTGTTTGCCGTTTTAATTCGGGAACTGCAATAATAGGAAACGTATTAATAACAACATCCGGTTTTTCTGTCTGTAATATATTCTTCAAACGCTTCCTGCCAAAATTGGCATACCAGGAAGCAATTTTTTTATCATAAATCTTTTCTACACCATAGTAAAAAAGACGATATAATTCTTTGCCAATGGTATAGCTTTTTAAATATAGGTATTTTGTAATATCCGTCAAAACCGGATGTGATTCAGCAAATAAATCGCATACAATCACATCTTCAATACCTTTTTGACGGAATGTCTGTTCAAGTGTTTTAGCAACCTGCACATGACCGTTTCCGTAATGTGCTGTTAGGATCAACACTTTCAGATTTTTACCCAAACAAATCCACTCCCGTTTTGTTCTTCTATCCCACTCTGCAGCGGTTATGTATCTATCGTGGATATACCTGTGTTCGCATGAACGAGCAGTTCAATTCATCTCTTTTCATCCTACCATTTATACCGTTGAAAATTCCTTTAATTACCTTGTTCAATTTCAGCAAATAACCATAGAGAAATACGTTCATCAGTAGAAGCTTCACTGTATCCTCATATTGTATCATTATACTTTTCCCAGAAATCTTGTGCAATAACACGTTGTTGTTTCTCGTTGGTATGACTCCCTATTGAATATATATTTCGAAAAATACACTTCTATATGACGCATATGATTATACTTCTTCTATAACAATGTGTTTCCCTCTTGGTTTTCTTGTCTTTCCTTAAACATTTATTTACAAAAAATGTCGTTATGTTCAGTATACACGCTTCTTGTATTTGACTCTACCTTTGTTTTTTCTAACAATCTCTCTGTACACCGGCTGTGTATGCAGGCCCCAGTAAAGTCATCCTCGCCAAGGTAGTAGCCATCTCTTTTGGAGATTCGTTCATGCCACTTTCTAACCAATGTTGAATAACACCAAGGTGAGCAGAACTTACATATGCAATAAAATAGTCAACCGGTACCAGCATCTTGTCTGTGTCTAGCTTACTAACAAGATGCTGCAACATATTTCTCTTGATGGTTTCTTTCAGCATCTCCTGAAAGCTTGGGTCTCCTTTTGGCCCCAAAACGGCTTTTAAAAAATCTGCATTTTGATGAAAGTATGCAAACATTTCAATAACAAAAGGCAAAGGGTCATTTTGTAAATCTCGCATGAGTACTTCTTGTAGCTTCACCTCTCTCGCGACTTTTACGATTTCATCTAACTCTGTAATGATTTCTTCTTCGCTTTGTGTTAATAAGTCATACTTGTCACGATAATGTAGATAAAATGTAGCTCTATTCACATCGGCCTTGACTGTAAGATCGCTCACTGTGACTCCTTCGAATCCCTTTTCCACCATTAAAGTAGTTAACGCATCACGTAACATTTTTTTCGTTCGTATAACCCGTCTATCTTGTTTACGCTTTGCCATGTTTGTATGTCCCCTCTAAAAAATTTTTTAATGATATTCTACAAACTTCTCTTATTTGTTGTGTAATACACATTTTAACTTACATTGATTATTGCTATCCATTGGTAATAAATTATAATGTACATTAAGAACATTAAACAACACTGTGTTTATTTTAAATCATTCATACAAAAAAGCTCTGTTACATTATGATGGATTTCGTTACAGGGAGCGCTTTAAATCTACTCCAATTAACTGATTAACATCAGGCTTTAACACAGCCGAAAGAAAGGAAGGATTTCCTATGAATATACTGAAAAATAAGCTATTATTTTTATCACCTATTATCGTATCAACAATTATCCTACTTTTTTCACTAACACTCATTCCCTCAGTAAATCCGGAGCCAACAAACTTACCAATAGCTATTGTAAATGAAGATGAGGGGGTGATTGTCCCTAATCAAGGGAACCTTAATATAGGAGCTAATATAGTAGAGAGTATTGAGAAGAATACTTCTTCAAAAGTGAAATGGATTACAGTAGAAAACTATAAGGCTATGCAAAAAGGGCTAGATAGTCAAAAATATTACGGCGCCTTATATATTCCAAAAGATTTTAGTGCAAAACAAGCATCGTTACGTTCAACAGCACCTGTTGGCGCTGAGCTACAACTTTTTATCAATCAAGGGATGAATACAATGGGCGTTGCTGCTACTGGGCAAATTTTGCAAGGTGTAACAGACTACGCAAACCAAACAATACGCGCACAGTTATTATCAGATCTTGAAAAACAAGGCGGCATGTTATCTCCTAAACAAGCCGCGGTTATTGCTTCGCCTATTCTGAAAAAAGTGATAAACGTCAACGAAATTGGTACACATAGTGCGAATGGAAACGCCCCTGTAACACTCTTTCAACCGCTATGGATGGCTAGCATAGGAGGAGCCGCTGTCTTATTCCTAGCCGGTAAATCATTCATTTCCCGTAAGGAGCGGCTATATACTATACTCTTGCAGATAACCAGTGGGCTCCTTCTCGCCTTCCTTGTGGGGTTTGGTTTAACATGGATAGCAGATAATATGCTTGGCATGAACATCTCGAGCTTTACTGATATGGGACTGTTCTTATCAGTTACGTACTTCAGCTTCTTTTTAATGATTTCTGCTGTTCTGTCATGGATAGGTTTTAAAGGTATTCCCATCTTCATTATTATTCTCTTCTTTGGCGCTCCTTTATTGTCCATGGCGCCAGAGTTCATGTCTGCCTTCTACCGGGACTATATTTACTCTTGGCTACCAATGCGCTTCATGACAGAGGGCTTGCGAGAATTATTCTTCTTTGATGCAGGTTTTAGCTGGAATACCTCTCTTGTTGCATTAACTTCAATCGGCATTGTTAGCTTGCTAGTGTTATTAGCATCCACACTTAAAATTACGACTAAAGAAAAAGTAGTAGAAAAATCTATGTAAAAAGCCCATTCACTGGGCTTTTTTATTGTCTGCGGCGTCCTCCGTCATGAAAGCCGCCTCTTATTCCATACATATCGTGCAGATAAGAGATCCCTTCCACATGATCACCAATGATACGAACTACTGCCGGGGCATGCCCGGTTGGGGAAAAATGCTGATCCGGACGAATTCGATTCATTTTATCTACCTCTACCCGGTGTACACACTGTACACGATATCCTTCCTTAATCGCTTTTACCTGAGCCAATACAGGAGATGTAAGAGCTTCTGCACCAATTCCTTCTACGCACCTACGGCTAAAGGCATTAGGTACAGCTTGAAGTGACCCCACTCCTAAATCTTTACGGCTACATGCCAAATTAAGTGCGTATTTCATTGCTGTCACCAGATGAAGTGGAAAGCGAAGTGTTAAATAATGATTTAAATCGTTTAGTGCTACATCAACACCATCTGCTACTGCTTTTGCATACGGATATAAGTCGCGTGCCAAAATCGCAAAGTCTCCATCAATAAACAACATAATATCTCCGGTTGCGATACGAGCCCCAACTGTTCGTCCTGTATCGTTTCCAAGTGCCTGTGGCCAGTCCACAACTGTTGCCCCGCACTGCTTAGCAATTGTGGCTGTACGATCACTCGATCCATTGACTACAACAATAATCTCGAATGGCTCAATCTTACGTGCTTCCTGTATAACAGCACCAATCGTATCTTCTTCATTTTGAACAGGGATAATAACAGACAGTTGCTTACCACCGTACAACTGAGAACGAATACCCCATCCTTGATGAAACGGGAGATGCTCTTGAATATCTCGCACTCTGCCTCCATCTGTATAATTGCCGCGCTTATTTTTATTTTGAAGCCATTCGCCAAGCGCCTCTATATGATCACCGATGATGCGTTCCTCAGAGCGCGCTAAATGGTGTCCATATGCGCTATGTTCTTCGGGACGAAATTTATTTGGTGCAATGACTTCAATTGCTTGATGTCTATTCACACGCAGCCCCTTCATCCCTATCCGCACCTGCGCAGTAATAGGATTTTGTAGCGCCTCGTAACCAATTGCAGCAATAGCCTCCTTAGTGAAAACATGGGGAACAGATAAAATAGAGTCACTTTTTAAATCCGAACGGCCGATGAGTTCGTTCGTAACCTGACGCCAAATTGTTGTAGAATGCGGCCGCTGCTTTTTCATAAACAGCGCATCAAAGTTGTTCAAGACAACATCTGCTTGACCATGTAAAGCCGGATTGATAAATGAAGCTAACTCCCGCGGTGCGATTGCGAAATCTGCATCTAAAAACAATAATACATCTCCTGTTGCAGCCTGTGCACCAATCATACGTCCGACATCATTACCAAGCTGCTCCGTTATAATTGTATGACACCCATGCACCTTGGCAATATGAGCTGTTTGATCGGTACAACCGTTCGCAACTACAATGACTTCATGAGGCATAAGCTGCTTAGCAGAAGCAATAACCGCCTCTATCGTTTCAGCTTCATTATAGGCAGGAATTATAATAGATAGCTTACGCATCTTGTTGCTCCTCTTTAAACCACTTAATGGTTTCCTCCAGCCCTTTTTCAAAAGAAATCTGCGGCTGAAATTGAAGCAATGTAGCTAGCTTTTTCGTGCAGGGACGGCGATTTGGTATTTCTTCAAAACCAACTGGATACACTTGCTCAAATGGTACGTGTACGATAGAAGAACTAGATCTGGTTAAGTGACGGATAACAGCAGCTAAACTATTTATGCTCATTTCTGCTTCAGAACCAATGTTCACAATTTCCCCATTCACCTTTTCCTCCATTGCTAAAATGGTTGCTTCAACTGCATCATCAACATAAGTAAAGCATCGCGTTTGTGTACCGTCTCCGTAAACAAGCATATCTTCATTTTTTAATGCCGCACTAATGAATCTTGGAATTACACCTGCATAAGGACCTTCTTTGGCGCGCGGCCCATATATATTAAAGTAACGAACAACAGTTGTGCGTAATCCTTGCAGTCCGTAACCAAGACACAAGGTTTCTTCTAGTGTTTTACTAACTGCATAGCACCAACGCAATTTGGAAGTATTCCCGTATAAACGGTCTCCGTCTTCTGTAAATGGAGGCGTTGCTTTTCCGTACACTTCCGAAGTAGAAGCAAAGACAACCTTTTTGTTGTGGCACAAGGCGGAACGTAATATATTGCGTGTTCCATCTAAATTTGTTTCTACAAGCTCAACGCTTCGATCCATCGTGCTTTTCACACCTAAAATAGCCGCAAGATGAAATACACCATCATGCTGTTCTATTAAAGCATCTATCACATCTACATCTAATACACTAGCTTCTATAAAAGGTACTTTTTGGAACAGCGGTGTATGATACGAGCGTGTCCCTTTGTATAAATTATCTAAAATGGTTACTTCATGTCCTCGTGCTACAAGGGCTTGTGCCAAATGAGAACCAATAAATCCGGCTCCTCCTGTAATTAGATACTTCATATGCGTTTCACCTTCCTTAATACACCGCGTGTGTCCAAAATATTTCTTGCCTTGGCTACAGTGGTCCAATCAATCATCGTGTGATCTGTTAAAATAAGCACCAAATCCGTATGTTCAAGCTCTTGTAGCGTCAAAGAATTTGATGTATATTCTGTACCTGCCAGGATTGCTTTTTCAATATAAGGATCATGATACGAAATTTGGAAGCCGCGTTTCACAAGTTCTGCGCAAATCGGTAAAGCTGGCGACTCACGAATGTCATTTACATCTTTTTTATAGGCTAAGCCTATAATGAAAATATGCTTCCCACCTCCAATTGCTTCCTGTGCACGATTTGCAATCTCCTTTGGCATATCTTCATTGATTTCATGTGCCACCTCAATTAAACGGCTTATAAGTCCGTGTTGCTCGAGTTTCCATTGGAAATATAACGGATCGACAGGAATACAGTGCCCGCCAATGCCAGGACCCGGCCAATAGGGTGTAAAGCCAAACGGCTTTGTGGCTGCTGCAGTTAAGGCTTCATAAAAGTCGATATTCATTTTTTGACATAAGGAATGTGTTTCATTCACTAAAGAGATGTTGATAAGACGCTGAATATTTTCAAACAGCTTGCACATTTCGGCAACCTTAGGTGAACTAACAGGAACAATGCGGTCAAAAGTGGTTTCGTAAAGCGCAGTGATTTTTTGTTTGCAGCCTTCTGTTTGACCGCTAACCACTTTGGGGATAGATTGTAAAGTATAAATTTCATTTGCGGGGTCAATTCGCTCAGGGGAATAACAAAGATGGTAATCCGTTCCTACCGTTAAGCCACTCTTTTCGATGATTGGCAGTACTACTTCCTCTAATGTTCCTGGGTAGGTGGAGCTTTCAAATACAATTGTTTGCCCTTTCTGAATATGATTACACACATACTGTGAAGCTGCTTTTACAGCGGTTAAATCAGGCGCTCCATCTTCTCCCATTGGTGTTGGAACTGTGATAATAATATAAGCCGCCTTTTGTAAATGCGGGATCCCGTCATAAGGCAAAAATGCTTGAAATCGTCCTTTTCGCTGTTCTTCCTGCAACTCTTGGGAGGTTACATCTGGAATGTAACTGTCACCCTTTTGAATTGCCTTGATTTTGCGTACATCTTGATCTAGTCCTGTTACAGTATGACCTGTTTTTGCTAAATGAAGCGCTAAGGGCAGGCCAACGTAGCCAAGACCAATTACCGCGACTTGATATGACTTCATGTTATCTTTCCTTTCTGTCTTTATAGTAAATCACGCGCTCTTTCACCGTCGGTAAAACCGCCTCGCTCATTGGTTTGTTCAAGCAAGTACGCAAGCGCCTCCATCTGATCTCCAAAAATGCGTTCAAATGCTGGAATTCTTCCGTTAGAAATGCCATGTTCAGGACGAATACGGTTTGGTTTTAAAACATCTACATAATGAACCGCTTCTACTTTATACCCCTTTAACATTGCCTTCACTTGTGCTAATGGTGGAATTGTAAGTGCATCATAGCCAATGGCTTCAATCACCCGTCGATGCATAGCATGCGGAACCGCCGTTAATGAGTTATTCCATAGATCTGGGCGCTTCGCTGCCATGTTGACGAAGTATTTGCCGGCGCTAACTGGATCAATCGGGTGAAATACGTCTAATAAATGTTGTAAATCATTTAAAGCTACGTCCACACCATTTTCCACAGCACATAAAAACGGTAACAAGTCTTCTGAAGACACTGGAAAATCACTGTCAATAAACAAGCATATATCCGCAGTCGCATGCATCGCACCAATGGCACGGGCAACATTATGACCCAGCTCTTCTGCAAATTCCAGTACAATAACGTTCGCTTTCTTTGCTTTTTGCAGCGTAATCTCATCTGCGCCGTTTGCAACTACAATGATTTCATCTACACCCGCTTTTTTCACTTGCTCGATAACAGCGGAAATCGTATCAGGTTCCGAAGCCGTTGGAATAATGGCACTATATTTGGCACGCTTTTTTGGCATGCACGTATATCGATAAGATAATTTACGATCTGTTTTCCCTGTGGTAAAGCCGCCACGCCTTCCATAGGTGTCAATTATATATTGGATAGCTCGCAAATGGTCACCCATAATCCGGCTTGTTGCCTTTGGATAAGGAGAACCTGGTGAAGAGCCGAGATGAACAGGTCGAATTTTATTTGTATGAATTACATCTACTGATGCGGGTGAAACAATTGACATGCCTAAGTGCACAGCCATTGCCTGTACCAGAGCCGGGTCTGCAAGTGTACGCCAGCCTATACGTTCCACAGCTTTTTTGCTCATCGCATGCGGGATTGCAATGAGAGATCCTACGACAAGCTCCTTTTTATTTAAATAACGATTTAATATGAGCTTTCCTACTGTCGTATAGTGCGGGCGAATTTTTAATAGCACACTCCACGTTAAATTGTTGAGTGCAATATCATGACCATTACGAATCGCCTTTGTAAATAATCTAAGTTGATCTGCTGCTATGACAATGTCTCCATCAAGAAATAATAAAATATCGCCCGTTGCTTCTCTCGCTCCAATGGCTCGTCCTACGTCATTTCCAAGTGCTTGGGCAAAGGATGTGACTTTACAACCCAAGGAGGAGGCTACCTCAGCGGTACGATCTGTCGAGCCATTTACAACTACAATGATTTCATGCGGGAGAAGCTGTTTTGCCTGTTCAATAACAGCTCCAATTGTTTTTCCTTCATTTTGTGCGGGAATAATAACGGATATCTTCATACGGCTTCCTCCTATCCCAATACTCTCACATAAGAAATAACTGGAATACGTACAATAACATCTTCTGGCGGTCCGTAAGATGGAACGCTCGATGTACGAATGATGACCGTATCCTCTGTAACAGCCAGCAAAGTACCTGTTATCACTTCTACTGCTGTAATTACCTGTACAAGCTCTCCTGCTCGCGATAATAAAGCATCTCTAAACATACGCGCTATCTCCTTTCTTATTGCTCACGAATAGTTATAATACTGTTATAAGGAAGCAGTATGGTTGTACCTGTGAATTCCGTAAGCTCCAAATAGTCGGATTCAGCCAACACAATTGCTCCTGTTAAAACACCTGCTGTTGTAGTAATTTCTACTTCCTGATTCAGTAACTGTTCTGCAATTTCCTTAAACGCTGAGACTTGACATTCTTGTAAGATTGCACAAATCGTCTCTTTAAAAAAACTTGATGCAATAACCTCTTCTACTGCTGTTTTCGTGTTATTACGAATCAGCGCAGCAATCTCTGGTCCCTGTAAAACACCTTGAAAAAACTGGTTTAATTGCTGCTTAAATACTTTTGCAAGCTTGCACCAATATGCACGAATGAAGCACATATCTTTCCTCCTATACTCATGTTGTATGGACAACCTAACATCCACCTTAACAATGTATACAGACAAGCTCTATTTGGTTCATAAATGAAAGCGCTTTATTTAAAATGGTTATCTGTCTTTGCATAATTTATTGTCGTATAATAAGACGCAAGAGCACGTAATATAGCTGTTCGTATAAAAATAGAGCACACACTCCATCTGATACGATGAGAAATTTGAGGTGATACACATGATTAACTTACAAATGAATAACCTACCTACCCTGTTAGAGCAAGTACAAGCATATACAAATAGCGGTAAGGTGGCAACATACATACCCGCCCTTGCAACTGCTAATCCAGATGATATCGGGATTGCTATCTATGATAAGGAGCAACATTGTATCTCAGCTGGTAATGCAGAGGTAAGCTTTACGCTGCAAAGTATCTCTAAGGTCATCACATTAGCTCTTGCATTAATGGATCGTGGACAAGATTATGTATTTTCCAAAGTCGGTATGGAGCCAACGGGTGATCCGTTCAACTCTATTATAAAACTTGAGACATCCAATCCTTCTAAGCCTTTAAATCCAATGATTAATGCAGGTGCTCTTGCAGTAACTAGTATGATTATCGGCGAGTCTAATGAAGAGAAAATCGCCCGCATTCTGCGCTTTGTTCGTACAATGTGCGCCAATCCATCGATTCACTATTCTACAGAGGTTGCTATCTCTGAATTAGAAACAGCACACCTTAATCGTGCGCTGTGTTACTACATGAAACAAAACGGCATCATTGATAGTGACGTGGAAGAGCTGATGGATTTGTATACAAAGCAGTGCGCCATTCAAGTAAATTGTATTGATTTAGCACGCATTGGGCTTATTTTTTCTATGGATGGATTTGATCCTTACACAAAGGAGCAGATTATGCCGCCGAACATTGCAAAAATTTGCAAAACGTTTATGGTTACATGCGGCATGTATAATGCATCAGGAGAGTTTGCAATTCGCGTTGGTATACCTGCGAAAAGTGGTGTAGCCGGAGGAATTCTTGCTTGCGTAAAAGATCATGCAGGAATCGGTATTTACGGACCAGCACTTGATGAAAAAGGAAACAGTGTAGCAGGACTAAAGCTCCTGGAATTACTAGCGGCACAAGAAGACTGGAGTGTATTCTAAGAAAAGCGCAAGCGGCTTAATTACCTCCATAGGGCTGAGGTTCCCGGCACAAAAAGGCGCTTTTTGCCTTTTATGGGGCGAGATTCTCACACCGAAGGAGTTAGCCGCTGGAGCTGCCATAGGGATAAAAGGAGCTGCATATGCAGCTCCTTTTATCCTTTTTTCAAGCTATTTTTATACGCTTCGAGCGTTACCAATTCTGGTAGATCTTCGAGGTGATGCTCATCGGCTACCTTATTGTTTTGCGCATGCTTGGGTGGCTGTGGTTCATGGCCTTTTTTCTTGCTGTGAAATGCTTTACCTCTGCCCATTTTCACTCACTCCTTATAAAGAATCAAGCATTCTTAGTATGAACCGACAAACTGTGCAATAATCTTAGTGGAATATGTTGCATATTGAGGTTTTTGTTTATTTCCGCGGAAATATGCAGCTTCCTGTCAAAGTTATTCGACAACACCTGATTGTACAACCTTCACCTGTACATGAACCTTCACTTTTAAGTTTGCATAATCTGAGCGCCATTTCTTTTCATTCCAATTGCGATCTTTTGCTCGGTACACTCTTCCTAGTCCCAAAGGATCCACGCCTTTTTCCTGAAAACGAAGAATGAGCTGCTCTACTTCTTTCTGTGCCGACCGTTCCATTTCTTTTTCAACCTGTCGAACCAATTTTGGCACCTCTAAATTTTTCTCTTCTGTAAATTCTTGAATTTTCCCTTTAACCTTCATGTTTATATGTAACACAGAACTGTTTTGCACTTTATAATCTGTTTTGGCATTAATGTTTTCAATGACTGCAAACTGGTTTTTAAACCGAAAACTGTATGCTCCATTGCTAAAACCATCAACCAAAGCTTTAAATATAAACATGTTCTTAGCTGGCAAAATGTCTCTCATTCGATCTTTATGAAAAAGAGCAATTCCAGCTATTCGAATACTATCCTTATCTTGCATGATGTACGGCAAGAAAGCATCTCTGGCATCATCGTATAAGCTATTGGATAGCAAGTATAAGTTAGATCTTGGTACTGTTCCTGTTTTAATCTCTTGTTCAAATAAAGAAGAGAGCCCCTCAACCACTCCTTCTTCTTCATCATATTCTTTGCTCAAAATTTTTTGTAAATCTCCACCAGTAACAGCAGGATAAGCTAAGTTTCCTACTTTAGGAATTCGATGTAGCGTGTTGACAATTTCTTGAATGCCATGACGAGCAAACGCCTCGCTGAATAAAATAACACGTACCTGCCCCGTTTCCAGAGGCAAAGCGGATTTTAAATCTGCTTTTTCCTTAGCTTCTTTTCCTGTTTTACCCGTAGCAGAAAACACTTTCGTTTGAACACGATTTTCCTTTCGATATAAGGACACCACAAACATTCCCTTTAATGTACGATTACCAAGATAGTCAAATCCCATAATCTGCACTAGGTATAAATCATCTAAAATTTTGGCTTGACTACATGCTACTAACAAGACACAAAGTAAACATATCAATCCACGTTTCATGCTTGTTTCCTCATTTTTTGTTTAATGGTTTGAAGCAAAAGAAGCAATGGAAGATATCCATATATAAATGCTGCTCCTATCTTCCCAACCATTGTATTCATCATATTCACTTTCTCCCGGTCATCCATCCAATTCACCAACAGTAAAGCAGCTATTAAAAGAATGCACAGAAAGTATTTTTGTTTGGCTTTAAACAGTACCTTTAACCCTCGGCTTGCAGCCCAAAAGTTAACAACAAAGTTAGGCAAAATTACAAAAGCCCATAATGAAATTAAAATATATTCAAATCGCTCTATAAAAGGAAATTCAATTACTTTAATCATACTTAAATACGCCCATATACTTTGCGAAAGTTGTTCTTTGCTAAAGAAAGCTAACGAAAGTATCATTAGATATGTATAGCCTGCCGTAGTGAGTAATGCTCCCGCATGCGCAAACTTTTGCGATTTTTTCCCATCTTTCACAAAAGGGTAATAAATGAGAAACACTTCAAAACCTAAGATACTGAATAAAGCCCCTTGCATGCCTTTGACAACTTCCATGGGAGAATGATTGAATATGGGCAATAAATTTCGAAATTCAGCATATCCAATTGGATAAAATACGGTAAAGACCAGAAATAACGGAATGACCATCCCAAAAAAAGCCATTCCTCCTACAACTCGAAATCCGCCTGAAACGATATAATAAGCCAAGATTAATAATACAACCGCAAAGATCCAGGTTGAGATATTAGAGAACATCCAAACCTGTAGCACCTCAATATAAGTACGTAAAACAACTGTTCCTGATATAAATAGATACCCTAAAAAGAAGAGGCTAAATAATCCTCCTAGCCATTTCCCCCATACCGCCCGATGAATTTCGATAAGATCCTTCTGCTCTCCGCCCACTAGCTTATACATCATCCAAATAATAACATTTATACTCACACCGGCTAATAACACACTAATCCAGCTATCGTTGCCAACAAACTTGGCAATAATTCGCTCAAATCCAAGCATTCCCACACCAACCTGCATAGCATGAATCAAAAAAAAGACCAAATAAGGAGAAACTTGATATTGAACAGGTATCGTCTTCATTGAAGCACCTGCTTTCTAGTCTGTAAAATCATTTTTAGGCTTAGACTTATGCTTATCTACCACATGTTTATCAAATCGTTTATTATAGCGAGCTCGTGCTGTAATAGGACGGCTAAAAAAAGAAGAAATCGGCATTCGCACAAAGCTATCCTTCCAATCCGATATTCGCGTCGGATAAAAGGGTGCTAAATACGGTCTTCCTAACGATTGCGCTCGCACCAAATGCGTTAACATAAATAAGCTAAAACATACGATACCAAACATCCCCAAAAACTGAGCGGATAAAATGAGCGGAAAGCGGGTCAAACGGATTGTATTGCCAATTTTATAGATAGGTGTTGTAAAGGACGATAATGCAGATAAAGCAACAATAATAATTAATATGTTGCTCGTTAAGCTCGCTTCAACTGCTGCTTGCCCAATAACGATACCGCCTACAATACCAACTGTTAAGGCCACTTTAGACGGCAGGCGAGCACCCGCCTCACGAAGTAGCTCAATGACAACTTCCAAAAAAAGAGCTTCAATTACCGGTGGAAATGGAATGGTACTTCTAGAAGCGATTAATGTTCTTAACAGTTCCTTAGGAATTAGCTCATAATGATAAGTAAGTACCGCCACGTACAAGGGTGTGGCCAGCATGGAAAACAATACAGAAAACAGACGCAATAAACGAAAAGTGGAAGCCATAATCCAAGGCAAGTTATAATCTTCTGAGGTTGAGAAAAATTCAACTAGTGTGGTTGGTAATGTAATGGCAAAAGGAGAGCCATTCACCAACACAGCAATTTTGCCTTCTGCCAAAACACCTGCTACACGATCAGGCCGCTCCGTGTTAATGGCTTGCGGAAAGAGCGAGTTTGGATTATCTTCAATCATACGTATTACATATGAACTGTCTTGGATATGATCAATTTCAATATTTTTCAGCTTATCTGTTACATGTTTGATATTATCTTGATTCGCAATTCCATCAATAAAAACAACTGCCACTCTTGTATGCGAAAGTGTGCCAATTTCTAATTCTTCCACACATAGGTAAGGAGTCGGTAATCTCCTTCGCAGCATGTTTAAATTGATATCTATTAGTTCTACAAAAGCTTCTTGCGGGCCGACCACATTATACTCAATTTCAGCCGTTGCAATTTGCCTGCCTTCTTTATTGCATATTGCAATGAGAAGACAAGTGTCACTTCCATCTTCAATCATTGCATATCCATTCAGTACCTTGCTTGATATCTGTTCAATATTTCTTGTAAGCTCCATAGCTTCTATCGGTAATGCAATTTGTAAATCAACAAGCGATGAAACATCTGCTGGAACATGCGGTAACACGTCCCGATGTAATGTTTCCTCATTAATCATGGTACGAAAAAAGGAGATTGTAATCTGAGGAGAGCCCGGTAAGGAAAATTGAATAAAGTCCTTAGACTTTTGAAACATTTCAACCAAAACAGCAATAGATTCAATTGGTGTCCCAAATCCGCCTTCTTGTCTCATATCACACTCTCCTTTCACTTGTTTTTCTTTATATTTGGCAATATCTTCATAAACTATGCTTCATGTAAAGGCTCTATTATAGCTTGTTGTTGACTTCACAAAGATTCGCTTCCCACTCCAATAACAAGTGCCCATTATCAGCATTACACTTTAACAAATTCACCAAAAAGAGAGTGTCCAAAGCTTTGGACACTCTCTTTAACTCTCTTTATTTTTAGGTACTTCACAACCCTCATCCGTACAAACGGCACTATCAGCTCCGTTAATCATTGTAAGGGGTTGTTCTTCATCCCATACCTTTTGTAGCGTTTGTAGAAATAGTTCTGTTGGCTGCGCTCCTGAAATTGCATATTTGCGATTAATGACAAAGAATGGAACGCCAGTGATTCCAAGTGCTGCACCTTCCTGCTCATCTGCACGAACTTCCTTTGCAAAAGCATCACCAGCAAGGACTGCGGCAGCTTCTTCAGTATTCAAACCAACCTCAGCCGCAAGTGCAAGTAACGTCTCATGGTCGCCAAGATGCTTTCCTTCCGTAAATCCTGCATAAAACCCGCGTTCCATAAATTCATCCATCTTACCCTGTGTTGCTGCATAGTGCGAGAGACGATGAGCATCAAACGAGTTAGTTGGCACAAAGTTATCGAAATTGAATGTTAAACCATCCTGTTTTCCTTGTTCTGCAAGATTCGCATTCATTGCTTTTGCTTGCGCTACACTCGTACCATACTTTACTGCTAATAAGCCATAAATATCCGTATCATAATCACGCTTTGCGTTCGGATCTAGTTCAAAGCTACGGTATACGAATTCAACTTCATTTTTATGCGGAAACTGCTCTAAAGCCGCCTTTAAACGATGTTCACCAATATAACAAAACGGACACATAAAGTCAGACCATATTTCAATTTTCATAGAAACCCTCCATATTTATCTTACTGTTCATCCATCGTATCATATTGAGACTTTAGTGTCTGTTATAACGCTTTACAGCAATCCTAATTTCTCTAAACCATACTTTACACCGTGTTCCTCTGCCGTTTTAGTAACCATATTCGCATATGCTTGCACTTCAGGTGCCGCATTTCCCATAGCTACACCCATCCCAACCATTGTTAGCATCTCAACATCGTTTAAGCCATCTCCAAATGCCACCGCCTCATCAGGCGCAATTCCAATACGTTCCAGAATTTTTTCAATGCCCGTTGCCTTTGTACCTGTTGACAAGTTTACATCGCAAGTACGCATCGTAGATTGACTCCAGCGTCTGAAATCAAGCTCCGGAATATGCTCTTGATATAAGCGTTCCTCTTGGGCTTCACAATGTAAAAACAACTGATAAATATGTTGTTCTTGCCAAAATGTATGAGAAGCAAGCTCTGGCTTCCATGGGTCTTGCGAAAATGCTTCTATGACATATGGATGTTCTAATGCAGTTGCTCTAAATTCTGTTCCCGCTAGATACGTAAGGGGATGTTGATGTTCCATTGTCTTTATATGCAATTTTTCTAGCACCTTTTTATCAATTGGTGTTTCATGAATTACATTTCCTTCATGCAACGCATACGAACCGTTGAAAAAAATCATGGAATCGATTCCTAAATCAGCGATAACGGGCTGTGCAAAGTAAGGAGCACGCCCCGTAGCAATCACAACATGCATACCTTTCTCTTTCAGCCTTGCGATAGCACCTTTTGTTTCATTGGCAATTTGTTTCCCGTGCGGCAAAATCGTACCGTCAATATCTAAAAACACTGCTTTATAACTCAAAAAACAACCTCCTTCTACATATCGGGGTTTTACTTATACAAATATAATTTTATCACACCATTGACTGTATCAAAATGGAAAGAACTTTTTTATGAAATACAACCGCTTTACATGCAATTTCCTGTTGACGCTTGTAACCGTAACGTTATACGATGATGTTCTGATTATAAAAAAACGTGGTTCGAAACCCTCCCACGATAAAAAACTAAGGAGAGATTACGATGCGTATCAAAACATTAGCTGTAAATAGTATTGTAGCCGCACTGTATATTGCTGTTTCTGCATTGATTCAGCCATTCGGTTTTACCAACATTCAATTTCGCGTTTCAGAAATGTTCAACCATTTGGTAGTATTTAATCCCAAATACTTCTATGGCATTGTACTTGGGGTATTTTTAACAAATTTATTCTTTTCACCAATGGTTGCATATGATTTGGTATTCGGGGTTGGTCAATCCATTTTAGCGCTGTCCATTACTATTTTCTCAGCTCGTTATATAAAAAGCATTCTGGCACGCATGACTTTTAATACAATTGTATTTACGTTCACGATGTTCCTTATTGCTTGGGAACTCAACTTGGCGCTTGATCTTCCGTTTTTATTTACTTGGTTGACGACCGCTGCTGGTGAACTAATTGTAATGACCGTTGGCATTCCAGTTATGTATGCGCTCAATAAACGCGTTAATTTTAAAGAACGTATATAAAAAAAACCTCCAGTCGGAGGCTTTTTTTATATACTTCTATTGTCATGTAATTGTGCAAAGGCGGATAGAGGAATTGGTTTGCTGAATAAGTATCCCTGCATTTTATAACACCCGAGCTCTTGCAAAAATTCCAGCTGCTGTTTTTGTTCTACACCTTCAGCAATCACATTCATCTTCAGTCCTTTTGTCATACCAATAATTGTTTTCACAATAGCCTCTTGGTTGCTGTCTTGATTAATACCACGAATAAACGATTGATCGATTTTCAACGCCTTGATTGGTAGCTTCTGAAGATAGCTTAATGAGGAATAACCTGTGCCAAAATCATCTAAAACAACCTGAATTCCTAAGTCTTTTAGCTTATTTAATTTTACAATCATATTTTCTACATTCTTCATGCTTGCAGTTTCTGTGATTTCCATTCTTAAATAATGTGGCTCCATATCCGTCTCTTGTAAAATTCTTTCCACTTGTTGTACAAAGCGATCTTGTTCAAACTGTCTAGCAGAAATATTGACTGAAACATATGTATTCGGAAAACCATTTTCACGCCATTTTTTATTTTCTATACAGGCTGTTTGAAGAATCCATTCACCGATTGGAACAATTAAACTGGATTCTTCTGCAATTGGAATAAATTCAGCAGGAGAGATGAATCCCCATTCGGCATGCTTCCAACGAATAAGAGCTTCAAAGCCATTAATTTGAGATGAACAAGTATCAACAATTGGCTGGTAATATAGACTTAATTCATTACGTTCTAACGCTTTGTGAAGCGCCTGTTCTACTTGCATCATACGTGATAAATCTTGTGTCATACCGGGATTATAAATCTTAAAATTGCTTTTTCCGCTCTCCTTCGCCCGATACATAGCTTGATCTGCTCGCTTAATAAGACCATCCGCTGTGTCTGCATGGTCTGGATAGATACTTACGCCAATGCTTGTTGTTAAAATATACTCGTACCCCTCAAGCTGCAACGGCTTCGTGATAATATGCAACAATGATTTTGCAATACTTTCTATATGCTGTATGTCCTTCACATTTTCAATTAAAATAGAAAACTCGTCGCCACCTTGGCGAGAAATAACGGTACGATCATCCATGGTTTCTGTTAGACGTTTACTTACGAGTTGTAATAAACGATCTCCTGCTTGATGTCCCAATGAATCATTAATAAATTTAAAGCGGTC
Source organism: Ectobacillus sp. JY-23 (assembly GCF_023022965.1). Classification (NCBI taxonomy): domain Bacteria; kingdom Bacillati; phylum Bacillota; class Bacilli; order Caryophanales; family Bacillaceae; genus Ectobacillus; species Ectobacillus sp. JY-23. The sequence continues at coordinate 2,965,443 of NZ_CP095462.1, read as the reverse complement.
TAAATCTAAATACATCACCGCAAGCTTGGTGTTACACTTCTTAGCGCGTTTTAATGCTTTTTCGAGTCGCTTATTAAACATTCTTCGATTAGGTAGCCCGGTAAGTGCATCCTGAAATGCCATAACGTGAAGATCTTCTTCAATCTTTCTCCTACCACTAATATCTGTCACAACTCCATCAAAACGGATAATGTTGCCCATTTCATCCTTGATAGGCATCACATAGTTATACAGCCACTTTGTTTTACCGTCCCGGCTAATGATACGATATTCCGATGTCCAGGACTGTCCCCCTAGTACTTCTTGATACCGCGACTCTATTTCCTCTTGGTCTTCGGGATGGATAAAACTGCGCCATATTTGCCAATCTTCCTGAAATTCTTTTACTGTTACCCCATAAATTTCTTCACATGCTGGTGAAATTTTAAAGGTATACGACTCCTTATCAAGTGTCCACACGCATACATCCAAGCTATTAAACATATTTTGTAGCTGACTCTTTGAGACCAACAACTCTTTTTGGATTTTATTCTTTTCTGTTACGTCTTCCGCAATACCTATAACACCATGTATTTCTCCTTGAATCAGAATTGGTACTGCAATCACACGAAGATCTACACTACGTCCATCTTTATGTAAAATAACCGTATCAAAGCTTCTTTGCTTTCCTTGTAAGGCTTCATTAAAGTGCATGAGCGTTACTTCCAAGTGGTCTTCACGAATAAGAGGAATAAAATTCATACTTAATAGCTCATCTTCTGTTCTTCCGGTTAATGTAAACGTCGCATCATTAACAATAATAAAGGAACCTTGGGTATCTAAGACATAACTCGCATTTGGATTATAATCAAATAATGACTTGTAAACGAGAGACAATTGAAAGTTTTGTAGTTTCTGTTTCAATAGAGTGGCACCTACTTTCTAAATCTATTCGTACATTTTATACTACGGCTGTTGAGTTTCTTACAATTTTAAAAAAACCAATCGGGTACCAATGGATTTGTCTTTCCCTCTTCATCGGTAGCTGGCTGGCATAGTCAACGATGTTAGCCCTATAGTTTTACGTCTCTGCCGTCAATAGGTTTGCCGAATTTATATATGGTACCTAAAACAAGTTATTTCTTAATATAAAAATAAATAAATGTATTTATTTTTAAAATACTACTTTCATTTGCGTCCATTTCCTCGTAATAACATATATTATTATATATGAATTGTTTTCCAATATAAACATAAGAAGGATTTTTTAATAGGTTTTGTTTCAATTCTCTGTTGATTAGCAACATCTGGCTTTAACACAGCCAAATAAAAAAACACAAAACGCATGATAGCGCTTTGTGCTTCTACTTAAACCACCCTTTTTCCTTTGATTGGGTAATTGCTTCGATTCGATTTTTCACTTCAAGCTTATCTAAAATTGTTGAGATATAATTACGAACTGTACCAGTTTTAATGCTGAGCTGATCTGCAATTTCTTTTGTATTTTTCCCATCCGCTACCAACTCTAACACTTCTTTTTCTCTGTCAGTCAATGGATTTTCTTCTCCGTACATATCATCCATTAATTCCGGCGCATATACGCGCTTTCCATTCATTACACTTCGAATAGAGCTTGCCAGCTCTTCACTTGGACTGTCTTTCAGCAAGTAGCCGCTCACACCAGCCCGTACAGCTCGTTGAAAATAACCAGAGCGTGCAAACGTTGTTAAAATAATTACCTTGCATCCTAATCCTCTTAACTCCTCCGCTGCATCTAATCCACTTTTCCCCGGCATTTCAATATCCATAATACAAACATCCGGTCTATGTTTCCGTACCAGTTCAACTGCCTCTTGACCGTTTGATGCTTTCCCTACAACTGTCATATCATCTTCCAGACTTAGAAGCGATCCGAATGCCCCTAATAACATCTGCTGATCTTCTGCAATCACAATGGAAATCATTTGAATTTCTCCTTTTCGGCCTGTTTCGTATCGTTTGGAACTGTAATGATTAACGATGTACCATCTGAAGTTACTATCTCCATCCCGCCATTGATAAACTCCAATCGCTCTCTCATTCCCGAAATTCCGTAACCAGGTGCCCCGTACGATGTAGGTGACTTAAAGGTTCCGTTATCCCTCACGATTAGAGTGATTTCCTTCCAAGATTGCTCAACTGTAATATAGCAAATAGATGCACCACTATGCTTAACTATATTCGTCACAGCTTCTTTTAAACACATACTTAAAATATTCTCTGTTAGCAGTGAAGCCTGCTTAAGAGACGTTCCTTCATAGATAAGACGAATTTCGGCCGCTTCTAGCACTTGCTTGATACGTTGTACTTCGTCTTTAAAACGAATCCCTCGCATTGAAGATACCATTTTTCTTACTTCGCTCAAAGCAGTTCTAGCGGTACGTTGTACATCCTTTAGTTCGTTACGCGCTTGCTCTGGATCTTTATCAATTAATTTACGTGCCAAATCACTTTTCAAACCAATTAATGAAAGCTTTTGTCCGAGTGTATCATGCAAGTCACGAGCAATACGTTGCCGTTCCTCTAACTTTACAAGCTCTGCAATGCGTTTATTAGCATCTTCCAGACGCTCCTCCAGCTCGTCCTTTTCTTTTCTGCTTTGAATATTAAAAGGCATTAAGATTACGCTAATCCACACAATAATAACAAATGGTAACTGCTTTAAAAATAACGCATCATGTGTGACAATGCTAAAGTTAATAGACACAGATGTACTAATAAGATGCACAAAATATATGATGAGAAAGGCAGTACGATCTGCAATGTTACCAATAAAATAAGCGAGAAAAAATGCAAAATACACATAGCTGAACAAACTTGTAGAAGTAATAGAAATACTGATTAAAATAAATGCCCAAACATAAACAGGCCAGCCTGTTGACACTAAGGCAATTCGATAGAAAATGAAAAATAAGATCGTAATGAAAACACCAATTATAATCTGAACAACTGATGAAAGCTGAAAAATAAAATAAAAAGGCAGGATACATAAAATCGTCCATATATAGGGAGAAATCCCGCCTTTTTGAAAGGTCATATATTTTTTTAGCATGAACGTAACCTCTTATACTCTTTTCTCTATTGTATCACGTTCTCTGACATACCGTATGAAGATGCAAAAGAAAGGCATGCACCCAGCACGAGCTTCTCTTAGGCTCTAAACGCAACTACACATGGCCCTTTCTTCTCTACCATCTAAAAACCAATGTTTTTGTTTTTACTTAACACTTGCTCGTTTATAACTCTGCATTGCTTTAATATCTTTAAACGTCATAAACTGTTTCGTGTTTTCATCCCACAAACGAAACTTTAACGATTGTAGACTCGTCATCAAGGTAATGGTCGGCACATTTTGTAAAGGTTCTGTATGATTATGCGCTGCCTCAAGTTTATAATTCGGCACCCGTGGACTTAAGTGATGTACATGATGGTAACCAATATTACCTGTTAACCATTGTAAGATTTTCGGTAACTTATAGAAGGAGCTTCCTTCTACCGCTGCCTTTACATATTCCCAATTCTCATCTTCTTCAAAATAAGAATCTTCAAACGTATGTTGTACATAGAATAACCAGATACCTGCCGCACCTGAGATTAAGAAAATTGGCCCTTGTACAAGCAAAAAAGCCTGCCAGCCAATTGCCCAGCATAAAAGAGCTACGATACCAGCAATCAAAATATTTGTTATATATGTGTTTAAGCGCTCATTCCAGCGCGCGCCTTTTCGGTTAAAGCGGTTGGTAATCAAGAAAATATACGTTGGACCTAGTCCGAACATAACAAGCGGATTGCGATATAAACGATATGCAACACGCGTCCAAAACGAAGATGCAATGTACTCATCCACCGTCATCATCCAAATATCACCAACACCGCGTTTATCCAGGTTGCCACTTGTTGCATGGTGCACAGAATGACTGTGCTGCCATTGATTGTATGGAAATAACGTTAATACTCCTGTAATCGTTCCTAAAATTTTATTCGCACGACGACTCTTAAAGAAGGAATGGTGACAGCAATCATGGAAAATGATGAAAACACGCACCAAAAATCCTGCCGCCAAAACTGTAATAGGAAGTGTTAACGCATAGGAAACAGCTAGACTTTTATAAGCCAAAAACCATAATACTACAAACGGTAACAACGTATTCAAAAGCTGTCTCACACTATGCCACATATCCGATTTCTCATAGGGAGCTACTTGCTTACGCAAATGCATTTGTTTATTTGTCATGTTTCATTTCCCCTTATTCATGTTATTACCTCAAATTATAAAGAAAACCCTTTCTTCGTTGTAGACATACATGTCATATGACACCCATGACAAATGTCATACCCTATATACAGGACTACATTATGGTAGAAGCATGCCGACCACACATAAAAAGTGCAGCCAAAATGGTCTGCACCCTTTTTACGTATAATTAGCTTTTCAACTTGAACGTATAACCCTAATAAGAAAGGCGATACACTAAAAACTTCTCAAACGCATTGCTTTCGTATTCTCCAGGCAGCGTTACTTCATGTATGAGTTCAAATGCCGTTTGGTTTTCTAAAAAATACATATAGTCTTCCGAGCTGTAATATAAAATTACATCCACTTCTCTGTTATGTTCTTCAATAGAACGTAAAATATTATTAATTACATTCATAAAGATTTGAATCGAGAACGGGTTAAAAAAATAAAATCGATTATCTTTTGGTTGAATCTTATAGTCTTGTGCCAAACAGTGCTCAAATTGAATTTGATTTTCTCGCTCAGGTCTTATTTCTAAATATCCTTCCCGATTTTCCATTGCTTCATTGTAAAACTCTTCATTCATTTCAACACCAATTACAGTTGCATGAAACCAATAGTTAATATAAAAATTCAATCGACCTTTACCACACCCAAAGTCAACCACATGATCCTCTGCCTGCAAGCGATAAGATTGAAATAACGTTTCTAAGGCGCTGTAAGGCGTGGGTTCGTAGCGATGATAGTGAAATGACTTATGGAAGCCTTCTTGTATTTCTTCTGTCTCGATGTTTAATAGTTCATCATAATACCATTCTGTCATGCTAAGGCTCCTCTGACTCAAATTATGTATAAATGTATCATATGGTTGAGATAAAGTATATGGCATTTACATACGAAAAAGCGATGTGTATCATCCGTACACATCGCTTTGATTCCTCATTTTCCTCCGGTCATTGATACACCTTTAACGAAGTATTTATTAAAGAAGCCGTAAATTAACAAAACAGGAAGTGTGAATACCATGGACGCTGCCATAATGAAATTCCAGTAGCTGATGTACTGTCCTTTAAACGTATTCAGCCCCAGCGGTAAAGTAAACATTTCTGTATCCGTCATCACGATTAACGGACGCATAAAGTCGTTCCAGAATCCCATAAACACAAAGATTGCTTGCGCTGCAAGAGCTGGCTTTGCCAAAGGAAGAACAATTTTAAAGAAGATACCCATTCGTCCTAGGCCATCCATTGTCGCCGCCTCTTCCAGCTCTTTTGGAAAGTTAATAAAAAATTGTCTCATCATGAAAATGAAAGTCGCATTAATAGCTGATGGAATAATCATCCCTTGATAGGAATTTAGCCAACCAATTTCCTTTAAAATAAGATAGTTTGGAATCATTGTTACTTGTGCCGGAACCATTAGTACGGCCAAAATAATAATGAATAGCGTTTTCTTTCCGGGAAAACTTAAACGCGCAAGTGCGTATCCGGCCATCGAATTGAACAATAAATTCAAGAGAGTACCCGTTACTGCGATAAAGACACTGTTGAACATCCAGCGCGGGAATAACTCTTCTTTAATAAAAATTTGCTTATAGTTATCTAGTGTAAAGTTTTTTGGTATAAAATTTATTGAACCACTAACAATCTCTTCTAAGGTTTTAAATGAAGATGAAAGGGCCCATAAAAATGGAATAAATGTAGCAACCGCATATATGATTAAAATTGTGTATAAAACGATTTTTCCTATACCGGTTTTCTTTTTCAAGCTAATCTCCTCCCTTTCTGTTTTAGTACAAGGACTCTTCTTTCGAAAACTTTCTTTGAATTAGTGTTGCGATTAAGATAACTACCGCCAAAATAAATGCTAGTGCAGCTGCATATCCCATCGTTCCCATTGTTTTAAATGCATATTGATAAACTAACAACACCACTGTTAACGTTGAATTGTCAGGCCCACCCGATCCTGCCGAGAAGATATAAGATTGATCAAACAGCTGGAAGGTACCAATTAAGCCCATAATGACAACGAATGAAGTAACGGGACGAAGGTTTGGAACGGTAATATGCCAAAACTTTTGCCATACATTAGCTCCATCTAACTCTGCAGCCTCGTACAAAGAATCCGGTATATCCTGTAAAGCTGCTAGATAAATAACCATAAAAAACGGTGCTGTAGACCAAATATTCATCATCATAATCGCATTCAAGGCAACACTTGGATCTCCTAAGAAGTTGTAAGTAGGTAGTCCTAAAAATGCTAAAGCATGGTTGATTAAACCTTCTTTGTTATACATCCACATAAAGATTAAAGTTAGTACCGCTGATGACGTTAACGTAGGTAAAAAGTAAATAATTCGAAATAGCTTTTCACCCTTCAGACCAGCATTTAACGTTGCCGCTAAAATAAGTGCCAAAATCGTTTGCGCCGGAACAACAATCACTACATATTTGAATGTATTCCATAAAGCGATTTTGGCTCTTGTATCATCTAAAATACGAGTAAAGTTATCAAATGCGATGAATTCATAGCTGGCGTTACCAAGAAGTTGTACCTTATGAAGGGAAAGATAAATTGCATAAAAGATGGGTCCAATTAAAAACATAAGTAAGATTAATATAGTAGGTGACATGAACACATATCCTTGTCCTGCCTCTCGTAGTGCGCGCCTAGAGATCTTACTAGTTTGAGCAACTACTTGAGAGGAACTGTTTGTATGGACATCAATAAACTTGTTTTCCATTGTATTTAACTCCTTTATAAACACAGCATCATTCTTTTCTTACTATAAAACTCTTCCTGCCGAAGTGCACACATGCTTCAGCAGGAAGAGTTTTACAGTATTATGCTGCAAAATCTATTCATCATTTCGTACAGATGCTTTATATCCGGATAGAGAAAGAAACATGGCTTTCTCTATCCGGATCTGCCTAAAATTATTTTTGTTTAATTTCGTTATTTGCCTGCGTTTGTGCCTCTTTTAATGCCTCTTCCAACGGACGTTTGCCCAAAAATGCACTTAAAAATTGATTGTTAAAGTTGTTAAAGATGATTGGAAGGTTAGAATCATCGGACCATACAGTTGCATATTCAGCACCTGCTACTAACGGCCCACGAAGTGGATCTTTATCGTATCCTAATTTAGCCGCCACTGATTTGCGCGTAGGCAATGCAAATCCTTTACTTGTCCACGTTTGCATACCTTCTTTACCTGTTAAATACGAGATAAGCTCCCAAGCTGCTTCTTTCTTTTTAGATGCAGAATTCATTACATAGCCTACTGTAAATGCCATTGTGCCTTTTTTACCATTCACAGTTGGTACTTCAGCAGTCCCATATTCTGTGTTCGGGAATGTATCAGCTAAGAACGGAATTGCCCAGTTGCCCTCAATAACCATCGCAGCTTTACCTTGTCCAAACATTTCGCCACCCCAAGTTGCACCTACTTCTTTAGGCTCAACAGAAGTTTTATCAATGTTATGTTGATCCACAATTGGTTGTAGCGCCTTTATTACTTCTGCAGATGCAAAATTGGCTTTGTTATCCTTTACAACATCACCACCATTGGATTCCGCTATATAAAGCGAGCGAGCAAGCTCAGGAGATACGCCAAATCCGTATACGCCATTTTTAGTTAGCTTTTTAGATGCTTCACGAAGCTCATCCCACGTTTTTGGCACCTCTACACCAGCTTCTTGAAGTAGTTTTTTATTATAAAACAAGGCAAGTGTTGAATAATCTTTTGGAAATCCATAGGTTTTTCCCTTCACTTGAAAAGCTTCCAGAAGCGGTTTTTCAAAATCTTCTACATCAAAGTCCTCTTTTACATATTTATCAAGTGGCTCCACAGCGCCAGTTTCAATTAATCCAGGTGCTTCAAATGCATCTAAATAAAATACATCTGGTCCTTTACCACCAATTAGGCGTGTTTTCATCACATCCATATATTGATCAGCGATGACCTCATGTTTTACATCAATGTTCGGATGTTTTGCTTCAAAGTCCTCTAATGTTTGCTTAAGCAGCTTCTGCTCTGCTGGATTACCAGACCATCCAGCAAGGGTGATTTGTACCTTTTCACCATTACTTTCCTTCGTTGTAGCCTTTTCTTCATTCCCACACCCTGCTAAAACACTTCCGAATAAAGCTGTTACTATACCCACTGTTGCAATTTTTTTCTTAGCTTTCATAAATAGATTCCCCCTTTAAATAGTTACATTTGTACTGTATTCAAGTTTTGTACAATATGGTAGCCTGTCGTGTTGTTTAAAATTACAACATCGTAATGGTTGGCGTTGCGTACAACTTTCACTGATAAATTTCCTTCGCCAATTGCGATGTTTTCTACAGTTAGCTCATTCATATCAACCAGTAGCTTAGGTGCTAATATAATTTCTTTCGTTAATCCATTAGGAAACAGTCCTAGCATAGTTTGAATGAAAACCAGAGGCGTTCCGGCAGCCCAAGCCTGCGGCGAACAAGCAACCGGGTAATTAACTGCTTTTCCCAAAGATGTATCATAACCGCAAAATAATTCAGGTAAACGGTCATACTCAAAATGACTAGCTGCTTGGATTAACCCTTCAATCACAGTATTAGCTTCATCTTGACGACCGATTTTACTCATGCCTAGTAAGATCATGCTGTTATCATGCGGCCACACGCTTCCATCGTGATAGCTCATCGGATTATACCCTGCTTCTCCAGTTCCCATAGTACGAATGCCGTAGCCAGAAAACATCTTAGGTGATACGAGCGTTTTAATAACCGCATCTGCTCGCGTATCCTCCAACATTTCAGACCATAAAACGTGTCCTGGATTCGATGTAATTGTACCAACCTGTTTCTTGTGCGCATCTAATGCAATCGCATAGAACTGCTGCTCCTCCATCCAAAACTCCTCTTCAAAACGCGTTTTCAGGCTTTGTGCTTGTTGACGAAGTTCAACTGCTCGAGCTTCTTCACCCAACGTTTCAAAGATACAAGCAATCCCGACTTTTGCTTGATATACATAGCCCTGTACTTCCGCTAAAGCAATTGGTGTTTTTGCATATTCTCCATCACGATGAACAATGGAATCTCCTGAATCCTTCCAACCTTGATTTGCAATGCCCTTGCTTGATTCCTGATGATATTCTACAAATAAATCACCATCGCGATCTCCATATTGATCAATCCACTGTAATGCAGCTTCAATGTTCTCACGCAACTCTTTTGCAATTTCTATGTCGCCTGTCCATTTTACGTATTCAGCTAATAGCATTAAAAACAATGGTGTTGCATCAATCGTGCCGTAATAAGGGGTAAAAGGAATTTGATTGGTGTTTGCCAGTTCTCCAAAGCGCATTTCATGCATGATTTTACCTGGCTGTTCATCGCGCCATGGATCTACATTTTTCCCCTGATATTGAGCCATGGTGAGAAGAGTACCTTTTGCTATTTCAGGGTTAAAGCTCAGCATTTGCAAAGCAGCAATTAAGCTGTCCCTGCCGAAAGGAACACCAAACCAAGGTAAACCGGCAACTGGAAATTGACCATAGCCTAAATCAGTGAGTAACACTCTTAAATCAGCGATACCGCGATCAACTAATCTTTGTAATGGTTGATAATCCGTTTGTACTTTCGTTGTTTTCTTATCCCAGTCTACATACGATTGTTTTAGTTTTTTCATTGCTTCTTGAGGATGAAGAGACTCTTTTGTAGGCTCTCCAGCAATTACAGGCTGAATGATAAAAGTGACAGTATCTTCTTGACCATGAGCTAATGTATATTGAAATTGAACAATGCCTTCTAGCTGAATTTCTTCCGCTGGTCGATTCCACTGCACCTTAGTGCCTCTTTCAATCCCATCATATCCTTTATAATGGTACGTTAATGTGTTTCCTTCCTGTGTCTGTCCTTGGCGCTCGCCAACCTTTCCTGTTTGAAAGCCCCGTACAATGAACATGTCTGCGAAATCTACATCCATTTCTACGGTGATACTAAAAGAGACTGGTTTAGGATAATAGTTTTTCACTTTGATTGTCTCATAGAGAATCTCATCATAAATGAAGCGTTGTCGTTCCAGTTCAACTGATTCCCTCCACAAAATTAATTCGCCGTCCCTCTCCATGTGTGGATTCGTCAGCAAAATTTTTGACATATAATTTTCAGTAGCATCCGAAGAGAGTAAAATAGGCTTTTCACCATTGATTTTGATATCTAATTTGCTTAGGAATCTAGTATCTTTTTTATACAAGCCAAGACCGTAAGAATGGCCTTCTGGAATATTGCCACTTGTATCCGTCAATAAAAATAAATCATTCTCCTTAATAACACGATAGTCCATAATTGTATCCTCCTGTCGCATGACCGAAACGTTTCGGAACCGATGCAAAAATAAAAAACATATTCTTTCTGTTGAAAACGTTTGATATGTATGTTTTACAAAATATACAATTTTCACCGAAACGTTTCGGATATTATTAAAATAATAAAGGAGAAATTCTCCTTCTTTGTATTACAAACATTGGAATAACACCCTAATCAGTTAGTGGACTCTCTTACAACCAATTTGGTTTCCAGTACCGTTTTACAGGACTGCCTGCTTCCTTCCAACATTTCAATTAGTAACTTTGCCGCTTCATACCCCATTTTATATTTATCTTGTGCAATAGTAGTGAGCCTTGGGTTCATATACGAAGCAAGTAAAATATCATCATAACCCACAATAGAAATCTGTTCCGGAATATCCATATTCAATTTTTTTATAGCTTGCATGGCTCCGATTGCCATTAAGTCACTCGCACAAAATATTGCAGTAATGTCTTTATTCTTTTGTAATAAATGAAGAACCTGTCGTTCTGCTTCCTCTTCTTCAAAGGCACCGTTTAAAACCCACTCCTGATGGTAAGGAATCCCCTTCTCTTGTAAAGCTTGCATATATCCCTTCAGCCTTTCTTGACTTACAAAGGCAAAGTCGTGACCATTCACCATCGCTATCTTGCGATGGCCCCGCTCCAAGAGATAATCAACAGCTTTCTTGGCTCCCAGCACATTATCGGTAGTGACATACCCCACTGTTTGACTTTCAATTGGGATATCAATCAAAACACAAGGAATATCGCTCTCTACAACTTCTTGCAAATAAGGATCGTCTGTCTTAATCCCTTGCAAAATCACACCATCCACACGTCGTTCTCGGCAAAGCTGAGAATACGTTTTCTCACGTTGTTTTGTTGAATTGGTGCTAAATAAGATTAAATCATAATTTGTTTCGGCAACAAATTGATCAATTCCTCGCAAAACTTCAAATGTAAAATTATCCTTCACACTATCAGCTGTCATACCAGAGACCAGCAGGCCTATGGTAGTTGATTTATTCATGACCAAGCTTCTTGCCAATGTGTTTGGACTGTAATTAAGCTCTTTGGAAACAGCCATAATCTTTTGTCTCGTTTTCTCACTGACGTCCGAGTAGCCATTCAAAGCCCTTGAAACAGTTGTCACTGAAACCCCAGCGACTTTTGCTATATCTTTAATTGTTGTCACTAGCATTTCCTCCAAAACGTTTCGGATAACTTGAACCAATTGTACTCCTATGTAGAAAGCGCTGTCAACATTTAATTTTTATCCATACAGGTTACTTTTTTAAATCTCCTGCAAAGAAAGGACGGGTATTTCCTTTAGAAATACCCGTCCAAGCTACTATACAAATATATTTAACAATAAAATAAATCCAAGTGCGGCTACAGAAATGATAGTCTCAAGCACTGTCCATGTTTGCAATGTCTCTTTTACAGACATTCCAAAGTATTCTTTAATCATCCAGAAGCCAGAGTCGTTTACGTGTGACAAGATAAGAGATCCTGCACCTGTTGCAAGCACAAGAAGCTCTAAATTTGTTCCCGGTACAGCCGCAGCGATTGGAGCTACGATACCGGCAGCTGTCATCATAGAAACAGTTGCGGAGCCTGTTGCAACGCGAATCATCGCTGCAATTCCCCATCCTAATAAAATTGGAGAGATGCTAGATTCTTGTGCCAAGTCTGCGATGTATTTACCGATACCTGAATCAAGCAATACTTTATTGAACGCTCCGCCCGCACCGATTACTAATAGAATTGTTGCCGTAGGACCTAAGCAGTCGTTTGTAAACTTTAAAACTGTATCACGACTTAAACCACGGAAAAAGCCTAAGCTGAAGAAGGAATAAACAGTTGCTATTAACAACGCAACGATAGGATCGCCTAAAAACTTAAATACTGAAAATGCAGTTGTTCCTTTTTCTAATGTTAATTCTGCAATAGATGCAGCAAGCATTAAAATAACTGGTACCAATACCGTGAAGACTGTATTAAAAAAGCCCGGCAGTTCCTTTGCTTCCTTATGTTCAACAAGCTGATCGCCAATTTCTTTTGGTACTGTTTTGTGAATGCGTTTACCAATCCATTTACCATAAACTGGACCTGCCAAAATAGCTGTTGGAAGACCTACAATAAGAGAATACAAGATTGTTAGACCAACGTCTGCTTTAAAAATACCAACTGCTGCCATTGCAGCCGGATGCGGTGGTACCAAACCATGTACAACAGAAAGACCAGCAACTAACGGCACTCCAATTTGTACTAAAGATACACCCGTTTGACGTGCGATAGTGAATACCAATGGAATTAATAGAACAAATCCAACTTGGAAAAATACAGGTATCCCTACAATAAACGCGACGAACATCATTGCCCAGTGCACATTTTTTTCTCCAAATCGAGCTATTAACGTTTGTGCAATACGCTCTGCTCCGCCTGATTCTGCCATCATCTTACCAAGCATCGTTCCTAGTGCTAATACGATAGCCAAGAACCCTAATGTATTCCCCATACCAGCCTTTAAAGAATCAATAATGCCAGGTACTTTCGTCGGATCTGGTGAAATCAGCGGCATGCCAGTCGCAAGTCCAACACCAATTGCCGTAATGATAAGTGAAACGAATGGGTTGAGCTTTGCTACCGTGATAAGTAAAAGCAATGCAACAATCGCCGATAGTACAATAAGTAATAACATATGAATCCCCCTAATTAAAATGCATTCCTTTATTGAAAGCGCTTTATCAATTGAGTTGATTATAAGAAATTTTTTTCTTTAAATCAATACAAGTAAAGAAATTTTTTTCAACAAATAAAAAAAGGCTTTGAAATCTAGTATTCAAAGCCTTCTCTTATGGGAGCTATTCAAATATGCGCTTCAGCTTCTGGATTGTACCTTTCCCTGTTTCCTTTTTACTTTTCATCACACTTGTATACAACGCGTCAATTAAACTTAGCTGTACGATTCGTGAAAAGATATCTTCAGAACGTGTTTCAATACCAGTTGTGACAGTACGAAGAACAATATCTGCCTTTTTATTGACTGGAGACTTTGTTAGGTTAGTAATAACAATCGTCTTGGCACCAGCTTCCTTCGCAGCCTCCAGCACCTGTAGCATTTCTGTATGAGAGCCTGAATCAGCAATAATAACTACAGCATCTTGCTCGGTAAGCTGTGTGGCAGCACGTAGCTGTAAATACATATCTGTATACGCTACAGTTGCAACACCGGATCCAATAAATTTATGATGCGCATCCTGCGCAACGATACCAGAGTTTCCGATGCCATAAAATTCAACCCGCTCCGCTTTCAAAATAATGTTCACTGCTTTTTTAACCAGTGAAAAATCCATCATTTGAATCGTGTCTTTAAAAGTGCGAATGCTTGTATTGAAAATTTTTTCCGTCACCGCACGTTCATTGTCATACTCTTGAATTCTCTCTTGCACCCGCTCTTGTAACGGTGTTGCAAGCTCGGCTGCCAGTACAATTTTCATCGTCTGATACCCCTTAAAGCCCAATCGCTGACAAAATCTAAAAACGGTAGAAGTAGCGACGCCTATATCTTCAGCAACTTGATTGATAGGCTGATGCATCATTTTTTCGGGATACTGTAAAATATAATCAGCCACTTTCTTTTCTGTTTCGCTAAACTCAGGATAAAATGATTGGATTCTTGTGAGGCAGTGCTGCGGTTGCTCCATCTGCTTCACTCCTTTCATGCGGCATTTTACTATCATTATATCGAAAATCCATAGAAAAGAAAATTTTTCTTGAAAACGATTGCAAGAAAAATCTTTTTTCGTATAATTGACCTATCAGAAAAAATTTTTCTTCAACTACAGTTATTGATTACATTTCATTTACGATAACGGAGGATGTGAATGTCCGACTTTTCACTTGTTTTAGCTGCAGCTTCAGGTATCTCATTGCTGTTATTTTTAGTTATTCGAACGAAGCTGCATGCATTTGTAGCTTTGCTGTTTGTTAGTTTGTTTGTTGGAATTTCTGCCGGTATGCCGTTGGATCAGGTTGTATATTCCATGCAAAAAGGACTGGGAGAAACACTTGGCTTTGTCGCTATAGTGGTGGGGCTTGGTGCCATGTTTGGACAAATGCTTGAAGTGTCCGGAGGGGCGGAGCGTCTTGCTCGGACACTCGTTCGAAAATTTGGAGAAGATCGAGTGCCTTGGGCATTAGGTTTTACTGGATTTCTTGTTGGAATTCCCGTCTTTTTTGATGTTGGCTTTGTTGTACTGGTTCCTATTGTGTACCGCTTGGCCAAAAAAACGGGGCGCTCGCTACTCTACTATGGCATTCCTTTATTTGCAGGTTTAGCTGTTACGCACAGTTTTATTCCGCCTACACCAGGTCCTATTATTGCGGCAAACTTAATCGGTGCCGAGCTCGGTTGGGTTATTTTATTCGGGTTTATCGCGGGTATTCCTGCTATGATTGTCGCAGGTCCTTTATTTGGAAGATACATTGCAAATAAGATACATGTAGCTGTTCCGCATTATATGCAAATAGAAGAAGTGGAATATGACGAAGGTTTACCGAGCTTTAAGTTAATCGCTGTCATTATTTCCGTTCCACTTATTTTAATTTTACTTAATACCCTTTCAAAGGTGGTATTGCCTGAAGAAAATACAGTACGTTCTTTGTTTGCTTTTTTAGGCCATCCCTTCGTTTCATTGCTGATCTCAACGATGCTGGTTTTTTATTTCTTGGGAATTCGCCAGGGCTTTTCTAAACAAGAAGTACAAACTATCGCTAGTAAAGCATTGGAGCCGGCCGGGATGATCATTCTTGTCACAGGGGCCGGTGGTGTGTTTAAACAAGTGCTAGTAGATTCAGGTGTTGGAAAATTATTGGCCAATACCATGGTAAACTCTTCTCTCTCCCCGCTTGTGCTTGCCTTTTTGATGGCGGCCATTGTAAGGATTGCACAAGGCTCTGCAACAGTTGCCATGGTTACAGCAGGAAGTTTATTGGCACCTTTCGTAGCCGATTTACAGCTAACAGGTCCTATTTTAGGTTTGATTGCGATTGCCATTGCAGCTGGTGCTACCATCGCTTCTCATGTTAATGATTCCGGCTTTTGGCTCATTAACCGGTACTTTGGTCTAGATGTAAAAGATACTTTACGCTCATGGACAGTAATGGAAACACTTATTTCTCTTGTGGCTTTTTCTGTGGTATTTGTTATCGGATTATTTATTACGTAATTTAAGAAAGTGAGGAACCTTTCATGACTACATACATGCTCGGTGTCGACCTTGGCACAACCAGCACAAAGGCTGTTCTTTTTACTAAAAATGGTACAGTTGTTGCGCATCACACGGTAGAATATCCTTTATTTACGCCTACCCCTTCCACGGCTGAGCAAAATCCTGCCGAGATTTATCAAGCAGTTTTGACAACCATTCAAGAAACGATTCGAAAAAGCGCCATTGCCCCAAAGGATTTGCTTTGCGTATCCTTCAGCGCTGCAATGCATAGCGTGATTGCAGTAGATGCATATGGAATTCCTTTAACAAATTGCATCACTTGGGCTGATAATAGAAGTACAAAGTGGGCAGAAAAGATTAAAGAGGAGTGGAATGGACACGACATTTACATGCGAACTGGTACACCCATTCATCCAATGTCGCCGCTTTGTAAATTGCGATGGTTAAAGGAAGAGCAATCTGACATTTTTACAAAAGCGCATAAGTTCATATCTATCAAAGAATACGTATTTTATCAGTTGTTTAACCAATTCGCAGTCGACTATTCCATTGCATCAGCAACAGGACTATTAAATTTAAAGAACTTGGATTGGGATGAGGAAGCTCTTGCAGTTGCAGGAGTGAAACGAGAGCAGCTTTCTGATATTGTACCAACTACCCATTACTTCCAAGGCTTAGCTCCAGGTTTGGCGAAGCAGCTGGGTATCCTTCCTTCCACACCATTTGTAATTGGAGCCAATGACGGTGTTTTATCCAATCTTGGTGTAAATGCGATTGATCCAGGCGTTGTGGCTGTTACAATTGGGACAAGCGGAGCTATTCGCACTGTGACAGATCGCCCTGTGACAGATCCAAAGGGGCGCATTTTTTGTTATGCATTGACGGAACAGCATTGGGTTGTAGGGGGACCTGTTAACAATGGGGGCATGACCTTCCGCTGGGTAAGAGATACAATTGCCTCCGCAGAAGTAGAAACAGCGAAACGCCTTGGTATCGACCCGTACGAAGTGCTTACCAAAATTGCGGAACGCGTAGCGCCAGGTGCCGACGGTCTCTTGTTCCACCCGTACCTTGCCGGAGAACGTGCCCCGTTATGGAACGCAAACGCTCGCGGATCCTTCTTTGGCCTAAGCCTGCATCACCAAAAAGAACATATGATTCGTGCCGTTTTGGAAGGTGTGATTTTTAACTTATATAATGTATTATTGGCTCTTGAAGAGCAAATTGGCATTCCGAAAAAAATTCAAGCAACAGGGGGATTTGCTCGTTCAGCGCTTTGGCGCCAAATGATGGCGGATATTTTTGACCAAGAAGTAACTGTTCCGGAAAGCTTTGAAAGCTCCTGCCTTGGTGCGGCAATCTTGGGATTATATGCCCTAAAAGAAATTGACTCCTTACATGTTGTTTCTGATATGGTTGGCTCTACTCATACGCATCAACCGATTCAAGAAAACGTAGCAATCTATCGCGAACTAACTCCTATCTATTTGCGTGTTTCACGTCAATTGAGCGAAGAGTACAATGCGATCGCGGCGTTTCAGCGCAAAATGTTAGGCTAATAACAAAAAGCAGATGGAAATCCCCCATCTGCTTTTTCAAGTCTATGCATGTACACCGCCCTCTAGCTTAGCTCTGGCTCGGTATGAACCAATTGGCACTTGAATCAAGCAGGTTTCATGATGTTGTTCCAAGCCATATAGCGCATCGCATACTTTTGTATCAAAGCCCAGCAACGGATGTCCCCCCATACCAAGTGAGGATGCAGCCAATAATAGACGTTGCACCAGCATTCCCGCATCCATTTGCTGAATACGATAGCCTCTATAGCCTAGCTCTCGATAATGCTTACGTTCCCCAACCACATGCAAACAAAGCGGTACTTGAAACAGGTTCACGTTATCCGCTGTCATACCGTACTGCAAAGCGAGTCGATGATCGCCAAGATTCAGCTCTTCTAAAGCATGTTCCTCATAGTTGTAGCGATAAGCGCCGTTTGGTATACCTTCAACATGATATAGACAACCGTAAATCGCAAGAGGATTTGTTATACCACTATCATTTTTATATAGATGCATACGATGAGCCTCGTAAAGTAAGCTCGCAAGCTCTTCTGCTGTAACCTTTCGCAAGCTGAAATCCCCATCGGGTGACTGTCGCCTTCTGCATACTTCTGCAAATTCATAGGATATTGGTTTTACTTCGGGTAAACGAAGGATATTTCCTTGTCTGAAGTGAGGTTTATGTTCTGGCAAACACAAAAATGAATCGGTTGCCTGAAGCATGGACGCTTCATTCATCGCCAGCAGCTGTGGATATGGTATGAGCTGCTTGGAACGGACATAGTGCTCATGCTTCAGCTTTGGTATTGTTTCACGTAACTCTGCATCCGACTGCATTAGCCGATTTGCTACTTGCTTCAGCGGATTAATGGACAGCGGCACAATCGCATATACACTCTCCTCCTCCTCCGATAAGGTAAGTAAATGCCCCAGCGCCCTGTCAAGAAACTGAAAATGTACTGCTCCGTTAAATCCAAATTGCTTGCTGACTTCTAGCAAATGCCCAAGCAACACCCCAGTATCTAAGCCCTGTAGACGATACGAAAAGTTATGATACTTAAAGCAGTTTTTCCAAAACATGATTGACACAAATGCAACTCCAAAGCAACTAGTCACCTCACAGCTTCCGCCTAATGCTTTTGTAATATAATCATCAAAATTTCCTTCCCTCAGTAAAACCAATCTGTGATGTGCGACGTCATAATGATAGATGCCTGCAGATAAATCATCTGTTTTGATATACATGTATAATTCATTCGGATATAAAGCGCCTCCAGACGGAACAAAACGGCGAGCCATATTCGCAGGCTTTCTTTGCACATCCACTTGGGAAAATCGCGCAAGGCCGAACACATACCATAGAAAATGACTTATACTTTTTAAAGTAGCATTTTGTTTTTTGCCAAGCGTAAGCGGCACTTCGGCGCAAAGGGGTATGTGCGGCAAGCCTTGATATAATTTGTAAGGTAATGGCGCATCCTTCCAGTTTACTTCTAGGTCAGGGGGTCTTGTTTCATCTGGCTCAAATTGCAACTGATGTAAAAATACATCTAAATCCATCAAGCTTCCTCCTTACGGAAACGGGTGTGGGTCTTGATTCAGCTGTGCCAAGGTTAACGGTTCTTTCATATAGCCAAGCTGCACTGGCACGCGCAACACACGCTCCAATCCCGTTATACGTTTGAGATGGTTTCCGAATGTCATCGGCAACATGCCTGGAATGATGACTTTTACACAATATAGGCCATTGCGCTGCAGTTCAGGTGCCGTTTGATCAACAACAATCACGTCCAAATGTAGCCCCTTGAATGTATCTAAAACACAACGCAAATCTTCTGTTAAATCTGTATGATGTGTTTGTGCCCCAAACGCTTGTGCAAAAGTTCGGGTTTCTCGATCTTCTTCCAATAAAAATCGCAAACGCTCCTCTGCCTCTGACAACCCGTACAGCATACTGTGATGATCCATTCTCGTCACAAGTGAAGAGTCCTCCAGCATTCGCATATACATGTCTTTTTCTACCTCAAACTTTTCATCAAGTGTTAGCATCATACCTGCTAATTCATGCAGCGCACTTCTTACGGCACGAACAGGGTCAAGATGGGCACCTGCAGCACAAATTAAATTAAGACCAGTTTCTTTTTGATTTTTGGCAATGGCCATAATACTTGGGATTCCATTTTCCATCGTCGCATCAAATAAAACGACCTCGTAACCGGCGATTGCTTTCATACGTGACAACATCATATGCAGCTCTTCATCCTGCACAGAATAAGGGTCCAAGCGCGGCAACGGCAATTTTGCGTACCACGTTATCAAAAATGCGTCCCGCTCTACCACTTCAAAAATACCGTATAAAATCGCTTCCTCAAGGCTCCCACCAATTGCACAGCCATTAGACGTTTCATACACATGACCACTGCTGCAGCCCAGACTATAATAAGCAAAGCGCTCGGGCACTAAAATAGAGCGATTTTCTAACAAGGAATAACCCCAAACCCAATTTAATTTCCGATTTGGATCAAATGGTCGAAACGGAAAATTTTCTCTCGCATAATCCTCTTCTGCATGCACCCCTACCGCAAGCGGATGTAACGCATGTTCCTTTATATTTTCAAAGCGTTCTCGCATCACAGTACGTTTTCCCCGCGGTGCGAGCCCGCAATAGCGCTCTAGTCCTTCTAAAATCGCCGTCACCACACTCATTTCATAGGAATGCGTACGTCCTGCCGTTCCTTCATCTCCCATAATAAGTGGTAAATTAACACTAGCATCGGCAAATGGCGGTACTAAATCATATATTTTTTCATTTAACAGCCCTGTTTTTGTATCTAAGTAGTCTTGAATCAACACCGCTCCTAGCTCATGTATTGAACGAGAACGATAGCTTCCCTCTACTTTTAAGCTAGGACGCAGCGTAATAGCTGCATGTTCAGCAGTATCTTCAGGTAGCGCCCCACAAAATGAACAGAGCGGATCGGCCAGAATGAACCGACGCGAGATTTGCATCGACTGTAATTGCAGCACATACATATGCTCTGTACATCGAAGTGGCTGCTCCTGCAAAAAATGTCGCGCCTCTTCTTGCACAATATGAGCAAGCTGCAGTAACTCCGTCCGCGATGCACCCGGGTCGTATACTGTCTCACCCTTTCGTATCTCCCACATTTCTTTCCGATCACGTCCCGCCATTAAACGGCGCATATCAGCACATTGGAAGCAGCCTGGTACATCAGGAAACACAAAGGGTCCGACAATTCCTTCGCCAAAAGTAGTAAAAGCTCGTAACCAAGGTACATCTACTTCTTGCAGGGCTTCGGCAGCTTGCTTTTGAAACGAAGGATCCCATACATCTTGGAGTACCAAAGCCAACGAAATCTCCCTTGGCATTCGATCGTTTACGGATGGACAGACAATATCGCATACGTGTTGCAGTCGTTCATATACCAAGTCAGCAAGCACCCCTTCTCCTACAATAGCAACAACAGACCGCATCACGCTCCCTCCTCTCGTACCAAAACACCAAATACACCTGCTAGTTCTTTCGAGAACGTTTCTATACCAACTTCAAATACAGATAACTCTTTTTCTTGCCTCTGTAAAGTTGTTAAAGCATATTGTAATAATTCCGGATAAGAAGGCGACCCTTCTAAGTCGAGTGTTTGCGGCTCTTGAGGCAGTAGAAATGGCTCGTGACTAACGCAGCTTCCTTCAATTGCGTGACGAAGCGCATTACGCAGTGCAAGAGTAAAATCCAATCCTGTACTGTGATACCAGCCGCTCTCCGTTTTTACCCACACAACTGGAAAGCCCCATATTTCTTCTCCCAAGCCAATAACAGGTTGTTCTCTCTTTAACTCCAATACTTCTAAATAAAACTTGCACTCTGTATCTTCTAGTCTATTTATTTGAATAGGAGCAACACCGTAAGACTTGTTTTGTTCTGCCAATTCATATTCCAAACGATGCAGCAGACCGCGACAAATGCCTTCCGCTGTTGTTGCCCCTGTACCCACAGCAATGAAAGGCCAATCCTCTCGGTACTGCGGTAAAGCTTTTGCAACATGCTCTATCATAGCTGCTACGTACATTTCTAGGCCGACCAAACCAGCTTCCTTACGCGCTTCTTCATGTGTCAGAGCTGTACAAATGACTTCTTCTAAAAAACTTGCTGGTCCCTCAGATAGTGGATGCACCGCCTGCACCCTGCATTTCGCCAGCGGCAATTGCTTTAAGTTACCTTCTTCCCAAACATGTAAAATACCGGACTTTGCAGAGGTTAACTTACTAAAATAAAAAAGTAACTCACTCATTTGCAGCTCTTCTCGCTTTTCTAGTCCCTGTATCCATCTCGGTTTATATCCTTCTAAGAGCGGATGCGGTGTAAATGAGCACCATTCTCCTTCAAGCGTTTCTAAATTTAGTTGAAAAAAGCGGTGTTTCTCATTATCATCACGTACACCTGTAACTTCCTTGAGTAACTCAAATGTAAGTATATTTGTTAGCATCGCACCCGCTACGGAGGACAATTTCTTACCTCGTTCTGCACGTATTACACGCCATGCTGATTCCCAGCATACATCAGATGAAACAATAGGACCAGCCATCCCGATTCCTGCAAAACAACCGGCTGGCAGAAATACTTTTCCTTCCTCTCGGCAAATCTGTTCTAGTTGTAGCAGCTTCTCTGTGTCACCGCCATAGGAAACATACACAACAAAATCAAATGGTTGCAACATAGCTTGCCAATTTCCATCCTCAGGTGCAGCTGTTTGCTCCACCAAAATCTCTTCATCTCGTTTTCGGCTATGAGCTGCTAGTTCATCAATTCGTTCGTCACATTCTGTAAGCGCACATACATGAAATCGTGGCAAACCTGATTCTAATAAAGAAGATACGAGCGCTGGCAATCCTTGATCTCCTATGACAATCACACTCGCATTGCGATACTCTGCAAAACGTGCTGCCCCTGAACCGCCGCGCTCATCTAAAAAAGCAATCTGGGAAGCATACACTTCCATAATTGTCGCCGATAACGAATGTTCCCGATCACCGCTTACATCCCGAGCATAGCCGTTTTCATACAATACCTTTGCGATTTCATATACTCTGTTTTGATACGGCTCTGGCAAGCCGTTTGTAATCTCTGCTAAGCTGTAGCTCCCGTCCCATACAGGTAATAGTTTCTCAATCCACTGTACCATCCCATTTCCCTGCATCCGAAAGGAGCTTTCATTATTACGAAAATATACCCCGCCGTCCGGATCCGGTAGAAAACAAGTATCTCTATTCACCTTTAATCGCATCGAAGGATGTAATGTCATAATGCCCTCCTGATTGATACGTCATCTTTTACAATTTATGTATATCACTTTGTCCATTATGCGCAAGTTACTGTGTTATCATAGAGTTGAAAAGCAACCTACAAAGCTTCATATATAGTAAACCGTTAACAGCTATCTTCTAGGTGATACAAATATTGCTTGTTTCCGCTAAAGCCACGTTAGTACCACAATATTGCATTCTTTCTTTTCACACACACCTCTTCACCTTCCTGATATACAATGATTGCTTGAAGTAACGTATATAAAAAAACGCCGGCACCCCGGCGTTTTTTATAGTTTTTAGAAGATAAAGAAGCATCCGAAGCAACGGAAACATCCACCACAGCCACCGCAACCGCCACAACGGAAACAGCCGCCACAACCGCCGCAACGGAAACAGCCACCGCACGCAAAGCGTTGCATGTCAGCATGATATTGTTGCTGCACATCCCACATCATAGGCTGCGTAACTTGAAAATCAGAAATTGGTAGTGACTGCAATTCGTTTTGGAATTGATTCATTTTTGTCCCCTCCATATCATGTGTAAAGTTAACTCCTGCAACAAAATATGAATTGAGACGGGACGTTGTGCCTGCTTCATTCGCCCATTTCAAGCTAAAACGCAAGAAACGGAAGCCTAGGCTTCCGTTTTGATCTATTCAGATGCTACTATTCCGTGTAGCTCACTTAAAAATACGGCAAGTTCCTGAGCCGTTTTAAACTTTACTGCATGGCCATAGCTAATGGGAGTAGCTCCTGTATGAATTTTTTTAGGAAACTTGCGTAAAGCTGTACTACGAACCTCTTTTCCATTGGCTACAATAACATCTTTTTGTACTGTATTAGGATGTACTACGATGGTTAACTCTTTATTCGTTAGTAAAATGAAAATAGTGAACGTTCATGCTCCATGACTATACCTCTCCTATCTACACTATCAATATATGAATTTTACCATATTTCAGGAGAGATATACTTTTTAGATTACGCTAAGTTCACCGTTACAATCTATGACCCACCCTTCTGCCCTTATTTGTTTGGGCATAAGAGGATGATTGTTAATAATCTCTACACTTTTCTTCACGTTATCCTTTGTCGTGGAAAACCCGTCTAACCAGCGTGCAACATCACCTTCTACGTGAGGTACGTATGAAACGGTGCGCAGCACATCTTCCGGTATACCTGCTTCTTTCATTTGTTGTAATACAGATATCACTTCTTTCTCTTGCACCAATACGTAAATTCGTTGAATTTCCTCTCCATAAACCATCGCAAGAACATCGCGCATTGTGCATCCAAATGGATGAGTAATCCACCCATCAAATATTGTAAGGACCTGGGCGGATGCGGAGACCTTCCTTATCCATTTTTCTCCTTCTCTATCAGCAATGACAAGTGTATGTTGGTCTAAAATCATATAGATAATCTCCTTTCTTTATGCCAGTAGTAAGGCAATTTGATAGTATAATGGAATACCAAATATAAGATTAAATGGAAACGTAACGCCGAGTGCCAAACCTAGATAAATAGAAGCATTCGCCTCAGGAACAGATGCCCGCAATGCTGCTGGTGCTGCAATGTAGGAAGCACTGCCAGCCAGCACACCCATCAGCATCATTCCGCCTGCTGACAAACCAGATATATAACCAACAAGCACCCCTGTCGTACCGAACATCAACGGAAACAGAATTCCCAGCCCAATCAATTTTATGCCATAAGAAAATATGGACGGTAAACGTTGTCCGGCAACAACACCCATATTCAGCAGGAATAAGACTAACATACTGCCATACAAATCAATAAACAGCGGCTTTATGACAGGTACTGCCTTTGTACCAAGCGTCAAACCAATGAGAAGACTTCCTACTAAAAGTAAAATACTTTTGCCAAACAAGCTCTCCCGAAGTAGAGAAGCATCACCTGTTTTTGCAACAATTCCGAGTTGTACAGAAGGTGCTGTATTCTCGCGTAGCTTTAGTAAATACAGCGCAACAAAAATGGCAGGGCTCTCCATTAAAACAACCATAGCGCTCATATAGCTTTCAAAAGAAGCACCGGTTTGTTCAAGAAATGTCACGCCAGCTCCGTATGTGACAATGCTGACAGATCCGTAGCACGCCGCAAGGGCTGCTGCATTCTTTCGATCAAGACCTATTCTTTCGGCAATCAGCATCACAACAACAGGAATCAGCATTCCTAAACACAACACGCCAAGCATTGGGCCTGACACTTCAGATAAGGGATGCTTTGAAAGCTCCACACCTCCCTTCAATCCGATTGCAACAAGCAAATATATACTTAAAAACTCACTGAGTCCTTGCGGAAACTTTAAATCAGATTTTACTACTGCTGCGAATATACCCAAGATAAAAAACAACACGGCAGGCGTTAATACATTTTGTAGTACAAGCTCCATGCTATCCACTCCTTTTCTCATTAAAAAAACCGGAAATAAACAAGCAATTTGCTTGTTTATTTCCGGTTTATCTTCAACTTGCTAAAGCGGCATTTTGAACATCGACCAGTTTATTTTTGTTCTAATGAACGTTCCATCATAAAGACCATAATACGTTCTCCTGTGCGCGTGCTAATGTCTGTATAGAAACTCATAGCCGCTACACCTGTAATTTCTTGTACAATTTCTTTTAGCTGCTCTGCCCCTGTTTCTACGAGATCAGCGCGTATTTTTTTCACCGATAAAATTCCTTCTCGTGTTTCGGTCAGTGCTTTCTCTGCAGGCGTCAAAATTCCTTTTAACAACACAACAACCATATTACGCATAATATCCGTTTTCACTAATACCGAGCCGCGTCCCAAATATTCCTTTTCCCATTGCGTGAGCGCTTTACTCAGTGTATTTTCCATCTCGCCCTTAGTCATGATTCCACCTCCAACATATAAAAAAAATCGGTATATTCTCTTTGGTACTATACCCAAAAAGAACATACCGATTTACAGTGGACCCAATCGTACAACAAGCTGCTTTTTCACTTTGCCCTGCATGCAGTGCAAAATGCTAAAGCAGATTTTCTTGTCAATTGCTTCCCCAAATCCTTCGGTCTTATGATGTTGAAGTTATTATATGAAAAAGCGTCCTTTTTTGTCAATACCATTTATTTATACATGGTAAAGGACATATAAAATCTATTGACACCACTATATTTGAGTGCTAACATCAAGAAAACGGACAGTTGTCCGTTTTTAGAAATATACGTACTCTATTGATACGGATCCTATCTTTAAAGTACGTAAAAACAGGGAGGAACACGTCATGAGCTATATCCAAGTCTCCAATATTACAAAATCATACCGCCTTGGTAATAAAGATAAAGTACAGGTTTTGCACGGTATAAATGTATCGTTTGAAAAAGGAGAGTTCGTGTCAATCTTAGGAGAATCTGGAAGCGGAAAATCTACGCTAATGAACATTATCGGCGGTATGGATCGCGATTTTGAAGGCAGTGTTGCTATAGAAGGAAAAGACCTTCGTGATATGACAGAAAAAGAACTGGATGCTTATCGTAAATTAAAAATTGGATTTATTTTTCAAAGTTTCAATCTCATCTCTCACTTATCTGTGTTAGACAATGTCTTAATGACTATGCAGCTTACGAGTATGAATAAATTGGAAAGAACCAAAAAGGCCACTGAAATTTTAACAGAATTGGGTCTTGGCAATCATTTAAACAAAAAGCCGAATCAACTATCAGGGGGACAAAAACAACGGGTTGCAATCGCAAGGGCTTTATCTAATGATCCCGATATCATTTTAGCGGACGAGCCTACAGGAGCATTGGATAAAAAGAACAGCGAACAGATTATGCAATTGCTTGATCAGATTGCCGCAAAAGGAAAGCTTGTCATTACGGTCACCCACTCCCAAAAGGTTGCGGATTATGGAACACGTATCATTACGATGGATGATGGGAAAATTGTGAAGGATGAAGAATTAAGGGCGTTCTATACGGGAAGTCGCTCCAAAAAGATGGCTAAGCCGAAAAATCTTGGCTTTGGTGCCGCCATGAAGATGGCAACCAAAAATGTAAGTTTGAATCTGAAGCGTAATGCCTTGGTTTCATTTGGTGGCGCAATTGGCATATTAAGCGTCATTTTGATGCTCGGTCTTGGAAGTGGAGTTACTAACTATATTAATAAAGAAATAAATGCCAATCTCAATCCCAATTTGATTCAGGTGACAAAAGCACCTGAAGGAAGAACCGATAAAGCACAAAGTCCATTACCGAATCCAGCACAACAAACCGTTCCATTAACGGATTCTGACCTTGATGAAGTAAAAGAGCTAAAATACGTAAAAAGCGCAGACAAAGTATTTACACTAACGATGGGGAGCTCCGTCAACTATCAAGATACATCCGTGAGCATTGTTCAATTTCAAACGATGAACGACAGTGTTGTAAAAAGTGATGTGACAAGCGGGTCTTTACCAAAGGACAATGAAATTCTATTGTCGGATACGGCTGCTAAAAAGATTACCGATTCTCCTAACAAACTAGTCGGCAGTACGGTCGAATTTTATGTGAACACAACGGATGAAAAAAAACGACCGATTATCCTGTCAAAGGAAATGAAGGTTTCCGGAATTATTAAAGGAGCGATGAATCAAGACCTTGCCTACACGACATATAAAACGCTTGAAGATATGTATAGCGACAAAAGCATGACACTGCAGGCGACGCAGCTTGACATCATGGTAGAAGATCAAAAGCATGTAGATGCCGTAACAGCTGACCTAGAGAAAGCAGGCTTTACAGGAACAGGAGTAGGAAATATTTTAAGTCAGGTTACGAACTACTTAAATATTGCCACCTATGTATTAGCTAGCGTGGCGGGTATTTCTCTTCTAGTGTCCGCAATCATGACCATCGTTGTATTGTATATCAGCGTGGTTGAACGTACAAAAGAAATCGGTATCCTGCGCGCGGTCGGTGCAAGACGAAAAGATATCAAACGTATCTTTTTTGCAGAAGCAACTGTTTTGGGACTTACAAGCGGCGTCATCGGGGTTCTTATCGCCGCAGGTATCGGTGCGCTGGGCAACAACGTAATGCACCAAATATTTGACGCAAAGCTTATTCATATAAGTCCATTTTACATGCTGGTCGGTATTTTAATTAGTGTGGTCATCAGCATTCTTGCAGCGATGCTTCCGGCTACAAAAGCTGCTAAGCTGGACCCAATGGAATCGTTGCGCTACGAATAAAACAGCAGGTGCTTTTCATAGATAATCATTGCTATAATTGGAATGCTAGGTATAACTACCTAGCATTCCTGTATGTAAGGAGGTATCTATGTGTCGAGAGAACGTAAAAAGCAAGAAATGACAGAGGCAATTATTGACACTGCTAAAAGGCTATTTGCCGAGCACGGTATTGAAGCGGTCAGTATGCATATGATTGCACAGGAACTGGAGATCGGACAAGGAACTTTATATCGCCGATTTGCAAATAAAGCGGAGCTGTGCTTCGCCATGTTACGAACTGACTTTGAAGAATTGCACAGCAATGTGATGGATTACATGAAAGAAAATGCGGATGCATCAGGATATGTAAAAGGAAAATTCATTATAGGAGCGCTCATCACTATGAACGCTAAGCATAAAGGTTGGTTTGAAGTGATGAGCTCTCAAATGGATTTAAAATCAATGCATCCAGAGCATATTGGACAAGTTCCCCCTCCGTTTCTCGTGCTTCAGTCTATGATCGCGCCGATATTTGCAGAACATACAACGCAAGATCCGTTCGCCCAAAGTTTGATTACAGCCTGGTGCCTAAATCCTATTTTAATACGAGTTTTTCAAGAACGTGGTTATTCGGAAGAGGAGATTGTCGAGCATTTCGCTGAAATGTTTTTTAAAGAACTGAAATAACAAAAGCCCCCCTTCGTAAAGGGAGGCTTTTGTTATGATTAAAATTCTACATGCTCTAAGTGCAATCCCGCCGCATCTGCCAAGCTTGTTACAACACTGCGGTCCTTAGATGCAATCATCTCAGGAATTGTAGCTTCACTTCTTGTCTCATTTCCCACTTCAATCAACGTCGCCACAATTTTGCGAACCATATTATACAAGAAGCCATCACCCTTTACGCGAATATAAATAAAACTCCCTTCTTTTATAATTTCAATCGCATAGATTTCACGGACCATGGATTTTTTCTTAGATTTTGCGTTAGAGAAAGCGGTGAAATCATGCTTTCCAACAAAGTGCCGCGCGGCCTGCTTCATCTTAGCGATATCTAGCTTTTCTGTTACATGCATGCTGTATTTACGCATAAATGGATTCGTATGCTGCTCGTTCCAAATTTTATATACATATGTTTTAGCTTTGGCATTATAACGAGCATGAAAGCGCTCGTGTATTTCTTCTACTTGAACTACGCTGATATCATTTGGTAAATATTTGTGTAAATAAGCTTGTATCTCCTCTACAGGGAGCTGCTCTTCTAGTTTGAAGTTAGCAATCTGGGCAAAGGCATGTACGCCGGCATCTGTGCGGCTGCATCCAATAATTTCAATCGGTCTTCCTACCATTTCAGACAATACATGTTCAATTTTTCCTTGAATGGTATTTTCACCATTACCAAGGCGCTGCCAGCCTTTATAGCGGCTGCCGTCATATTGAATTAACATTTTATAGTTGTTCATACAATTCTCCTTATCTAAAGCTATTTATCATCTTAGCACAAATAGCATGTTCGCATACAGCATCCTTGTCACGTCTTGCGCGTATTCCCGCCAATTTCGGGCACGTATTAAAACAACTCGTCAATGACGAGTTGTTTTAATGCTGATGAGCATGTAGCTGTGCAAAGATGCCGTTGTTCTTAGCTAGTAACTCCGCATGCGTCCCATCTTCCGCAATTCCCTCTTCTGTAATGACTAGAACGCGGTCTGCTTTTTTGATAGTCGCCAAGCGATGTGCAATAATAAGGGTTGTTCGGTTTTCTGCAAGCTCATTCAAGGCTTCTTGAATAATTGCTTCTGTTTGTGTATCTAAGGCAGAGGTTGCCTCATCTAGAATTAAAATTGGCGGGTTTTTCAAAAACATGCGTGCAATTGCCAAGCGCTGTTTTTGACCGCCAGAGAGCTTTAATCCCCTCTCACCGATTTGCGTGTCATAGCCGTTTGGCAGTGAAGCAATCAAGTCCGTCAAATGCGCTTTTCGCGCTGCCTCTTCAATTTCCTCCTGCGTAGCGTCCAGTTTTCCATACGCAATGTTTTCGCGAAGTGTACCTGTAAATAGGAATACATCCTGCTGGACGATACCGATATGCGAACGAAGTGAAGACTTCGTCATATTGCGAATATCCATGCCATCAATTGTGATGGCTCCTCCTGTTACATCGTAAAAACGCGGAATTAATGAGCAAATCGTTGTTTTCCCAGCACCAGACGGCCCTACAAACGCAACTGTTTTCCCTGCTTCAATGGAGAATGTAAGATTATCTAAAATCATACGTTCATTTTCATAGCCAAAGCTTACGTTACGAAAGCGAATATCACCGCGCAAGGACGGTACATCCACTGCATCCGGCGTATCTTGAATATCAGGCTCTGTGTCCATCAATTCAATGAAGCGCTTAAAGCCTGCCATACCTTTTGGATACAGCTCAAGCAAGGCGCTAATTTTTTCAATTGGTTTAAAGAGAACGTTTAAATATAGAATGAATGCGACAAGCTCTCCATAAGAGAGTTTACCCGAATAGCTGAGCCAAGCGCCGAATACAAGAACAATCAGCGTCATGAGGCGCGTTGCTACATAAATCCCCAACAGGTTCCAGCTCATCACCTTATAGGCTTTTAGCTTTGTTTTGCGAAACTTGCGATTGTTTTTGTTAAATCTATCAATCTCGTAAGCTTCATTTGTAAAGGATTGCACCACACGTACGCCGGACACACTGTCTTCCACGCGAGCGTTCACGTCTGCGATGTTACCATACATTTGCGTCCAGGAAGCGTTCATCCTCATGTTAGAATAGGAAATCAACCAAATTAAAAACGGAACGATAATGATCGCAACAAGTGCTAGCTTTACGTTAATCGTAATCATAATCCAAAACGCGCCGATGAATGTCATAATCGCGATGAATAAGTCCTCTGGCCCATGATGCGCCAGTTCACCGATATCCATTAGATCGTTTGTGATGCGACTCATAATATGACCGGTTTTCGTATTATCAAAAAAGCGAAACGATTGTCGCTGCACATGATAAAACAATTCACGACGCATGTCTGTTTCAATGTTAATACCGAGCTTATGCCCCCAATAGTTCACCACAAACTGCATGCCGGAGCTCATAAGATACAACACTAACAGCCCCGCGCTTACTGCGATAATGGAACTCCAATTTCCTTCCGGAAGCAGCGTGTCAATAAACCACGAAACTGCCAGTGGAAAACCGAGTTCCAAGAACCCTACCAATACCGCACAGATGAAATCCAAATAGAATAGCTTTTTGTGCGGGCGATAGTAGCTAAAGAAACGCTTTAACATAAAAAACACCTCATTTCTGTATGTATCGTATTAGTCAGATGATACTACCTTATCATACAGATGTGAGGCGCGCTATGATTGTTGTTTGTTTTTAAGAATGTGCTTTTGCCGCTTCAATATTTGCTTTATTTCTTGTTGTAGTGGCTTTACTAGCGTCACGTCGTGCTTATCATGATAACGAGCTGTGTTATAGGCTATAAGCAGCAGGTGTTTATTGCCTATAAGTTCTTCTTTTTCTAAGCGCGTTAGCCAGCTTTCTAAGGTTTCGCCGCGCTTGCGCCCGAACGGTTCTCGAAGTTCTTTTTCAAGCGTAAAGATTTGTTTCCGAATAGGCGATGCAGGTGCTTTGATAGGAACACGCTTATTAGGCATATGTACAAAGGAGTCAGCGGCCATTGCCGTTTCTAGCTGCACGCCATGCCATTGCTTTTTTCTCATCAGGCGAATACAGATATAACTAATTACTGATAACACCACTACCACTGCTAAAATATAAATCCAGTCGGTGACAGAAGTGTTTGTCTGCGTAACACCTTCTGCCCATTTTGGCGTTCCTGCTTTCATCTTTTCAGCAGCTTCTTCTACCTCACTGCCCGCGTTTAATTGTAACCACTCAAACAAAGGCTTTAATATGTCCCCCGCCCCATATGCCAGTAAACCCATAATATGTGCAAGTACAAACCGAATATAGGGAAGGAGCAAGAGTAAGCCGAAAGAGATTACAGAAACTCCCACTATAATGAGCAGTCGAGCCATACTTTGCTTATGATTATGACTCGTCCATACAAGGGTTAAAATCCCTTGTAAAAGGAGTAACAGCCACGACTCTATAGATGCAATCTCCATATGCAAAAAGGTAGCGATTACAGGAATGCCTGCCGTATACAAGAGCATTTCTTTTGGTGTTTTATCCTGTTTTAGAACGAGAACTAAATAAGCACATACAAGCAAAGCTCCGTCTATAATAGGAAAAACATATACAGCCGTTGCGAATTGCATCATACATACAACGACAAATAAACGTTTAAACCTTGCGACTAGTATGTACAAAACACTGCTTAGTGTTAGAAACAGTAATACCTCTGCAATAGGTAGACGTAGCTGTAGACTAAGCAGGATAAGTAAAATAGCATTAGCCGCGTAGCGCAGATAGGTTGGTAACATGCTCCACCACTCCTTTATCGGAAACAATATACATTGATGCAGGAGTAGCAGGTATGTGTTCCTTGTTTACTCCTACAAAAATAAGAGTCGCAGACGGTTCGCGTTTGCTCATATAGTAGTGAACAAAGCGGTTTCCTTGAATCAAGACATGCTCTTGCGAAAGGCGAGCTAGGTCTTCTAAAGCCAGTACTACATTTGGAATCCCTTCCTTCATAGAGATATGAACCGGCCCTTTTTCTGTCATCACACTTATGAATAGTTCAAAGGGAATTTTCTTCTCAGCTGCGTATTTGCATATATAAGCTGTATAAGAAATCAACTCTTCCATGTTTGCTTTCCAGCCTACCGCACGGCTTGAAGCTAAGCATAAACAAATGCTCCAAGACAAATTGCGTACAGGCTGATATACTTTTGCCTGTAGTTGTTGCGTTTTTGCAGAGGCCTTCCAGTGAATAGAGCGAAACGACTCTCGTTCATACGGCTTTATGCCTAGCAATTCTGCTTCGTCACGATAATAGGACAACGTTGTCTTATAAGTACCGGATGTTTCTTGATGAAGCTGCTGCAAACCATTTACTGTTTGCAATGCTGGGTACACAAGAATTTCTGTTTTCAGTTTATGTATGGTTGGCAGGTGGATGTGCGTCAGGTGAAATGGATCACTGACGATGCACTCTAAACGTTTTATGTGATAGGCTCCTCGTTTTACTGCTGTAAACGTAAAATCCCATTGCTGACGTGCATGTGCACCTAGCACGAAAGGAAAGGAAATCATGTTTTCGGATACATGATGGGCACTTGTTTCAGATTGTAGTTTGGCATCCGTTCGAAACATGCACGAACCGTTCACAAGCGGCAGCTTAGCACGGTTTTCTATGACAATGCTAATTACACCTGATTCATTTGGAAATAGACGCATGGCTCGCGCACTGTCATGAACAATTATATGCTGCTCCATATGTCTAACATAGTGGTGCACAAATGCTGCTAATAAGTAGTACGCAATCAATAAAAAAGACAGCGGCGTGTATCCAAAAAAGAGCACACAAACAAGCGCAATTGGAATAGTTAGTTTAATAATATGATCCTGAAGCAGCAAAGGAACAACCTCCAAGCGCTGTCCTCTCATCGCCCTTCTATCTCCACAGGAACGTCTACACTTGTTACGATATTGTTTAATGCTTCTTGTTTTGTAACGCGAAGCGTTCCTTCCATTGATAATACTAAGCGATGACTCCATACATAAGGCAACATTGTCTGCATGTCTTGCGGCGTACAATATGTACGACCTTGTAAAAAAGCAAATGCCTGGGCCGCTCGCATCAGCGCAAGTGTTCCGCGCGGACTAATTCCTACTTCGATGTATTCATGCTGACGTGTTGCTTGCGCTAAGCGAATTAAATACTCCTCGACTACGGTGGTCATATGTACGGTCTTTACCTGTTCTTGTAGTGTGCAAATAACAGATGT
Source organism: Ectobacillus sp. JY-23 (assembly GCF_023022965.1). Classification (NCBI taxonomy): domain Bacteria; kingdom Bacillati; phylum Bacillota; class Bacilli; order Caryophanales; family Bacillaceae; genus Ectobacillus; species Ectobacillus sp. JY-23. The sequence continues at coordinate 2,931,586 of NZ_CP095462.1, read as the reverse complement.
GTCTATAACTGCTTCTAATGCTTCAAATGGCTGGTGCTGGCGGAAGCGGCGAATGATTTCTAGCTCCTCTTGCGCATTTGGATAGCCGATTGGAACTGTCATTAAAAAGCGATCCAATTGCGCATCGGGAAGCGGAAATGTTCCTTGTGATTCGATTGGATTTTGGGTTGCGATTACAAAAAACGGTCGCGGCAGCGGCGTTGTTCGTCCTTCAATCGTCACTTGACGCTCTTCCATTGCTTCTAATAAACTCGATTGCGTCCGCGGCATCGCACGGTTAATTTCATCAGCAAGCAGGACATTCGCAACAACAGGACCAAGACGCATCGTAAAGTCACCAAGCTTTGGATTAAAATACTCCATACCTGTCACATCGCCAGGCAGAACATCTGGTGTAAACTGAATTCTTGAAAATTGTCCCCCAATACTTTTCGCCAACGTTTTCGCTAACAACGTTTTTCCTGTACCTGGTACGTCTTCAAGTAAAACATGTCCATCAGCAAGCAACGATACGAGCAATAAATCTACCACATGTTCTTTACCAATAAAAACGGAAGAAATATTCCTCTTTAACTCTTGTAGCATATATACCCACCCTCATCAAAATGTAATTTAAAACCAGTTCATATTATTATAATATAAATAACCGCGATTTTTAATTAAATATTCAGAAATTAGATAAGTAGAATTTGTGATATTTAGTGAGACTAGAACTTAAGAGGAGCAACTATCTCGTAAAAGCATACATACGCGATGAACGTTATTCTACATAGAAAAAGCACAGCTTTTCGCTGTGCCTCTTCCTTACATTCCTTCTGCTGTAGCCTCATTTCTTCTCTTCTTCATAAGCGGTACAAGCGTCAAAATTCCAAGCGCCAGAAGGATTGCGGCCACTTCATAAATATATACGATAGACATATGTGTTTTTAGCCAGCCGGATGCAGACATGCTAATCACCATCGTTCCCATGAAAAGAGGATTGAGTATGCCGTTTACACGTCCTATAAATGATTCTTCCGTATTTTGCAGAATCATTGTATTGATGCCGATATGAATGCACGGCATGAACAAGCCAGACACAAACTGCGCTGTTAGCGTGAGCCAAAACGCGGTTGAGAAGCCTAACATAACAAACCCAACGGCGCTTGCCGCCATCCCCATCGCAAGAAGCACTTGCGGTGGTACTTTTTTGGAGATGGCTATCGTAATACCACCGCCTAAAATCATCCCAACACCAAATGCAGTCATCAGCCACTGCAGATCTTCCTTCGGCAAACCAAGTCTTTCTGTTACAAGAAACACACTAAGCGGCTGCGTTAGTCCAATCGCAAGTCCTGCTGCGGCGAAGCAGCCACCTAACAATGTAAGCGGCCTGCTATTTAATACATAACGAAAACCTGCTTTCATTTCTTCTACCAATGTTGTACCGCGCTTTTCATCTGTAGCCTCAGGGTCTGCCGGCAACATCACTAGTGCGGCTGCCGAGCATAAAAATGCAACGCCCATCACCGCTACTGCCGCCATGATACCGAAGCGTTGGTACACAAATGTCCCCAGAATAGGCCCTAAAATCATAAATAGCGCAAACAATGTTTGATACATAGACATTCCCATTTGTACAAGCTCCGCCGGCACGTGCAGTTTAAATAATTTCATACCAGCCGGCTGTGAGAATTGCGAAAGAATGGACGACACCAGCGTAGCAAAGAAAATCATCTTCCAGCTTCCGAACACGAGGGTTAACAGCACCACAAATACAGAAACCGCGCTTAATACATCGCACCAAATCATCGTTCGTTTCGGTCGCCACCTGTCTGCGAACGTACCACCAATAAATGAAAACAAAAAGATTGGTGCAAACTCCGCAACAGAAATCAATGACACCGCCACTGGATTTTCGTTGGTTTTTTCAATTACATACAACAAAATAGAATAGTTACGAACCCAGATACCAATTTGCAAGAACAGAACCGATACTAAAATGGTTCGAATGACACGATTTTGAAACAGTTGTCCAAAGCTAGCCTTTGGACCTTCCATTGTTTCAGACATAACAAAGCCTCCTGTCTTTTCTGGACAGGAGGCTTTTTGGCACCAAACACGACAAAACATGTCTAGAGACATGTTTCACACGCATTTAGCTCTCAAAAGGCCATACTAATCCCATCCAGAAAAATTTCTCGTATTTCCTTTACGACTTTTTCTACATAGAGATTAGTTCATCATCGCCCTTTGTTCACCCTTCCGTAAGTTGTTACTTCTATACTATGGTATTTATTATGAAAAATCAACAAAAACAGAACAAACATTCCCTTTAGAGTAAAAAAAGAACAGGTATTGTACGGTTGCAATCTGCTGGACGAACTACGCAAGGTCGTCCTCTTATTCCACTCTCCGCTTGACGATTTCTTGTTCCATCATCGTATACATATCCTGCACACCGCTTTCACATGCCAGGAACTCAAATGCATTCTCCGCATGAATACCAATACTTTTCGCTTCTTGAGCTGCATCTATATTTGCGCCTAAAAATAAAAACTCCCAGCTGTATGTTTCCTGTTGGTGCTTAATCATCTCTTTTATCTTTTCATATGTAAATTCTCGGCTAGCGTTTTCCTCTCCATCTGTTGTAATCGCAAAAATCACTTTACCAGGGCGCTGTGCCTCGTTTGTTTGTGATAAGCGGCGACCTACATCCATAATACTTTTGCCGATTGCATCTAGTAAGGCCGTACAGCCTCTTACTTGATATTCGTTTTCCGTTAGTGTTAGCTCCTTGGCATCCACACCGTCCCATACCACTTCATATTCATCGTCAAAAAGCACAACAGTAACTTTTGTTTCACCTTTCATTTGGTTTTGTTTACGAATAAGCGCATTAAAACCGCCAATCGTGTCACTTTCTAGCCCTGACATAGAGCCGCTTCGGTCTAGCAAAAACACAATTTCTGTTAAATTCTTGTTCATTTCCATCATCCTCCTCAGCTAGCAATCATGATATGATAATAACAACTACGACATATCTGATGGTCGCTTTTAAAGCGACATTTGTAAGGAGGCGCTATGCTAGACGCTAAGACACTTCTCGACCTGCAACTTTATATTGATCTTCACCGACAAAAATCAATCTCGCTTTGCAGTGCAGAACCCCTTTATTCTCTGGAGCTGATGGAGCTCGATTTAGAGAGCTTTGTTGAAGCACGCCGCAAGCCAACCTTTGCACAGCTGTTGTTTGCACATATTGATAAAAAACAGCTGCAAGATGCACAGGTATATAAAAAAGCGGGTCTTGACCGCAAGCTCTTTTCCAAAATAAGATCTAATCCAGATTATCGCCCGCGTAAGCATACCGCCATTGCACTAGCGCTAGCGCTAGAACTGAGTCGCAATGAAGTTGATACATTACTAGAGGCGGCCGGACATGTTTTATCAGAAAGCGAGACTACGGATTTAATTTTATTATTTTGCTTAGAGCGCGGGATTTACGGCATAGATGATGTGAATGCGGCGCTTTATCGGTTTGGATGCAAGACACTAAATTAAGGCTTCTCGCCAAATATCATAGTAAGAAGTGACTAGATTATCTGTGAAACTCACCAAGTTCCTTTTTTGCCGATACAAAACAGACGCTCCCTGGTTCGGAGCGCCTGTTTCTTATGCTTTTAATCTCTTTAACACCGCTTGATAACGTGCTTCTAATTCTTCTTTATTATCTTTTTTGGTTGGCATGGACAGTCTGCCGATAATTTCATTCAGCTCACGCTCTAGTAGAAGCTTGGTTTCTTCATCTGGCTGCTGTTTTTCTTCCTTACTCGCTAGATATGCGTTGTAGTTTCCTTCTACAAGTGCTACTGTACCACCTTTTTCAATCGTCAGCGTATGCGTGGAGACTCCATTCATCAAGCTGCGGTCGTGTGTCGCAAACAAGATTGTACCTGGGTAGTTTCGCAGTACTTCTTCTAAGCTTTCCTGTGTTTGTATATCTAAATAGTTCGTCGGCTCATCGAGAAGTAATACATTATAATCACCAAGCAACACCTTCGTTAGTGCGACTTTGACTCGTTCCCCGCCGCTTAAAATCGATACGGTTTTGTATACGTCTTCTCGCTTGAACAAAAGCCTTGCTAATATTGTTCGGGCAAAGGTTTCCGTATACTTCGTATCTTCCATAATATTTTCTAAAATACTCTTATCAGGATGTAAAATCTCAAGCCTTTGGTGAAAGTAACCCATCTTCACACTGCCCGATACCGAAATGCCAGCTTCTCCATTTACAATCATATTGAGGAGTGTGGATTTTCCTGTACCATTGCCGCCAACGAGCGCAACCTTCGCTCCCGGCGGAATGATGCCTGAAAAAGATTGATATAGCATCCGGCCCGGAACAGATTTTGTCACGCGGGTAAAGGAAATCGCGTATTTCCCCGTCATTGGTGTATGGTTTTGTATATCAAACTTCACGTGATCTAATTCACGCGACTTTTCTTTCTTTTCCAATTGATGCAGACGTGATTCCAACGCTTTCACTGTCTTCTCCATTTTCGCTTGTCGGCTACCAGCTGCTGCTTTTCCTAATTTTGACTCACTGTGACTTAACCTCTTAGGCTTAGAGGCACTTCCTTTTGCTCGTTCCTTCTTCGCATTGATAGCACGCTCCAAATGCGTTCTTTCTCGCTCATAGTTCTCAAACTCGTGCTGTGACCGCTGAACTAGCAGCTGTTTTTGCGCGAGATAAGTAGAATAGTTACCCTTGAACAAGGTTAATACCCCATGCTCCAGTTCTAAAATCTTTGTACAAACTGCATCCAAGAGAGAACGGTCATGGGATATTAGCAATACGCTTCCTGGAAAGTTTTTTAATTGTTTTTCAACCTCTTCAATTCCCGCAAGATCTAAATGACTGCTCGGTTCATCTGCTAATAAAACATCTGCATGCTTTTCCAAGGCAGCCGCAATTTTCACACGCGTTTGCTCACCGCCGCTCATTTGTGCACTGCCAGTCGGAACACCCCAGCGCTTTTGCATTTCTGGGCTGATGTCTTGCAGAGTTTCATGTAATTGCTGAATAACAGCTAGTGAACCTCTTCGTTCTACCGTTCCTTTATCCGGCTGTTCTTCTCCAGCCAGCACCCTCATGAGTGTTGATTTTCCGGCTCCGTTCACACCGACGATTCCAATACGATCGCCCTTTTCTACGGTAATGGTATCCGCAAGCTTGAATAATAAGCGCGTTTTTATATATTTTTCTAATCCTGTCATTTTCATGTTGAACATAAAAAAACCCCCCTTCTAATCCTAGAGAGGAGGTCTGCCTTGTACATTAGAATACCACAAAAAAGCCTATAGCAAGGCCAATAAAAAAATCCGTTAAAGGAAAGGTATTCGAAAAATGGGCAGACTAATCCTATCTCTGGCGTACATGTCATTCGTTATAAAGCTGTAACGTATGCGTAGCTGAAATAAAATTAGTTATCCATGTTTCCCGAGCACCTTTTCCTTTCTTGAAATTACTCCCATTATAGTATATGCGCATATATATTGACAAGATACATTAGCTTTATATGGTATAAGTTCTCTTTTTTGCTACAAATTAAACGTGACAGCAACTATATAAAGGAGAATGTGTAATGAAAAACATATTAATTATCAACGGACATGAATATTATGAGTTCGCACCAGGTAAATTGAACAAAACCATTTTTGATGCGATTGTAGCAACATTAAAAGGAACTTATGAGATACAAACAACTGTAGTTCAAAATGGTTATGATATTGAGGAAGAACACAAAAAGTTCACTTGGGCAGATGTAGTTATTTATCAAACCCCCATTTACTGGTTCAGCGTACCGGGTCTACTCAAGACATACATAGATCGCGTTTATTCATATGGTGTCTTCTTTGCAGGTTCAGATGTTTATGGAAAAGGTGGTTTAATGCAAGGGAAAAAAGTAATGTTTTCAACAACATGGAATGCACCTGAACATGTATTTGAAAACGTAAACGAGTTTATGGAAGGGAAATCGTTAGAGGAAAGCTTGTTGTCTTTGCATAAAGCACACGAATTTGTAGGGATGGAATCTCTTAAAACCTTTTCTTGTCACGATGTTGTTGCTAATCCAGATATTGATAAGTATATGAGCGACTTACATAAGCATTTGCAGGATGTATTCGGTACATAAAAATAGGACTGCGGCATGCAGTCCTATCTTCACATATTTACAGACACAATATATCCTTTGCCTCTAATATTCTCAATCATTAACACACCACTCGTTTTTTTACGTATGCGGTACATTAATGCATTCAACTCTTCTGGACTTACATCTGAGCTTCCTTCTATATAAATCCGCTCTGACCATACCCATTTTTTTAGTTCTTCTTTAGACACAAATTGGTCTTTATTTTGCAGTAAAAGTTCTAAACATTTGTACTCTTTCTCGGAAAAAGAATAGGTTTCATTTTGTACAGTGATTTCTTGTTTGATGGCATTGAATCTTAGATCTTGAGAGCTGCTTTCTTCATGTATCCTAATAGGTGCTAGCTCTAGTGTCTCATCCATATTTTGCGACATGAAGGAAAGAATAATTTGACCGCTTGCCAGTGAAATTCTATCATTATGCTTCAATGTAATTCCTTTGTTAGGAAGCAGCTGTGTATCATTTAAAAAGGTTCCGTGCTTGCTTTCTAAATCTTTAATACAGTAGCTTCCATTCTTATAATAAATTGCGGCATGTCGTCTTGAAATAAACACATTTTGAAAGGAAATATCCGGTTCCCATCCGCTTCCTCTCCTGCCCAGTATCAGTAACGACTGCTGTAACGAAAACATGTTTCCTTCTGCAAAAGGAACTCCGCGTTCTACCATTAAAAAAGAGGATGTATCCATTTTGCACGCTCCTAACCTGTCATTTCTCAGTATATAAGCTCGTGTAGTTTTCCGACATATAGACAGAACCAAAACAAAAGAGCCAGAACACCTCGCAAGATGTCTACTCTTGGACCATACATCAGCGATTTTCCTATCCGTACTTATATAATTAAGAAACTTATTATGTATTTATCACTTTTTCGTCATTGTGTCATTTTGAAAAAGCGATATGATAAAACAAAAACACTCTTAATCTTACAATGATAACGGAGGTTATGAAAGTGAAACTTAAAAAAGCAGGACTTGTTTTTTCTTTGTTAATTATCTTTATGTTCATGAATAATAGTTCTATATTAAGCAAAAACAAAAGTGGGGAACCCCTTTTGCTTGCGCATCGAGGGCTTGGTCAAACCTTTAGTATGGAAGGCATTACAGGAGACACTTGTACAGCAGAAAGAATCTTCAAACCAGAGCACCCTTATCTAGAAAATACCATACCTTCAATGGAAGCAGCTTTTCGTGCAGGGGCTGACGTCGTAGAATTTGATATCAGACCAACAAAAGATGGACAATTTGCAGTGTTTCATGATTGGACATTAGATTGCCGAACAAACGCTACGGGCTTGCCGGCAGATTATACAATGGATGAGTTAAAGCAATTGGATATCGGCTACGGCTACACAGCAGATAACGGAAAAACGCATCCGTTTCGCGGCAAGGGTGTAGGACTTATGCCCTCTTTAGACGAAGTGTTAACTCAATTTCCGGAGCAGGAGTTTTTGATTCACATCAAAAGTGATGATCCGGCCGAAGGGATACAGTTGGCTCAGTATTTATTTACTTTGCCCGACAAACGCTTAAAAACATTGACTGTTTACGGTGGAGATAAGCCAATTGAAATATTACAGGAACAGTTACCTGAACTGCGTGTCATGTCAAAAGCGACCTTGAAGCGTTGCCTGTTATCATACGAAGGCATAGGCTGGACTGGAAAAATTCCAGCTTCATGTAAAAACACACAGCTACATATTCCGGAAAAATACACCTCTTATCTATGGGGATGGCCACATAAATTCCTACAGCGCATGGAGGAAGCAAACACCCGCGTCATTATTGTGGCTGGAAGCGGAAATTGGTCAGAGGGATTTGACACAAAGGCAGATTTAAAACGTTTGCCCGATGGCTATACAGGAGGAATATGGACAAACCGAATTGATAGGATTGGCGCTGCATATTAAGCTACTTTTAAACAAGAATGTCGCCATCTCTTCATTATTTTATAGATGGCTGTGTTAAAGCCTACTGTTGATCATTTGCACTTGTTGATTGGAGTGAAGGGGGTGAGACTCTTGCGGGAAAAGCGATTCAAAGGGAGACCCCACAGGCACATAGCGCTGAGGAGGCTCCCTGACCGTCTGCGGAAAGCGAACTCCCGTAACGGAAATCAACAACACACTTTAACAGAGCCTTATAGATAAAAAGGCTTTTTTAATAAAAGCATAGAATTATGCTTTAGCAGTTATAAATACTTTTCTATAGTTAGAGGTGAAAATTGGATTATTTATTACAATCTTTCCTGAACGGATTAGAGGAAATTCGACGATTTGATGCGGATGTGATGTGTACTGGACATGGTGGAATACTCGTAGGAGATATAAATCAATTCATTTCTGAATTGTTAGAAATAGGGTATCAACTGCAAAAACAAAAAAGAACCTGTTCAATCTAATATGTTGAACGGGTTCTTTTTTTGTCTCTTAACTATTACCGCAATCCATACGCCTTAATAATTTCTTGTTTAATGCTGTTGCCAGCATCGTCCCATGCACTTGCACGAAGTGATACAGAGCCACCGTGCTTTTTCGGGTGCTTAATATATGCAACCCACTTTCCGTCTTTGCGCTTCAACTGCTCGGTGCTCCATGTTTTCCCTTCGTCAAAAGAAACCTCAAGTGTTGCACCTTCAATATTACCTGCTCCTTTTGCACCCGCAATATGCGTTGCGGATAGTCCTAGCTTCATAGTAGCACCCGCTAATGAGTCTCCGCTTAAGCTTGTTTTAATATCGTAATGTAGCGCAAGCAAAGGTAATGTTACACGCTTGTTTTCAAAATCTGACCAGAACTTCCACTCTGTATGCGTTTGGACAGATGTATGCCAACGTGCTGGATCACGCTTTGAATCACTCACTAAGCGATATTGTGTTCGTTCACTTGGAAATGGATAACCCAATGGTGACACAAGCCCCTGTCCTTTAGATTCATGGATCAAAGTATCTCCCTGATACAGCTTTTTCACTGTGTCATCCAATGTGCTCGGATCGAGGAAACCCGCATGCATACCACCATCACTCCAAGCTGGAACATTAAGATGGACATTATTCCCTTCTCGATAAGGTGCGTAGAAGCTTTCACTAAAAGCTGGACGAACAACAGGTGCGAACCAATGGTTTTCTGAACGCCCTCCTGGGTTATATGTTGTGAGTTTATCACGCACTTCCCAAAAATCATCTGTAATCATTGCTTTTTGATACCATGTCGATCCAGGCGTTACGGATACCCATTCTTCCCGCTTCATCGGTAGGTCTATGTCATCCAAATCTAACTTTCTATCAAGAGAACGATGCGGACGGAAATCAAAACGCCATTCTTCACCAGAAGCCAGCCGATCAGAATAATAACGGCTATCTACTTTCGCCAGTTCATCTTCTGTAGGGGCGTATAAAAGCGCTTCTTTTCCTGCTGGTATCACGTCGTTATAAGCTTTCACCAAATCATATAAATATGGGGTATTTCGTACAGCTTCCACATCCAGCATCAACTTCCCTGAACGTGCGGCTTCCACAAGAGATGCACCTTCCGTACCGCTGACAGCTGCGATTGCTAATGGAACGCTTTTTCTGTTTGCATCTACATAGCTTTCCCGCAATTCCTGCGGCTTGTCATTTACTACAAGCAACAGCTTCACACCAGCAGCGATCGCAGCTGCCGCTCGCTGCTGTGTGCTTACTTCATCGCTTCGCTCCACAACAGCAATCTTCCCTTTTGCATCCAAGCCAGCGTAATCAGTAGCCCCACCTTTTCCGACATATACCACAGGCAATCGGTATTCACCGTCCAAGTTCGTCACACCTATCTGCGGGAGATCATCCAGCTCTTTGCCTTGTAATTTAATTGTTAGAGTTGGCTTGATAAGGCGCCAACGTACAGCGAGTTCAAAGTTACCATCATCCATCTTCTGGACAGGAACCGTATATATTTTGTCCACTGTAGATGGTAGCTGCCATAATTGTCCGGTACGGCCTTTACTAGTTTTAATGAAGTATTCCATTCTTTTGAAAGACGGTTCATTCTTTTTAGGCGCCTCCGCCTTTACCTCACGAGCCTGACGTGCATCCAGATCAAGTGTACTATCTTTCTTGACCTCGAATTCTGGATCCCCGACAAAAGCGACTCCCTTATTATCCGTCTTTGTATCGACCTCCATTAAGGATGTGATGGAATATGTACCGACAGGAACACGCAATTCTGTGGAACCGTTAACTTCCACTAAACGCTCTCCCCAACCAGGACTATACACCAAAGCGTATGCCAAATTCGGAGAGCCATCACGATCAAACGCCTGTAGCTTCAGGTTGTAGCGTTCGTCTTCCTTCACCATCGCCATCGCGGTATGGGCAACTGTCTTACCGTTGACGTTGGCGAAAAGCTGTCCTTGGTATTTAGTCCCTAAAGCGCCTTTGCCTGCATCGACAGATATCTTGATGGATACGCTTCCTTTTGCTGGAACTGTGATTTTGTCAGCAGACACCTTTAACATACCCTCCGGTGCCGGTTGGTTTTTATCATTAGCAAAAACAGGAACTAAATCTAGTGTCACATCTGTATCACTATCATTTGTGTATGTCACAGTGCGTTCGATTACTTCGTTTTCAGCATGCGGCCAATCAAAGAAGCCGAAGGACACAGATCCTGTCGCCTGGATATCGCCAAGCGCAGCCGGGATGTCCAAACGCCCTGCTCCGATTTGATACGGTTTGAGATTTTGTAACTGCTTCGTGGAGCTCATTAACGCTTGTTTGATTTGTTCGCCCGTCCAATCTGGGTGTTTTTGCGCCACGATTGCAGCTGCTCCTGCTACATGCGGCGTTGCCATAGATGTTCCGTTCTTCGACATATACACGCCACTTCCTGAAGAATATTGGGAACGTGCCGCCACGATTCCAACACCAGGCGCGGATAAATCTGGCTTGATTGCATAATCATTTAAACGCGGACCTCTGGAGGAAAAGGAAGCCAATTGATCTGTTTTAGAAATAGCTCCGACCGTAAGTGCAGCATCTGCGGCTCCGGGCGCACCAATCATGCTGTCACCGCCTTTGTTACCTGCAGCAATGACGAAAAGCGTACCTTTTTCAGCGCTCAACCGATTCACAGCCTGTGACATCGGGTCTGTTCCATCACTTGCCTCTGATGAGCCTAGACTCATATTGACGATCTTCGCTTTATCTGCGGCCCACTCCATTCCGTCTATTACCCAAGAATCTTGACCAGTTCCATTATTGGCTAGTACCTTTCCCACTACAAGGCGTGCACCCGGTGCCACACCTTTATTGCGTCCTTCAGAGGCCGCACCTGTGCCTAATACGGTCGAAGCGACATGCGTACCATGGGAGTTATAATCATTGATGTCCTCGCCCGGTACAAAATTGACGGCGTCGTCAAGCTGAGGTGCGATATCAGGATGATCTTGATCAATACCCGTATCAAGTACCGCCACCGTTGTTCCTTTTCCATCGTATCCCACTTCCCATGCGGTCGGGGCACCTACTTGCGGAACACTTTTATCCAGATTAGCTTCCACCTTGCCGTCCAACCATACTTTTTGGATTCCTGCCTCCAATTGGAGAGGAGCTGCTTTCGCTTTTACGGATCTCACATCCAAATTTTTTGTTAGCGCTTTCCAAAATTCACCCGCTTTTGTCTTATCAGTCGAAAGAGCGGCGCCCTGAATACTTTCCAATACACGCGTTTGTTGAGATCCGGCAGGCGGCGTCGGTACAGCACCCAAAGCTCTCGCTTTTCCTGCTGTGTATTGCACGATGATTGGAACGCTGCTCACCTTTGAATCGTCATATCCGTATTCTAGCAATTTTGTTATATTGAATAAATCCTGATCCAACTGCTCGGATGCCACATACGGCATCGCCTTTTCTGGAATGACGAACGTTTCGTTATTGATTGTCATAATTCGTGTCCGGTCTTCTCCCCCATCTACAGGTTCGATATCAATTGTGATTTTACCGTCCCCGATTCCTGTGACAGTAATGACATCACCCGTCAGCAATGTAATGGTACGCGTTTCACCGCTGGCGATAGAAGTCATCTTGGCTTCTTGTATAGCATTTTGGTTATCTAGCTGTTTCTGCTCATCTGTGCTTTTTGGTGATGAAGCGGACATTTGTGCTTGGGAGCTCAGTGTGGGAGACAACAACAAAGTTGCTGACAACGCAATCCCCATGGCCTTCGACATTTTGGATTTCTTGTACATATCATCCCTCCTACTCATTGATAGTTTCATAGTTTTCAAGCAATCTTTCCCATACAGATACAAATATATACCTTGTATCATTGTTCAATAGGTTTATATAGCATTCCTCCTCAAACAAAAATCTGACAATTAGAATTATCAGGCAAATAATTAACAAAAACAATATTTCGCTAGCTATTTTGACTTGGGTTTATTTCTTATTATGCTTTTAGCTTACTTCTGTCTATTTCCACTAAATGATACCAAATCACCTACTACATCTGGAAAAAATTACCCCAAATTAAGCGCAGAAACATATGTTTTAACAACTAAACCGTCAAAATATTTTTGAATATACATTAAATGATGACAATCTTAAATAAGCTACACCCTTAAAATATAAAGTTAGAGCAACCTTGAAATTGAAGCGTCTATCGATTATGGAGGCTTCTTGTTATCGTAGTAACACGTTCCTACCTGTACAAATATCTCTAATTATTTTAAAATTTTAGATAAAAAAGAAGGGGCATTAAAATTGAGGTTTAAGAAACTGAAGCTACAACCTAGAATTACCTTGTTTATTGTTGCTTTAATTATGATTATTCTCATTCAAATCAGTCTCCTTTTATACTACATGCTTTCGCGTACCACAGAGCAGCAACTCGGGGAACAAGCTTTAAATGTTGCGGAGACTGTTGCGACAATGCCTGAGGTACGAGCAGCCTTTCGCACAGAAAAGCCCTGGGAACAGCTTCAGCCTCTCGTGGAAAGAATTCGTATTGAAACAACAGCAGAGTTTATTGTTATAGGCAATAAAGAAGGCATACGCTATTCCCACCCGAATCCGGATCGAATCGGTGAAAAAATGGTAGGAGGAGATAATGAACTCGCTCTTGAGAACGGTGTCTCCTACATATCCAAAGCAACAGGCACGCTAGGTCTCTCACTGCGTGGAAAAGCTCCTATTCGCGATGAAGACGGTACTATTATTGGAATCGTCTCAGTAGGATTTCTCATGAAGAATATTTATGAAATTGCGCACGACTATGGGAAGTTGATTGTATGGATTGCGGCATCAGGACTCCTAATGGGTACTGTGGGCTCTATCTATTTAGCGCGCAATATCAAAAACCTTATGTTCGGCTTTGAGCCAGAAGAAATATCTAAACTATATGAAGAGCACCGGGCCATTATCCAATCTGTGAGAGAAGGAATCATGGTTACTGACAAGACAGGGAAAATCAGCTTGGTTAACCAAACTGCAGCAGAAATTCTATCTCTTGACCGTTGGGATACAGTCATCGGCAAACATGTACTAGAGATAGTACCGACAACATCCATAATGGATGTCCTTCATACCGGCGAACGACAACTCGACAAGCAACTGTACTTAGGGGACAAAATAGTTATTGCAAATCGCGTACCTGTGAAGCAGGGAGATGAAGTAATTGGAGTTGTATCAAGTTTTCGGCTTAAATCTGAAATAGATCAACTTACAGAGGAGCTTTCACAGGTCAAGCGTTACACAGAGGCATTACGCGCACAGACGCATGAGTTTAATAATTTGCTTTATACATTGTCAGGTTTAATTCAATTAGGATCTTATGAGGAAGCGCTGGAGCTTGTTCATAAAGAGACGGCAGTGCAGCATGACTTTACACAGTTCATTATGAAACGATTGCGCAATCCCTGGTTAGGTGGTATCCTAATCGGTTTTTATAACCGGGCACGTGAGCTAAAAATCGACTTTGTATTTGACAGGGAGAGTAGCTTAGACAAGTTGCCTCCTTATATAGACAGTAGCCACGTTGTTTCTATTCTGGGAAACTTAATCACAAATGCCTTTGAATCAGTAGAGAAAAATGATGTATACAATCGAAAAGTCCGGCTGTTTGTGACAGACATGGGCAATGATATATTAATAGAGGTAGAGGATTCAGGACCTGGTATTGATGATAGGTTGCTTCCTCATATTTTTCAGCGCGGTTTTTCCACAAAAGCTACAAATCAACGTGGCTACGGGCTGGCAAAGGTCAAAGAGCTCGTAAAAGAGCTGAACGGTACGGTTGCGATTGAGAGAGGCGATTGGAATGGAGCACTCTTTATTATTGCGATTCCAAAAGAAAGGAATGAGGCGCATGCTACAAGTTATTGAAGTATTAATTGTCGAAGACGATTTCCGTATTGCGGATATTCACCACCGTTTTACCGAAAAAATAGAGGGTTTTCGTGTCGTCGGGACTGCCGCGACCGGCGAACAGGCAAAGGAATGGATAAAACTCTTGCGGCCGCAGCTTATTTTGCTCGATGTGTATTTGCCGGACATGCGTGGGATTGAACTTGTAAGATACGTTCGAGGGCACTTTCCCGATATTGATATCATTATGATTACTGCTGCTTCTGAAGCGGATATAGTGCGACATGCGCTAAGGGGTGGTGTATTTGATTACATTGTAAAACCCCTCACCTTCGATCGCTTTGAGAAGAGCCTAAAAAACTATGCCTCTCAGCTTGAAAAGCTACAGCAAGAGAAAGAACTGTCGCTTGAGCAGATTGAGAGTATGTGGAATATTGGAAAGCAAATTTTTGAAAAACAACAGGATTGCGCACCAAAGGGAATTGACCCGCTCACGCTAGATAAAATCTTGAAGTGCACTTCTACAATAGGCGGCTATGGCGTAACCGCTGAGGAATTGAGTAAGCGCTCTGGTGTCAGCCGCTCTACTGCCAGACGGTACTTGGAATATCTCATCTCACAGAAAAAAGTACGGGCTGATCTAATTTACGGAAGTGTGGGACGTCCAGAACGACGGTATTTCCAAGTTCAATCGTGAATTTTATGAACAAAATAAAAAATATTACATTTAATGACCTTATGAACAAAAACTTAAAATAAAAAAATTTTTCTGATAACTTAAAGACAGCGCTTACATGCTGTCTTTTTAATATGTAAAAAATGATATGGAGGGAATTTAAATGAAGAAAGTTGCAGGGGTATTGCTTGCTGGTATGCTCGCATTAAATCTAGCTGCATGCGGTGGAGCAAAAGAAACTTCAGGGACGAATAAAGATTATCCAAAGAAACCGCTCACAATTGTCGCGCCATCTGGAGCTGGGGGGGGTTGGGATAAAACAGCACGTTCCTTGTCAAAGGTGCTGACGGAAACAAAACTTGTAGAGCAAACCATCACAGTTGAGAACAAACCAGGAGGCGGCGGAACGGTGTTTTTGGCAGAGTATGCAACACAAGATAAAAACAATCCCTATAAACTATTCGTCAGCTCACCACCTATTTTAATTAATCATGACAAGAAGGAAGGAAACAGCCCATATGGGTATAGAGATACGACACCACTTGCACAACTGACAAAGGACTACGGTGCGATTGTTGTCAAAGCGGATTCCCCGTATCAAGATTTGAAATCATTGCTAGAAGCAATCAAAACCAACCCGCAAAAGGTTACCATGGCAGGTGGATCTGCTCCTGGTTCCATGGATCACTTAGTTGCAATTCTTCCGGCCTATAAGTACGACGTCAATCCAAAGGCGGTCAAATATGTTTCCTATGACGGCGGCGGTGAAGCGCTGGCAGCGTTGCTCGGTGGAAACGCTGATGCGATTGCGACGGACACTTCCAGTGTAGGAGAGTATGTAAAAGCAGGCAAAGTGAAGGTGCTTGCTATCAGTGCAAAGAAACGCCTTGGTGGTCTGCTGCAGGATGTGCCTACTTTTGAAGAAGCTGGGATCAAAGCGGACTTTACGGTTTGGCGTGGTGTCTTTGGTCCAAAGGGAATGAAGAAGGATGAAGTTGCATACTGGGAAGAAAAGCTAAAGGCTCTGAACAAAAATGAAATTTGGAAAAAAGAACTGCAGGCGAACGGCTGGGAAAGCGAATTCAAGGATGCTGCTGATTTCAAAGTATTCTTAGATGAGCAAGACAAAGTAGTCAAAGAGCTTTTGACAGCTCTTGGCATGGCGAAATAATACCAAGGGGGAGGACTATTCTTCCCCTATTTAAAATTAGGAGAGGAATCATTATAATGAGCAGAACATTCGATCGATATATAAGCTTTGTATTTTTTATCGCCGGTATAGGCTTCTTAGTTGAAAGTCGAAAGATTGCCACAAGCGCATATGGAAGCACTGTGGGTCCGGACATTTTCCCTACCTTTCTCGGCGCCATTCTTGTTTTGTTAAGTATACGCCTATTCTTTGAAACCTTCCGTTACTACGGGACAGAACGAAAAAAGTCATCATTGGATTATAAAAGATTTTTCATTATCCTCATTGTAGCAATACTGTATGCGGCGTTACTGGAAACCATCGGCTATGTAATTACAACCTTCGTATTCCTTGTAATCGGATTCCAAGTTATGGAGCGAGGTGGATTATGGAAAACACTGCTGATTTCAGGCGTATTTTCTTACGGCGTCTATTACTTATTCGTTGAAGTGCTACAGGGCTCAATTCCGGGCTTTCCTGTATGGCTGAACTAGGAGGCGTGCTATGGAAACAATACAATTTCTCACAAACGGATTTATTGAAGCTCTTCAGTGGCATAACCTGGTATTCGCCTTCGTCGGTGTTCTAATCGGGACAACAGTCGGCGTTCTTCCGGGCATCGGTCCGATGAGCGGCGTAGCTCTTCTCATACCGGTAACAGCCACCTTGACATCAGGTCTGGATCCGGAATCAGCCGCGGCGAGCTCTATTATTTTGCTTGCAGGTGTCTATTACGGTGCAATGTACGGGGGATCCACAACATCCATTCTATTGAATACGCCAGGTGAATCGTCTTCTGTTGTTACGGCGTTAGACGGCTATCAAATGGCACGGCAAGGTCGCGCCGGCGCAGCTTTATCCATTTCCGCAATCGGTTCCTTTGTAGCAGGACTGGTGTCATTGATTGGTCTAGTTCTTTTGGCGCAGCCGTTATCGGCCATCGCCATCTCCTTCGGACCAGCCGAGTACTTCTCTCTGATGATTTTAGGACTTTGCGCAGTAAGCGGTCTGGCGGGAAAATCGATGACTAAAGCGCTAATTATGACAGTGGTTGGCTTATTGTTGGCAACCATCGGAATGGATAACGTATCAGGAGTTGCCAGATTCACATACGATCTGCCAGTCTTATATTCCGGCTTGGAATTTTTGACGGTTGCGGTAGGGTTATTCGCACTTGGTGAAGTGTTTAAAACCATTTTAGAAAAAGATGAAGTTGGCGGAGAAATCGCAAAAATTGGACGGGTTTTGCCGACAAAGCAAGACTTGCAAAGAAGCACAGGACCAATCATTCGCGGCTCGCTTCTTGGATTTTTTATCGGCATTTTACCTGGAGCAGGAGCGACACTGGCTTCGTTCTTTTCCTATATTGCCGAAAAGAAACTCAGCAAACAGCCTGGCAAGTTTGGGCAAGGTGCGATTGAAGGAGTCGCAGCTCCGGAGTCAGCAAACAACGGAGCGTCCGGCGGCGCGATGATTCCGCTCCTGACGCTTGGCATCCCGGGTTCCGGCACAACCGCCATTTTGATGGGCGCTTTAATCATGTATAACGTACAGCCGGGCCCTCTTTTATTCAATGATCATCCACAAGTTGCATGGGGACTCATCGCTAGCATGTTTATCGGTAACGTAATGCTCCTCATTTTAAATATGCCGCTTGTAAAGATATTTGCGAAAATTATTGAAACACCGGTGAAATACTTACTCCCACTCATTATAGCAATTTCAATTTTCGGGGTATACGCGGTGCAATTTACTACTTTCGATTTATTTCTCCTTATTGCCTGCGGTGTCGCTGGTTATTTTCTAACTAAAAACGATTTCCCGGTTGCTCCGCTCGTGCTTGGTCTTGTACTCGGCCCTATGATTGAAAACAATATGCGCCGGGCCCTAACAACGTCGAACGGTGACTACAGCATTTTCCTACAAAAGCCGGTTTCTCTTATTTTTTTGCTGACTGCAGTCATGTGGATGGTCATTCCGCTCATTTTAAAAATGCGAGGAAGAAGCGTCATTATCAACGAAGAAGCTTAACAGAAAAGGAGCAGACAATTTGTATAGTCTGCTCCTTCTTTATATGATACACATCTTCTCCATTTTTTGAATACCACAGCATGTTTAGCAACAATCACAATAACTAAAAGGACAATTTGCTCTTTATAGACCGTAATGAAGGCGGGGGGACAAAGAAAAAACAGGAGCATTCAGTGTCTTATTTACCCTAAATCCCCCCACTCCTTTTTTAATTTTCAAATTTTCACAATGACCATTGACACCATTCCCCTAGATAGCTAGAATGTTAACTAATCAATTTACGAACAATATACAATCCACTCGTATAATATTGGAGATATGGTCCAAAAGTTTCTACCAAACCGCCGTAAATGGTTTGACTACGAGGAGGATGGAGTTTCCCTACCCTTTTTCGTAGGTGAAGCGCCTCTTTTCTCCTTCTCTATGTCAAACCTTAGGTACCTAAGGTTTTTTATTTTGCATGAAGGAGACGAGAAAAATGACAACAAGAAAAGAGCAATTAAAAAAACACATTATGGCGGCGGGTAAGCAAACACCTGCAGATGTTGTAATTAAAAATGGACGCATTATTGATGTATTTAACCTTGAGATTATTGAAGGCGACGTAGCAATTTCAGATGGGATGTTCGTTGGCATTGGAGAATTTGAAGGCAAGCAAATTATTGACGCAAAAGGTCGCTATGTTTGTCCCGCTTTCATTGATGGTCACGTTCATATTGAATCTTCTATGATCAGTCCCGCCGAGTTCGCAAAGGTCGTTCTGCCGCACGGGGTGACCACTGTAATTACAGACCCACATGAAATCGCAAACGTATCTGGCGCCGAAGGAATTCAATACATGCTTGAAAACGCAGAGGACATTCCACTGGATGTACGTGTTATGCTTCCTTCTTGTGTACCTGCGACTCCTTTTGAAAATGCAGGCGCAGAGCTACATGCCGCTGATTTAGAACCGTTCTTCCAGCACAAACGTGTTCATGGTTTAGCTGAAGTGATGGATTATCCGTCTGTCTTGCACGCAGAGAACAGTATGCTTGATAAAATCACAACTACATTAACACATAGAAACCAAATTGATGGTCATCTGGCCGGACTCGACACAAACGCTATAAATGTCTATAAATCCGCAGGCATTACCACCGATCATGAATGTACGACAGCTTCTGAGGCGTTAGATCGAATCAGACGTGGTATGTACGTATTGATTCGTGAAGGCTCTGTCGCAAAGGATTTACAGTCTCTTATACAAGCTGTAACGATTCATAATGCACGTCGCTTTCTGTTCTGCACAGATGATAAACATTTGGATGACTTAATCAAAGAAGGGAGTATTGACCACAACGTGCGTTTAGCAATTCAATACGGCATCTCTCCGCTGCTTGCTATTCAAATGGCTTCTTTGAATGCGGCAGAGTGCTATGGCTTGCATACAAAAGGAGCCATAGCACCGGGATTTGAGGGAGATTTCCTATTGCTTGATGACCTGGAGTCAGTTATCATCTCAGAGGTATTTAGGGGCGGAACACTTGTCGGAAAAAACGGTATGTACGTTGGCGAAGAATTGTGCAAGAATCAACCGCTGCCGCAGCTGACAGAAACCGTTCATATTCCCGAACTTACAGAAAAAGACTTGCAAATTCCAATTGGAGAGTCCAAGCAAGCTCATATAATCGGCATCATTCCAAAC
This sequence comes from Ectobacillus sp. JY-23, assembly GCF_023022965.1. Taxonomy (NCBI): domain Bacteria; kingdom Bacillati; phylum Bacillota; class Bacilli; order Caryophanales; family Bacillaceae; genus Ectobacillus; species Ectobacillus sp. JY-23. Next base: position 2,911,469 of record NZ_CP095462.1, on the reverse strand, counting down.
CAGTTAAGAACATACAAGCTCATTGAAAACGTGCAGGTGAAGGACGGATATTTTTGCCCTTCTGTGGAAGCGGACCAACTTAAAATGATAGTCGTAGAACGACATAAACATACAGGTAATATTGGGAAGGGCATTGTAAAAGGATTTAGACTAAAAGAAGGAGCCATCGCCACAACAATTGCACATGACTCTCACAACATTGTTGCGACAGGGACCAATGATTACGACATGCAAGTTGCTGTTCGCGCTCTCAAGCAACTAAAAGGTGGTCTTGTGATTGTAAAAAATGGAGCAATCCTACAGGCTCTACCATTGCCGATTGCTGGATTAATGTCTGAAAAGGATTTTCATACTGTAAACACAGAACTTAGCATGTTGAAAAAAACATTACCTCAAATTGGTTTTACAGGCAACTTCAATCCATTTCTAACACTTTCGTTCCTAACACTGCCTGTAATCCCTGCCTTAAAGCTGACAGACACAGGATTGTTTGATGTTGAGCAATTTATGCATATTGAGGTTGCAGTTCAAGCACCTCCCTTGCACCAAAACATCATAGATTCCTATATACATGGAGATACACATGTATAAGAACAAAAGTGGAATAATATAAACGATTTCATATTGCGTACAAAAAGGCAGACTTTACAAAAAGTCTGCCCTTTCATATACATGTATTCACTGAGAATACTTGCATACCTTATAAAGACTTTCTCTACTTTATTATTTTATTTGGTAGTATGGTACAAGCAATCTTTATCAAGTATTCATAAACTATTTTAAATACTTGATAAAGGAGAGCTGTAATGAACGCCCCATACGCGATTACTATTCTCGGAAGTGGTGGAGGGGTCGCTAAGTCCGTACTATCTATTCTGAATCAATCAATCGTAGATAAGCAAGATCCCTTACATCAGATCCTTTTGCACACTACATTCTATTTAATTGATATGAATCAAAAACCGATAGATTATTATGCTCAGTTATTCCCAAACTTAAAAGACAAGCTTACCCTTCTAGAATTTGATTTAAAAGATAACAGTACGTTTCATAAACATTTAGAAACAACACATACAAAAGTTGTAATAGATGTGTCATGGGCCGATACCATTGAAATGCTTGCATGCTGTAATGCATTAGGAGTTTATTACGTCAATACAGCCTTAGAAAATACTCTGGTTGATGAAGACAGCAGCTTATACGGTTTTCCACTCACAGAACGCTATGGCCGATTTGAAAATAGAAAAAAAGACTTTACAAACACGAAAGCGATTATAAGTTCCGGTATGAATCCAGGAGTCGTGCAGTGGATGGCACTTAAATTAATAGAAGATAATCCTGAAGAGAAACCCTTAGCCTGCTATATTGTAGAACATGACACATCCTTTTTTGCCGACAAGAAAATGATTGAATCTGAAACCATATATACATCATGGTCGGTAGAATGCTTTCTCGATGAAGCCATTTTAAGTTACCCTATGTTCGTTAAGCATCATCTGCCGCTTTACTTGTATGAAGAAGTGTACGAGTCAGAGTATAAAGTAAAACTAGGAAAGAGAGAGTTTTATGGCTGTCTGATGCCTCATGAGGAAGTTCTAACACTAGGAAAATTATATGATATGGAAATAGGATTCATATACCGTGTGAACGAGCACACTACTGAATTAATTCGAAATAATCTTAGTGATACGGATAAACTCTGGGACTGGAAGCAACAAGTGATTGACCCTTCTGAAGGGGAGGTAGAGGGTGAGGATCTTGTCGGCGTGCTGCTTGTATATGAAAATCTCGAAAGATACATGTATAATTCAATGAAGAGCAGTGAAATTTTTCAAACATATAAAACCAATGCAACTTATTTTCAAGTCGCTTGTGGCATATATGCAGGATTGAGTAGCTTGCTTTTGGATGCAATTCCAACTGGTGTGTACTATGTCGACGAACTGCTATCTCATACAAAAAGCAAATACGGAAAATATATAACCTACTATATGAGCGAATTCGTAATTGGTCAAAATAATCATTCTAATGGTTTGCTACATCAGAGAATGAGAAGACTAAAGCACAATGAGTAGGTGGGATATGAATGTCGGTAGATGTTCGTAGAAATCTCACACTTCAAGCGTTAGCTAAGCGGAAATCGTTCAAATGCTTGTAGCCTAAAAATGAAGACGGAAATGCATCGTTTGCATTTCCGTCTTTTTAATAATATTTATCCTTCCATACGTAACCAAATTTCCATCTCTTCCTCTAGCTCCTGACTCAATGCATCCTTTTGTTCGTATAACTCGCTTAGTTTCTCGTATCCTACATCTGGACTTGTCATAGCTACATCTAACGCTTTCATTTTCCCTTCTAGCTCTTCAATTCTTTTCAGCACTTTTGCCTTTACCATTTCGTCTTTTTTATTATCAGCAACAATACTTGGCTTGGCTGTCTTCACACTCTTTTTTACTGGTTCTTCAACTTGCTTCGCTTTAACACTTTTATAATAATCGTAATTACCCATATAGCTTTTAAACGCATACTCCTCAATTGCTACGATACGCTCACCAATTTTATTCATAAAGTAGCGGTCGTGTGAGATAAAGAAGATTGTACCGTCAAAGTCCTCAAGCGCTTCCTCTAGGGTTTCAATAGATTGAATATCAAGATGATTTGTCGGTTCGTCAAGGATAAGCAAATTAACATCCTGATATAATAACATGCCTAATTTCAAGCGAATTCGCTCTCCACCTGACAACTGCTTCACTTTTTTAAAGACACTCTTTTTGTAAAACATAAACTTTGCTAAATACTCGCGCGCTTTCCCCTCTGGCAGCGAGATATTTTCTCTAAAGCATTCTAATACGGTCATTTCTTCATCATGAAACGTAATGTGCTGCGGTAAATATGCTACCATGACATTCGCACCTAATTGCACAATGCCACTGTCCGGTGCTGCCTCACCAAACAGCATTTTTAAAAAGGTCGTTTTTCCGCTGCCGTTTGCACCAATGAGACCCACTCTTTCTCCATAGCGAACCATGAGATCAGCATTTTTAAAGATTATGCGATTGCCATAGCTTTTAGATAACCCTTCTGCCTTAATGGTTTCATTGCCAGAGCGCTGCGCTGCCTTTACATCCAGCCTCATGTTCCGTCTTTCAAAAATTGGTTTGTCGATGCGCTCCATTTTTGTGAGCTTCTTTTGAATGCTTGCCGCTCTTTTAAAGAACTTATTATTATCAGCGCGCATCGCCCAGTCGCGCAATTCCGTTACAGTCTTCTCCATGGAATTGATTTTCTTTTGCTGTTCGCGGAAATGCTCATATTGAATGCGCATATTTTCTTCCTTTTGTGCTACAAAGGAAGAATAATTACCTTTATAAGAGATTGACTCCATATCTTCGATTTCAACAATTTTGGTTACAACATGATCGAGAAAATACCGATCATGAGACACAATGATAATTATCCCTTTATAGTTCTTTAAGTAGCCCTCTAGCCACTCAACAGCTTCCATATCCAGATGGTTTGTCGGCTCATCAAGCAGTAAAATATCTGGATTGTGAATGAGCAGCTTACCTAGCACTACCGTTGTTTTTTCGCCTCCGCTTAATAAATCGAAATCTTTGTTTAAAAACTCCTGGCTAAACTTAAGCCCCGTACAAACCTTACCTAGCTTTTCTTCTATCTCATAACCGCCCTTTGCCTCATATTGCTGTACAAGATTACTGTACTTGTGCAGCACCTTCTCTAAAGCCTCACCTTCAAGGGTTTGCATCTGTACTTCCAGGTTGCGCATCTCCTGCTCGATACTGTGCACCTCTTCAAAGGCCCTATTTAATACGTCAATCACTTTTAAGCCGGTTGGATAAGACGGTGATTGCTCCAAATATGCAATTGTTGCTCCCCTTGGTCTGTGAATAAGACCTTCATCATAGCCTGGGCTTGACGTCTGTGGATAACCCGGATAATAATGCATAGGTTCAATCCCTGCAATCAATTTTAAGATCGTACTCTTACCGCTGCCGTTTGCTCCTACAATTCCTACCTTGTCACCCTCATATACCTCAAAGCTCACATCTTTAATAACAAGTGTAGCATCCATATACTTTTTAATGCCCTGCACTAACAATTCAAACATATAATTCCCTTCTTTCCTCCGTAATAAAAAGTTACACTTTTTATGGACAGGACAAAGAAGAACCTCATTACTATTTAGTTTTCATACAAGCTCTGTTAAAGTTTGTTATTGATTTTTGTTACGGGTGTTCGCTTTTCCCGCAAGAGTCTTTCCCCTTCACTCCCATCAACAAGTGCAAACGATTAACATTGGACTTTAACACAGCCATCATATAAAAAGACCGTAAGAGAAGATAGTCCTCCTACGGTCTAAAATGGTCAATGAATATAATTTATCCGCATATAAGTACGGTTAACAAGCATAGTACTTCTGCACATAGCTCAATAAGCATACACCTGTTATAAATTATCATTCCGATTTTAGTAAGTAAGTTACCTTCTAATTTGCCGTCATTCCATAAAGAGCATAACAAATAAACCTAACCAAAATAGGCATTTTGCGACTCGTTACAAAACTCGTATTAATTTTTAAAAATTAATACTGGCAATTAGTTGGTTCCATACACTTACTTCCTCCCTTCGGAATTTTCTTTATTGTCTCATTTTTTATATTATTTGTAAATAGGTCATCTGTGAATTTGGAATAAATTTCTTATATGAGTCATAAGAGCTATACGCCTTCTCAACATATCGAGAAGAGCTTAGTCCAATAAGACAAATAAGTGGTGGGTAAAGTTATGGAGTTTAGATTACATGGCAACATATAACTGATTTCCGCCATTTTTCTTAGCTAAGTACAAAGCGGTGTCAGCAGACTTTTTCAGGAGATCTACACTAGAACCATGCAATGGATAGTATGCCACGCCTGCACTAATAGATACTTCAACTTTTTCCATTTCTATCTCGATAGGATGTTGTTGATAATATACCTTCAACCTTTGATATGCTTCTTTGATATGTTCTTTTTCGTGGTTCCTAATAATGAGCATAAATTCATCACCTGCATATCTATATCCATCGATACAATCACAGTTGATACTTTGGATACCTTTTGCCAATACTTTCAGGTACAAATCGCCAATATCATGACCATATGTATCGTTTACTTTTTTTAAGTTATCAGAATCAATCATAACAATAGCAATTCCTTTTGTTGGTTCTTCCATATAACGTGATAGATCTTCATGAAAAGCACGATGGTTTTTGAGACCTGTTAGTTCATCTGTTTGAGACATTGTATAAATCTTCTTGTACAACCTCGCTGTTTCAATAGAGCTGAACACCTGCATACCAATAATTTGTAGCAGCTCCTCATGCTCTTTACGATATGCATAATTAGCGTAACTTTGCGCAGAGATAACTCCCTTTATTTCATCGTTAATAATGATGGGTACGAAAATACCTGATCTCGTTTCGTTCTCACCAAATGAAGCGTCTCCTTCTTCCGGTTCTGTTATCTCCTGTAAATGGACAATCTTTCTTGCTCGTATTACATTAGATGTATAGTTTTCTCCGAATTCAGTAACATCTCTAGGATAACGTTTGTCATTATCCATTAACAAAGGAAAATGAATAAATGCATCTCCTTCATTATATAAAGCAATATAAAAAGAATCTGTTGGCATAACTTGTGAAACCATTTCATAAGCTTTTTGCATCAAGTCATCTTCACTTAGTGTCTTTGTACACGTTTGCGCAAATTCATGCAGAATTCTATAGTGCTTAACAAGCCAACGCATATTGTCCATTTGCTCCGCTATGTTTTGTACTTGAGAAGATATCACATTTAAAGTCTCTTTTACTGCATCATTTTTAATGGCATGTACAGCTTCCTTGGTTACATGTTCTACTACATACATATTTTCAGGTCGACTTAAACTTTCAATCCAGGAACTGACTATTTGTAGCGTATCCAAATCCCCTCTTACATCTGTCATAAATACCACCCATAATCAACCAATTTTAACTTAATCATAATTCAAAAATTTAAATAATTCAATTAATAGTTGTTTTATTTCTCCTATATTTTAGCTTTAATTATTATGATTATACTTTTTTACCTATCCTCTCATATTAGGAAATCGCTTACACAAATATAGTAACTTGTCATGTTAAAATCAGCATCTTAATCTTATATCTCTTTTACTTCTTTGTTCACTAACATTTCTATTTGATAAACACTTATACCTACAAACTATATCAATATACCAAATTATTTTGGAAATATATATGAAATACCAAAAAAACAGAAAACATTCTTTGCTGGCCATTATCTGTCTATCCATAATAAAAAGCAGGCAATATAACACCTATGAAGTGTCTGTTATATGGCCTGCCTTTACCTATTCATACGGTAATAATAATTTTTCCTTGCGCATGTCCTTGTTCAAAATAAGTGAATGCTTCTGCAATTTTATCCAAAGGGTAACACCTCTCAATAACAGGCTTAATTTGTCCCTCTTCTAAAAAGCCTTTTATGACCTCTAAATCCTCCCTACTGGGTTTGTGTAAGAAGCTGGTAACTTTCTTTTTGCCGCCAATTGAAAGCAATGGCCCTATTGTTATTACTTTTAATAATTGCATACCTGAGCCACCAATACATACAAAAACACCACGATCATGTAAGGCACGCCGATATATGGAAAGGGGCTGTGAACCATTCACCCCTAATATGACATCATATTTATGAAGGTGCTGTTTTATATCTTCTTTCTTATAGTCAATAATATGTTCTATGCTAAAAGACTGCAAAATAGCTACGTTTCGCGTACTACATACCGCGGTTACCTCTCCCCCTAATGCTCTAGCAATTTGTGCCGCGAATGTTCCAACACCACCCGAAGCTCCGTATATCAGTATTTTTTGTCCTTCTCGTATATTTGCTTTGTCGCGCAAAGCTTGTAAAGCCGTTACGGCTGCCATTGGTGTGGCTGCGGCTTCCTCGAAAGATATATTGATAGGTTTATGTACAACAGCCGTTTCTGGTGCACACACATATTCTGCAAATCCGCCCCATCCGCAACCTGACAAATCTCCGAACACCTCATCACCAATTTTAAATTGTGTAACCCTGGGGCCAACTGCTTCTACAATGCCGGCGATATCTCCACCTGGAATTGCGTACTTAGGTTTTTGCAATCCATAGACGAAGCGAACCGGAAATGGCTTTCCTCTCAAAAGAGCCACGTTTCCATAATTCAATGATGCAGCATAAATTTTAATACATACTTGATTATCTTTAGGAACTGGCTTTTCCATCTCTTCTACTCTAAGTATCTCAGCAGAACCATACTTACTGCAGACGATTGCTTTCATGCTCATATCCCTCCCGGATAATTGTGCTCATGTACTTATTCGTTCTGTTACAACATATGCACCTTCATCTATCCGCAAGACTAACATTACTCTCAAACGAAAGCTGTAACTACAACTGACCGTATTGTTACCTCACTTTTATAATTCTTTATATTTTGATTTTATATTTGTCGAACTCTATTATAAAAAAACCTTGAATAACGACAAAAAAAGACGCTTTTCACCATTGAGATATTTATTTCAGCAAATTATAATTTTAAATAATCAGAAAATTTTTATAATAGGGGGTTCGTAATGAAAAAGAAGCTAATTGCTGGCGCTTTAACAACCGCATTAAGTACTGCCGCTTTTATGGGAAGTTTAGGGATTGGACATGCACAAGCAGTGGAAAAGGACTATCTTGTTGTTTTCAAATCTGAAGAAAGCCTGCCCTCCAACTATTTAGACGTTGTGAAAAAATCTGGAGGAAAAATTACCAAAACATTACCGAAGCTAGGAGCAGTCGAAGTAAGCTCAGACAATCCAAACTTCTTGTCAGAGATTCAAAAAAGCTCTTCTGTTTTAAACGCTGGGGCTGAAAATACAGTACATCGTGAAGCGCCTGCAAGCGTGGAATTGCTACAAGATACTTTCACTTCGAGCGCTAAAAATGACCTTTATAATACATACCAATGGGATATTAAGCAGGTTACAAAGAACGGTGAGTCCTGGAAACTCGACGGTGGAAGTGGCAAACCTTCTGATGGTAAGAATATTGTTGTAGCTGTAATTGATACGGGTATCGACTATACGCACCCCGACATTAAAGATAACTATGCGTACGGAAAATCCTTTGTGCCTGGTATTACAAGCCCAATGGATGAGGACGGACACGGTACACACGTTGCCGGATCTATTGCTGGTAACGGACGCGTATTGGGAATTGGCCCTGAGCTAAAGGTAGCCGCATACCGAGTATTCGGTCCTGAAGGCGGTGCGGCTACAGTTGATATCGCTGATGCGTTAATGACAGCTGCAGACGATAATGTGGATGTTGTCAATATGTCTCTTGGTGGATACGATTGGTTCCAAAACCCTGAGTACGCAACAAAGGATGTCGTAGCTGATGTGCGCCTCTTCAATCGTGCCATTCAATATGCGATTAAAAAAGGGGTAACAGTTGTTGGCTCTGCAGGTAATGCAGGTGTGGATATTTCAAGCCCTGGTAAGCTTTCTGGAGATGATAAGGGTGCTACACATAGAAGTCCAAGCAGTCAATCACTCATTCGTGTGTCTGCTGGCGGTGCTGAAGGAAACTTAACGTACTACTCCAACTATGGTGTTGGTAAAATTGACGTAATCGCACCGGGTGGTGACTATGGTACAGCTTGGTTAGCTACGGGCGATAAATCTTTGCGCGATCGTAATAAGCTATGTCTCTCTACTGTTCCAGGTGGATACGCATTCTACGCAGGTACTTCCATGGCTGCCCCTAAAACAGCTGGTCTTGCTGGCGTCATTATAGCCAAACATGGTAAAGACGTGTTAACACCATCTCAGGTGAAGCATATTATTCAAAACTCTGCGGATGACTGGTTCAAACAAGGCTATGATGGCGAATCAGGCTTTGGCGCAATCAATGCGGTAAATGCACTAAAATAACTTTCATTATGTATAAAGAAAAAGACCTGTTTTTACAATAGCTGCCAAAGCAGGTCCTTTTCTATGTATCTTTTTGTTGTCATACTTTTTAGCAAACTAGCTACTTTTTATCACTTGGAAATACGATTCCTACCTGTTTTCGCACTTCATCCATAATCTCCATTACAGCTAATGAATGTGCATATGAGTTTGTCGTAGATTCTAGCTTACCGCTTTTGATAAGATTGATAAATTCTTGTGTCTCGTAAGACATCGTGTGACAAACTTGATATTGTGTAATATCCTCGACAGAGCCGCTTCGATAATGGATCTCTACCTTTTCAGGTGTATGAATCTTATCAATAATAATGCTCCCCTTTTCTCCTTGTATTTCTGAAGGGGCATGAGAATCGGTTATTTTTGAATACATGATAACCGCCTCTTTATCTTCATATTGAAGCAAAATACTGCCTTCCCCATCAATGCCTGATTCAAGCAGCAATCCATTCCCCTGTACCCGTAAAGGCTTTCCAAACAGTACTACAAGCGGATAAATACAATACACGCCAATATCCATCAGCGCACCATTTGAAAAGATAGGATTGAACGCATTAAGAATTGTGCCTTTTTTGTAGGCATCATAACGAGAAGAATATTTACAGTAACTTGCTACATACCTGCGCACTGTTCCAATCTTATGAAGATGTTCTTGAACGGTTTGAAAATTAGGTAATAACGTAGACTTTAATGCCTCCATCAACAATACCTGATTATCCTTAGCCGCTTGAATCATCTTTGTGAGCTCATCAGCATTGGAAGCAATCGGCTTCTCACATAACACATGCTTGCCATGGTTCATGAAGATGAGCGCCTGTTCAGCATGAAATGAATTAGGACTAGCAATATATATCGCATCGATTTCTTCACTTGTTGCCATGCTTTCTAAATCCGTAAAGGTTGTTTCCACACCGTATTTTTCCGCAAATTCTTTTGCACGTTCGCTCGTTCGAGAATAAACGGCGGTTACTATAAAATCTTCCACGTACCTCGACTCTTCTATAAATCTCTCTGTAATTACATTTGTTCCAATTACACCGAATCTCACCATATCCCTTTTTCTCCCTTTCATCCATCACTTATTTGCATGCAGCCCTTGCACAAGACTAAACATATTGAACTACCCACCACTTAACGTCCTTGCGGACTGTTTGAAGTGGGGGATTCCTACGAACACCAAAGTAGCCTTTGGTTATCTTAGTAGGCTAACCCCGCAGTTCCTGCGGTTAGAAGTCTTATAGCTTCATTTTTAAGATTTTGTCCTGCGTTAATATCTCTGTCGTGATGTGTACCACAAGAAGGGCAATTCCATTCACGAAGGTTTAGATTCTTAACGTCTTTGTTTTGATAACCACAACAAGAACAAAGCTGACTGGAAGCAAATGTTTTAGACACAGCAATGACTTGTTTGCCATACCATTTTGCTTTGTATTCGAGCATCTCTCTGAATTGCGACCATGACACCTCAGTAATTGATTTCGCCAATTTACGGTTCTTGACCATGTTAGACACTTGCAAGTCCTCAATTCCTACAACATCGTGGTTTTTGATGATATGAGTTGAGATTTTCTGCAAGTAGTCTGTTCTGGCATTTACTATCTTTTCATGTATGCGAGCCACTTTCTTTTTCTGTTTTTGATAGTTCTTTGCTTCTTCTAATTTACATTTTCGTTTCATAGCTAGTTGTTGTCGCCTAGACAAGACACGTTGCGCATCAGCCAACTTCTTTTCCAACGAACGGAAGAATTTAGGATTTTCAAATACTTCGCCATTTGAGAGGATAGCAAAGCTCTTTAATCCTAAATCTACGCCAATAGTGAAATCCGTTTTAGGTAACTTTTCAACTTCTGTTTCAACTAGAATGGATACAAAATATTTACCACTTGGATTCCTTCTAACAGTAGCACTTAGGATTCGACCATGCACTTCACGACTTTTTGCAAAACGAACAAGACCAAGCTTTGGAAGTTTTATTTCATTTCCTACAATGGCAATATTCCCATTCGTGTGCTTCGTTGTATAGGACTGTACTTTGTTCTTTTTAGACTTGAAGCGGGGTGCATCATTTTGCTTCTTGAAAAAGCGGTCAAACGCATCTGCAAGATTTCTTACAGAGGATTGAACGGCGATACTATCAACTTCTTTTAACCAAACAAATTCTTTCTTAAGCTTTGGGAGTTCAGCGGAACATATTCCATATGCTAAGCCCTTTCCTGTTTCCTTGTATGCATTGTTCCATTTAGAAAGGAAATGATTAAATACAAATCGAGAACAGCCAATTGTTTTATTGATTAGCACTTCTTGTTTTTTGTTTGGATATAAGCGAAATTTATAAGCTTTATTTACTAGCATTGATTATCACCTCCTTATATGTTATCATATACGTAAACACGTATATACACAAGGAGAATGGTTAAATGGCTAGAAAAAAATTCACTACTACGTTAGACGAAACCATTATTCAGCAACTTAAAATCCAAGCCGTCAAAGAAGGAACAGACGCAAGTAAGATTATTGAAAAGTTAATTGATGAATATCTCAAAAAACAAGCTTAGGCTGAAGCCTACCGACATTCATCTCCCGCCTACTCACTTGCCTGTCGCCCTTCACGTTCCTTGAGGTGGGAGTCTTCTGTCGGAAAATGATAAAAAGCAGCATAAAAGCTAGTAAATTTATGGCGAAATTCAACAATATACTTTAAAATTTTATCTATATATGGTTCTCAAGCATTTTACATTTCACTTATGGAGGTTGTTGCTATATATCTCTTAATAAAAGCTTCGTATGCTCTTTCTATCAAATTACATCTTTTATTTTCTGAAATTTTAAAATAAAAAGAGGCTGATGAACATTGACAACACAGTTAAAAGAAAACACTATTTTTAATCATGTTGGAAATAAACTATATACCGATGATAGAGAAATTAACATTATTGCCAAATTAGAAGAGCCGCTCGTTGTTGTGTTAGGAAATGTATTAAGCGATGAAGAATGTGATGAACTGATTCAACTGTCAAAAGACAAGATGGAGCGCTCTAAAATTGGATCTGTACGTGAAGTTAACGACTTAAGAACTAGTAGCAGTACATTTTTACCTGAAGATGAAAGCGATGTCATTCATAGAGTGGAAAAAAGAATCTCGCAAATTATGGGCGTTCCCGTTGAGCATGGAGAAGGACTTCAAATCCTAAATTATAAAGTCGGACAAGAATACAAAGCGCACTTTGATTTCTTTGCATCAGCAAAGAATCCAAGAATTAGTACACTTGTGATGTATTTGAATGATGTAGAAAGCGGTGGTGAAACATACTTCCCTCACCTTAAACTTTCAGTATCTCCGCAAAAAGGAATGGCTGTTTATTTTGAATACTTCTATGAAGATCAAGCTCTAAACGAATTAACCTTACATGGCGGCGCACCGGTCATCGTTGGTGATAAGTGGGCAGCCACACAGTGGATGCGCAGACAGCAATTTCGCTAATAGCAGCATATAGACGTTACAAATAACAACAAGCAAAGACTAATAAAAAGGCAGTTACTAGGTTCCTAGTAACTGCCTTTGCTTCATGTATGCTTATAACAAAGCTTCAATACCTGTCGTTGCTTCAAAACGATGTAGTACATTACCGTTTCGATCTAAAAGAAATTTAGTAAAGTTCCACTTGATTGAATTGCCATACATATAGTGTGGAACCTTTTCATTGATGATAGAAACTAAGAGTTTTGAAACAGGATAAGACATGGTGAACTACCCGCCACCTTCGCTACGCTTAGAGGTGGGGGTTTTCGCCTACTTTAGATGAATTCATAATAACATGAATGCTACGTCTAACAGGGAACTATACTGTCATCTTCCAGCTTGATAATGCCAGCCACTTTTCCATCTCTTTATATTCTGGCATAATACTTCCAACAAGGCGCCAAAAGGAGCGGTCATGATTGAGATGAACCATATGACACATTTCGTGCACAACTACATAATCAATGACCCGAGGAGGTGCCATTGCTAGCCGCCAGTTAAAGGTGAGCTGTAATCTAGCATCACATGTGCCCCATGTGGTTTTATCATCAGAAATTCGAATAGAGCGGGGTTTGGTTTTAAAGTGTCTTTGATGATTCTGAACACTTTTTGTCACTAACGCTTTACATTGCTGATAATAAAATCGTTTCAACGCCTGCTTAATCCGCTCCTCGGCAGCCTGCTTTACGTAAATATGTAGCACTTGATTTTTAAACACTACATGGTCTTGTTCAATACTGCTTTCTTGAGAAATCTGAATAGGATACGCTTGACCTAAATAGAGAAACTTTTCCCCATACTCGTACGTTTTTTCCTGTGGTCCCTCCAGCCGGTTTTTCATCTCCTGTGAGGTTTGTTTGATCCACTCCCACTTTTCTTCAATTACATGTAGAATTGCTTCCTGTCGTATTCCTTTTGGCGCACGTACCTCAATATGACCGAACACGTCAACATATACACCGATTGACTTGCGTTTTTTGTATTGTACGGTAAAATCAATGGTCTCTCCTTGATAAGTATGTATCATGATTCACCTCACAAAATAAGAGCAGGGATGCCTGCTCTCATCATACACCTCTATATTTGACTGCTAGTCCCTTTAAGAAATTGCGCGCGAATTTATCGCCGCACTCTTTATAGTTTTTATGCCCTTTCTTGCGTAGCAATGCACCTAGCTCTCCCTTCGACACCGTGATGCCGACACTGTCCCATATATCCAGCATATCCTCAGTCGTCAGAGACAACGCAATCTTCACCTTTTTTAGCAGCATATTATTCACACTTTCCTTTTCAGGCTGCGGTGCAGGTTGTCCGGGCTTCAGATCTTGTTTACCTCTTTTAAAGGTAATGAAACCATTTAAAAAGGACTCTAGCATCTTATCGTTACACTTAATGATGTCTTCATCGTTCTCAATTTCATCATAATAATCATCTTTTACCTTTGTAAGAATTTTTGGTAGCTCTTCTCTTGTTACAGATACGCCCCCAAGCTTAAATATTTCTATCATATCCTTGTCCTTGATATCTAAGGCATATCGTAAACGAATTAATATATCGTTGTTAGTCATGCTCATTGCTGAAACCTCCTGAAATATAAAACTTGCTCTAAATTAATACTGTATCATATTTTGCTCGAAAACAAGGGAAACTTTCATTATTCAGCCGAAAAAGACTTGGACTAATTTAGTCCTGTAGAAACACTGTTCTTCCTAATTCTTTGTCGAAACAAATATAATTTGGTTGAAATCCGATGAAAAATAACCCACATTCTAAAAAATAAATAACAATTGAATTAGTCTGATTTTTATAAATAATTAGAATAGTTACCTATAAAGGTAAAAGCATATTTCATAAGGAGCGTTAGAGATTGTAGCATTACATCTTTTCCATGCAACTATATGAAACTATGAAAAGCTAATATGAGTAACCTCTAAAAACAGACACAGGGTAGGAGGGGAAGGTATGAAAAAGAGATTAAAAAGAACGAAGGCTGTCGGTATTGCTTTATCCGCTGCTATGTTGCTGTCTCCAACAATCCATTCGGAGGCACAATCTTTAGTACAAGATACGAACACTCAACAGGAACAACTCAATATTGAAGATACAAACGCTGACCAGATAGCACCCGTTTATTCCATTGCTAATGGTGAAAGCCGCACTATTACTTTGCTGACAGGTGATGTCATAACTGTGACAGGCGTAGGAGAAGGAAAGATTACAATTGATGTAAAACCTGCTGATGGTATAGAGGACCGGACACGAATTATAACGATTGACAAAGAAACCTTTGTTTTTCCTGAAAAAGCAATGCCTTACATTGCGGCAGGACAGCTAGATTATGATTTATTCAATATTACAAAATTGCTGGAGTATCAGTATGATGATACAAGTCAAACAGACATTCCTGTTATCGTAGAGTACAAAGAAACAAAGGTGCGTTCCTTTGCAGCTGCAATGACACCCGCCGCTCCTGAAGGCTCCAAACGCACAAAGGTGCTAGAAAGTATACACGGAGCTGCTGTTAGTGCAGATAAAAAGCACGTCTCTAAGTTCTGGAAAGCGATTACCCCTGATTTAGATGAAAAGGAACTCAAAGAACAAGCAACATCTGTTCAACTTGACGCAGGCATTGAAAAGATCTGGCTGGATGAAAAGGTAGAAGCAACTCTTAGTAAAAGTGTGCCGCAAGTAGGCGCACCACAAGCCTGGCAATTAGGCTATGACGGAAAAGGAACAGCTGTAGCTGTGCTGGATACAGGGATTGACGCTAGTCATCCGGATATTGCTCCTCAGTTAGATGAAGCTGTCAGCTTCGTTCCTGGTGAAGATGTAAAGGATTACAACTCTCACGGTACCCATGTCGCTTCCACTGTACTCGGAACCGGAGCAGCTTCAGGTGGACAAAACAAGGGTGTGGCACCAGGAGCACGTCTTTTAGTGGGGAAAGTGCTCAGCAACGGTGGGAGTGGCCTAAGCTCATGGATTATTGATGGTATGGAATGGGCCTCAGATAAAGCCAAAATCGTCAACATGAGCATTAGTACACAAGCAGCAAGCGACGGAACAGATCCAATGGCACAGGCGGTAAACCGCTTGAGTGCTGAAAAAGGAACACTGTTTGTGGTAGCGGCCGGCAATAACGGAAAAGAAATGTCAGTCGGGTCACCTGGTGCGGCAGACGCCGCTCTGACTATTGGCGCAGTTTCAAAAACAGACCGCTTGGCGTCATTTTCATCACAAGGTCCTCGCCTAGGTGATTCTGCTCTAAAACCAGACTTATCAGCGCCAGGGGTAGCTATTTCCGCTGCTCGTTCTCAATATGCTTCAGGAAGCGGTGCTTACGCTATGAAGGACGGAACTTCAATGGCAACACCTCATGTCGCAGGAGCTGCTGCCATTGTCGCACAAAAGCATCCAGAATGGACGGGAGAACAAATTAAACAAGCTTTGATGAGTTCGACAAAGCAGTTACCAGGCTTACAACCGTATCAAATTGGTACAGGTCGTCTTGATATTCCTGCGGCGCTTGATGATATTTCTGCTACTGGCTCCTTATCCTTTGGATTCTTTGATTGGCCGCATGAAGAAACAGCACCAATTGAACGCACTGTGACTTACCAAAATGACAGTGATTCTGCAATTGTTCTCGATTTGCTCCCTGTATTTACAGATGCGAAAGGTCAACCAGCACCAGAAGGTATGTTGAAGCTGTCAGCTAACAAAGTAACTGTACCTGCAAAAGGAAGCGCATCTATTACAGTGTCTTTGGATGTACAAAAAGGTGCTCTAGGCACCAAGTATCAAGGGCAACTATCCGCGAATCAAAATGGAAAAACAGTAGCGCATACCGCAATGGGCATGATGAAGGAAGAAGAGCGCTATACTCTCGACCTACGCGCTTTGGATCGGGACGGTTCGCCTAACATTGCCTATACACTTGTATACAACCTGGAAACCGGAGAACCTAAAATCGTGACCGTAGCCGGTTCAACACAACTGCGCTTACCAAAAGGTACTTATTCTATCACCTCATTGATGGATGTAGATATGAAAACAGATCATATGGGCGTTGCTTTTGTCGGTGACCCAGAATTCGAACTCACACAAGATGCAAAGCTAGACCTCGATGGACAAGCAGCACGTGAAATTCAGGTTCAAACACCAAAGAAAGCAGAAGCTACTTCTATGAGGATTGAATACACACGTGTAGCAGGCGGAAAAGGTACAGGAGATATGTGGCAGCTACCGATTACAGCCGATAAAATGTATGCCATGCCTGCTGATAAAGTTGAAAATGGAAGCTTTGAAGTCGCAATGCGTTGGCGCATGATTAAGCCGATGTTATCAATTACACTTCAAGACAAAGAATTGGACGTTCTCCCACAGCTGGGAAGCGTGAATCTAACAGGAAATTATGCATTACCTGTGGTATATGCAGGAAAAGGTGCAGTTTCAGATTATAATAATTTAGACGCCCAAGGAAAAATGGTCATTGTAGAGCGCAGTGATGAGGTTACAGCTAGTCAACGAGCGCAAGCCGCAAGAAATGCTGGTGCAAAACTATTGATTACAGTTAATGATAAACCACAGGAGTTAGCGGAAATCTATACAACTACGTCAGGTGAAGCACCTTTGGCAATTGCATCTATCAGTGGTACTGAAGGTGCTGTGTTAGTTAAAGCTGCACGTACTGGGCATTTAACACTTGATGTAAAAGCAACAGCAAACACACCATACTTATACGACTTGGTCAAAGCTTATACAGATGAAGTTCCAAACGGGGAAGGTGCCCTTTTATATGCACCAAAACCAAATGAATTGACCAGGTTAGACAGCAAATATTATTCAGATCGACCTGTAACTGGAACGGAATGGCGTTTCGATTTCCGTCCGTATCGCTCCGTAGATCGCAAACTTGCATGGTTCCCGCTGTCAGCACCTTTTGAGCGTGAAGAATGGGTATCTGCAATAGAGGGATCGACATGGTACCAAAAAGCCCAAATCACAGATCAAGGTAGTGAGTATTGGGAAATGAGAGGCAAGACGGATGTTTCGTATCAAGCAGGTGAAAAATTAGCAAACAATTGGTTTAAACCTGTTGTAGCACCAGCATTTGGTCCAGGATTCATCTCACCATATCGTATTACAGACATGTTATATTTGAATACAAAAGCTTGGGGGGACTCCGAGGAAGGTCATGCAGGCTTTTTCAGCGGACAAACCACGCAATCTAAGTTATATAAAGAAGGAACACTAATTGCGCAGACAAATAGTGATGCCTTAATCTCATACTCTAGTTTAATTTCGAAAGAACGCAAACAGTATACGCTTGTTTCAGATTCAGAGCGCAACTCAGGTCGCTGGAACACCTCCACTAAAACACATACAGAGTGGACATTTTGGTCGGAATATACAAAGGAAAAAGAAGTTATTCCTATGCTGAACTTACGATATGATGTTGATACGGACTTGGCTGGCAATGTTCCTGCTGGAAGTGTAATTGATTTGACACTATCTGCATCCCACGTTGCTAATGCCAAAGGAGCAGGCAACATCGAGGATGTAACATTGGAAGTTTCTTTTGATGAAGGACAAACATGGCAGCCAACAAAGCTGACGCGTCAGCAATCTAAATGGGTAACTCGTATTAAAAACCCGAGTCAGCCTGGTGGCTCTGTATCTCTTCGTGCAAGTGCACAAGATGATGCAGGCAACAGCATCAAGCAAGACATCATAAAGGCATACAGATTAAGATAATAGGTTGTCTTTAACGAAAGAGAAGCGCCGGAAATACAGGCGCTTCTCTTTCTTACTTTATATAGGCATGACTTCAAGACGATATAAGTTTCCCTTTTCATATATTGTGGTACGAAAATAAAAGGCAACTGAGTAAAGTGAATATTTTTCCAGCCGATTTTCATAAGATTCCGGTCAGTTTGTTGTATATATCAGCTACTTTTTCCGTATTCCGGTCACCACCAAACAAAAGTAGCCCTCTCATTTGAGAGGACTAGCTTATCTCTTCTTTATAAACGCTTCAATCTCCGTCACTGTTGGCAACGCACTAATTCCGCCTTTTTGCGTTGTTGTCAATGCCCCACTCGCATTCGCAAAAGCAAGCAATTCGTCGGCATACTGCTCCACAAACTGTGTCAGATTTGTTGTCTCTACATTCTGCTCCAGCAGCTTAAACAAAAAGCCACCGATAAAAGCATCACCCGCGCCGGTCGTGTCGGCGACCTGAACCTGATAGCCCGGACCAAAGTGCTCAAACTGTTTAGTAATAATCGTCGCTCCCGTACCTCCTTGTGTGTAGACAACCACTTCCACTTCACCTCGAAACAGAGAACGCAACGCTTCTGGCTCTTCTTCAATGCCTGTAATAAACGTAAGCTCTTCATCGGATATCTTTACAATGTTTGCAAGCGGTAAAAATTCTAAAATCGCCCCCCGACAAGCTTCTTCGCTTTCCCAAAGCGGCAGGCGCACGTTCGGGTCAAAACTGATGATGCCTTGCTTTGCTTTTACAAGCTCAATTGCTCGTTTATGAGCAGCTTTCATTGGCGATTCCACCAAATCAACCGAGCAAAAGTGCAAATAATCTCCTGTTCCAAAGCTTTCTTCATCAAGCTCGTCCGCCTCTAGAAGTAAGTCGGCGGAAGGATTGCGGTAGAAGGTGAACTGTCTTTCGCCCTCACTACTTAATGCGACAAAAGCAAGTCCTGTGTTCGCCTGATCCGTACGTAAAATATGTGAGGTATCTACGCCAAGATTGGCTACTGTTTCAATGAGAAAATCACCAAATGCATCTTTTCCGAGCTTTGTGATGAGCCTAGAGGGTGCACCATATTTGGCCACGGCTGCCGCTACATTTGCCGGCGCGCCACCCGGTGCTTTTTCGAAAGAGATCACATCCTTTAATGCTGTACCTTTTTCTTGTGGGATAAAATCGATTAACATTTCTCCAATTGCATGCAGTTTTTTCATCATATCACCCTTATATTGAAATGCCGTCTTTCATCGTATGTTTTGTAAATGTATACGCCGTTGTACCGTTGCTGAATACATTAATCCCTTTTGCGTCTTCCTTAGGAAACACGCGTGTTGTAAAGACAATCTCCCCATCATTAATAAAGATTTCGGCAATGCTGCGGTCGACAAATATGTGTACCTTTACACCGCCGGAAAGGTTCACCGCTTCACTTCTTACAAATCCGTATTCACCACCAAACGCATGTTCAAATTGCTCACGGTTTACTGTAACAACCTGTGCGTCTTTATCAAACGTTACAACAAGACGTTCTTCCGCTGAGGCAAACAGCTCGACACCAAACTTCGTTGCATCGCTAGGCTCAAAATGAAGTTCAAATTCGTATGATGTATCTTCATTGACAACTGCTTCATATCCCTGCACCTTCCCCTGGCCGGACATATGCTGCCTGCGCAGTAACTCCATTTGCTTTGCTGGTCTTTGCAGGAGCTTGCCGTTTTCAATACTTAATTCACGCGGTATGCTTAAGCAGTGCGCCCAGCTTTCTGAATCTGTGGGATACGCCACCTCTCCGCTCCCTGCCCAGGCAAACAACATACGCTTGCCGTTCTCATCTTCAAACGTTTGGGGTGCATAAAAATCAAAGCCCTTGTCCAATTCTTGATAAAATTCTACTTCAAATCGCATCTGTTTCATATCAAGTGAACCCACCGCCACTACAACATTGTATACATTATGATACGAATGACCAGCAGGAGCAATGCCCTGCGGTGAGAAAATAAATACATCTTTACCATCAAGCTCAAAGTAGTCCGGGCACTCCCACATATAACCCTGCAGGTCGATTGCTACATCTAACTCACCTTTAAATGTCCATTGCAGCGCATCTATCGACTCATATACTACAATTGCACCAGTAAGATCCTCTCTTTGTGCACCTAAAAGCATATAATATGTGTCGTCCTTACGAAATACCTTCGGATCGCGAACATGACCGGTATAGCCCTTTGGTGTACCAGCTATAACTGGGTTCTGCTCGTACTTTTTGATATGACCACTTTCGTCCATAATCGCTAAGCATTGATTAGCCGATCGCTCAATCGGTCCGTATTTCAAGTTGCCTGTGTAATATAAGTACAGCTTGCCTTCCACTTCAATAGAAGCACCGGAATATGCACCATGTGACTCATAATCCTCAAGTGGAACAAGTGCAACCGGCATACGCTCCCAGTTCACAAGATCCTTCGACTTCACATGCGCCCAGTGCTTCATACCGTGCATTGCCTCGAACGGATACCATTGATAAAACACATGATACTCTCCTTTATAAAACGCCAAACCGTTCGGATCGTTCATCAGCCCAAATTGCGGATGAATATGAAAGCGCGGCTTCCATATAGAATGAAGCGACTTATCTCTAAGTGCCTCTAACTCTCCTTCACCAGCTTCTACTATTGTTCTGTACTTTGGCTCTCTATATCGATTCATATGCACGTTCCTTTCTTATTTGTAACGTAAGAAGAGAGGAATTTCTTCCTCTCACTCTATTATTCAACGTTTGTTTTTTTCATTTTGGCATACAGCAAAGTCAAAATAAAACCTATTGCTAACGCCAGTACATTTGCAATTACATACTGTAGATGTCCACCACCGTTTGTCGAAACAATTGCAAAGCCCGGAATAGCTGTTGCACCAAAACCAATTGCCTTTACTTTTGTAAAGTACACATACGCACCGCCAATTGCCCCTGCGATACATCCCATAATAAGTGGGAATTTATACTTAATATTCACACCGAACAGTGCCGGCTCTGAGATCCCAAAGAAGGTAGAGCCGAATGCGGATAGTCCGATTTGGCGCACCTTTTCTTGCTTCCAATGCGCAAGCGTAAAGCCAAACACAGAGCCGGCCTGTCCCATCAATGCAACCGACATAAGCGGCATTAAGAAATTTTGACCTGTGTTGGCGATTAACTGCGCTTCTACTGCCCCGAGTACATGATGCAGACCAGTAATTACTAGAACCTGCTGTAACCCAGCAAATAGCATGAAGCCAACTGCACCAAAGTTTGTTACAGACCACATTAAACCGGATGTGATGGTATCAGCTAAGAAGCGCCCGAATGGACCAACGATAGTAAACAGCAAAAGTCCAGAAATAACAACTGTCGCCAGTGGCGCAATAAATAGTTTAATCATATCAGGTACTTTACGATTAAAGAATTGGTCAAGCTTTGCAACAACAACTCCCATCATTAAAGCAATAATGATGCCACCTTGAAAGCCAACAAGCTCCACTTTTAAACCAAACAAATTGATTATTTCAGGGTTTACCTTCCCGCTCCCCACGTCAAATGCATTGCCAAGGTCAGGATGCAGCATAATCGCTCCCATCACAAGACCGAGAACCGGATTACCGCCAAAGCGCTTCGTTGCCGAATATACAACAAGGAGCGGTAAGATAGTGAAAATTCCTGTCGACATAATTTGAATAAAACGGTTCAAACCAGCAATCGCAGGATACATTTCTACAACGGATTGCTCGCCAAAAATACCTTTTTGTCCAAGTAATCCAGTGATACCCATCAATAAAGCTGCGGCCAATAAGCCGGGAATAATTTGTACAAACACATCTGATAGCGCTTTAATACCACGCTGAAAAGCATTCTGTTTTTGTGCTGATTGCGCTTTCACATCACTTAGTGACATATCCTGAATACCCGCCTCTACGCGGAACGCTGCATATACATCGTTTACCGTTCCTGCACCAAAGATAACCTGTAGCTGATCCCCCGCAAGAAAAGCACCTTTGGCGTAGTCTAGCTTCTCTATTTCCTTTACATTCATTAAATCATTGTCATGCAGTACAATTCGTAAGCGTGTTGCACAGTGTGCAGCGCCTTGGATATTTTCTTTACCGCCAATTAGTTCAACCAGATTTTTTGCTACTGCTTGATACGCAGCCTGTTTATTCGCAGCCATCTTAGTTCCCCCTTACATTTGCTTTCCAAAAAGGAAAACGGTTCCATAAACATATACACTAACTTATCATCCTTCTATTTTGGACCTGTTCCTCTTTCGGCAGTCATACAGGCGCCATATTACAATCAACCAAACGGAACCGGTTCCAAAAATATATAAAAAAATATCCTCTGAAACCGGCTTACTATTTCCACGGAGCGGAACCGGTTTCAAGAAGATTATATGAGATGTCCTGTTTTGTTGTCAACACTTTCTCTCTGGATAAATCTATGCGGCGAAATCGTTACGAATGGCACCTGCTCTCCATGGATGAGCTTAACGATATTTTGCGCCGCTAACTGACCAGCATCTTTATAGTAAAATTTTACTGTCGACAAACTTGGATGAATCACCTCGGTTATATCATAGCCGCCAAAACCTGTGATGGATAAGTCCATAGGTATCCGCAGACCGCTTACATACGCTGCTTTCATAACACCAAGGGCGATATTGTCGGTCGCACAGACGATAATAGATGGCTGAAACTCTTGCATAATCCGCATCGCTTCGACCTGGGCATCCTCCATCTTAAAGCTTGTCTCATAATAGCGTACTTCACAATCCTGTCGCTCACTAATAGCGCGGCGAAAGCCTTCCTTCCTTTTTACACCTACCGCAATATCCGTTTCCGTAACACCTAAAAACGCAATTTTTCGGTGCCCCATCTCTAGGACATGCTTACCGAGCTCATATGCTGCTTCTTCGTCATTATGAATTACACTGTAGACACCTTCATGTTGCTGGCCGACAAGTAAAACAGGCAGTTGTATCTCTTGAAATGCCTCCAAGTGTGCCGCTGTAACCTGCGCCGCTAGCAAAATAATGCCCGCCACCTTCTGTCTTTTTAAGCTGTATATATTTTCAATCTCGCGCGTTACGTCCTGACTCGTATTTGCGATTAGCATCTGAAAGTTTAGCTCTTTCAAGTGTTCATCAATTCCAATTAATGTTTGCGAAGTTGCAAACGAATCAAGGCGCGGAATAATTGTACCAATCATATTTGGCTTTTTCGCCTTCAAGCTTTGCGCAAAGGTGTTGGGAATATAACCTGTCTCGTTAATCACCTGTTCAATCTTTCGCTTCGTCGCCTCACTCACCGACCCACCATTTAAATAACGCGACACCGTGCTTTTTGCTACACCCGCCATTTTGGCGATATCTAAAATGGTATTGCTCATTGTATCATCTCCATTACCTACGCCTTTACCTCTAGTTTTCCTGATTATAACATACGACAACCCGTCTTTTTCCATAAAAAATACGGGTTGTTTGTTTAGATATTTTATTCTCCTGTCATTGTATCCGATTTTGTAATATGAGCATTCTCAGTAAGTGTTTTATACTCGCCAACTTTTACTACAGGCGGCTCCGGTCTAGTATGACCATACAACCCCACATAAATATCTTCAATTTCCTCGCCAGTTAAATCGCCCTTTTCCAATAAGGCTCCAGCAATAGAATGAACAAAGCTGGTGTGATCCAGCACAAGTTTTTTCACCTGAAGCATTTGATCCTTTAAAAGATTGTTGATTTTCGGCCGCAGCGCCCGAAGTCCTTCTGCGCGAGAGCCTAGGACCTGCCAGCTAAATAGTTCGTCTCCCATACCGACTAATCCAAGATAAGCACCAGCCAGTAAAGTAGCATGCTTTAAATCAGAAGTAACACCATTTAATTTCTTGCCCAAAAACTCCTCTTCTACTGCTCTTGCCGCCAAACATACTTGGATTCCAGCAAGAATTTCACTGTCACTTCGGTTATACCGCTCTGTTGTAGGCTTAGTGGCTGCAAGACCAAGCGCTCCTCCGCGACGGATGATTGTCACCTTCCATACACGATCGTGAGGCTTCAGCAAATACTGCGCTACCGCATGGCCAGCTTCATGATAGGCTACATTCCTTTTCTCATCGTCGCTCATTGACCGAAGCGGTTGTTTAAGACCCCATTCATATGTCTCCATTGCATCCCGAAAATCCTCATAGGTTGCTAGCTCGGCACCGCGCTGATGAGCAATTACAACAGATTCATTCACAATATGCTTAATTTGCGCGGGACTGTAACCAATTGTATCCAGTGCAGCACGATCTGGTGTAAAGGAAGAATCACGTTTCACCTTTTGCAGGTAATAGTTGAAAACGTCAATTCGTCCATCATAGTCCGGCGCATCTACCCAAATTTTTCTGTCAAAGCGCCCCGGACGAAGCAATGCTGGATCTAATACATCAGGAAGATTCGTAGCGGCAACTGTCAAAACTGCAGGACGTTCTGCTTTCTTTTTCCGCAATCCGAGTGAACGCAACAATTTAGCTATTTTAGAACCGTCAATATTTGGCGGATCCATTTGCAATAAAAGCTCATTTAGCAAACCGGATCCCATACCAAAAAGACCTCCTCCACCGCCCCCAGCTTGTCGAGACATACCAATGGCATCGACCTCATCAATAAATATGATACAAGCCCCATACACATTAGCTAGCTTGCGTGCCTTTTTATAAATACGCATCACCTTTAGATTACCTACACCAAAAAACATATTTTGAAAGCTTGGTGCCGAGGCATACGCAAAGGGTACCTGTGCTTCATTCGCGATAACCTGGGCCAGATACGACTTTCCTGTTCCGGGCGGGCCACAAAGCAGCAAGCCCCGAACCGCTTCCCCGCCCATTTCCTTAAATTCCTTAACCCCTTTAAGTAGCGTCACAATTCGTTTGGCATTTTCAACAATCTCCGGATTTCCTCGATAATCGTCCCAGGAAGATCCTGTCTCTCCAGGTAAAATCCAATATGTGCGCCCCCTTGCCAAAAACCAAAAAAGCGCAACAAACTGAATAATCATAAACAGCATTGCAAACACCAATTGAAATAACGTGCTAACAATTACCCACGCAACTGTCCAATATGTTGGCCCTCCTCGCCATACCACCGTGCCGATGATAACAAGAGTGGTAAGCCACAGTATGGTTTTTCTCCATCTCATCCAATGATGTCTTTCCATTACACAACCTCCTTTTTGTGAATATTTTGAATATTTTATGAGCATTACAGTCTATAGGTACCTAGAAAAGTTATCACACAAAAATTAAATATAAATGTGCACATTTATAGCTCTACAAAAAAACCCCTCCATATAGGAGGGGCAACAAGCTTGTTTTTAGCGGAATTTACCTTTAATATCCAAAATGTATTTAATGATGATAGCAATTCCGCTAATAAAATAAAATGTGATCAAAATCCAGCCCGTAGGATCGATTGTAATTAAAGATAGAAGCAGGTTTAACGGGAAGATGAGATACACAATATCCTTTAAATAATCGAGCACCAGAGATGTACTGAAGGAGCCCTTCCAGAATGAACGGATAAAGCCTACTACAAAATCAAGAATCATAAGCCCGAGCACTGTCCATAACGTATAAAGCAGCCAATCAGAAAGTTCAAAGCCCATCTATCATCACCACCTTTCTGCATCATATGCGAATGAGGTAGGTCGGTGATGGTTAATTGACTAAATTTTCCGATAAATAGAATGAGCTTTTTGGGCCTTATTCAGCCGTCATAGCATCGACCTTTGTCACATGTACAGTACCATACGGATGCTGCGGAGGTGCGTAGATGGAGTACAGCTTCATTGGAGTATTGCCTGTATTAATGACATTGTGCCAAGTTCCAGCCGGTATCATAATTGCATAATCATCCGACACCATGGCCTGCAGCTCTACCTTTTCCTTCGTTTTGCCCATTTGGACAACACCCTGCCCTTGCTCAACGCGCAAAAATTGATCGAGCTTTGGATGAATCTCTAACCCAATATCTTCACCAACATTGAGGCTCATTAGCGTTACCTGCAGATGCTTCCCCGTCCATAAAGCAGTACGATACGTATTGTTTTGCTTTGTTGCTGCGTTAATATCAACAACAAACGGCTGCGGACCGTAATCCTTTAATTCAATCGCGCGCATGTTGAAATACGGTCCAGCAGCAGGTCTTGCGTAATACGCCGGATATACATAAGGCGCATAATACATGGCTACCACCCTTTCATGCAGTTATCACATTATGCTATGCATGATGGTTTTAAGTTGTGCCCAGCGTTTCAGATAATTATTACCCCACCTTTAAATAGAATAAATATTTTTAATAGTTTTACTTCATTAAATATTATTGAATAAATATACAAAAACACCTATTATTATGTTCTGTTAGATTACATTTCTACTAGTGCCATTTTATTAGAAAAAAACTAACACAGCTCAGTTTTGATTAGAGCTTATGTTTAAGAATATAAAGCCTTCATATCTATATAACATAAAGGAGAATATACACCATGACATCTACAGACAAAAAGAAGCTCGGTGTGTTAGGTCTATGCCTAATTAGTGTAAACACCATCATGGGCTTAAAGAATATTCCGTTTGCGGCTACAATTGGACCTTCAGCTATGGTATTTTGGGTCATTGCTGCGCTATTGTACTTTATCCCAATTAGCTTAATTGTCGCAGAACTGTCGACAACCTATCCTGAGCAAGGCGGTGTTACCGCATGGGTAAACCGGGCATTTGGCGAGAAAGCAAGCTTTTTATGTGGCTGGTTTTACTGGGTTGCCAATTTTACTTACTATCCGTCTCTTATGCTCGGCATTATCATTAACATCGCTTATGCGACGAACTATCAGGAACTAACTGATAACACTTGGCTCACTACGCTAATTGCAATTTTTGTTTTCTGGACAATTACACTACTTACATTACGCGGCACACAAATGAGTGGGAAGCTTGCCGCTATCGGCGCACCGCTTGGCGTAGCGATACCGGCGATTCTTATTTTTGGGTTTGGCTTAGCAAGTATGTTTACCGGACATGAATCCGCGACCACGTTCACAGCACAGTCCATTATGCCGAATACAATTTCATTCGATACCATTATGTTTGTATCCACATTGATGTTTGCCTTTTCTGGTATGGAAATGCTCGGCACAATCGCAAGGGACGTAAAGAACCCGCAAAAAACATTTCCAAAAGCAATCTGGATTTCCTCCACCATTATTGGTGGTGCTTATATCATTGGTACAGTTACCTTTCAATTTGTCATTAACGTTAAACCGAATCAAACAGCAACCGCTCTGTACGACTTTGCGGACAAAATGACTGCGCAGTTTCATCTGCCGTTCAACCTGTCGCAGCTACTTGGCATCTGCTTTGTCATCGCTACTTTAGGCGCTTTATCATTTTTAATTCTAAATCCAAGCGTTGTTTTCTACGAGAGCGGGAAACATATTTTACCAAAAATACTAACCAAAACAAATAAAGCCAACATGCCTGCCAATATGATTCTTTGGCAAGCTGTAGGCGTATCTTTTATCTTATTGTGCTCGGGGTTTGTACCAACTCTATCAGAAGCATTGAACATGTTAATTTTCATGGCAACACTAGCATTCTTTATTCCTTACGTCTTTTTGATTTGTGCGTATGTGAAGCTAAGAAAAACTGACAAGCAAGCTGTAAGACAGTTCAAAGTGAAACACAACAAGCTTGCTTACCTTGTTGCGAGTATCGGGTTGTTTTCTGTAATTGGAACCATCGTATTAACACTGATTCCTTCACCAGGAACAACTATCGCAGAATATGCGCCGCTCGTAATCGGACCTGTCGTATTTGCGGTACTTGGCTTTTGGTTTTACCGATTGGGATCAAAGGAAAAAGAGACGCCTGTGAAGAATGTGAGTTAATTTTTTAGGTGGAAAAGCCCATTCCGTTTCGAATGGGCTTCATTTTTATATCACTTTAATCAGCCTTTGTCTCTCTTGTGTTAAATCCCTACGAGACACCACCGTCACCCTTAACTATTTAGTCATGATAATAACAAGCATGACTAAACAATCAAGCTATGCCTATTATCAACGTTATATATACATTCGAGAAACGGCGAAAAAATACATTGATAACTCAAATAAGAATTCTACCCATA
Source organism: Ectobacillus sp. JY-23 (assembly GCF_023022965.1). Classification (NCBI taxonomy): domain Bacteria; kingdom Bacillati; phylum Bacillota; class Bacilli; order Caryophanales; family Bacillaceae; genus Ectobacillus; species Ectobacillus sp. JY-23. The sequence continues at coordinate 2,882,920 of NZ_CP095462.1, read as the reverse complement.
CAAATCAGTTACCGAATATTATTTACCTTATGAGTGAGTCGTTTTGGAATACAACATGGATAAAGTTTAACGAAACGCGTTATATAAACCTTATGTTTAATCATAGCTCACTCTCACTTATACACTTTCCTTCATTAATATATACAGATTAAAAAACTACATAAAAAAAGCTCTGCTACGTTGATTTCGTATGCGAGAGCAAGTATCGAGAGGTCAATTTGAACTTATATACCATCCAAAATATATTGTACAACGGATTATTCGTTTTAGATAGGCAGTTACATATGTCAGCCGAGATTACTGGTCGTCAACTCCCTCAGGCAGAGGACATCCGATACCGGCTGAGCAGTAGACCCATACAGTTCCCTAGCTTTAAAAGCATGGACTTGACTATATATATCCTGCATTTGTTCGTACACCCACAGCTCTGTTCTTTGGACTGGCAGCCAAGCGAAAATATCCATTGTATTCAGTTCATGTGTAACCATATGTATCCTTTCGTACTGAATCGAATTCATCTTCAGGAAGCCATTTTTTTTATAAAACCGTACTCTTTTTTCCGAATCAGCATCATTACAAGTAACCGGTTCAATTTCCAGTATAATTGCTTTCCCCTTTTGTTTCAGCTGATTCAAGATCATGCTGCCCGTTCCTTTTCCCCGACTACTCCCAGATACTAGAATATAATCAATAAAGATATAATCAGGCTGTTCAAAATATATAAGTAGATAATCCTGACCTTCCTCTAATTGATAGATTCCTTTTTTTTCATGAAAAAGAGTTTCAAAATGCTTTTTCGATTTCATTTCCTTTTCTGGAAAATACTCAGTCAATCTTGCATACCAGCTGCTCATCACTTTTGCTCCCCTTTTTAAGATGAAATAATGTAAAAGCCTTTGTTTTCGATAGAAAGGAAAATGTTCCAATAATTACATCATCCATTCTATATCTTGAAACAAAACTTTTAAATAGCTAATTTTGTCGAAACATTGTGAAATTTACGTATTTTTAGTCAAATGAATTTTTGATAGAATATAGGAGGTTATGATTCATATTACACACTTCAAAAGGTAGGGATAATGATGGACATGGTAGAAAACAGGAAAAAAATAACAGCATTGTTGGGCTGGAGCCTTCCGGCAATAGAAGCTATTGATAAGATGGACCGACCATACGTAGTTGTTGGTCCACCTGAATTCCAGGATTTCGCAGACACCCACAATATCCAGTTTATCCCGTGGAACTTTGAAAATTTACATGAGAGATCAGATGAGCTCTATGAAAAGTTAACTAATCTCAATACAAAAATTGCGGTACCGATATACGAAGAGACAGTTGAATGGGCTGGTATTTTAAATGCGAAGCTTCGAGAAAATCCACGAATTTTCAAACAATCTTTGCTATTAAGAGACAAAGGCTTGATGAAGCGCAGAGCACAAATGGCAGGCATCCGAGTGGGCATCTTTGAAGAAGCGCACACCAAGGAAGATATCCACCGTTTCTTAAAGCGCGTCAACGAGACATTACTTAAGCTAGACGGAGAGAACAATGACCCTATCCATGTTAAGCCATTTGATAAAGCAGGCACCGTTGGTCATCGAATGATTCGCAACCCACACGAGATTGACCTGATTCCTGATTCAGAGCTTCCGCTTCTGATGGAAAGCCACCTCGAAGGCCAGGAATTCTCCTGCGAGGCATTCATCCATGACGGTAAGCTAAGATTTTTGAATATTACCGAATACGTACAGCTTGGTCACACCAACTTCGTTCCTGCCTCTCCTTCACTCGAAAAGTGGAGACCACAGATTAAAGCAGAGATTGAAAAGCTGGTGAAGGCTTTTGATATCAAGTATGGCATCATCCACCCTGAATATTTCCTTGGCAGAGATGGATCCTTATATTTCGGAGAAGTAGCTGCACGCGTTCCTGGGGGGCATATTTTTGAATTGATTGAACAAGCTTATGGCTTCAGCGCGTTTCAGGCTCAAGTGCTTTGCAGCGATCCGGATACAACAGAAGAGGAACTGGAATCATTTTTCCCTGAAGAAGTGGTCTCGGCAAAAGGACATGCCGGCAGTCTGATGGTCTATCCGAACGTGCAAATCATTGATAAGCTGAATATACCTGTGGAGCTTAAAAACGATCCTTATTTCACCAAACATGATATGTTCATTCCTGTTACATCCAAAGTGGCAGAGCGTGTAGGGTTTGGGAATCATTACGGTACGATATTCTTCTTTGGCGATGACAGCGAAAAAATGAGGTCCTTGATGAAAAAATATGAAAAATACAATTTCTACCTGTAAGGAGAGAAGACAAGGATGAGTAATCATACAGGCGTGTTAAAAGATAAATTCGAAGCAGCTTTAGAGAAACTTGAACAGGCAAAGCTGTTCGCCAAAAGCATGTACCAAACAGAAATCTTCCAACTGGCGATCGAGCTTGCCGGTTCGGACGACGGACTAGCGATAATTTATAAGAACGCTCATCGTTTTGAAAAAGCAGGCGTCTTCTACGGAGGCCCATGGGAAGATCCAACTAAAATGCAGCCATCACTAGTTGGCGGTTCTCTAAAGCTCAAAGCAGGAGCCAATTCCATCATTGAATTGTTAAGTGAAATGAGAATGCTGGCAATCGCAAAAGGTGATTGCATTCATGAAGTCCTAAAGGCACATGAGGCAGAAGCGTTCTTAAATGAGGTGCTGGCGCTTAATCTCGATCTTTTGCCGCCAAAAAATGAGGAAAACTGTACGCAATTGGAAGACCATATTTTACGAGCACAGCGTTTGTTCCGTTACCTTGGTCAAGAACTATCCTTTAGAGAAATCGCGGAAAAAATTGTACAGGAAATCGATCGCTTGACCGTTCAGCGCCCAATCATGGTCGGACGGATTTTAAACATGATCAGCTTATCTGAACAATTAGTTAAAAATGGAATTGGCGATAAAACTGCGAAAGCACTTGAAAAGTACTCACGTGCCGCAAATGGTCCAACACAGCTAAGCAAAAAGGCTTCTAATCAAAGGAGCTACGGGCTCATGCTAGAGACTGCCTATGACGAAGAACGCGCAGCTGAATCCAATTCCGAAGAAACCAAAAAGAAAGGGCGAAAGAAATCTGCTTCAAAGCTTGGGACGGAAGCTAAGCTATTTGCGGATGCTATGAAAGACACTGGGCTGGTTTCTCCTTATCACGCCGTGTTGCTACGCTTTCTTAACCGAAGAAACCCTGACCTGATTCCAGCTGCTCTTGGTTTATCAGAAGCAGGGACTGCAAGCTTCCATGCCAATAAAGAACTGATACACCACATCATTCAGCTTGCGATTTTCCCTGAAACACGCCAAGCCATATACGGGCTTTCTAGAACGCTCGACCGAGGCGTACTTGCAGAAGATGCGGTCGCTCCTGCTATTCTGCGCCTGTTTGAGCTTCCCCTCCATGCTCAGGTGAAACAAACACTATTGAAAAATGAATATAAACAGAGCGGCATTAGCCCAAATGGTGTGCTCGTCGCGGGAGTGATGAGCGTTTTGGGACAACCACTTGGTGTTGGACAGGGTCTCAACCCTACTTGTCAATCGGCAAGAGCTATATCCCTATGGGCACAGTATGGAATCGGCCAGTTGCTTGCATATATCGCCCATGCTGCACAGCACAATGATCTTGAAATGACATTTGAAGGAGAAACAATCCGTTCATTCCTTCTTTCTGGAGGGGGTGCAGAGGAAATTCATCCGGATTTGGACCCGGTCTCAAGTGTGCTTGTTCCTCATCTGGACAAAATTTATTTTGAAATGATAAAACGAACATTACTTTTCGCAGAGGATGGCCATAAGTGGATTAATCCTGAGTTTTACGGTAAATGGATTCCGAATGGCTTTATAAATGCTATCGATCCATTCACACTGAATGTTACAAATTATAGGACTTTTGTAAGACTGTTCTATGCTACTCATCATCCAGACTATAATGAAGGATACAAACTGATATATCCAAATCCGATCGGCATTTTTACGACGGACGTACATGGAAATTTGCTCGGACTTCACGCTGTCTCCATTCAAAGGATTAAAAAGGATCAAAACGGAGATTGCCGAATTTACTTTTACAACCCTAACAACGACAGCGGCCAAAATTGGGGGCAAAATATTAAGCCAAGCGTTTCAGGTTTTGGCGAACTTGAAGGTGAATCGTCTCTGCTGTTTCATGAATTGTTAGCAAGAATGTACGCTTTCCATTATAATCCCTACCAACAAGGAGACACTTACATGGTCGAGGACAGCCTTGTTGAAAACGTGGAAGCACTGGCAAAAGATAGCTGGGGCAAGAATTATGTGTGGGAAGAAGAAGAAGTACCCGTACTTGCCTAAATTACTTATTAATAAGCATTAAAGCCTAATGTTGATAAGTACTAATTGTTGATTGGCGTAAAGGGGCGAGACTCCCTGACCGCCCTCGGGAAGCACACCCCGTAACAGAAATCTATCACGAACTTTAACAGAGCCTATCAATAAGAAAACGACTATGCCTTTTTCAGGCGTAGTCGTTTTTTTTTGGAGGCGTCGATGCTATTTAAGCATGTTGTGTACAAGAAAAAGAACAAGAGGCTGCCAATCTCATATTTTCTTATCTGTTCAGAGGACAGTGCCTACATGCGGCTCCGTTTGCTTTGGATGACTGAAGTGAAAATGCGGAAGATAAACGCAACCTTGCTTTTTGTATAGCAAAAAAATCAGTACTTAGACAGGTATTTACCTTGCCGCATCTCTGTATAAATTAATATGAACCATATCACTTTACATAAGCATATTAATTTCAGATTGCACCAGCGTCCAAATTAGACTTCTAAGAGTTTACCCAATAGAGCAAAATGATGACTTTTCATTTGAAATAGTATTAATTTCATGTTATATTTATTTGATAATCTGAAAATTCAATCTAATAGAAAACATACTCCTATAGCTCTGCTCAATCTATTTAACTGGTGAAATTCTCAATCACCTTTACCACTGAAACCGCCATCACTTCTCAATTTGAACAAAGTATTTGTTTTGTCTACTCATTATTCGATTTCTGCATACTAGCTAAGGCATGTGAACCTTGATATGGTCAAGTAAGCCAGCAACCCATTTGACCAACATAACGCTAGAAGGGAGAATGGACATATGGGACTTTTTCAATTTGCTTTAGAGGATTCATTTCAAAGAGTATTCAATCAGCTCCAGCGAGCTTCCATACTAAATAAGAATTTGTTTCAACAAGCCGTTTTGGAAGAAGCTGCTGTTCTTCTCAAGGAACGGCATGGCTTAGAAAAACTTTTTAAATATGCACATCTCTTTGATGAAGCCGGGGTCTTTACGGGGAAGCCATGGGAGAATGTTCGCAAGCTCAATCCGGTTCTTGTTAGAGGTACGTTTCATGCTGGTGGAATCATGGCTGCAGCCGAGGCACTCAGCAATCTAAGAATTCTCGCCATCGCGAGAGGCAGTTATGTACATCCTGAAATGTCAGCGCATGAAGCGAAGGAATTTCTGACCAAAGTCATGGCTTTGAACCTCGATTTGCTGCTCATCAAGGGAACGGAAGAAAATCGAGTCAAACAGCTTTATCAAGACAAAGAGGCGTCAAAGATTCTAGAATTTATCTCAGACCATTGTTTTTCTCCGGTTGTTTTTGAAAGTTTATATCAGGAAGTAAACAACCTTGCTGTCCAAAGACCCATTGTAACAGATAAAATCTTAAAATTGATTGCTAGTGCAAAAAAGTTGGCCAGCGGTCTCCAGCAGGCCGACTCCAGCTTGACACATTACGAAAATGCAGTTTATTCTCCATCAGATATGGCCGCCGCCGCCAGAGAAGGTTATGATGCTGCCTTGAAGGTGAGCGATAGTTTATTACTGATTAGGGAGGCCAAGCAGCTTCGTACATCCATGCATCAGACCGGACTTGTTTCACCATTCCATGCATTATTTTTAAACTATATAAATAAAGAACAACCAAACCTGCTGCAGAACCTGCTGGCCATGGATGAAACAGCGGAGAAAAACTTGCATTTGAATCTGCCTTTGGTTTCCTCTCTCATATCTTCAGCCATTACTGTTAATACAAGGAGAAGTATTTATGGTTTGATGCGTCTTCTGCAACGAGATATATTTACCGTTGAATGTATCACTGAAATTGAGAAACTCATAAAAGTTCCCATTCATGATGCGGTCAAGCACAGGATTTCAGCTATTCATAAAATAGCTGAGGGGGATGCACTTCGTTCCCTTATAGTATCAGGAATGATCAGTGTTTTAGGGCAGCCTCTAGGTATCGGCCAAGGGTTCAACCCAACATGCCAATCGACAAGAGCACTTAGTTATTGGTCGCAAAAGGAGCCAGTCATGCTACTCAAAATGTATAATCATTTTCTCGAGCACGGCAAAATTACAATTGATTTTGAAGGGATATCCATCTCTTCAGACATACTTCCACACACTCCACTTGACGATGAAGTCAATATTGATATCGTATCCCAGCTCTTAATCCCACACCTCGACGCTATCTATTCCCATATGCTGCATGCAGTAAAAGATCGTGAACCGGATCACCATAAATGGATTAACCCGGCTTTTCATATAAAAGGAATATGGACGGAATTTTCAGATATTTATAGCGACCTGGACTTTACAGCACGATTCTACCGGCACTATCACCCTTTAGAGAATCCAAATGTCAATGAAGGCCTTCCCCAGCCTGCCGGTATCACCATTTACAGTCAGTCTGGCCGAATTCTTGGAGCCCATGCAATACTGATTCAAAGAGTATGCTATGATCCATCAGGACGCATTCGTGTTTACTTTTATAACCCGAATAACGACAGTCTTCAAGTATGGAGAGACTCCATTACAACAAGTGTTTGTGGAAATGGTGAACGCGAGGGGGAATCGTCCCTATCTTTTGAAGAATTTCTGTACTTTTTATATGCATTTCACTTTCCAAAGCAAGCTTGACTTCCCCATACTGCCGCAGGGACAGGCGGTTCCACTGAAAGAAGCTTTACATGACCCTAGATTGCTCAAACTGGAGTTATCTAGGGTTTACAAAAGGTCACCTTCATACCCTACCTTGCAAAAGCAAAATCATGAAATAATCAGAGAGACAGCTGAAAATTCGGTCTAATTCATTCCCTATTCTTTTAAACTGATACAAAGGGAGGATGATCAAATGTCGATTTGTAAACAATCTGTACAAACCTTTATTAATGGGAAAATTTTCACTTCAAACCCAAAGCAGCCCTGTGCAAGTGCCATGATTGTGCGTGATGGCAAGATAATGTGGATCGGTGAACAAGCAGATTTAGAAAACCTATCAAGCAATTGTATTGATTTGAAAGGACACAGAGTGCTTCCAGGTCTTATCGATGCCCATTTACATCCTTTATGGCTTGCGCATGCATCCACCCAAATTGCCTGCACGCCTCCACTTGTTACTTCAATAGCCGATTTAATTGAACAAATTCGGCATATGTGTAGCTCCAACGAACCGGATAAATGGATTGAAGGCTGGGGATATGATGAAGGGAAATTGTCAGAAGGAAGAGCGCCAACACGCTGGGATTTGGACAAAGCTGCAGCAGACATCCCGGTTTTTATTACCCGGACATGCACCCATATTGCGGTTGTAAACAGTAAGGCGCTGGCACTAGCGGGCATTACGAAGAATACACCAGATCCGCAAGGCGGAAAGATTGATAGGGATTCAAACGGTGAGCCAACCGGCGTATTACGAGAAAGCGCAGCAGACCTCGTTCGCTGTATCATGCCCGTTACATCTCTTGAAGAAGATGCTGCGGCACTTGCCGAATTAAGTTCTGCCCTACTGTCACACGGAATTACAGCCATTACAGATCTTTGGAGTAAAACTGAGCCGATTGATTACTTGGAAATGTATAAAATGGCTATAAAAAAAGGGCTGAAGCAACGTACTGTTTTATATTATCTGTGGGAGGAGTTAAAAAAACAGCCTATACTAGAACCTCATAAAATCGAGCGTGAACATCAAGTTCATATCGGCGGCATCAAATTATTCTCAGACGGAAGCGTATCTGGAAAAACAGCATGGGTCAATCCGCCATTCTTAGGGGAAGAGGAGAATTACGGTATTCAAACAACAACTAAGGAAGAACTGTTGGCTGCCGCAAAAGCAGCTAAGCAGAACCAGATTCAATTAGTTGTCCACGCAATGGGCGAGCAGGCAATTGATTTGATCATTGATACTTTCTATGGCGAAGAAGGCTGGCTTACAGATGCGCCTTCTATTCGGATCGAGCATGCGGCAATGCCTACACCTCGCGCCATCCAACGTGCTGCAGAAATGAATATTGCCTTTGTCACACAACCAATCTTTGTGTTTGCAGAAATTGAAAGCTATCATAATAACCTTGGATATGAGCGTACAAAGCAAACCTACCCTGTTCAATCCATGCTCCAAGCAGGGATAAAAGTGGCATTTTCTTCCGACGCGCCTGCAACCGCTTGGGCTGATCCCGCAAATCCGTTTGTCGGCATCAAGTCCGCTGTCACACGCCTGGCCTATAATGGTGCGGATACCGGACAAGAACAAAGAGTGGATGTACCAACCGCCATCATGCTTTACACAAAGGCAGCACAAGAAATCACACGGATTCCTTATATAGGACAGCTTGCTACAGGCTATCATGCCGACTTTATTATACTTGATCAGGATATACTCGAGATGAGTATAGACAAGATTGATACCGTACGAGTTAAAGAAACATATTTAGGTGGACACTTGGTGTTTCAAAGAGACAATTCTGTTACGAAATGCTGACCTTTATTGTATACAACAAAGAAAAACCTTGAACGCTCAAGGTTTTTTCTTTTTAGTCCCCTACTGAATCCGCAGCGCATCAAACAACTTATTTACTATATTGACTTTCGCCGATTTGGCTCCCTGATCCGTGAATCTATGGTTATCAATCTTCATTACCCTACTTTTACTATCTCTACACATCGTTTATGTTATGATGAATATAACTAACCGAATGTGGGAGGACTGTATGAAAAAATCAATTAAAGTCGTCGCAGCGATTATTGAAAATGAGCACAATGAAATCTTATGTGCCCTGCGCTCACCGCAAATGGCGATTCCAAATATGTGGGAGTTTCCGGGCGGCAAGGTGGAAAAAAACGAAGATTTGTTTTCCGCGCTAGAACGAGAGATTTTGGAAGAGTTAGGCTGTAAGGTAGAAGCCTACGACTTGTTCAACGATCATACGCATGAATACGAAGCGTTTATCATTAATCTTATCTCTATTAAATGCAAAATCATAGAAGGTACGCCAATTCCAGCGGAGCACTCCAAATTAATCTGGCTGAAGAGAGAAAACCTGGCTTCTCTGAAATGGGCACCAGCTGATATCCCGGCTGTCGAACAGCTGATAAACGAAAGATAGTCCTCTCGATTTGAGAGGACTATTTTTCTGCTTGAATATACTGATAGAGCTTGTACACAACGGGCTGTTCCATCATTAAATGCATGTGCACAACCGGAATTTCTTTTCCTTTTTTATCGTGCATGACAGTTTGTACAATATGATCTCTATCAGGAAGCGCTTTTCCTAAATAATAGAAATCGGTCCCCTCATCATCATCCTTCTTCACAAACACATGAAGATCAATCCCACGTTCCTTTGCCTGTATAATGGTTTTAACCTCTTCGGATTGCAGGGTACGATTGCTTCTTGTCGACCACTTTAAAACATCCGGACTGACGAATTCTTCCGCATAGTTTGTACTGGATTCAATGTCCTCTTTTTTATGATACGTAACAAAAATTGGACAAGTTTGATGCTTTGTTTTATAGCCGTACATCGTGGAGCTTTCATCATGCTCCCAATTCAATAGCTTACAGGCGTCCTTCCTTGTATACTTCTCATACAACGTTAACGGACGTTCGCTGCTGTATGAATTGCTTTTCTCCCTCGCGCATCGGACAATATCAACAACCAAATCGCGAAAATATGGATTAGCTTGAAGCAGATTTGCGAGTATTTTATTAAAGGAAATACGATTGTCATGATGAAATTGTACAATTGGTAGTTCGCCGTACTTCATCCTGTTAGCCTGTGTAAAGAATGATAAATCCAATATACGCTGAACAGACATCATCGTTTGATCATCTGTACAACAATTCAGTGCTCGAAGTGCTTCAAGAAACGCATCGTAGCTTACTTCCTTTTGATACAGCAGCATATCCAACAGCACAACTTCATGCCTACGCTTTCCGTTTAATACTTCAAGTGAAAGCATGGTCAGCACCTTGTTTTCATAATCACTTATTCCCGGAATCTCTTCCTTCATTTTTAATAAAAACTGCACATAGTTGCCATATCCATTCGCAATAACGACTGGGTCAATAGAATGGTTTGTTAAAAAATCATATAATAACGGAACCCTCCCGATTCTGTTTTTCAATTCCTTATATGCCTCTCTTAAGAGCTTTAACGCAGTCAGATTGCTTGTGTTGATCGATTTAAAGATTTGCTTTTTCGCCACTTCTTCAAAGTTAATTGTCGATATCCCTTTGATGTAGCTCGTATCCTTCATACGTCTACGAATATTATCCTTATTCTGCGATTTATCCCCAGACAACGCAACAGGAATTAAGTAATTGTTTTTATAGTTGCCGATAAAGTCAATAATCGTCACGTATTCCTTTGATTCGTGCTTGCGCAGACCGCGGCCGAGCTGCTGGATAAAAATAATGCTCGACTGCGTTTGCCGCAGCATTACCACTTGATTGATGCAAGGAATATCAATTCCTTCATTAAAAATTTCCACCGTTAAAATATAATCAAGCAAACCGTTTTCTAGCTCGTTCACACGGCGCTCTCGTTCCTCCTGCGAATCATCTCCAGTTAACGCAACAGTTTGATAGCCTCTTTCATTTAATTGCACGGAAAGCGCCTTTGCTTCTTCTTTTCGACTGCAAAACATTAATCCTTTTACCTTCTCGCCAGAAAAACCGTAGTACGTGATTTTATCAATAATATGCTTCACGCGCTCTTCTGCCACAAGGTGCTGCGTTATGGTAGCATCCTCAATGAGTTGCCCATTGTATTCTATATCCGTTACGCCAAAATAATGAAACGGACAGAGCATATCCTCTTCTAGCGCCTCCTGCAGGCGAATTTCATAGGCGATGTTATAATCAAACAATGCATATATATTGAAATCATCGGTCCGCTCCGGCGTCGCAGTCATTCCCATGAAAAATTGCGGCTTGAAATAATCAATTACTTTTTGATATGTTTGTGCACCTGCCCTATGTACCTCATCTATCAAGATATAATCAAACTCGTTACGAACAAATGTGTGTAAATAATTATCTCTTGTAATGGTCTGAATTGTCGCAAATACATACTTTGCATTCGTTTGCTTATTGGAGCCGGATAAAATTCCAAAATCCTCTTCACGACCGCCAAAAATCTTCTGAAAATCTGCTTTTGCTTTCTTGAGAATTTGCTCTCGGTGCACAATAAAAAGCATCCTCTTTGGGGCATATCTCCTTACATCAAATGCCGCTAAATATGTCTTTCCTGTACCAGTTGCGGATATAATCAAACCTTTATCCTTACCAGCAGCCCGCAACGCTTCAATCTGTGAAAGCGCAGCCTGCTGCATGTTATTAGGCTTAATCTTTAATGCTTCCTCAATCGGGTTTTCCGGGTACTTTGGAAGCGACTCTATCACTCCGCTAAAATCTCTTTGTGGATTACTTCGGGCGTATATTTTTTCATACTCCTCAATCCAAGCTTCCGATAAAACATCGGCTTCTTCCCACACCTCTTCAAACTGATTTTTAAAATGATGTACAATTTCCCCGTTTTCATGCGATGTCAGCTTGACGTTCCATTCATAGTTCACCTTCAAAGCATGCGCAGTAAGATTTGAGCTCCCTACAATTAAAGAATAGTAAGTGTCATGATGAAAGATATAGCCTTTGGAATGAAATCCTTTTATATCCGTCAAACGCACTTCTACATTTTCAATCTTCAACAACTCTTTAAAGACCTTTGGCTTGTTAAAGCTTAAAAATGTAGAGGTTAAAATGCGACCTTTCACGCCCTTTGCTTTCAAATCAAGAAAATGAGACTTCAGCGTAGCCAATCCGCTTTCGGTGATAAATGCAACTGAAAAAAGAAAAGACTTACAACTCTCCAATTCCTCCAGCATCGTGTTCAACACATGCTCGTTTGTTTTCGTGTCATTTACAAGTAGCTGGGGTTTATATTTCCCTTGTTTCCCAAGCTGTTTATCAATGAAACCCGTATGTAATGATACTTCTAAATTTCTAACTAGATTCTCCATTCGATCACCATTTATATCCAAGTTTAGTGATTTAATTGTAATATTGTAGGAAGGTGATTGCAATTTATATTGGTAATCTAGTCATTTTCATTACAAGCGCGGAAAATAATGTTAGGTTCGTCCCCATCACAAATAACTACACGATGTCAAATGAGATTTTCCCACCAAAACTATTCTATGAAAATCCCTGTTGTATCCAAATGAAAGTATACACGACTACTAACACTACCTTATAGTGATAAACACAATCCAACAGTCATAGGTATATATGAGACAACCCTGACCAAGCAAGAGTACAACTCTCTACGTGACGCATCAAAATGTACATAACAAAAACATGTTTCAATTTCTTGATGGAAAGAGGACAAACAGGTGCGCCTAGAGAACAAATGAAGAAAGCATGCCATTCACTCATCTTAAATTTTATAATCATATTTAGATAATAATAATTGTAATTTAAAATTTATTTTAGTATGATTATAAAATAAGAATGATTCTCAATTTTTAGTTTGTATGAAGCTTCATTTCATAAAAGGGGGAGAACATATGCGCACAAAAGATACTGGTAATGCAGGAAAATGCCCGTTTCACCACGGCGGCGCTACGAGTCCAACCTTCAGTGGTACGACAAACCGCGACTGGTGGCCCAATCAATTGAACTTGAATATTCTCCATCAGCATGACAGAAAGTCCAATCCAATGGGAGAAGACTTTGATTATGCTGAGGAATTTAAACAGCTAGATTACTACGCTTTAAAACAGGATCTTCATAATCTGATGACAGCTAGCCAGGATTGGTGGCCTGCCGACTACGGACATTACGGCCCGTTCTTCATTCGGATGGCTTGGCACGCGGCTGGTACATATCGTACCGGCGATGGCCGCGGCGGCGGCGGCACTGGGAACCAGCGCTTCGCTCCACTAAATAGCTGGGCTGACAACAGCAATCTTGATAAAGCGCGCAGACTGCTGTGGCCGATTAAGCAAAAGTATGGCAACAAAATCTCTTGGGCTGACTTGCTGCTTCTAACCGGCAATGTTGCGATTGAGTCGATGGGCGGTAAGACATTCGGCTTTGGAGGCGGACGCGCCGACATTTGGCAGCCAGAGGAAGATATCTACTGGGGTGCGGAAACAGAAATGCTAGGTGATAACCGGTACACAGGCGACCGGGAATTGGAAAACCCGCTCGCGGCGGTGCAAATGGGACTTATTTACGTAAACCCAGAAGGTCCAAACGGCAATCCAGACCCGCTCGCAAGCGCTCATGACATTCGCGAAACATTTGCTCGTATGGGTATGAACGATGAAGAAACCGTTGCGCTTATTGCTGGCGGACATACCTTTGGTAAGGCGCACGGTGCGGGCGATGCCGCTCAAGTGGGCCCGGAGCCAGAAGCCGCTCCAATTGAAACGCAAGGCTTAGGCTGGCTGAGCACACATGGCAAAGGAAAAGGCCGCGATACCATCACAAGCGGTATTGAAGGTGCTTGGACGGCAAATCCGACACAATGGGATAATGGTTATTTTGACGCGCTTTTTGGATATGAATGGAAGCTTACAAAGAGCCCTGCCGGCGCACATCAGTGGGTTCCAATTAACCCTGCCAAGGAACATCTAGCACCTGATGCAGAAGATCCGTCCATTCGTGTTACAACAATCATGACCACTGCGGATATGGCGATGCGCATGGACCCTGCATATGAGAAAATTTCGCGCCGCTTCCATGAACATCCGGAAGAATTCGCAGATGCATTTGCTCGTGCTTGGTTCAAGCTGCTGCACCGTGACATGGGTCCTCGTTCCCGCTATTTAGGCCCAGAAGTGCCAGAGGAGGAGCTCATTTGGCAAGACCCTGTGCCAGCTGTTGACTACACCTTAACAGAAGATGAAATTGAAAAAATCAAAGTGTTAATTCTAGACTCCGGACTTACCATCAGCGAGCTTGTCACAACCGCTTGGGCCTGTGCTAGCACCTTCCGCGGCTCGGATATGCGCGGCGGTGCAAACGGCGCCCGTATACGTCTCGCACCACAGAAGAATTGGGAGGTTAATCAGCCGGAGCAGCTTGAAAAGGTACTTGGTGTACTGGAAGAAATCCAAAGCCACCTCGATAAAAAAGTTAGCCTCGCTGATTTGATTGTACTGGGCGGCAGCGCGGCAATTGAAAAGGCGGCATGTGATGCAGGCTTTGATGTGAAGGTTCCGTTCACACCTGGGCGCGGCGATGCATCGCAAGAACAAACAGATGTGGAAAGCTTTGCAGTACTGGAGCCTATTGCTGACGGCTTCCGCAACTACCAGAAGCAACAATACAGCGTAAGCGCAGAAGAGCTTCTTGTCGATAAAGCGCAGCTACTAAACCTTACCGCACCAGAAATGACCGTCCTAATCGGCGGCATGCGTGTCCTTGGCACCAACTATGGCGGCACGAAACATGGTGTATTTACAAACCGTGTAGGCACGCTTACGAATGACTTCTTTGTAAACCTCCTTGACATGAATGTAGCATGGAGACCAATAGAAGGCGGCGTATACGAAGGTCGCGATCGTAAAACGGGCGAAGTAGTACGAACAGCAACGAGAGTCGACCTCATATTCGGTTCAAACTCTGTTCTACGTGCAATCGCCGAGGTATATGCACAGGACGATAACAAAGAAAAATTTGTACGTGACTTTATCGCCGCATGGGTAAAAGTAATGGACGCTGACCGTTTTGATATCAAATAAAAAGAAACAGCACGCAAGCGCCGTTTTTACGGAAGCTTGCGTGCTGTTTTATTTAAACTTTTACGAATAAGCCCCCCGTCCTCTCATATAATGGCTTTGAACAAGGTAACAAACACCCAAGCATCCTGTTACACACTACGAGAGGGGGAGAAACATGGATATCTTTCTGACTGTTTTGAATATCGCACTGTTTCTTGGACTTATTGCTATTTTATATCGAATGCAGCAAAAGCAGGTTTCCTTTTCTAAGCGCGTTTTTGCCGCTTTAGGGTTAGGTCTTATTTTCGGTCTTATTCTGAATCAAGTTTATGGCATAACATCTGAGGTGACAAGCGACTCCATCAATTGGTTTAACATCGTCGGCAGCGGTTATGTAAAGCTCCTGCAGATGATTGTGATGCCGCTCATTTTCGTATCCATTGTCGTTGCTTTCACAAAACTGAAGCTTACCAAAAACATTGGCAAAATAAGCGTCCTTGTGATTGGTATTTTACTTGGCACAACCGCTATTTCAGCAGCCATTGGAATTGGCGCTGCTTTAGGCTTTGGCCTTGACGGCATTGAATTAGACCAAGGTGCTGCCGAAACAGCTCGAAATGAATTATTAAAGCCAAGAGCTGCGGCAGTGCAAGAGATGACACTTCCGCAACAAATTGTTGAGTTTCTGCCAAGCAACCCGTTTCAAGATTTAACTGGCGCACGTCCAACATCTACTATCGCGGTTTTAATATTTGCAGCTATTATTGGTCTCGCCTATCTCGGTGTGAATCGCAGAGACCCTGAGCAAGGCGCATTTTTCGCAAAAATCATTGATACACTTTACGCGATTACCATGAGAGTCGTCACCCTCATTCTGCGTTTAACGCCATACGGCATTCTTGCCATCATCACCAAGGTTGCCGCAACAAGCGACTATGATGCCATCGCCAAATTAGGGAAGTTCGTGATTGCTTCATACGTCGCATTGATTCTGATGTTCATCGTGCATCTGCTTTTATTGATGCTCGCAAAACTAAATCCTTTGCAATATGTCAAAAAAGCATTTCCGACTTTAACATTCGCCTTTACGTCACGCACAAGTGCGGGTACATTGCCATTAAATATTAAAACGCAAACGAAGGATCTAGGTGTGTCCGAGGGCATCGCCAACTTCGCCGCCTCCTTTGGACTTTCTATCGGCCAAAATGGCTGCGCCGGCATTTACCCAGCCATGCTAGCAGTCATGGTCGCACCGGCAGCAGGCGTTGATCCGACCAGCTTTTCCTTCATTCTTACACTGATTCTAGTTGTCGCAATCAGCTCCTTCGGTGTTGCGGGTGTCGGGGGCGGTGCCACCTTCGCGGCTCTCATCGTCCTATCCGTCATGAATCTTCCGGTAGCCATTGTCGGTCTCCTGATTTCAGTGGAGCCCTTAATCGACATGGGACGTACCGCCTTAAATGTTAGCGGCAGCATGACCGCAGGGGTACTGACAAGTAAGGCGACAGGTGAATTGGATACTGCTGTTTATGCGCAAAAAGAGCTTGCAGAGGCATAAACTTCTAAACAAACGTTTGTTTAAACAGCAAAAGAGGTGGGATATATGCCCACCTCTTTATTATGCTAGTCTACTCCTATTGCCCTTGCCCTAATGAATAGCCTCTCTCGCCATTAAACTTGTATAAGTTTTCGATTTTGATAAAGTCTAAATCGATTTGATAAATTCGGTTTAACAGCTCCACAATTTCTTTGTTGCTATTTCCTAGCACCTCGTTACATTCAAATCGGCAACGCCAGTGATCTGTTGTAAATGTTTCTGGAAAGCCTTGCGGATATACCTTTACGCCCCGATTTGTAATCAACGCCAAATTGAAATGCGGACCAGCTACTTCCTCTAGCTTTTTCCCAATCTCGTTAGGAGTAAGCTCATTGTTAAACAGAAACACATCTACTCCAACTAACTCACGAACCACATCTGGTTTCGGACGATTCTTTACCGCTGGATCACTTTGAAATTGTGTAGCTTCCTTAGATGCTACAGCCTTATACTTGATTGGTGTATACGTAATAGGCTGTTGACCCAATCTTTGAATGACCGCTTCTGCAAACTCCATTGTCCCAACGGAACGGCCGCCCTTCGCGATATCTACCGTATGAATACCATCTTCTAATGTTTTTAACCATGCGTTATGAATACGAGCAGCCACCTCAGGCTGACCAATATGAACAAGCATCATAATCGCGCCGTGAATAAGACCTGATGGATTGGCGATACCCTTACCTGCGATATCTGGCGCACTGCCATGAATCGCTTCAAACATCGCAATCTGGTCGCCGATGTTAGCAGAACCGGCAAGCCCTACACTGCCTGTTAGCTGCGCGGCTACATCAGATGCGATATCTCCATACAGGTTAGGCATAACAATCACATCAAAGTCTTGTGGCGCATCCGCAATTTTCGCCATGCCAATATCAATAATCCAATGCTCTGTCGCAATTTCCGGGTAATCCTTAGCAACCTCTTTAAATACTTTATGAAACAGACCATCCGTTAATTTCATAATGTTGTCTTTCGTAAAGCACGTTACTTTTTTTCGATTATTTTTTCTTGCATACTCAAACGCATACCTTACGATTTTTTCCGTTCCCGGACGGGTAATCAATTTAAGACATTGCACAACTTCCGGTGTTTGCTGGTGTTCAATTCCCGCATACAAATCTTCTTCATTTTCACGGATAATCACAAGATTCATATTTGGATGCTTTGTTTCCACAAACGGTGCATAGGAAACATTCGGCCGCACATTAGCATACAATCCTAATGTTTTTCGAATGGTTACATTTAAGCTTTTATACCCTCCGCCTTGCGGTGTTGTAATAGGTCCTTTTAAAAACACCTTTGTCCGTCTAAGTGATTCCCAAGCCTCTTCCGGTATGCCCGATGTATTACCTGACAAATATACACTTTCTCCAATATCAATAAACTCCGGCTGAATCATAGCCCCCGCGCATTCTAAAATTCGCAGTGTTGCATCCATGATTTCAGGTCCAATTCCATCCCCTCTAGCAATTGTAACAGGTTGTTTATATGTCATGACTATTCTCCCCCCATAGATTAGTTGTTTCTACTGTCTGACTTAATACTCTCTTATGACACGCCCCTCATACACCTCTTCAATATCAAAATCTCTATCACTCCCTGCCGCAAATCCCGCGATTTTAGATAAAAGGTTTTCCTCCGCCATAGAGTATATATAGATAAATGGTACGAGCCCCTGTACGGTCTCTTCCATTCGCTCATAAGACTTAAACTTATAAAAATCAATGGCTTTTGCTACTACTTGTCTGATGCACTTTAGATGTTCCTTATCATAATTGTCTATTTCAGCAATCGTCTGTTTTACAAAATTCTCTAAGTTTGTACTCATTACATACTCCTTTATCATCAGTTTCTCATTGCTTGTAGCTAAGGGTTACAAAAAAAGCATTGAGACGGATCGGCAAATTGCTTACCGCTTGGATATAGTCTTTCCTCAATCTCTCCGCACTTCTTACACCTATAAATCTCTGCTTGTATTAGCTTTGTTTTGAGCCCACAGCACCTACATAAAAGCCCCTCTCTTCTTTCCACTACCTCAAACCCAGGATAAGAACATCCTGAGCAAAGGCTGTATATCTTCCGTATCAAATCCTCAGTGGCTGCCTGTATATGCTTCATTCTAGTTGGATTGTATAATGCACGCATGTCGGTCTCAATAATAACTTCTTCATTGCTATACTTGTTTTGCATATACGTCATAACTTCATCCAACTGTTCTTTTTCTATAATGCCCTTTATGATTTCGTGATTGGCTCTTACAACGACCGCATGCTCTGGAAATCCAACTGCTTCACAGAATGCATACGCCTCCTCACGACTTTTCATCGGAAGATACTGATAATTTGTATCTGTTGTAATTGCTTCCCCAAATAGTTCAAACTTATTCTCTTGATCCAGTAAGAACACCATTTCGCGATTATATGGAAGCCAGGGCATGACAGGGTGGGGGCCAAATACACCTTCACTTGCTATAGCTAGCGTCTCACCTGACAACTCTATCGCATACCTCGCTTTCAGCTTGGCGGTCTCTGCCTGATCTCCTACCCTCTCAATATCGCGGGTAAATGTGCCAAACTGATCTGTGTCTAGATTTATTGGTACTTTTATCTTAATCCCAAGCTGTTCTTCTAACAGGGGTGACATCACTTTTTCCTTATGATGCATCGTAGCTAAAACACCAATTCTGCGATTAAAAAAGGTGTGAATGATTTCTTTTTTGTTCATCACAGCTCCCCCTCCGATTTGAAATCTTGAAATAAAAAAACCGACAATTTAGGAACAGTGATGGAACACCACTGCTTTCCTGAATTGTCGGTTTATCTTTAACGAGCCTGACGTCTTTTAAAGATCTCCCTAAAATACCGTACGCGTATAAACGCTTACATCGGTATAAAGACTGCTTGCTTTTTCATGCTGTCAAATCCTATTTAACAACATGCTAAAGCATCAAGATATATAACGTAATATCTCTCAAATCTTTTTTCAAAATTATATCTTCTATTCCCAATAGTGTCAATAAACTATACAATAAAGGGTATTTTACTATATTATTTATTCGTATTTCAGCGGGATGTGCACATATGAAAAGGGAAACAAAAGAAGATAATTTTCTCACATATTTTCAAAAAGAGTACCATCAATTTGTACATGATATCCCTTGCTTTTTAAATCGTTATGTAACCGCTCGATATGCTCCTGGTCCTTTGTTTCAACAGAAATTTCAAGCTGAGAAAATCCAGGATAAATATGCTTGCCGATATGCTCAAGGCTGATATCCTGCACATTCGCATGTAAACCAGTAATCGAATGCAACACCTTTTCAAGCTCGCCCGGCTTATCTTTTAATGGGATCGAAAAATGCGCATACCGTCCCGATTCCACCAAGCCACGTTCGATGATTCTTGCGATAAAGTTAACATCCACATTTCCACCGCTTAAAACAGCCGTTACTTTTTTACCTGCTACAGGTAATTTGGCGTAAATAAGCGCAGCTAGCGAGCTCGCACCTGAGCCTTCGACTAACAGCTTATTTCGTTCTAGCACCAAAAGCATCGTTCGCGCAATCTCCATCTCATCGACACACACGATGTCATCCACATAGTCTTTGATCACCTCAAACGTTTTGTTTCCGGGCTTTTTTACAGCTATCCCATCTGCCATCGTTGGAGTTGCTTCCACCATCACGGGTTTTTTCGCTAATAAGGAGGTTTTCATGCTAGGACAAGCAAGAGTTTGCACACCGTACACAGCCACATGCGGGTTCATTTGCTTCGCAGCCATAGCCACGCCCGCAATCAGACCGCCGCCGCCGACAGGACAAATAATCGCATCCACATCCGGCAGCTGCTCCATAATTTCAACGCCAACCGTCCCTTGCCCCACAATGACTTCCTCATCATCAAATGCATGAATAAACGTGCCTCCAATTTGATCGCAGTAGGCCAAGGCATAGGCAAGAGCCTCATCAAAAACCTCTCCTTCCAATATAACCTTAGCACCATACTCCCTCGTCGCAAGCACCTTACTCAGCGGCGCCCCCTTAGGCATCACAATCGTACAAGGTATGCCAAGCATTTGACTCGAATACGCAACACCCTGCGCATGATTCCCAGCAGAAGCTGCCACTACTCCTTTTTCCAGCTCTTCTCTAGCTAGAGAGGCCAACTTATTATAAGAGCCTCTCACTTTAAAAGAACCTGTTTTTTGCAGATTCTCCAGCTTTAAATACACTTCATTCTTTGAAAGATTACTAAACGTCCTTGAATAATCGAGCGGCGTCATATGGACAACACTTTTTAATTTATCTCTTGCGGCTAAGATATCTTCTAATTTCAAACAGGAATCCTCCTATCCTAACAAGCTGTTTTTAGCGTACTTTCCACGATGAGAAGCATTTGTTATGAATTACAGTTAAATTCCCCTATTTTGCTGGGATAATACGTAGTTGTTCGTTATGACGCATGCACTATAAGCTATATTGTCAGCAGAAGCTACATTTTACTTTCAAGACATTAAACGATATAATATAGCGTATGAGAATACCCAACCATCCACCAATTGAAAATTTACAGTTATCTAAAGTTCTTCACGCTTTAAGTGATCCAAATAGATTAAGGATTGTAAGGAGTATAGCAACCAAAGGTGAAGAAGTGTGTACGTATTATTCTTATGAATTTAACATTGCAAAATCTACTGTTTCTCACCATATAAAAACATTAAGAGAATCTGGTATCATCAAGGTACGTGTGGAAGGTTCTCAACATTTTTACTCTATCAGAACGGAGGATTTGAACAAAAAGTTTCCAGGATTAATGGAAATGGTTCTTGCTACGGATCCTGAATCTTATTGAAAAAGTTCTAGTTTATCTAGAGCTTTTTCTTTTTTATTGTCAAATGAAAAAAAGCATGTTAGTATTCAACATAGTTCGATTTTTATCGAACACTAGAACACTAGTATTATTTTATAGGAGGACATATAAATGAAAAAGACTCTTTTAGATAAAGCTAATTTGCAAGTAACACAAATAGGTTTAGGAACCAACGCAGTAGGTGGTCATAATTTATTTACAGATTTAGATGAGAAACAAGGAAGAAACTTAGTGAAAGAAGCGCTCCATTTAGGCATCACTTTTATTGATACGGCTGACGTATACGGGTTTGGACGATCTGAAGAATTAGTAGGTGAGGTTATTAAACCTCATCGTTCTGAAATTACACTTGCTACTAAAGGAGCTGTTGAAAAGTTAGATGATAATACTACACGTATTAACAATAAACCAGAGTATCTACGCTCGGCTGTTGAAAACAGTTTAAAGAGACTCCAAACGGACTACATTGATTTATATTACTTACATTACCCAGATAACAAAACACCATTAGTTGAAGCAATAGGTGAATTAGCTCGTTTAAAAGAAGAAGGCAAAATCGGTGCTATCGGTATTTCCAATGTTACTCTAAACCAGTTGAAAGAAGCTAATCAACATAATCATATTGATGTTATTCAATCACCTTATAACATGTTAGACCGTTCAGCAGAAAAAGACCTATTACCTTATAGTAGAGAGCATAATATCTCGTTTATCCCTTATGGACCATTGGCATTTGGCATTTTAGGTGGAAAATACAACAGTTCATTGCACTTAAAAGATGGGGATTGGAGAAAAGGAGAGCCCTTATTTCAACCAGAAACATTTTTAAACAATTTAAATAAGGTTGAAGAATTAAAAGTAATTGCGAATGAGAAAGGAACTAGTTTATCAAATCTGGCCTTAGCATGGTTACTTTCACAAAAAGGTGTTGATACAGTGATACCTGGTGGTAAACGAGCTGATCAAGTAAAAGAAAATATAAAAGCAGATTCTTTAACCTTATTACCAGAGGATTTGGTTGCTGTTGAAAAAATACTAGCTAAATAATATAGCTTAACCCTGTGCTGTCAGGAGATTTCCGACAGCCTTTCTGTTTTTATCTTTAAAAGATGTAATGACAGGATGTCCGTTAAAACCTTCTTACAGAAATTATAACTACAGTCATCAAAAGGAGTAAGGCAAATACCTGCCTTACTCCCGCCAATTCATTGTATTCACGTTACCACTCTGCTTACTTCTCCACAAAAAACATAGATATCGCACCTAAGCCAACATGAGTGCCCACAGACACACCCATCTGCATGATATGGATCTCTCCTGAGAAATCTGTATCCTTTTGCAGAAGCGCTTTTAGGTTTTCGGCAATCGTCTTATCGGATGTATAACCGATGATGATAAAATCTGTGACAGTTGCATCATTTCGTTTGATAAACTCTTGGACATAGTGCTTGAGCACTCTTTTCAGTCCTCTTTCCTTTCCGACTATCACTCCTCTTCCATCCTTCATGCTCATAATCGGTTTAATCATTAAAATTTTTCCTATAATCGCACTAGTATTGCTTAGTCTGCCGCTTTTAATCAAATGATTGAGGTCATCCACAGATAGGAAATGCTTCACTTTTTTCTTAAAGCTTTCATTAAAGCTTACGAGCTCCTCAAACGAAGCTCCCTTTTCTCTCATCATGGCGCTTTTCAGAACCAGCCAGCCACTTCCATGGCTCATACACTTTGAATCTACTACATGTATTTTCACATGTGAGCCTGGCTGCTCCTCCAAGAAGTAATCCTTAGCCAACACAGCTGACTGATACGCACCGCTTGTACCGCTCGACATGCATATACATAACACTTCTTTATAGCCGCTCTCGACGGCCTCCTTCATAATCTTCAAATACTCCGCGGGACTCGGCATCCCCGTAGTCGGAAATTCAGGGAGCGCTTCCAACATTCCATAAAACTCATCTGGCTGAATATCTATTCTGTCTCTATATATTTTTCCGCCTATATCTATAGTTAATGGCGCTAAGCTGATATCGTACCTTTCCAGTACTTCATCAGATAAATCACATGTTGAATCAGCCATAATTTTTATCATTCGTATCCCCCAGGACGTATATTCGCCTTTCTTACAGTACAGGGCACTGTTCAAAGAAAAGGCATGATTCCATCGTACATGGAATCATGCCTTTTGACTATCTAATAAAATGTGACAGTTTTTTGTTTTGAACTATAAATAAGTTATTTCTCTTTTAGAAGAAGTTGTGCTACGTTCTCCATATGCGTGGATAGCAGGTCGCAGAAAAAATTCACAGATGTAGTAGCCGTTTGTCTTTGTCTTACATCATTAAGTATCTGTAAAGGGGCAATGACAATGTTAGAAGTGTTTTTCAATTATAAGAGTTACTGTTTATTAAAACAAACTCAAAAGACTCCTACAGAGCATGAATTATTGTTAGCAGGAGAATTAATACGATTAGGATTGGATTTTGAACCACAGGTTGCAATTAGCAACACTACAGTAGATGGATTAATCAAAGAATATTTTCGACCAGCTAAAATAATTATTGAGGTTGATGACCGTATCATCAAACAGCTGAACAGATGGAGAAGGATCGAAAAAGAATGGTAGTCCATAGTCGATTAGGATATCATACAATTCGAATTAGTAATGAAGCTATTGAGAAGCAATTAAGCAAAGCAGTTAGTGAAATCATCGGATTAGGCTGCTTCCTTCAAAAGACTGAAAAAGCGATTGAAATCTACGAAACAGAATATTCGAACTTTATCTATCCTCAATTTCTTGCTGAGGATGATATATTAAATTAGAATTTCCAGGCTTGCCATATAACTGGCAAGCCTGATTTTCTACATCAAAGAACAGGATAATGAGATTTTTTATACAAACAAACTTTCTTACATCAAGATTAACAGAACGTTCTACTTCCTTCTCTTTTAATCAAGTTCAGCATGTAAAATTAGATAAAGAGCTGAGACTTTTTGGCCTATAACATAAATTTTGTCGTTCCCTCTAATTTAATTGGGTTCTACTAAACCATACTTCTTCTTAATTCGGTCTATCTTTTCAATCATAGTGTCAGCGATGAGCGCTAAAAATATGACAGTGGCGGCGGCATGACCCAAATCAAATGGAAAACCAGCAATATACGTGGCTATTAGAGCTTGCATAGTTGGTTTTGACGACCACATTAGTAAAGAACCCAGATTAATAATCCCTCCATAAATAAAGAAGGTAGCTAAGCCCCCAAACAGGCAGAGTGCGACTTTCTTTTTAGATAAAACTCCTTTCTTAAACAACACACCTGCTAAAAAACCGATTATACCAAAACAAAACATTTGCCAAGGCGTCCAAGGTCCTTGTCCAAAAAAGAAATTTGACACAAAACCTGTCATTACACCGACTAAAAACCCGCTCTCTGCACCTAAAGTCACACCAGCTATAATAACGACTGCAACTACTGGCTTAAATTGAGGAATCATAAAAAATGCTGCTCGGCCAGCTACTGCAATAGCACAAAGAACCGCAATAACAATTAGCTCCCGTGCCTGCGGCTTTCTATTTTCAAATACCATAGCAAATGGAAGCATTGAATAGGTAATAATTAAAAGACTGATTAAATAATATTTCCTATCATTCAGGAGGTATATCCCTGCAGCAATAGTTAATGGAATTACAATCAGAATAAGAAATGAAGCGACAATTGTTCGCTTGTTTAACTTTGCTGAGTGACTTGTTGACAACATTCAATCACATCCTCATTAGTTATTGCATTTGTAATTCGAAGTCGCGATATACGATTGGCGGCAGTTGTGTAAAAACTGTTCCCACTAAAGAAAGTTCTTGGATCCCCTTCAGAAATAATACTTCCGTTAAAACAAAGTGCGCAGATATCTGCATACTTTGCACAAAATTCAATATCATGGGAAACCATAAGAATAGTAACCTTGTTATCTAGCAACCGCTTTAAAATACTCGCTAACTTATCCTTAAAGCAACAATCGAGTCCTTTCGTAGGCTCATCTAATAGGAGTATTTGAGGTTCTAGCAACAACACTTTTGCCAATGCCGCTCGCTGTTGTTCACCACCGCTCAAATCATAAGGATGTGAAGATAACAAATGTGTAATTTCCAGCTGATCAGCAATAGTATTCACTTTTTGTTTCATCTCATCCTTGCTTAACTTCCTGCCTTCTAATATATCCAATAAATCCAATTCGACTGTTTTTTTCACAAAAATCGACTGCGGATTTTGCGGTAGCATCGCGATATTTTGATGAAATAATTCTTTATTACTAAATTTCCCGATTGGTTTTCCAGAGAGGAATACCTGGCCTCTGTACACTTTATTAATACCAGTAATAACAGATAACAGGGTCGATTTTCCTGTACCATTTCCACCCAACAGTGTATATAATCTTCCCTTAGGAACATTCAGTGAGAGCCCTTTTAAAATATCTGTCCCGTTCCTTTCATATCTGAAGTAAAGATTACGCAGTTCAATGATTGTTTCCTCAGTAGACTGAGGACGATTCACTTGGTACGATAGTTCTTGAATTTTTCTGTCACCCAAAAAACTGTTCAAAAAGTTTCTTCCGTCTCGAACTGTGATTGGAGAAGAATCTGAACTATTTAAACAAGCAAATATTTGCATAGCACTTGGAAGGATTTTTATTAATTTATGTTTTGTTTCTTTTAGCATAAGTCCGACATTAATTGGCGTATCATGAACAAGGACCTGGCCATCTTCCATTACAATGACTTTATCAGCCATTGGGAATACCTCTTCTAAACGGTGCTCAGTCAAGATAACTGTAACACCTAGTTCTTTATTAATTTTATTAATTGCTGCCAAAAAATCAGATGCTGCAATTGGATCTAGCTGTGCGGTTGGTTCATCCAATATTAGTACGCGAGGATGCATTGCCATGATAGAAGCTAAATTCAGCAATTGTTTTTGTCCACCAGAAAGCTCAGTTACATCTTTTGCAAACCAGTTCTGAATACCAAAAAAGCTAGCAATTTCAGCAACTCGAAGGCGGATTGTTTGACTATCAACACCTAGACTTTCTAATCCAAATGCTAATTCATGCCATACTTTATCAGTTACAATCTGATTGTCCGGGTTTTGTGAAACAAACCCTATCTGTTCTGCTTGTATTCGATTAGATACTGCATTTATTGGCTGTCTCATATATAAAATTTCCCCTTTACGTTCTCCATGAGGGGTTAAAACAGTTTTCAGGTGTCGGAGTAAGGTTGATTTTCCACAACCTGATTTTCCACAGACAACTGTAAAATCACCTTGATTGATCTGAATGGTAACATCTTGGAGTGCCTGGCCTTCTTTTTCAGGATAGGCAAAGCTTAAGTGATTGATTTTATAGATTTCCATTTTATATCCTCCATTATGTTCAAAATCATGGGTATAGACAATAAGATTGTATATGCAATATAAACAATCAAATGGAATATCGAGTATGGCTTGATTAAAATGGCCGGAAAGAACTTAATTGTTGTAATTCCTTGATATACTCCCAGAAGAATTACAGCAGTACATAAAAGAAAAATGAACAACAGGCACTTATCTCTCTTATCGATCTGGAAAATGGAAAAAGCAGTTCTTCCTTTTAAGCCATAGCCTCTCGATTTCATTGAATCAGCGGTTTCAATGGCATTTTCTAGAGCCCAAGTAATAAGAATGGACATAATGGTTAAACCAGTTCGTGCTCTCACAAAAATACTTCCATCAGATACATTCCTTCCAATGCATTTTTGTGCATTGGAGATTTCTTTAATTTGAGATTTAAATTTCGGCACAAATCGTAAAACCATTGATAAAATAAGTGATAACGCTGGAATCAATCTCCCGAAAAGATAAATGAACCTATCAGAGGTCATTACCTTGTTATAACAAGAAAACCAAATAATCACAGTAATGAACATACATCCCACAGCGATTCCGTAGAAGATAGATTCTAGGGTAATCGGGTTACCGTTATCGAGATAATAAAGAATTGTCATACCTGCATGGCTAAACATGGGATTAATAGCAGCGGCAAGCAACATGGTAGGAATCATAGCGAACACATTAAATTTCAATGCTTTTACTCCATTTAGATAAATTGAATAGGTAACTGCCACACATAAAGAGATTGGCAAAAGCACTGGGTGTAAAAAAAACATAGAAAACACAATCACTAGAGTAAAATAAGAAAAGTTTACAAATGGATGACAGGTAGAAAAAGCGTCTTTCATCATTGATTTTTCACTCCCTCAACATACCCACCAACGTCCCGACCCAAATCGCAGGTATACACCCATTCAATAACATCTCCATTCTTGAGCTTGTAACGACTACTACCATAATTAGGAAACCACCCGTTGACTTTATACATCCATCCGGAAAGTTCGCCGCAATCAAATTCATAGATATTGTTGATACCTTCAATATAAGCACTATTATAAATTGGATAAAATTCCATTTCCATATGTATCTTTGAGGCCATCGTTTCGCGCTTTAACACATCAAAGACACTTTCTCCCTCATAAAATTGAACTCTTCTGGTTTTCATGATTACGCCATCTTTCGGAAGAACGGATAACTTGTCTTTATTAAACTTGTCCATATTTTTTAGAATGGTGTCGCTACGAATAGATAAAGTAGCAGTATACTTCTTACCTTTATTAACCGTTGTATTTTCTGGCTCTGTAGGTTTAGGTTTGCCTTCAGGAATTGGATTTGTTAAATATTTATCTTGTTGATTTGAATTTGAAGTACTAGATTTAGAACCATTTTCTTTTGCCTTTTCAGCTGGTTTTTTTTCTTTTGATAAATAATCATCTTGTTTTGCACTACTAGCTTGGTTTTCCTGACTGGATTCAGCGGTTGATGCTGCTTCATTATTCGTTGCCGTTTGGTTGTTTGTTGCTTCGACGCTGTTTTTCTTACTAACTCCAACGATATAGAATAATCCTTTATATTTCTTTGGAATGAAAGTGATGGTTCCATTAGGAGAATTCTCAAGTGTTGCTTCCGAAACCAATTTAGCTGTACCATCTGCTTCATCATATTGATATACTTCAGCTGAATTTGCATTCCAAGGGGTATTCAAGTATATAGATAATGAAGGTTTGCCAGACACTACTCCATTAGAAGAGAAGCTGAACTCTTGCACATATTCTGTTCCTAATTGTTTTTTTATTTCCGTAGTCTTAGCATTAGAAAATGTAACAAGAAGGTTTTCATCTTTAGGTTTATCAATCCCACTTCCTAAGAACATCCATTGGTATGTAATTCCATTGCTATTTCCGTTAAAAATCCCAATATCCTTTGTGGCTTTTATATTTTTAAAAACCTTATGAGAAATACCACCATCACTTGGAATTTGATTGGTCCTTTGGACAGTACCCTTCTCAAAACAACCACTTAATAATGATATCATCAGAACAATTAAGAGGATGACATACCATCTAGATAAGTTATGCTTTAGGAAATACCTCAAGTTTTCATTCAAATTTCTCTCCTCCTTATAAACGATGTCGTTTATTTCACAACAATTTTAGCCGGATATGTTTTTAGTGTGTTATTATTGGAAGCCAAGCTGGTTTTCTTTATATCATTATCTGCTGTAGCTATAATAGCATCACGAATGATTAAATCGTAAACTTCACCACTCACTACGCTATCTCTTAGTTTAAAAGTTAAGCGTAACAAGATATTTTTTTCTTTTTTATTAAAACCTTCTTTGGTATAAGCATACTTTCCACCTGTCATATCAAGATACATTGTATTAATCTGACCACTTTTATTTGATACTGCCGGATCACTTTTCCAAATAGGAATGTTATATACCTTCTTTTGAGCTGTCGAGTCGCCCAAGGTCATCATCGTTCCTTGTTTTACCCCAATGAAGTCCAACTTGTTTTTATCAAAATTAATAGAAAGACTAGCAGCGGGATAGATGTTATCTGGAAGATCCGACACCATGACATCTACAGTGATTTCATTTCTATTTGAAGGCTTGATCGGTGCGGGAGAAACTAAAGTAATAGATGGTGCAAAAAGCTCTCTAAAAACATTTTTATTGTTGAAGTATATAAAAATACTAGATAGAATAAGTAGCACCATAAGAATGATGCCTACAATACGCGTCGATTTCTTTTTTAAAAATTCGCTGTTTCGGACTCTTTTAAAAATACTCACCAGTATGCCCCCTGTATAAATAATAGGGACAATCCGTAAATTTGAACTGCCCCTATCCTCGAGAATGTTATTTTCCTATGATTGCAAGTTCACTTTGGGAAACATAATTCTCCATAATAGCAAGTGCATCAAAGGTATTAATTCTTGAATCAGACGTTACGTTCATACGAAGAATTTTTTCATCTTCACTCACATCTACCTTTCTAAGCCAAGCAGAGATAACATTCAAAGCATCTTGCGCATTAATGATGCCATTGGCATCAATATCACCAAATGTAATAGTCTTTGTTGCATCTGTTAAAAAGCTATAGTTGGAACTATTTAGTAAGTTTGAATCAGCTTCACTAACATTAGTCATTAATACGTAGGTATCCACGCCACGTTTTGCTGTCATTTCGCTCGAATAAATTAAATCTGCGTTTTTGTATTTAACTTTTGTTCCGCTTTTGATACCGCCAATTGTAAAAGCAATAGCCTTCTTGTTTGCCGGAATCAAATCAATCCCATCGCCTTCAAACAGCTTTCTAATGCTAATAGCAACATTTGAAAACTTAACGGTTTTCACTGCTTTTGAGCTATCAAAAACTAAAGCCGAGAGGTTAGAGGCTTTCTTTAAACTGATCCCGCCAACGGAGATTTCAGTATTCGGCGTAATTTTCGTATCAATGTCATTCTTTACTTTTAATTGAAGAGTCAATAATTCAGCGGGGAATTTCTCTCCTGATAAACTGATATTTTTTAAATCCGAGTTAGTATATACAAATCTAAGTTTCTTATCAGAAGCATTATAATTCCAAGCAAGTGAACCGCCCTGCATACGCTCTGAAATTGATATATCTTCAATGCTTAGTTCGTCAGGGATATTAATAACGCCATCCATCAGTTTGTAGTCTCCGACAGGAAATGCATCTGTTTTAATAATTGCGTTGAATACATTTCCAGCTTTGGCAACTACTTGGTCTGGGGCATCAATTGTAACTTGTGCATCAATCGGTTTTGGTTCTCCACCAGGGTCCGTTCCAGGTTCTTCCACACTTTTAAATGCATCTGTCATATTATAGAGACTGTTTTTTCCTTTGACAAATCGGTCATATGCAATCAATGCATAAGTCCCTTGATCTGTAGCCATTCCATCTCTATTTCCTGTCGCAATATGCTTAAAGCCGCCGCCCTCAACGTAAAAAGTGAGCAATGCGGAAACTAAATTACCACCGCTTTTTACAAAACGGCTGTCAGTCGCCGGATCAATACCAAGGGCTGTAAGCCCAACAATTACTTGAGCAATACTTTCACTGGAAGTTGAACCGAAAGCGGTAAAACCTCCAGTGTCTTTTTGGATGGTTGAAAGTGCTTTAACTGCTCTATCAATTGTAGTTTCAACTTTTGGTTGTGATTTATATGGTGCAAGTGCTTGAAGTACCATGCCTGTAATATCAGGGTCAGGCGTCGAGCCGTATAAAGTAAAACCACCTGCTTGTGGAGTGTCTTTTTTCACTTCTTTCGATAAGATAAAGTCAATATATTTTTGACGGGTAGCCTGTTTAGCGGTATCTGCTATAATAGGAATTTCATAGTTATTTGTATCAAGTGCAATTAATGCAAAGATGGCACCATTTATACCTTGACTTATTGTTTTTTCATAATTTGCCAGATTCTCTAAAAGGTTATACCCGCCTACATTTGTACTTGATTTTCCAATCGCACTTAATGCAAGTGTTAATCTAGAGTACTCTGTATACTGAGAAGTAGAAAGTATTCCTCCTACAGATTGCACATGTGTAACTACACGGTTATAGTAATCAGAAAAATAATTTTTAGGAACAGAGTATCCGGATCTAGATAACGAAAGAACTGTCCATTCACCATTAAGTGTACCAAAACCTGGTGAAGGAGCAGCGGCCAATATAGATGCTAAGCTTGCGTTCAGTTGCGTACTAATATCAATACTGCTTGCCGGTATTGCAGTATTCAATGTAGTAGTTAAGGCAGTCGATGTATTATTAATTTGTTCTTGTGTAGCCGTTAGATTTGTTAGTGCTGCATTAGCATTGTTATAGGCTGTAAGAACGCCGGGCTTGGCTAAAAGCTCTGCCTTGTTGGCAGCACTGTTTATTTGTGCAACCTGGGTCAGGAGATTACTGCGATCAGCCCCTACATAAAGTGCTGGTGATCCCCCCCATGCTGAATTATCCTGACCTAAGTCAGCACCAAAACCTGTGAGCGTAAATTGCCATCTGCATACATCACCATCTTTAGGTGTTTTAGCTCCAACTCCTACATTTGAAAATTCGTTGTTTACCGAATACATCCAACCAGACATAGAACTATAATCAAATTCTCCAAGGTGCCCTTGTTCATTTACTCCCACATTGATAATGTCTGCGTTTG
Source organism: Ectobacillus sp. JY-23 (assembly GCF_023022965.1). NCBI lineage: Bacteria > Bacillati > Bacillota > Bacilli > Caryophanales > Bacillaceae > Ectobacillus > Ectobacillus sp. JY-23. Next base: position 2,850,753 of record NZ_CP095462.1, on the reverse strand, counting down.
TCATGCCCATTTCGTTCTGCAATATCTGTGGAACTTGGATACTCAAAGAGCGGTTTAGTTTAATCCTAGACAAATAAAACATTTCTTGTTGACCAGAACTACGATAGTTAGATGAACCCAAAAACCTGTCCGTCACATCGGCATAAGTTTCCCCAGTATAAAAAGGAACCTTTACGGGTTCATATAGAAAACCTGCTCCCAGCGTATTTACATCAGCTGACATCGTTATATAACCTTTAGGGTTTCCAGAAGGTGCCGCTAATGAAGGGGTTGAGATAGAAAAAATTGAAAAAATCATACACATGACAAGAAGCACTTTTACAAATTTCTTCATTGTTTAATTCATCCTTTCCTCCAATTCATAAACGATTGCTCTAGTAAAACATGCTATACCGCAAACTGTATTTAAATCTTTTTTAATTACCTTACCACCTTTTAATTTTTCCGGTGATCTTAATCGCTTAAAATCATACGCAATAAAGAACGATTCTTGCAAAAGCAAGAATCGTTAGTTATCAAAAAAGACACATTTTTGCGATAATTAAAATTGCAAATAGTATCCATATGCATATAGGTATACACAAGTTTTGATAACAAACTTTCCTCACCGAAAGACTTGTATTAGGTTTATGGCAGGTCTCCTGACTTAAAGCTTCAATCCTAATCCATTCCGTCTTCCCGGTTTCCCAGTGACATTAGCGAATGTTTCGTAGCTTTTACAGTAGAAGTGAGCTGTTTTGGATTTTCACCAAATTCCCTATTAATGCAAACTGCAACCATATGCCTATTTAATCTAAATTTTTACGTTAGTAAAACATGTTATACTGCAAATTTTCTTGCATTTAAATCATCTTTTAATTCTTCTGGTAACCCCAATTGCTTAAAATCATACGCAATAAAGAACAATCCTTGCAAAAGAAAGAATCATCGGTTATCAAAAAAGACACATTGTGCGATAATTAAAATTGCAAATAGTATCCATACGCATATAAATATACGCAAGTTTTGATAAAAAACTTTCCTCACCGAAAGACTTGTATTAGGTTTATGGCAGATCTCCTGACTTAAAGCTTCAATCCTAATCCATTCCGTCTTCCCGGTTCCCCAGTGACATTAGCGAATGTTTCGTAGCTTTTACAGTAGAAGTGAGCTGTTTTGGTTTTTCACCAAATCCCCTATTAATGCAAACTGCAACCATACCCCCATTCGGACTAAACTTTTACTCTGGTAAAACATGTTATACTGCAAATTTTTGCATTTCGATTTTTTAATCACCTCCCCATCTTTTAATTTCTCCAGTGATCTTAATCGCTTAAAATCATACGCAATAAAGAACGATTCTTGCAAAAGCAAGAATCGTTAGTTATCAAAAAAGACACATTTTTGCGATAATTAAAATTGCAAATAGTATCCATATGCATATAGGTATACACAAGTTTTGATAACAAACTTTCCTCACCGAAAGACTTGTATTAGGTTTATGGCAGGTCTCCTGACTTAAAGCTTCAATCCTAATCCATTCCGTCTTCCCGGTTTCCCAGTGACATTAGCGAATGTTTCGTAGCTTTTACAGTAGAAGTGAGCTGTTTTGGATTTTCACCAAATTCCCTATTAATGCAAACTGCAACCATATGTACTCATTTTATAGAAGTTACATAGATTGTTCAAGAGCCGCTTTGACTTTAAGAGGAGTTGTATCTTTATTTATGTTTTAATGATGTTATCCTTAATGTGTTCATTGTTCTATCTGTTCATTTTAGTACTACGCTAAAACACCTGTTCAATTTCAACTTTTCACCATTCCTGATCTCTATTTAGTACAACAAGTTCCATTTTAGGAGCAACTAATTTCATTTTAAACTGCTGTCATACTGACAATATCGCAAGAGACTTTATAAGGATGATATCCTACCACCTGCGCAAGTGGATAGGTTCTACTATTCGTTTAATTCTCACAAATCTGGGGATCTTGTACAAGGAAGGGTTCAGTACAAAGCGTTACAAGCAATAAAAGAAAGAATATAAATCCTAAAGAACATGTTGTAACAAAGAATGCCCACGAAGCTATCATTTCTTTTGAGGACTTCAAAGCTGTTAAGTAACAAATGAAAATTCGGACTAAAAATCTTATCGCTCTAAAGAAACACCTATTCACAAATATTCTTTTTTGTGCGGATTGTGGCAGAGGGATGTGGTATCGCTCACGTAGAAAAGGCTATATTTATGGTAGCTACGCCCGCTATGGAAAAAAAGCGTGCTCAATCCATAATATTAAAAAACAAAACTCAATTAATATTACGAGACTAGTCCATTTACTTAATGATCATTATTTTGTAAAACAACTAGTAATAGGAATTAACCAGTCGTATAGAAAAAGTAAAGTTGCACTAAGTAAAGTAAAAGAGCTACTTCTTGTATGCTAGCATACAAGAAGTAGCTCCCGATATTTTTCATGGCTTAGTCGCACGCATTGAAATAACCACAGAAGGGACGCCAAGAATCTCTTATCACTTCTCAACGCCCCTACTTGAAAACATTATACTTAAGCATATTAAAAAGCTACACGATTAATTCTTCTTCAAAATTAACTGCGCCACATTCTCCACATGCGCCGTATGCGGAAACATATCCACCGGCTGCATGTAAGTCACTTCATATTTCTTCGACAGCTTCTCGATATCCCTAGCCAGCGTTGATGGGTTACAGGACACGTACACGATCCGCTTTGGCTGCACCTGCAATACCGTTTCTAACAGCTTGTCGTCACAGCCCGTTCTTGGCGGGTCGACTACAACTACATCTGGACGCCAGCCTTCCTTGACCCATTTGGGGAGCCAGTGCTCTGCTTTGCCGGTTACGTATTTGGTGTTGGTGAAGCCGTGACGTTTGGCATTTTTTTGTGCGTCTTCAATGGATTCCTTGATGACGTCCATGCCGCGGATTTCGGCGGCGCCGTCTGCGAGCCAGAGGCCGATGGTGCCTACGCCGCAGTAGGCGTCGACGATTTTTTCTTTGCCGGTGAGGCCAGCCGCTTTTTTGGCTTCGTCGTACAGCTTGACGGTTTGGACCGGGTTGAGCTGGAAGAAGGCGCGGGCGGATAGCTCGAAGCTGAGATCGCCGAGTGTTTCTTGGATGACTTCCTTGCCAGCGAGGCGGAAGGTTTCGTCACCGAAGATGAGCGAGGTTTTTTCGCCGTTTACGTTCTGCATGATGGATTTGACCTGCGGCAGGGCGGTTTGGACCTGCTTGATGAACTGCTCTTTGCGGGGCAGTTCTTTTTTACTTGTGATTAAGACGAGCTGTATTTCTCCTGTTTGCACACCGATGCGCGTGACGATGGTGCGGATAAGTCCGGTGCGCTTCCGTTCGTTATATACCGAGATGTCTAGTCTCTCTAGGATGCGCTTCACCTTTTGTGTGACTTCATTTGTTGCCTTGTGCTGAATGAGGCAGTCTGAGATGTCGACAAGTTGATGCGAGCCTAGCGCGTACAGTCCGGCGATGATGCCGTTTTTGGCTTTGCCGACCTGAAGCTGACTTTTGTTTCGGTAGTGCCAAGGGTCTTCCATCCCGATGGTGTTACGGATGAGGCTTGTCGGCACTTTTGTGTATTTTTCAAAGGCTTGGACAACGATGTCACGCTTTTGTTCGAGTTGTCCGTCGTAGGATAGGTGCTGCAGCTGACAGCCGCCGCATTGGTCGTATACGGGACATGGCGGTGCGACGCGCTGGGGTGATGCTTTGCGAATTTTTTTCAGCTTTGCCTCGGCAAAGCCTCTTTTGATGTTGGTTACTTCGGCAACGACTTCCTCCCCTGGCAGGGCGCCTTGGATGAAGACGACCTGTCGTTTGAAGTAGCCGACCCCTTCGCCGTTGATACCAAGTCGTTTAATTGTAACGGGAAAGGTTTGTCCCATTTGAAGCTTGCTTTCGTATGGTGTTTGTTTTTGTGTCAAGGTATTACACTCCTACTCTATACTACGCCATAGGTACAGGGATGCGTAGCTCCCATATGGCTCCCATTGTTGTTTCAATTCCTCTAGCATGTGATCGTCTGGCTTTTGTGAAAGTCCAAGCAGCTGCTGGACGGCGCGCTGAAGACCGATGTCTGCTTTTGGAAACATGTTTGGTCGTCCGAGCGCGAACATTAAAAAGTTTTGGACGGTCCATGGTCCAATGCCGCGCAGTGGTAACAAGGTTTTCATGACTTCTTCGTCACTCATTGCCCCAAGATCGTCTAAGTGTAGGTGGCCGCTGACGATGTGCTGCGCGAGGTGAATCATATATTCTGCTTTTCGTTGGCTAAACTGCAGGGCGCGCAGTTCTTCTACGGTTATCTTTGCGACAACTGCAGGTGTTGGGTAAAACCAAACACCGTCGATTTGCTTGCCGTAGGTGTGAACGAAGCGTTCTGTCAGGGTAAAGGCGAATTTTAGGTTAAGCTGCTGGTGGATGATGCAGCGCACTAGGCAGTCAAAGTAGTTAAATTCGAGCACAATTGGTGTGTACGCAAAGGTTTTAAAGATAGGACGCAGGTTTGTTTGTAAGAAATGGCTGTGAATGCGTTCCATGTCTTGTTGCCACCCAAAGATCTTACTAATGCGCTGGATAATATCTTCTTCCGGTCCCTCGCTTGTTATGACAAACGCAGGTGCTGCAAGGGGGCCAGTTCCTTGGACGGAGACAACTATTTCTGTTTCGTTCACGATAAGTGGCACTTTGATTTCACTTTTTTCTATATCTACTGCGTGCAGCGGATCCATTGCTAGCCGCTGCAGGACTTGTTCCCAGTTATACGGGTTTTGTAGTTCGACCGTCTTTCTCCACATAGTGTTCACCCTTTTTGCCCCATTATAACATACGACATGCAAGAAAGCTGTGAGCGAGAGGCTCACAGCTTGTTAATAGTTGATTTTTGGGCCAAATTTGGCATTTGTCAAATCATCTAGGCTTTTGAATGTATAGCCGCGCTTGCGAAGGTCGTCGATGATTTTTCCGAGCGCCTCAGCGTTGTCGCTCGATACGGAGTGAAGCAGGATGATAGCGCCGGGATGAATTTGATTCATAACGCTGTCATGTGCATACTTCCAGCCGCGTTGTTGGTCCACCTTCCAGTCAATAAAAGCGAGTGACCAAAATACGTTGTAATAGCCCATTTCTTTTGATAAAGCAAGAGTGCGTTCGCTAAAGATGCCACGCGGTGGGCGAAGGTATTTCAGTTCTTTTTGACCGGTTAAGCTTTTTACTTCGTCCTCAAGTAGCTGCAGTTCTTTTCGAAAGCGGGTGTCGCTAACGGATGTAAGATCAGGATGGTGCCAGGAATGGTTGCCAATAATGTGGCCATCCTTAACCATGCGCTTGACGATTTTAGGCTGTTCTTTAATATATTGACCTGTGATAAAGAAGGTTGCCGGCACTTTTTTCTTTTTCAATACGTTTAAAATCTTTTCCGTATAGCCATTTTCATATCCGTTATCGAATGTGAGGTAAATGTCTTTTTTGCTTGTATCACCTAGGTAAAAGCTATCGTATTTCTCAATCAGGCTAGTGAATTCTTTACCTGCATCTGGCGGCTGTTCTTGGTTGTTTCGCGGTGTCCCCCAATGATTGGCAGCATTCGCATAGGCGAATACCGCTGATGGGATGCACATCAGCATCATTACGAGTACAGCGAAGGCAATCCGTTTTTTGTTCATGGTTGTAAGCTCCTTTCCGCAGTGCTTCGTACTCGTATTTTCTGTTTTATGCTTTGTTTTCATGCCGGGTATTGTTTTCCAAGTGGTTTGACCGGAATGTCTTTTAAACTGACCGGAATATACCCTAAACTGACCGAAATATTTGTAATTTGGCTGAATTATCCGCCAAACTGACCGAAAGTACACCACAAAAAAGACGAAGCATCTGCTTCGCCTTATTTGAATACTGGCTCTTTAAATTGTGATAGCTTTTCTAATGAGGATTTGTCTACATCAGCATGCAGGCTGTTGCCGTGAGAGTCCATTGTGACAACTGCTTTGAAGCCTTCTACGCGCAGGTGCCACATCGCTTCTGGGATACCAAACTGCATGAAGTCGACGCCTTCTACGTCTTTGATGCATTCTGCGTAGTACTGTGCTGCGCCGCCGATTGCGTTTAGATACACGCCACCGTGCTCTTTTAATGCTGCAAGCGTTTTAGCACCCATGCCGCCCTTACCGATAACCGCACGCAGACCAAATTTCTTCATGATATCGCCTTGATACGGCTCCTCACGAATACTCGTTGTAGGACCTGCGGCTTTAATCGTCCACTTTTCGCCGTCCTTCATGACAACTGGACCGCAGTGATAGATAATTTGACCGTTGAGATCCACCGGACAGTCGTTGTCCATTAGGTGCTTATGAAGCGCATCGCGGCCTGTATACATCATGCCGTTGATTGTTACAACATCACCGACGCGAAGCTCGCGGATTTGCTCCTCTGTAATTGGTGCTTGCAGGACGATTTCGCGCTGCGCTGTTTCTGTTTCTTGGGGCGCTTCGTGCTGCAGCGTGTCGTCGCCTTCTTGGTACAGCCATTCTGTAATTTCGCCTGTTTCCGGGTTCATTTTAATACCTAAACGGCGGTATGCCCAGCAGTTGTACGCTACGGAGACAAAGAAGCTTGCCGGCAAGCGGTGATATACGCCAATTTTACAGCCTAGTAGCGTTGTTTCGCCGCCAAAGCCCATTGTACCAATGCCAAGCTTGTTCGCGTTTTCCATCACGTATTCTTCAAGCTGACGTAATTCTGGAATGCTGTTTTCGTCGTCTAAGGAACGGAATAGCTGCTCCTTTGCGAGCTCGTAGCCTGATGTGCGGTCGCCGCCGATACCGACGCCGATTACACCAGCACTGCAGCCCTGTCCTTGCGCTTGATATACAGCATGCATTAAGCATTTGCGAATACCGTCCAGGTCGCGTCCTGCGCGTCCTAAGCCTTCTAGCTCACATGGTAAGCTGTATTGAATATTTTTATTTTCACAGCCGCCGCCCTTTAAGATAAGACGCGCGTCAATGTAATCGTTTTCCCATTGTTCAAACTTAATAACCGGCGTGCCCGCACCAAGGTTGTTGCCGCTGTTGTTGCCAAATAGCGAGTCAACAGAGTTTGGGCGTAGCTTGCCGTCAGCTGTTGCTTGTTCGATTGCTTTATAGATGGCTTCTTTGATGACAAGCTGGTTCACACCAACTGGTGTTTTCACCTTGAACGTAGGCATTCCCGTGTCCTGACAAATCGGTGAAATGTTGTCGTCAGCCATTTTAATGTTGTTTGTAATTGTATCCAGAGCCATAGCAGAGCGAGTGCCGGCGCTTTCACGTTCCTTCGCACGCTGGATGGCGCGACGCACGTCCTTTGGCAAGTTTGTTGAAGTTTCAACAATAAGCTGATACATGCTTTCTTGAAGCTTTTCCATTTTGTTTCCCCCCTGTGAACGCTGTTAACTTTACGAAAAGTTGCACAACTCGATTATACTCCTTTTCAGGGGAGAAGCATAAGAATTTTTCTCGCATAGAAAAAAAGCGAGTTGTTTACTCGCCTTTTTTGAATTGCTCACACTTATGCTCAAGCTCGTCCAGCATACCAAGCAAGCGGTCGATATCTTCAAGCTCCACTTCCTCTGGCTCAATTGTATCGATAACTTGGACAAACATATTTAAACGTTCCTTCAAATATACTAGTTGTGAATCTTTGTTGTTTGTAGCGTTGCCCATGGGTACTCGCTCCTTTTTCTATGGTTGGTTCTTATTATACAAGAAATTTTTTTTAAGCAAAACGGTTTATTAAACAGACGGTTTCTTCTATGATTAAGGATGGACGATTTCTTGCTGAATAAAGGAGTTTTATATATGAAGGTACTACAAAAAATTACACCCTCCTACGATCCGTGGGAAGCGTATATGGATGTACAAGAGCATGGAAAAATGACGTTAACAAACGTTGAGTTTACCACAACTACTCTTTGCAATATGAGATGCGAGCACTGCGCGGTTGGTTACACACTGCAGCCAAAAGATCCAAATGCCCTGCCTCTTGATTTAATTTTAAAACGCTTGGATGAAATTACGCACTTGCGCTCCCTTAGCATTACTGGCGGTGAGCCGATGCTTTCCAAAAAGTCGGTGGAAAACTATGTGGCACCAATTTTACGTTATGCGCATGAGCGCGGTGTACGCACACAAATTAACTCCAATTTAACTATAGAGTTGGCGCGTTATGAGCAAATTATACCGTACTTGGATGTGTTACATATTTCCCATAACTGGGGGACAATTGAGGATTTCGTGGAAGGCGGATTTGCGATGATGGAGCGCAAGCCGAGCTTCGAGCAGCGTGCAAAGCTGTTCCAGCGCATGATTGACAACAGCAAGGCACTCACACAAGCCGGGGTAATTGTATCAGCAGAAACAATGCTGAATAAACGTACATTGCCTCATATAACGCATATTCACCGACAAATTGTGGAGGAGATGGGCTGCCAAAGGCATGAGGTGCACCCAATGTATCCAAGTGATTTCGCAAGTACACTTGAAATTTTGACAAAAGAGGAAATTCGTGCGGCGATTTCAAATTTGTTGGACATTCGCGATGAAAATGTATGGATGCTGTTTGGCACCCTGCCGTTTTATGCATGCAGTGACGATGAAGAAGATTTGAAGGTTTTGCAAAAGCTGCGTAATAGTAAAAATGTGACAGTGCGAAACGATCCGGACGGTCGCTCTCGTTTAAATGTAAATATTTTTGATGGCAACATCATTGTGACGGACTTCGGTGACACACCGGCGCTTGGTAACATTCAAACACATACCCTGCAGGAAGCTTATGATACCTGGACAGCTTCTAAGACCGCAAAAGAACTGAGCTGCCATTGTCCGGCAGTCAAATGCCTTGGACCGAACATCTTAGTGAAAAACAGCTATTATCCTGATACAAATTTCTTAACAAGAAAAGCCAATATCATGTAAAAAGGTGCTCCTCATAAGGAGCACCTTTTTTAGCAACTTTCCCTTAGCGCGGCGTTGGCGATGTAACAAATCCAAACGACACGTGATCCTGCACCGGAATCCAAGCACCGATGCCTTGTGAGGTTACGTTTTTAATAAGCAGGTGACGTTGGTTGCCCTTTAGCACCAAATATACCTCACCAAAGGTTACTTTCCCTTTTTCGTTAACAGCAGGTGCGTAGGCTGTTAAGTAGCCCAAGTTGCTTGGTGCAATATTGTAGACACGGCTGTGCTTTGTACCGTAACCAACTACCGTTTGAAAAGCAAGCGGCAAATTCGTTTTGGACATTGCCTTTAGAAGCATCATTTTTTTGACGTCCTCTGCATTCTTAATTGGCGCAGTCAAACCGCCCTGGATGATTTTCTGGGTGTCCTGATGATACGACAATGCGTGAAACGTTTTGCCGCCGCGATTATCGTGAAAGTTTCGATTAATTTGTTGATACTCCCAATTTACCGTTGTTTCCGTGGACTCGTAGTTGAGCGGCCACTGACCCAGATAAATTTTAGCACGGTACCCAACAGCAAGCGGTGCATTGGAAATCGATGTTTCGTTAAACATTCGAATAAGATCTGGATTTTCAATTGGTATTTTAGACGTATCCAATAGATTTTTAGCGAGCTCGCTCGGCTGCAACCGCGGCAAATCCTGCGTCGGGTTGGGATACGTATTTTCCTTTGATATGTCGAGAGCGGAAGGCGGAGCTTTAATCGCCGCTTTTTCAGCAAATACATGACAAGGCGCAAGCAATAATAAAAGCGAAAACACACTGGTAATGACCTGTCTCATGGTATAGCCCCTTTCAGTAAAGTACATCACTGTTATTGTTTTCTGGGGCCTCGCTTGTTATGCTCATTTTTTTACGCTCATACCACACTTTTGCATAAAAGCGCCTACAGGATGATATAAAGCTTGAATGAGAGGACCGATGACGATGGCAATCAGCAGCGTTCCCCAGCCAACAGGACCGTGCAGGAAAATAGCAAGTACAAGCGCACCCACTTCTCCAATGGTTTTAGAGGCCATTAAATTCGTACCAAAGCGCTTTTGCAGAGAAAGCATTAAATTATCAATAGGATTGGCTGGATAGCGTGATTGCAGGTACATGGATACGCCAAGGGCAAGTAAAAGAATACCCGCTGTTAATGTAGCGGCTCTATCGGCATCTCCTTCCGGCTGCCATCCCTTCATTTGCAGCAGCCAAACGTCGAGCATAAAGCCAATTCCAAAAAAGGTTAACATCGCTGGAAACTGCGGTTTTTCCTTTACTAAAAAAGCATTTACAAACAATAGCAGAGCGCCGTTAATAATCACCCAAGTACCGACTGTAAATCCCAGTGTTGCTGCTTGTCCTGCCGTTAGTGCATCCCATGGGCCAGCGCCAAGGTTTGATTTTAAAGTAAGAGCAACGCCTAAGGTCAGCAGTACAATGCCTGCCACAAAAAAACAAAATCGTATCATATCCCGTCTCCTTCATTTGCATTTAGTACAAGCATATTAAGGAGATATGAAAAAAATCCCGGCAACATGCCGGAATTTTTTATAGAAGGTAAAAACCAATACCCATGATAAAATAAGCAGCCAATAAGGTTCCGCCCTCAAACCAGTTCGTGTCTCCATCATTTGAAACAGCAATTGTTAGAAATACCGCTGTAATCATAGCGATGAGCTCTGGAAGTGTGAACACAAGAGGCATTTGTGTTTCAAAGAAAAAAGAAATTAATACAAGCACAGGTGCAACAAACATCGCTACCTGCAAAGTAGAACCAACTGCGATTTCAACTGCGATGTTTACTTTATTTTTGTACGCCATCAAAATAGCCGAAGCATGTTCAGCAGCATTTCCGACAATTGCGACGATAATGATACCGATAAACAATTCAGACCAACCGAATTTGTCTCCAACTGCTTCAAATGTATGTACAAGTGCTTCAGATACATATGCAACAGCAAGTGTTGCCACTGCCAAAATGGCAAGTGCTTTTCCTTTGCCCCATTCCGGTTCCTCGTGTTCTTCTACTTCATCACTTTGATGCTGATACACACCTCGGTGCGTCACCAGCTTGAAAAACAGTGCTGCCAAGTATAACACAATGAGTATAATGGATGTTCCTACACTAAGCGTCAATGTCTTCTCTTCATTGAGATTCATTGAAAATACTTCAGGAATAACAAACGCAACCACAACAGCAAAGATAAGGAGCGACGAGTTATGACGTGCATCATACACATTAAACTCCTGGCGTTTATATTTCAGTCCCCCTACTAAAAAGGAAAGACCGCCAACAAGCAGCAGGTTTCCTAACACCGAACCCGTTAGAGATGCGAGTACAACACCTGTTAACCCCGCTTTTAAAGCAAAAATAGAAATAATAAGTTCTACAGCGTTGCCGAATGTTGCATTTAACAAACCGCCAATTCGCGGTCCTGATACAATGGCTAGACTCTCTGTTGCGCGCCCCATAAAGCCCGCCAAAGCAATAATAGTTAGGCAATAGACACCAAACATAATTGTTTGGGGAAAATGAAGAAGATTTCCAATTACAGAAAGCGGAACGCCAATCAATACTAACAGAAAAAAGATTCTGTTCATCCTTACACCACCCTTTCGTTATAAAACAAGCTAATTTTACCATTATTCTTAACATGATTTAGTATTTTTTATCTTAATTTTTGTTTAAAATTACGCATTCTAGAAAAAAGTAAGAAAGGCAAATTAAAAAGGAGTGTTATGACGATGGATGTTAAAAGTAAAGTCACAGAGATTATGAGCGGTCAGCCGACAGGGATTTTAGCTACAATTCGTAATCAAAAGCCGCATAGCTGTTATATGATGTTTTTTCATGAAGATGTTACGCTTTATGCAGCGACAGATCGTCAATCCAAAAAACTTTCTGATATTGAAGCAAACAACGCTGTCCATGTATTACTCGGCAGAAAAGGTACGAGCTGGGAAGAAGAGTTTATTGAAGTGGAAGGTACTGCTTCTGTAGAGGACAATGCAGAGCTCAAGAAAAAGTTTTGGAATGAAAATTTAGAACGCTGGCTAAACGGTCCCGATGATCCAAACTACGTATTGCTGAAGATTACACCAAAGCACATTTACTACGTAGAAAAAGCAGGAGTTATGCAGCCTGAAGTACTTACCTTTTAAGAGCCCTATTATAGGGCTCTTAAAAATGTACAAAATTCTTTCAAAAAGTTGTAGCACATTCTAAACTTTCTGTTATATAATAGAATTAACTTAAATAAACTGTACTAAAACAAAAAAAGGGGAATGAAACATGAAAAGAGAAGAACGCCGTAACATGATTGAGTTCATTGAAAAAAAGAAGGGGCTACAACGCGACGAGTTGATGTACATGACAGACGAAGAGGTAGAATACATTTATGATGTAACGTACTTTATGTACGAAGAAATTGCTGAATAAAAATAAGCAGCCCGCAGCTGCTTATTTTTTTTGTATATATTCCGCTCGGTATTCGTTCGGTGTAATCCCCGTCGCTTTTTTAAATACTTTACGGAAATATTTATCATCCTGATAGCCGACCATTGCGGCCACTTCATAAATTTTAAATACTTCGTTTTGCAGAAGGCGCTTTGCCTTTTCCATACGGATATTTGTTACATAATCAGATAGCGTCTCCCCATATTCCTGCTTAAAACGGCGCGAAATATGTTCTTTACTTAAATAAAACATCTCCGCTATTTCTTGTAAACGCAACTCTTTTTGGTAGTTTTGTTTGATGTACTGCTCAATTTCAACCATTGTATTTTGCTGCTTGCCTTTTCGCTGTTTGATTTCCTGCAAAAAGGTCTGTACATTAGACTGCTTTCTTTCCAAAAACGCCGTTAGTGAGAAATTGCTTTGTACATCCCAGTAGCTTTCCCACACATTTTCTTCCCTTACCTCATATCCATACCGATTTAACCAGCGATCGCGAATGACATCGTACTCGCGTTCCCACTGCTGAATTTGTTCCAGTGGCAAGATGCCTTTTGTACGAAATGGCTGCAACACATTCTCGACTAAATTATGATACAGCTCTAAGCTGCCTGTGTTCACAAGCTCTTCTACCTCAGCAGTAAAATCTAATAAACTGACTCGTTCGATATGCGAAGCCTCTTCCAAATACACGCCTTGATTGTTTCGCAGCACATTCATGTTTTGTCTTACCTGCTCTGCGCTTTCCACTGTCTGTAATAGTGAAGTCACGCCTTTCACGCGCTTTCCAATACAAATCCAGGGCTTTATCTCTAGGTATTGCTGAATCCAGCCAAGCAAGCGTCGCATTTTATACGCTATGTCTTCTCCCCAATATAACAACGCAATCTCATTCTCTTCATAATATTGAAAAGCGAGCCCCTTCGGTTGACAAAACTCATTCACTACATTTGCTAACGAAAATAAGCAAAGCTCCTGTTCTCCGGCAAATACAGCGTCTATTGCCGCCTGCGATACACCAATCCGTACAAATGAGAATTCGGCATTCTCAGGAATCCCCAGCTCCGTTTCATATTCTGTATTATATAATGCTGGATTTTTCATGAGCGTCTTTAGCTTTTGATCACGATACATCGGTTTGATTTGATTCATAAAGCTTGTTTCTTGCATTTGCAGCTTTCGTTGTTTTTCTGCCTCCTGCCATTCTACAATTGCTCGTTCTATAGTCTGGTTCAATACATCTGGATCAATTGGCTTTAAAATATAATCAAAGCTACCGAACTGAATTGCATTTCTCATATAGTTATAATCGTTATAGCCTGTAACTACAATCGTTTTACAATTAAGTCCATTTTCTTTAATCCACTGTAGAAGCGCTGTACCGTCCATCTTTGGCATTTTCATATCAGTAAATACAAGCTGCGGACGATGCATAAGAAGTAAGGCCTTTGCCTGCTCCCCATTCTCTGCTTCATAGATATCTGTAATGTTAAAGCGCGACCATTCACCAAGTAAACGAATGCCTTGTCGTACATGAGCTTCATCATCAATAATAATCGCCTTCACATTATTCCTCTCCTTCTAAGGAAATTGGGATTTCTAATGTTACTTGAAAACCGCCGCCTTCTCGATTTGCAATGTGCATAACAGCACGTGAACCATAGTAAATGGCCAAACGATCATATATATTCTTCATACCAATGCTATCTTCTCGATCTTCATGTAACTTCATATCTTGTGTTAGTTTCAGATTAATACGAATGAGCTCGTCCTCCGTAACGCCTTTACCATTATCAGCAATAACAATACGCTTTGTATCTAAGTTCACTCTGTTTACTTTCACCGTGATAACACCCGTATGCTCCAAATCTTCAAAGCTGTGCTTAAAGAAATTTTCTACAATTGGCTGCAGGCTCATCTTTGGCATTTGCGACGGAAGCAAGTCTGGCTCTGCCTCAATCTCGTAGGATAAACGATCGCCAAATCGCTGTTTCTGCAGCTTTAAGTAGGATTCAATATGAGAAAGCTCCGCTGACACAGGAACAATATCATCCTCCATATTCATGCTGTAGCGCATGATAGAGGATAAAGAAGTCAATAACCTGTATACATCCGGTGCGTTGCTCTGCAAAGAAAGCGTACCAATTGACTGCAGCGCGTTGTATAAAAAGTGCGGATTAATTTGCGACTGCAGGACGCGTAGCTGATTCGATTTATTTTCAATCTCCAGTCGATACTCGCGCACAACTAAATCGTTAATTGTATCAATCATGGATGTAAAATGTCTGCCCATCAGCCCAAGTTCATCATTGCCAAGGTTCGGTAAATCCACCTTCCAATCGCCTTGTTCTACTTTTTTCATACTTGCGATTAATGCTTTAATGGGAGCTGTTAAACGGAAGGAAATCAAAACTGTCATGGTAACCACCACAATTAATGAGATACCGCCAATCATAATGTTAATAAGCGCAATTTCTTGTGCATAGCGATAAAGGCCGCTGTAAGGTATACGCTTTACAAGCTGCCACCCTTCAAACTCACCCGTCATCTCCTCATGAACGACAACCCCTTTAAATGACTTGTCTTCCCATTCAAAGCTATGCTCTCTATGTGTTAGTAATTTGTTGTACCAGGCTGTTTCGTTTGGATGACCAATCTGACTACTTTCTGATGCATATACCATGACACCTTTTGGATCAAGTAAATAAATTTCTTCTGTTTGCTTGTTGTAAAGACGCTCCATGATAGATTGCAGTCTTTCTAAATCGATATCTATGGAAACGATTCCTAAAAATCGGTCCGTCATCACATCAGAAAGCTTATGATGAAAGCTAATAACCGGCACCTTTTGTGTAGCGGAAATTTCAGATAGGTTATTATAGCTACGAATTACATGCGTTGGCTCCACCAAAAAATATCGATCGGATACCATCAATTTCCGAAAATAATCATTCTCTAAAACCGCTTGCATTTTACCGCGGCTCGACACCTTTAAATTATACACAGCGTAGTCATCGCGATCTTTATGAATGTATAGATGCACCTGCTTAATCTCACTGCGCGCGCTGTATATATTTAATAAGCTTCTAGCAATCTCTGGTTGATTTTCATCAATAAAAGAGGTTGCACCATTCTCTAAAATTTGTACAAATTGCCGATTTTGATAGATCGTGAGAGGGATATTCGTAATATCCGTAAAGTACGTCTCCACATCTGTTTTGCCTTTTGAAAGTAAATCATAGGCATTGGAAATTGTACGGTCAGTAACAGATTGCTTTGTGTATATATACGTAATGACAATGGAAGCACCTAACGGTAGAATGGTTGCCAATAATAAAAAGACGATAAGCTTATAGCGAATACTTCTAAACATGACTTCCTCCATTTTATAGGATAGTTAAATTATAGCACGTAACTACATGTTGGTAGGATGCATTGTGTAAACACGTGCCGCCATGTTAGCACTTTTCCTTACAACCAAAAAGGCCGGCTTACGCCGACCTTCTGTTTTTATTTCTTCAGCTTATCCCACGTTTTTTGTAAGTCTTCAAGCATTTGGTTTTTGTCCTTTTGCTTGCCTACATATGCTTGCATTGTTGCACCAAACTCGTTAGTAGCTCCGTCTGGATATTTAAACCAGTTCCAAGACAATGTTTTGTTTTCTTTCATGTACTTCGTAATATCGTCAGCCAATGGTCCTAAGTTTTTACCTTCAATGTTTTTGAATGCAGGGATAAACTTAAATTTCTCAACCATGTACGTTTGGCCTGTTTTAGAAGTAGCCATCCAGTTCAAGAACTTTTTCGCTTCTTCTTTGTTTTTAGAGTTTTTGTTTACAACCCAGTTGTTCGGTACGCCTACGAATAATTTATCCATTTTGTCTTTGTCGTTAGAAATCGGCATTGGCAAGAATCCAAGCTTCATGTTTGGCGTAATTTTATCGATCATTGGCTGTGCCCAGTTACCCTGTTGCATCATCGCAGCTTTACCAGAAGCAAATTGCGTTACTTGTGTGTTGTAGTCTGTTGTTAACGGATTTTTGTTACCGTATTTGATTGTTAAATCGAATAGATCAA
The DNA here is from genome assembly GCF_023022965.1 of Ectobacillus sp. JY-23. Classification (NCBI taxonomy): domain Bacteria; kingdom Bacillati; phylum Bacillota; class Bacilli; order Caryophanales; family Bacillaceae; genus Ectobacillus; species Ectobacillus sp. JY-23. The sequence goes on along the minus strand of NZ_CP095462.1, from coordinate 2,834,207 downwards.
AGAATTGGTTGAACTTTTCGTTGCCAGCAAATTTCGCTTTACCAGCGCTCAAATCCTGAATGAATTGATCTGGATTGTCCTGCTGTGCAAATGGAACGTTCAATGCATGGATACCTAGGATCCACCACTCACCGTAACCTACTGAAAATGGTGTTGTACCACTTTTCTCAAGCTTTTCCGCCGCAGCCTTTAACTCATCTAAAGTTTTTGGCGCTTCTGTGATACCCGCTTTTTCAAATAGTTCTTTATTGTAGATTAAGCCATAACCTTCTAAGTTCATAGGCATACCATATAGCTTGCCATCAACTGTCATAGGTACCTTTGCTTCATCGTATACTTCTTTTGCCCAAGGCTGATCAGAAAGATCTTCTAATTTATCCTTCCAAGTAATTGCTTCGTTAAAGCCACCGTTATTGAAGATATCAGGCTCGTTGCCGGAAGCGAACTGTGATTTTAAGGCTGCACCGTAATCAGCACCGCCGCCCACTGTTTTAATGTTCACTTTTACGCCTGTTTCTTTTTCATATTCCTTCGCCATTTTTTCCAGCTCATCAGCGATCTCCACTTTAAACTGGAATACATTCAATGTTGCTTTTGCATCTGTTTTTTTGTCAGCGCTTTCATTAGACGTTTTAGAAGAACACGCTGAAAACGCGAGCATTGCAGATGTAGCCATTGCTAATACGGCTGTTTTTTTGAATTTCATCTTTGTTTCCCCCTCTGTATTTTTAAAGCGCTTTCTTCCCTACAAATCTAGTGTACTCGCTTCTTTTTTAAAGAAGCAGAGCCTATATTGACGTGTAAGGTGTAAAATATTGATTAGTTTTCATTTATAAGAAGTACGCGGGGAGGAGGAGGGTACGCCTTCTCCCCGCAGTACAACCTGCCTTATTTGATAGATCCGCTTGTAACACCTTTGATGATATGCTTTTGCATGGCGAAGAAGAAGATTAATAGTGGGATAATGCCAAGCATCAAACCTGCAAGCGCCATATCCCATTGCTTCGTATATTGACCGAAGAAGAAGAAGGTCGCCAGCGGAATCGTCCGCAATGCTTCGTCCTGCAATACAAGAGATGGAAGCAAGAAATCATTCCAAATCCACAAGCTGTTTAAGATCATAATGGTTACTGTAATTGGCTTTAACAGCGGGAATACGATGCGCCAAAACACCATAAATGGTGAGCAGCCGTCAATTATCGCCGCCTCCTCAAGCTCAACTGGAATGGACTTCATAAAGCCGTGGTACAAGAAGATCGATAATCCTGACCCAAACCCTAAATACATAATGACCAAGCCCCAAATGCTATTGAGCAAGCCTATAGAGGATGTTACCTTTACCAGCGGAATCATAATGGATTGAAACGGGATAACCATCGCTGCAACGAAGATAAAGAAAATCACTGAGCTTAGTTTACTTTTTGTACGTACGAGCTTGTATGCTGCCATGGAGCAAAACAATACAATGAGAAGATTACTTCCTACTGTGACAAGCAAGGAGTTAAAGAATACCTTGCCGTAATTCATGTTTTCCCAAGCCATTACATAGTTGTTCCAGTTGAATACCTTCGGCCATGCAGATGTGTTCGTTAAGATATCTGCATATGTTTTCAGTGAGTTTGAAATCACATAGTAAAACGGAACTAAGAATACAATGGCAAGTGAAATCGCCAAAATTTCTAGTAAGAAGGTCGGTAAGCCGTATTTACGCATTACGCTTCTACCTCCCTTTTCTTAGTAATATAAACTTGCAATGTAGTAACTGCCGCTACGACGATGAAGAAGATCAATGCCTTCGCTTCACCTAAACCGTAACGATTGTTTACGAATGCTTCTGTGTAAATGTTAAGTGCCAGCATTTCCGTTGCTTTAAACGGACCACCGTTTGTTAAGGAAAGGTTTGTATCAAATACTTTAAATGACCATGAAATCGTTAAGAACAAACATACTGTTACAGCAGGTGCAATCATCGGAATCGTGATATTTTTTAAGATTTGCAGGCGGTTCGCACCGTCAATTTTTGCCGCTTCAATCAGATCTTGCGGTACATTTTGCAGCGCTGCGATATAAATGACCATAATATAACCAGCACCTTGCCATACGCTCACAATCACAATGCCCCAAAAGGCTGTATTTGCATCACCAAGCCAAGGTAATGTGAAAAATTTAATATTTGTTAAAGCTCCGATAGAAGCAAAGCCTTTTACGAAGATGAATTGCCAAATGAAACCGAGCAACAAACCACCAATTAAGTTCGGCATAAAGAAAATCGTTCGAAGTATATTGCTTGTTTTTAGCATTTGCGTCACCAGCATCGCCAGTGCAAACCCCACAACATTAGTGAGGATTACCGCAACAACTGTGTACTTGACTGTGAGTATGAACGATGTCTTAAATTGCTTATCTTCTGTAAGTAAATACTTAAAGTTATCTAAGCCAACCCATTTTACATTTCCTGTAACCCCGTTCCAATCAGTAAACGCATAATACATCCCATAAAAAAATGGAATAAGGACAATGACGCAGAACGTTAAGAATGCAGGTCCGACGAACAACCAAAAGGATGCCGCTTTCTTGAGATTCTTCTTTTTATTTACATGTACTGGCGTATGTACCGCCACAGAATTGAGCTCACTTTGAGGAGTGCTCATTTTCCCCACCTCCTGCTATTATGATATAAATGTTTACGCTTTCAGAAAACGCATTCAATTGACCAGTAGGGTGGAAAATATTGATATAAAATTTCGTACTTTATAACTTGATGTAAGAAAGTTACTTCTTCTATCGGCCAAACTTCTCTTCTATCGCCCGAACTCCTCTTCTATCGGCCGAATTCCTAGGCTCAAGACCTTTTAGGGTAAAAAACAAAAAGTCCGCCTAAGCGGACTTTAAATTCGGTTTTGTTTTGTTTTTCTAATAAATTGAATGTAGATCCACCATGTTACTCCTAAGAAGAGCGCTGTTAGGGTAAGCATAGCACCATAATGATGGATGCAATAGCTCACGAAGTGCCAGTTTTCGCCGAGGCGAAGACCGATGGTGACAAATAATGAGACCCAGATGAAGGCTCCGAAATACGCATAGAAGCTGAATTTGCGGAAGCTTAAAGTGGATATGCCTGCGAAATAGGCGGTTAAGTGCCGGACACCAGGCAAAAAGTAGCCGATCATAAGTAAGAATGGACCATATTTTTCAAATAATGTATGCGTTCGATTAATTTTCTCGTCTGTAACGCCAATTTTACGTCCATACTTTTGTAAGATTGGTAAGCCCAGCTTTAAACCGAGTACATAGCTGATTGTGATACCAAGTATTGCTCCAGTAAAGCCGCAAAGCAAAGCAACCGTATAAGACATATATCCTTGGGCAACGCGATAACCAACAAAAGTTAATAGCAATTCATCCGGTACAGGTATGCCAACAATACCGGCAGCTAATGCCACAATTAAGCCAACATAACCGTACTGCAACACAAGGTCGTTCAAAAACTGTTCCATCGCTCCGGCGTCACACATCCTATCCGCTTGGATTACATTGCAAGAAAATCTAAACTCCGTACTCAAACACTATACTTTCATTTTTACTGAAAAAATCAGAAAGAAGCAAGTCTTTTCCGTATATTTTATCTTTCTTTATCAAATGTATGTGGAGTCGTCCTATTTGTGACTTGCTTTTCCTTGTTTTATGAAACTTTCTTGGCCACTCCGCTTTTTTCTTTAGATGCTCTGTTAACAATGACGATACCAGCTGCTACACAAGCCAAACCGAATAAAACAAGAGCATGAATCTCTTCTCCTAATATCAAGCCTGATAACAATACCCCAAACACAGGAATCAAGAACATATACATAGATACTTTTCCAACTTTGTTATATTTCATTACCGTATTCCAAACCAAAAAGCCTGCGGCGGACAAAAATGACAAATAGAAAAGCATAGCAATCGTTTGGCCGTCAAAAGAAAACGGCATAATACCAGTTTGGACAATTCCAATTATAAGCAAACCAAACGATCCAAAAATCATTTGATATGCTGTTAAATAACCAACATCAATTGTACGGCTTCCTTCCTTCGCCATAATGTTTCCATAAGAATAAATCAGTGCTGCCATCAGCAGTAGCAACTCTCCCACACCGAAGTCCAGCTCCAGTTGTCCTCTTGTAATATTGACTGCAATTACACCAATAAAACCGATGGATAAGCCTATCGCTTTCCTGACACTGAAAGAGTCGTCCTTATAATAGAAGTGTGCAATGACAAGTTGAAAAAAAGAGGACGATCCGGAAATGATAGCTCCTTGTATACCTGTGCTGTAACTTAATCCAATGTAAAAGCAAACATATTGTAAAAATGTCTGGAATACGCCAATTTTAATAACAGTACCGGCGGATGCCTTTTGAAAGGTCATGCGTTTGCCAAGCAATGAAAAGAATAAAACAATCATTAATCCTGCAAGTAAAAATCGATACCCAGCAAATAGCATTTGCTCCCCAATTTCATGTGCCTCTATTTCAAGTGCAGCATAGCTTAATTTAATAAAAGGAAACGCGCTGCCCCAAAGAAAAGTCGCAAACAACGCAGACGCCAATATGCCTAATGGGTGTGTAAAGAATCGTTTTGAATTCATATATTCTGCTCCTTCCGTTCTAATGAACATTAATCCGTTATACCACTTCTTACATGTAAACTCAACGAAATTGATTTTGCCTGTAGGCAATTTTATTTCCTCCGGTGTAAACATATGGTATACTGGTGCATATAATAACTCGAAAATAAACCCTATTCACCTGTTTGCTGCTGTCCTATTGGATGGCAGCTTTCGTCATTTTATAAGGGTAACGAGTTTGATTATTTTTCTCAATAAAGGGGGACCCGATTATGAGCTCACAAGCAAATTCTATCGCTAAGCAACACGAACCATCCAATTCTGCGACTATGTTTGATATGTTCCGTCAGCATTACGAACTCATCTTTGCAGCTTTATCAGGTATTTTCATTTTGTGCGGCTGGCTACTAGAAGGCGGTGCAGTTTCTATTACTTGTTACGTGCTTGCATTTCTGATTGGCGGTTATGCAAAGGCGAAAGAAGGCATTCTTGATACGATTGAAGAGCGGGAATTAAACGTAGAAATGCTGATGATTTTTGCAGCAATCGGCTCTGCTATCATCGGTTACTGGGCAGAAGGTGCTATTCTTATTTTCATTTTTGCTTTAAGCGGTGCATTAGAATCATACACGATGAACAAAAGTCAAAAAGAAATATCAGCACTGCTTGCCTTGCAGCCGGAAGAAGCATTGCTTATCTCGAATGGATATGAAAAACGCGTCTCCATCGAACAGCTACAAATAGATGATATTATTTTAATTAAGCCGGGCGAACGTATTCCAGCAGACGGTGTTATTTCAAAAGGCGAAACGAATGTAGATGAGTCAGCTATTACAGGCGAACCCATTCCAAATGAGAAAAGTATTGGTCATGAAGTGTTCGCCGGAACTGTTAACATGCGGGGTGCTATTGAAGTAAAAATTACAAAGCCCACTGACCAAACACTATTTCAAAAGATTATTCGCCTCGTTCAAAATGCGCAGAGCGAAAAATCTCCTTCGCAATTGTTTATTGAACGATTTGAAGGAACATATGTGAAATCCGTTTTAATTGTTGTAGGACTCATGCTGTTCGTTCCGCATTTTGTCCTTGACTGGAGCTGGACGGAAACCTTTTATCGGGCTATGATTTTACTTGTTGTCGCTTCACCTTGTGCGCTGGTTGCCTCTATCACACCTGCGACCTTATCAGCCATATCAAACGGAGCTAGACACGGTATTTTATTTAAAGGCGGCGTTCACCTTGAGCGTTTATCCTCTTTACGCGCAGTCGCATTTGATAAAACAGGAACATTAACGCAAGGTAAGCCTGAAGTAACGGACGTGAAAGTGCGTGAAGGCGCTAAAGTAGAAGAAGTACTTCACATTGTTGCTTCTATTGAAAATCAATCAACACATCCGTTAGCGGAAGCGATTGTAAAATACAGCAAGCACACCTACGGATTAACTTTGACAAAGCCAGAGAAGCTTGAAAATATAACAGGTTTTGGTGTTATTGGCATCGTAAATGGCGTTCAATATAAAATTGGGAAAGCTGACTTTGTAGAAAACGATGCGAACGATTTTGCTGCCCTCGCTTCTAATTTAGCGAAGGAAGGAAAAACAATTGTATATGTAGGAGATGACCAAGGTGTCTTGGGTCTCATTGCACTAAAAGATATTTTGCGTACAGAGTCTGTTGCGGCTATTCGTGCCCTAAATCGTCTTGGCATTAAAACGGTTCTCATTACAGGTGATAACGTGCAAACGGCACAAGCAGTTGCTAGAGAGAGCGGCATCTCAGAGTATTATGCTTCTTGCCTGCCAGAGATGAAGGTTGACGTTATGAAGGAACTCAAGAAAAAGTACGATGTAGTTGGTATGGTCGGAGATGGCATTAATGATGCGCCTGCCTTAGCGACTGCCAGCGTCGGCATTGCGATGGGAGAAGGAACAGATGTTGCCCTAGAAACAGCAGACGTGGTTTTAATGAAAAATGATCTTTCTCGCTTAGCACAGGCGATACGGCTTTCTAAACGAATGAATGTGATTGTAAAGCAAAACATTGTCTTTTCCTTATTGGTTATCGCACTGCTCATTTGCTCTAACTTTTTGCAATTTTTAGCACTACCATTTGGCGTTATTGGGCACGAAGGAAGTACGATATTGGTCATTTTAAACGGATTGCGTTTATTAAAAGCAAACGAATAAAAGCACGGGGAGTCCCGTGCTTTTTTATGTGCATGTTGCTCTTCTTATTAATGATAGTCGTTGTGACCGTTTGCACTGCTGCTTGTTTTGTGCTTTGGCTGCGAGCTGCTGCGTTGTTTACGTTGGTTTTTATCGTTGTTGTTATTGCCATGTTTACCTTTTGTCATGATGTAATTCCTCCTCAAGTGAAGTAGTTACATATGTAGTATGGCTTATTTCGGCACGAGACTATTACGGGAATCTTTTCCGTTTGTACGATAGCAGTGCAACAATGCGTTGATTTCACCACCAATTAAAATGACCCAAGCGGTTAAATAAAACCACAGCATTAAAATAATAATTCCACCGAGACCGCCGTATGTATTGGCATAATTTCCAAATAGATCAACATATAAGGCAAACAAATATGAAACACTCACCCAACCGACAGAAGCAAATAAAGCACCGGACATTACCTCACTGCGCCGTACATGAAGATTGGGTGCGAATTTGTACAAAAATGAAAACGCCATAAATAAAACTAAAAAGCTAAGTAAAAGACGAACTAAGCTCCATACCATTAAAAAACTTTCAGATAACCCCAATATATCGAATACGGTTTTGCCAATTACCTTACCGAATACAGGTAGCAACAGCGCAAACACAATGATAAAAACCATGGAAAGCGTTAATACAATGGACAAGGCTCTTGTCATGAAAAAAGAACGTGTTTCTTTTATATCGTATGCGCGATTAAAAGCCTTCATAATGGCATTAATACCATTAGATGCAGACCAAAGCGCCGCTAGCAAACCAAACGACAATAAACCACCATTTGCTTTGTTCAGCACCTTATTAATGTTTTCATTAATAAGTTTCATCGCATCAGGCGGCGCATACTGGGCCAAGAGACCAAGAACATCCTGCTCTTGAAGAGGTAAATAACCAATAATTGTAATAAGAAATACAAGTGCCGGAAATAATGAAAGCAGAAAAAAATAGGCGAGCTGAGAAGCCAAGCCCGCCAAGTCATCACTTTTAGTCCGCTTATATAAATCCCGGAGAAACATACTCACGATGCTTACCATCTTGTTGAATATCATGGGGTTCACCTACTTATACGGATTGCTTTGTTTCTTTCTTCTCTTCTGCTTCATTTTGCGCTACGATTAGCGTTTCATTCTTTAGTTCTGTACTTTTCTCAAGCATCAGTTCTTCTGTTTGTTCTTCGGGAATCTGCAGCATCAGCTCACGCGCTTCTTCCATACCAGCGTTCGCCTCTACTACTGACTCGGATGTGATTTCAATTCCTTCTGTTACCTGTTGCTGTTCACGCAACGTACGCTTTTTCTCATTAAAAATGTCACGTGTTTCTTTTAGCGTTTCTACTACAATTGGTGTTAGCTTCTGTAGCTCGCTTACCTTTTCCTTTACAATACCTAAATCCGCCACACCTTTTCCCTTTTCACTCACAGCTTGTACCGTCTCTTTCACACGGGCTTTCAGCGGAGCCGGATTTTGACGAATTTCATCAACCTTCGTCTTCACGCTACGTACATTTTGTGCGACCTTTTCACGATTGCTTTTTTTTAGCATGGTAACCGCTGCACCAACAGCTACCCCAATTGCAATATTACGCACTGCATTGTTTTTCTTCACGTTTTTCTCCATTTCCCTTCACCCTTTCAATTGAATATTCACTATTATAGCTGACATATACAAGTTGCGTACGGTACAAGTGCTTTATATAACAGTTTTCACATGTTATATGCTTTGTACTTATACAGCTAATTTGTATTACATTTCTATTTGACACGTATGTAATCCTTCATACTTGTCTATATTTCGCATAAAAATTTTTACAAATTCATGCAATCTTCACATTCTATGTACCACCGCTTTACAACTAATATATCACTACAAACTGAGGATCTTAAGAAGAAAAATTCTCTTTGTGACCATGTTAGTGCTGATCGCAACTGCACAAAGTCCGCTAACCTTCGCTTGCACTTATATATCTCGATGCATCGTTGTGTTTAGTATAGCCTACAATACGTTACATAGCACAATAAATAAAAGACTTTAAAGGGTTTGCAATAATTCTTTAATGACTGTTACATAAAAGATGATATGATAAGATAAGGGTATGTCATATTTGTGAGGAGCGATTGAAATGGATTTATCTACAGTATCAAGAGAAAATATTGAACACATGGTTGAAGCGATTAAAGAAAAGCTACGCATGGTAAATGCCGGCGCTGTTCGCGCCGAAAATTTTAATGCCGATATGTATGAAGAGCTTCGCGATATTTATGAACACGTCATGAAGCGTGAAACATTCAGCATCAGTGAAATGCAAGCTATTACAGAAGAACTAGGAACACTAATTAAAAAATAAAAATTGAAAACATCTTATGTTTTCTGTATAGTTAAGAAGAAAATTCATAATGTAATCCACAAGGGGAGCCTTCGGCTGAGAGTGAACATGTTGTTCTGACCCTTTGAACCTGTTAGTTCATACTAGCGTAGGGATGTGGCTAAAATGAGGCAATATAGGACTCGTCTTAGACATCCTGTGTTGCCTTTTTGTGTTCCTTTGGATTACAAAAGAGGGGGAAATGGTTTTGAAACGTACACAAATGCTGATCGAAATTGCAATGGCGTCCGCGCTCGCTATCGTATTAGACATTGTACCATTTTTATCATTTAAACTTTGGGCACAAGGCGGTTCTATTTCATTCGCAATGATTCCAATTTTTCTTATCGCCTTTCGCTGGGGCTGGAAAGCAGGTCTCTTAAATGGTCTTGTTTTCGCTTTGCTACAACTTATCATTGAGCCAATGGTGGTACATCCGGTACAAGGTTTAATTGACTACGGGCTGGCATTCCCTGCAATCGGATTGGCAGGTTTATTTGCAAACAGTCTTAAAAATGCCGCAGCGAGAGGAAACCGTGCAGGCATTTGGTCATCTATGATTGCGGGCGTATTACTAGGAAGTCTTTTACGGTTCTTATGTCATTTCACGGCAGGCATCGTATTTTTTGGTGCATATGCACCGAAGGGGCAGCCAGTTGCATTATATTCATTGCTGTACAACGGCTCCTACATGCTTCCTGCCGCAATTCTTTCCATTATATTGCTAGGTGCCCTATTCTCAAGTGCACCTATCCTAGCACGCACAAGAAGTCATGTTTAAATAAAGCTGCTCTGTAGCTGGGCAAACATAAAAGCACAACGCAAATAGCGTTGTGCTTTTCAGGCTGTGGAGAAAGTGTTCTCCACAGCCGTTTTTTATGTTTATGACTTCTTTCCACTGTGCAAACTGATTAAAAAGGAGAGAAGGAGAGATTTGATATGATGGGTGCACTGAAAAATCACCGAGATGAGCGTGTTACGACTTCAATCGAAGAGCTTGTTCCACAAGATCACTTTTTACGAGCTGTAGAAGCCACAATAGATTTTGCTTTTATTGAGGAAAAGCTTCGCCCGTATTACTGCGAAGATAATGGGCGTCCTTCCATTCATCCCATCACTTTATTCAAGATGATTTTTATCGGTTACTTTTATGGAATCCGTTCCGAACGTCAGTTAGAGAAAGAAATTAAAATGAATCTAGCGTATCGGTGGTTTTTAGGCTTTTCTTTATCAGATCCTGTTCCTGATCACTCTACTATTAGTTGGAACCGACGTACTCGCTTTGTTCACACAACCATTTTTGAAGACATCTTTCAAGAGATTGTCAGACAAGCTCAATCCCACCGCATGGTGGGCGGTCGCGCTCTAATGACAGATTCTACGCACGTAAAGGCGAATGCAAATAAAAATAAGTATGTACAAAAGCTAAAAAAAGAACAGCCCAAAATCTATCTAGAAGAATTAGAAAAGGCTGTAACTGAGGATCGGCAAACAAACGGAAAAAAGAACTAAAACCTCGAAAGGAAGGCGAAGCCAAACAACCTACTTATATCCGTTCTAGTACAACAGACCCTGACAGTGGATTTCTAATGAGAGACGGAAAACCAAATGGGTTTCACTACCTCGATCATCGCACTGTCGATGCAAAATACAATATCATCACAGACACATATATTACGGCCGGGAATGTATCCGATTCTGGGCCGTATTTGGCACGTCTTAAAGCGCAAATAAAAACCTTTGGATTTCAGGTAGAAGCTGTGGCACTAGATGCGGGATACTTTACAGGTCATATTTGTAAAAATTTAGCGAAACAAAACATTTTTATGGTCATGGGATATCGTAGATTCGGAAAAACAAATAAAGAGGTACCAAAACGTTCTTTTCATTATGTAAAAGAGTCAAATCGCTTTGCTTGCCCGATGGGTTGTATCTTATCTTATGTGACGACAGACCGTGATGGAAATCGACAATATAAATCGAATCCAGATGATTGTGCGGCTTGTCCTCTTCGTCCCAAGTGTTTTTCTAAACAACAAAAAACGCGTACCATTACTCGACATATTTGGGAGGATTATAAGGACTTGGCTCGCGCCAACAAAAAGACAAGTGCCGGTAAGCGTCTGTACAAGCTACGTTGTTCTACAATTGAGCGCAGTTTTGCCGATGCGAAAGAACTTCATGGCTACCGGTATGCACGTTTTCGAGGGCGGGAGTCTGTCCAAATGCAGGCTTTTCTCACCGCAGCTTGTCAAAACATGAAAAAAATTGCCCTTCATCTGACCAAACAGGTCAGATGAAGGGCAATTCCTGTTTATTTTTACTTCATTTCAGACATAGTTTCCATAAAAATTGAAACTAGGGACAGAGTATTAAGAAACCTTTTAGGTTTCTCAACACTCTGAAAAGCACAACGCAAATAGCGTTGTGCTTTTGTTTCATTTATAGCGCTTCAACTGCCTGCTCAGTACCTTGATTATTTTCAACTGGTACTTCAATCGGTTCTTCTATCGGTGCTTTTGTAGGATTAGGGGCTGGTACCTCGACAGGCTTTGGTTCTCCTGTACGTATATTATAAGCTTTTTCAATTGCCGTAAGCTTTTCTTGTGCACGTTCCTTAATATCATCCGCTGCATAAGGCGCTTCTACAATAGACGTATAGCGAATGTAAGCCTCTTTTACTTGTGCTTTGTCTTTGAAGTCGTTGTAGTTGCTTTCTGTTTCAATGAACAACGTACCAGCAATATGCTGTGCATAGTCTTTGATTTCCTCTCTTGCACCAATGGAATTGAGTATCGTTAATGCTTTGTAGGCATTACTTGCCGCATATTGATTTGCAATCAATAATCGATCCAGATAGGCTGCTTTAATCTCCTTCGCTTTTACCCGCTTCTCTTCGCTTACAAGTCCTGTTGTAACAAGAACATTGTAGTACTCCTGTGCATCTTGATAACGCTGGCTCGCTAATGCAGTATCCGCAGCCAGTTCAACTGCCGCTTCTGCTTGTTTAAATCTCTCGGCTCCTTGCAGAAGCTCACGAATACCTTCCATATCCGCAACAAGATCGCTAGCTTGCTGCGACGCATACACGACTTGTAATGCATCTTGGCTTTCTATAGCCGTATTCCAATGTGAGATAAAGGCTTTCCAGCGCTGCGCTTGTTCTCTCAGCATAGGGTCAGCCGCTGTTGTAAGCGTAATACGTTCAAGAATAGCCAATGTATTTTCTTTCTTAAATGCAATTGGCGTGATACTTTGTGTTTCCTTCATGTAAGTCAACTTTTCTCGCAGCACCTGATCAGCAACTGCCATTAACGAGCTGGTCAAATCCTGAATAAGTGTTTGTACGGCAGCTGCATCGGTCGGATTATATCGTAAAGCCTCATCTGCAACCAACAGCGCATTATAAAGATCTCCCTGCTTTTGAAGTGTTACCGCACGTTGGTATAGCTTGTCACCATTTGGCTCTGTTGGCTCCTCTTTTTTATCTGCCTGGCTAACAGCGTCACGAATTGCTTGCTGTGCTTTTGCTACTGCTTCTGCATCCGTAATCACATTTGCATTTGCAAGCAGGTGATAAATAGCAAGTGCTTCGTCTACTTTCTTGGTTTGCATCAAGTCTTCGGCAGCAGCTACAAGTTGTCCGCTAACCATATTTAATGCCTGCTCTGTCGCTAAATCCAACGAGCCTTGATAAGCCTTATAACCAGCTGCATAATACAACGCCTCATAATAATTTGCTTCTTGATAATGCTTAGCTGCTAAGTATGCCAAATCCATTCCTAAATACGCCTCATTGCTTCCTGCATTTTGCACAAGCAGCTGATATTGATTTTGGACCTTCACCTGCAAAGCTGAGCTGCCCGCAAAGAAAAGACCGTTATTATTTAACTGATTATGAATTTGTGAAGTCAGTTCCGCGCTTGTTTGCTCGTTCAAGACTTCGTTCATAAGCAGGTTATAATCTTTCAGCTCTTCCCATACCACCGCCTCATTCGGGATGAAAATAGAAACATATAATACAGGCTTCTCAGGCTGTGGCTTGGTATTTTCATCTGGATTAATAGGCTCGTTAGGATCAGGAGCATTAGGGTTAATCGGCACGATAACATTTGTTCCGTCTTCACCCGGTACAACAACCGGTGCATCCGGAAGTACTACGTTTAACACATCGCCGGCAATGGTTTGAATTGGCTGTTTGACTGAGTCGATTACATATTGAGACAAGTTAGAGATGTCATCGAGTACACTTCCTGATTTCTGAGATTCTTTGGACTTTTTCGTTCCAGAAATCAGCTGTGCCCCCAATGAATTTTCTTTTGCATAGCTATTGTCCAGGCTTAATTGTTTATCATTTGCTTGTGGTTCATTCACTTTACTTTTTTCTAACTGCAAGCTGGCTTTTTTTTCAATTGATTTTTCTCCGCCAAACCATGTACAACCTGATGCAAATACAACACTTGAAAGAACGACAGATGTCACTTTCATTTTTTGTTTCATACATGCTCCCCCTATTTAACAAATCCTTTATCTTTTAACTCTTGTTTTCTGTTTTTAGCCAGATCGCGCTCTGCAGCATCATTACTAAACTGCTCTGCTTTATCTAAAGCGTCAAATGCTTCCTTATACTTCTTCTGATCCATTAAAAAAAGTCCATACAGCATAAAGGCATGACCATCATTCGGTTTCCTCTCCAGTACTCTTTGGAAGCCGGCTTGTGCTTCATCAACTCTATCAAGTTTACCGTTCAAGGCAGCAATATTTAAATCGAGATTGTCATTGCTAAATCCGGTTTGACGAATCGTTTCATATAGTTTAATTGCTTCATTATACATACCGGCACTTTTATCAAGTTGACTTTGCACCTCATAAAATCCGCCAGCCTCTGAATATGCGCTTGCTAAATCGCCCAATACAATAGCGTTATTTGGATCTGCGCTGCGGACACTACTTAAGATATCAATCGCTGTTTTAAATTGCGCTTCTTTTTTAGCAAAATCCGTTTCTGTACGATTCGCTAATACATAAGCACGACCTAGCAGTTGCTTATAACGAAGGGTATCAGGGTCTTTTTCTGACGCTGTTTTGTATTTTTCAATGGCATACGTATAATTTTTATCCACAGACGCTAAATCGCCCTCAATCCAATTCACAAATGCCGCTGCGCGGTCATCTGTTTGTTCAATGCTAGCTAATACGTTACGTGCTTCTTCTGATTTCCCTTGCTGTGCATAGCTTACTGCTAAGTCACGTAAAGCTGGGTTACGATAATCACCAAGCTTACCATCTTTAGAAGCTAACGCTGCCTTATATGAAATTACAGCCTGATCATAATTCTTTAGGCTAAACCAAGCACGTCCTGTAAAATAAGCACCTAAAGCGCTTCTTTTAGATATCTTCCCTTTAGCCTTTAAGTCAGCCAAATACTCAATTGTTTTTTGATATTGCTCACGCATTACATATGTGGCTGCCAATTTAACGTAGGCATCTTCTGTTTCTTTAATCGCTGCCGCCTTTTCAAATCTCTCTTCTGCTTCTAAATATTCCATTTCGTTATAAGCCTTTTTACCGGCTTCAATATTAGATTTATAGCGGTACTCTGTAATACCGTAATAGCTGGCAGCAAGTAAAAGTGTGATACCTATACTAGCGCCGGCACCTATCATCCATTTTTTATATCGAAATGGCTCTTTTGTTTCTGTTGCTGCGAATGGACTCGTTTTTTTCTCGCGCTCTATATAAAACGGTGCCTCAATTTTTTGCTTAGCAATCTCAAGTTCTTCAATTTTTACAGCTTTCTCTTCTAGCTTCTGCGTTTCTTGCAATTGCGCACTAATAATAGAAAGTTCCTGTACAACGGTCTCGTCAGTAGCAAATTGCTTTTGCGCATAGTCATATAAAAAAATAGCGCTCTTCCAATCTGCATTTTTTTCATATATACTTGCTGCTTCAATATAGTCTGTCAGTTGGAATGACGAAGATACTTCTTTTTCATTAACTAATCCTTTCAAGTCCTCCCACAGTGAACTATACTGCATGTGCGTGCTCATATATTGATATTCGCGCAAAGCTGCCTCTTTATTTCCTACTTGCTCTAGAAGACGTGCTGCTTCTAAACGCTCTTGCGCTGACAAAGTAGCTTTATGCTCGGGAAGGCGGGCTTTTGCTTCCATCAAACATTTGTTATATTTTCTCTTGCTCTCTTCCTTAATTTCCTCAGGAAGTGCTTCCCACCACATACGAAAGCTTGGGCACTCCTCTAAAGAATTACTTTTCCAAGCCGTTTCAAACAAGTGCCCTATATTTTCTCCCCAATGTTTCCGTAAGGACGCTACCAATGTTTGATAACGCTCGCCCTCACCATGCATGTCCGTTTCATCAAAATAACTCGCATCGTTCGCTTTAGCAAAACGAACCGCTTCTTCAACCCATCCCAGCATTTCAGCTAATAAAACGGCCCCGGCAAAACGATCTCCGTGTGCAGTCCAAATGCCGTCCTTTATATACGTCGGCGCATATCCTTTCGTCCCGCCCGGTATCACCGCAGGCTTCTCTAAATTTTTATCATACATTTGTTCAATGTCTACCAACTCGATTGGATACGTCGACTGCTCTGCCAAATGAGAAAGAATGAGGTTGCTGGCTGATAAATCACAATGTGCACGTCCTTGTTCCTCTAACATATATAATAAGTACGCTAAAGAAGCTGCCAGCACACCACTTTCTTCTTGCGTAAGGGGTTGCTCTTCCAAAAGAATATCCGCCCACGTCGGACCCTCTATCCAAGGCATGAGAACTGCCTGCTTTAAATCTTCATATGTTTCAATTAGGTGCTTATGGTTTTGTTTTGTTATCTTCAGACGCTCTGAAACTGTTAAACCGGGAAAATACTGATATCGCGTGTCACCCTCTGTACGACCATCGCGGAATCGACTTCTAAATACTTTAAGCGCGGCTTTATCTGAATCTGTATATAATTGATATACGATTCCCTGCCGCCCCTCCTGCCCATATGGAATATCTATACCCACAACGGCGGGATGCTTTGCTATTTTATAGGTTCTACCAAACAACGTAATCTGCTCATCTACTTGCGGTTGAAAACTCATGAATATACTCCTCTTTTTAAGAAAAGCGGAGCCGGTTGGTTCAGACGCAGAAGCTGAGGTTCTTCGACCACAAAGACGCTTTTTACCTTTAGGGGCGAAGATTCTCCGCTGGCAGCGTCTAACCGGCGTAGCTAGACAATGTAAGAAAAGCGGAAGCGGCTTGCCCTGCTCCATAGGGCAAAGGTTCCCCGCACAGAGGCGCTTTTTGCCTTTAGGGGGTGGGGGGCTCTGACCGGAGGAGCTAGCCACTACAGCTAGAATATAACAGCGCCCAATTTAGGCGCAGAAGCTACAAAAAAGTAAAAATCCTTTACTTTATTTCATGTAAAACAAACCGGAGAACTAGGAAAACCCCAGTCATCCGGTTTGTTATGTACTAAAAATTAGCCTTGGTCAGCTTGACGGAATCTTGTTGCGATGTTTTTCAATTCCATTTCAATGCTTTGAAGAATCTCCGTGTAACCCTTCATCAGCTTTTCAGCTTCCCCGAATTGTGTTTGGAATCGATTTTTTGTATTACCGTCCCACTCACCATACAAGTTATGAATTTGCCCTTGTAATTTGGAGTTGATTCCTTGCGCTTGGTTAATACCGTCGCGAAATTGACGTGCAATACCTTCTAGCTGATCTGGAGTAACGAGAATACGAGCCATTTTATTTCCCCCCTTAACAAATTTTGCTACAGACAAAATTATACATGATACGGGAAAGTTTGTGAACGAATACAAGAAAAAATACAATATTTTCCCTTAATTTACATATAATTATATATTTTTATATAATAATAAAAAGTTAATTCTAATAAATAAGCTATGACTGTTGTTCTTTGGCACAGATTAGTGGGAAAAGCGAGTTAAATAGCGGTGAGAATTCTGCCTGACTGTTCGTGGAAGGCAAAGCTCCCGTAACAAAAACTAATAATAAGCTTTAACAGAGTCGATAAATAAAGTATTAGATTTCTATAAAAAAACAGGAGAAGTATGAATTATACCTCTCCTGTTTTCTACAATTTTATACCTTATTTTGCGCTATGCCCCAGCGCTCACAAATTTGCGAGACGTATCTAGCTAGCTCTTCGGAAGAAGCAGCGGGCAGTGCTGTTTTGACTTTGATATGCTTGCGCTTAATGAAATAACCTTCGCCGGGTGGCAATTCTTGATCAGTTTCTTGATGCGGAATACGGATATTGTAGAAATATACATCATTACTATAGGTAGAACCTAATAGATAGCCAGCATATTTCTTTTTAAATTCGGCAAACCATCCTTCATGACTGTAGTTTGACAAATTTGATAAAGTTGCTGCCATAATAATATACACACCTTTATCTCTTCCGAATTTCGCAATGCGCTCTACATAATCTTTTATTTCATAAGAATAGGAAATTTGTTGCGCAAAGCTATCGCCATCATCAATAACAAGTACCGTTAACGGACGCTGCAAACCACTCTCTTGCATGAAAGGCTGTGTTTTCACTTCATCCATTTGCTTTACAAGCTCTTCAAACACCTCTTGCATTTGTACTTCATCACTTGCAAACTTCCGCACATGCGGTAAAGAGGACACAGCATACAAGCCGTTCGGCTTTGGATTTGGATCTATCAGATATACATACAACTCGTCCGGCGCACGATCTTGCGCAAGTGAAAGAATCATTGTTTGTAAGGTAGACGTTTTCCCGCCTTCCATGCGCCCCCCTACCAAAACATGACCCACATCCTCTAGTGCAAACGAGTGAATATCCAACTCCTCAGCCTCTAAGCCGACTGTCATTTGACCGCGCTGTTGCTCTATGTCTTGTAGCGTGAAGGATGTCGGCAGCACCGGAATTGCTTTTGCTTCTTTTCCGTCCCACACTTCGTGCATATGTCTGGCTAGATAACGCAGCTTCTTTAAATGCTCCACTTCTTCTCCCATATATGGAAGAATAGCTTGGAACATATACGGCGGAAGGCTTCCCTTTACAAACCCTCTTCCTTGAGGCAGGTTTGTACCCGCAAAAGCAGGACGACCAACCGCATAGTAATATTCAGAAGGATCCGCAAGCTCAAATGAAACCGCTAGCGGTATTAAATTTCGATAGCGATCGTACATGTCAGAACCTTGATTCGTTGTGATGACAAAATAAACACCGTAACCGGCTCCTTCACGCAATAATTGACCCAGCTGTTCATTTTCCGTTTCAAACATGGTACGGAACTGTAAATAACCGTCAATATAAACTACAATAGCAGGAAGCGACTCTCCAGTTAATCGTATATAACTCTCTAAAGATGTACCACCAGCTGCGGCAAATTTTTCTTTTCTGAAATGAACTTCTTTTAACAAGAAGCGGAAAAGTCGTCCCAACTTCTCCTTCTCATCATCCTGAACAACACCGCCTACATGCGGAAACGCACTGTACTCACGCAGTTGTCGGCTGAAATCTATCGCATACATATGCACTTCTTCTGGTGTATGGGTGAGGATAAGAGATGTCATCAGCGTCTGCAAAAATGTTGTTTTTCCTTTGCCTGGCATACCGTATACAAGTAGATGTCCCTGCGTCAAATGCAGCGGCAATGTATACTGTACTTGATTTTCAACGTCATCTACAAGACCAATTACAGGCGCAAGTAGCTTTTTCTCCCTTGTCCATTGCTCCGCATTCCATGAAGGATAGAAGTCCTGCAACGGGATTTGCGCAGGAAGCGGCTCGGTCCACGGTCCTGGCAACGGCGTGATGCCCTGCTCATGTGCGACCTTTTTAATATGCTGAATCAGAACTTGTAGCTGCTTTTGCTTTTTCTCACTCGTCTTTTTCACGCGCTTTTTCACTTCGCGTGTGCCATCTATGCTGACAAGCGCTAATTCTATATCCTCTGTAAACTCCTCTTCCGCAGGGTCGTACGGTGCGCCGCTCCAAGCAGATTGAAAAAACTCCAGAATTTCTTTCTTACCGACCATCAGATAACCACGGCCGGGCACAGTAATTTTAGACGCATCTGTCATATCGAGCATTTCACGACTATCTGCATCGTCTTGTACACGCAAGCAAATGCGGAAGCGGGAGTTTGTCCAAATTTTCTCGTCAACCACACCCGCTGGTTTTTGCGTTGCCAGTAAAAGATGCACACCAAGTGTACGACCAATGGCCGCAATACTGACAAGCTCATTCATAAATTCAGGCTCTTCTTTTTTAAGCTGCGCAAACTCATCAATGACAATAACAAGATGGGGAAGGGGGTCTTTATCACGCCACTCTGTCTTGTAATATTCATCAATATCTTGTACACCAGATTTCACAAAAAGCTTTTGTCTCCGCTCAAGCTCGGCATTCAAAGAAATTTGCGCACGCTGAATAATATTTGGATCCTCTAAGTTTGTAATTGTTCCAATCACATGTGGCAAACCGGCAAATGTATTTGACATGCCGCCGCCTTTGTAGTCAATTAGCATAAAAGCTACTTCATGCGGATGATACGTAATGGCCAGTGAGGCAATAATAGATTGAATAACCTCACTTTTCCCCGATCCTGTTGTACCTGCCATCAAGCCATGCGGTCCATGACCGTTTCGTTCTATTTTGTCATGAATATTTAAAGTAACAGGCTTGCCGCCCTCCCTTACACCAATCGGGACAGGCAACGTTTGTGGATAACGATTTTCTTGCCAGCGCTCTGCAATCTGCAAGTCTTCTACACGCGACACGTTATATAGATCAAAAAGTGTACATACACGCGGGATTGCTCCTGCTGCAGACTGGCGCATACGCATAGGTGCCATACGTCTTGCGGCTTTTCCACAATGAGAAAGCGGCGTTACATCTACTTTGCACATGGACGCCTGTTGGTTAAACCCTTTCTCCTCAGACGAATGTGTTTCAATAATACGAGCACGCCCTTGCTTCACTTCAACAACCCAGTCACACTCCATCGGTAATTCTTCCTTGCGTTCCGCCAATAGAAATGTACAAGCTCCCACCGCTCGCTCATGTTGAAGTAACAATGGCATAATAGCGTCCTCTTCTATATGCTGTAGACGGGATACAAAGAAGACATACAAAGGGGAATGCTCCGATGCATCATAGGAATCTGCGTGTGCTATTTTTCTCGTATTTAGAATCGGAAACAACCGCTCTAGCATTTGCCCAATCATACGGGGACCACAAGCGAGAAAACGCACATCTTTATGCTCATTCCAGACGTGTGGAAACCATCTCATCCACTCCCATTCTTTCTTTTCCTCTTCGTCATACAATGCTACCAGTTTCATTTCACTCGGTGCATGATGTGTCACCATTTGAACGGTTAAGGTACGAACAAGATTCAGTACTTCTTCACGACTTCCCGTAAGGCCTACTACTCTATTTTTTGTCAAAGACAGCAGTACTGGAACATCCTCTATATGGCTGTAGTCTTCTTTCGCTTTTTGCGCCGCAGCAATCAATGGGTCAACTTCATATCCATCCTGCTCCGGGACAGTAATGTCGACTTGGAACGGTTTCTTGCCCAACCCTATGCGGAGATTGAGAAAGTCCTCTCCTTGCGGTGTTCTTTCCCATAACGAGCTGTGCCTTTCCTGAATACGTTCCATACATACTGCTGGACTCGGATCTCTTTCAAGTAAATACCTCGCTTGATGCACACGAATTTCTTCTAACTCTTCACGATGAAGCTGTACTTGTTCAAGGTATTTTTGCTGCAACGCTTCTGTTTGCATACGATAATTTTTCTTTTGCCGAAAATACAACATAATCGTTACTACATAGGATCCCACCATTGGAATACTGGAAGCAAACATAAACAACATATATGTGCTATTTTGACCCATTTTTTTAGAGATATAGTAATACATAACAATCGTCACAACAGTAAAAATAAGCGGCACGACCATAGATTCAAATGAAAACTGCGGTGGGGTGGGTCTGTTAGGTGGTCTATGAATGACCACTTTCCCTGCAGGCAGCTTTGATTTCACACGAGGCGCCCGTTGAAAGTAAGGTGATTCAGGCATATCTCTTCCCCCTATTCCAGCAAAGTCCAAACATATTCTTTTTTCTCTTCCGGTTCAGGAGAGACTCTCGGTGTTGACGTTGGTTGCTTTTGTGAAAACGGCTTTGGCGTAAACGCACCTTGCCCTGCATGCAATCGTAGATACATACCATCCCAAACGCCGGCAGCGGCTAGAACTTCTTTTTTAGACAATCTGCTCCACTCTTTTCCATCTACTGAATATTCTAGATAATGCATTTCATTACGCCACTCGTACTGGATGCCATCTAATTCATATAATTCTTCAATAACTTGCCCAGCACTTGCTCCATTGAACAGTTCTATATCGATCTCCCCGCCGCGTCCGGAAAGATATGTAACAATAACAGATTCCATCACAATCTTCCTTTCAACACAGAAATATCAAGCAAGCATAAATCATCACTCACAGGAGCTGCTTCACTTTGCAGAATCAGAGATTCAAGCTGTGTATCTGAAGGAATGACGTCTACATCGTCTAATCTAGCTAATCCGTCAGAGTAAACTACTATTCTATTAATTACGTTACCTTCCCAAATACATATATGCGGATCTCCTCCTACACAGCCTGTGCGAGATGACCATCTTCCTGATGTATGAAATGTTTCTTGAGGGATATGAAGTTCTGTCGTGTCTTTAAACAAACGAAATCGCGAATCTCCTTGATAAGCGATCATCACCTTGGTTTTTCCGTTTTTTACATCAATTCTCCCGCACACATACATCGCCTCGCTACCTTGTAAGCGCTTCTCTTCTAACACATCACGCAAAATACCTTCAACTGAGTGCGGCAATGGATGCATATTTACAATCTTTGTCCCCGTTTCTGTTGCTTTTTCTAAATAAGTCACGAGTGATTGTTTTATTTTATCTTCATTATCCCACGTCATACCTTGTAGCCAGTCTAGCAATATATCCCCTAAGTAACGGGCAGCAACGTCTCCGCAAAATGACAAACTAACACCATCGCATAATGCAAAAACGAGCGTACCTTCTTGTATGAGCAAAGAAAAATAGTCCTGTCCAATATCATTGACCAGCTGCGTTTCCTTTGCTCTTCTATACGTATAACGACACATGAAAGAATGCTTCTCTATTTGGCATATTGGCGTTTCTTGTTCTTGCAGACTGACAATTTTCATGGTAATCCCCCTTAACGGACTGGTGTAGCAGCTGACATTTGAAAACCTAGCGACACCAAATCAGCGCTGGTACCAGGAAGCATCATCAACGCTCCAGGTTGTATACTGTAACCTGTTTCTATCATCATTTCTCGATAACTTTCAGGAATAACAGAAGACATTTGCTTTAATTTTTTGCCGTACTCCTCTTGTAGCTCGGTTTCCTTCATAATTCCTTTCCACTTCTTCGTCTGTGCAATAGGTTCTACTAGCATTTCATCCGAAATGAAAATATTTTCAAGTAGTACATGACCGTCCGGCACACGCATATTCATAATACGCTTCGCAATCGGCTCCGGATCTTCTCCCGTTGAAGCACCGTCCGTCATGTGACAAACAAGAGGAGCCGGACAATCTTGTAAATGGGGCAGTTGCTCTTGTAATAGCTTTTCTACTACAGAAAAGGCTTTTGCTGTGTCAGTAAGGCGCTGCGTCTGAATCCCCTCCAAAGGCCTCATACGTGCAACTTCATCAATACTTTTCATACCGCCCAATACATCGAATACATGGTCACTGTATGCCAAAATGGAAATGCGATAACGCGGTGCAATCCGACTTCCCTTTGTAGACCGAAATACCATTTGACGAATGGCAGAAGCTAGTGCCTCTGTGACAACATCTATTCTTCTTTTTTGTTCTCCACTCGCTTCCATGAGCTGGTTCATAGAGGCGCTCACATCTAATAAGTAAATAATATAGGCAGGTGTTTGCTGCGTTGCTTGAATACGATACTCCACCCTATTTCCCTCCTAAACAAACTGCTCCATTTTTGTTACGTATATCTTTTCATCCTCATCCTTATATCCCATAAATATCACTGCGGCAATATCTCCATGATTGAATACATACGTATAGTCAGGATTCAAGTACCCTTCCGGATATAAACATCCAACGTAATCATATATTATTTGATCTGACGCCAGCTCCTGCTTACGGCCATAAATCATCAGCTTTTTTGTTCCCTGCTTTAACAACACAACCGAACCAATCGGCAGTAATGTTTGTTCCATATATAATCACCTAAGTCCTTTATTCCTTCAATTGTTTACTGTCTTTACATCATACGGGCAGCAGGTTTTTTCGCACGCGTAATAACATCATCCATCTCTTGTAAAAATTGAGATAAACTTACTGAGCGAATCTCCACAAGCTCTTCAAATTGTCTCTCTACACGTCTTGCAACCCAGTTCGTTTGTTCTGTGCACAATACATACAAACTATTGATACGAAATTCATTTTCCATATGATAAAAAGATGAAATTCTCCCTCGGTATTTATACTCTTTTATAGAGTGCGCAAGCACCTTTGCAACTTTTGCAGGTACTCCCTTCGCTTTTAATGTTTTTTCTATTTGCTGTAAATTATAATAGTGACGCTCCTCTAATAGGTCCGTAAACGTATCTAAAGGCAACGTGATAATACCTTCATACACAATCGGTTTTTCTTCCGGCAGCATCGCTTGTACAATCTCTCGCCACGTTTGCGCTGGGTTTCCTCTTTCCTGTAATAAATAAGAAAGTTGATCATCATTTTCTGACACTCGACTTTCAATTACCTTGCGTGCATTTAAGTAAAAATAACTTTCCTCTTCTTGTCCTTCTTGCTCTGACTGTATCCATAATGTCATGTTTGTTTTGGTACAAATTTTTACATACTCTAACAACTCGGGCATGATATCTATGTCATTGTTTTTATATACGATATATCCTTTATGAACGAGTGACTTGGCGGCACGCTTCATTTCTGTCTCAATCTCTTCCAGCCAATATCCAATAAAAGGATCAGGCACTCCAATTAAGGCATTGCATTTAAACAGACTCGCAAGAAAAAAGAACTCTTCGTTTGTCAGCGCGATCCCTTTTTTTATACTCATTGCAATAATCTCCTTTTATTACACACTCTTTTCAGTGAGGCACATAATCTCTTTAATATGAATATGCCGTTTTTTTCATTTCTTTCACATTCCAATAAGACATATATTATATTCCTCTATTAAGAACTTTTTCCGAAGGTTTGTCACGTATTTAATACGTAATATTTTGTTTTTACACTCGCAATTCTTATTATACTTCACAATTCTTACGCAAACACGCGAATTCATCAAAACAATAAAAGAGAGACTTATTAGTCTCTCTTTTATTTTACATCATTTTCAATCCTATGTTTAGAGGAACGCCTAACTTATTTTACAGAATACGACACATTGCATATTATTTTTTAGGCTCTGTTAAAGGAAAACTCCTCAGTGCCATGCGCTGACAAGGTTTCCGTTTTGAAGTTAGCTGATCTTTAGAAACTGCTGCAACTTTTCTTTAACAAGCGCTGTTTCTTCTGGGTCCTGTTCGCCTCCAAAATCAATGCCTGCAAACAATGAACCTGTACTAATCGAAATACCTGCGCCTATATCACCGACAGCCGTATCAGTAAATTCTAGCGCTGCACGAGATTCTCCTGTAACAGCTTGTCCTACCTCGTTATATCCGCTTGCTTGACTGATATGTGCTGCAAACAAATCTCCGCTAACAGCATGCAGGGTAGTGTCTTGTGATCCCTTGATACTAGAGCTCTCTAAACTGAATAAAGACGGATTACTTACTTTAATGCCCTGCACATTTTGCAATTTACTAAATGCAATTGTAGAAGCAAAGCTTGCTGCCATGTTGCCGAACGAGATAGAACGACCGACTTCTTCATCTGTACGCCGAAAATCCATCGCCTTTTTCTGTAAAAAGCCACCCTGCTCTTCTAAGGTTTGCACTAGCATTCGGGATATACGATGCCACTCAGCTAACTTACGTTCCACTTGTGCTTTTTGCGAGCTCTCCCACGTTGCCTGATGAATGGAACGTGTTAAAATCTCCGTGATTCGTTGAAAGTCTCTTGCTGTATCCCGCAATGTACGGCTCGCATCCTCAAGTCGCTGCGGGTTGACCAATATACGCCCCAATTTGTTCTCCCCTATCATATCTCTCTATCTTTTTCACGTACTAATGATAGCCTATATTATACATTACAAAAATTGTCTTTCACAATATATTTGTGAAGAAAAGATAAAAACCTGGACTTTTTAGGCGAGAGAGAAGAACAGGCGGTATATTGTTGCGGTTAGGACTTATGATGCACTCGTGCTTTGTAAGACCATGCGCAGGGAAATAACTGTTCTGGCTCGTTCTTCTCGATTTTTACTTAGTATGCTTTTCCCCAGTAAACCATGTGCTTTGCTTCTTTACCACAGCATACGCAAGACGTTGTATGCTGAACCTGCTCAAATGGAATACACCTTGATGTTACACCGACTTCTTCTTTTAAGCGTTCTTCACATGCTAATGCACCGCACCACATTGCTTGGATAAAGCCTTGCTTTTCATCTGCGATCTTCTGCATGTCTTCCATAGAATGAGCGACGTATGTTTTTTCATCGCGCGCAGCCTTTGCACGAGCAAACATGGATTGATGAATGTCGTGAAGGAGCTCGGTAATGCGCGTCTCTAGTGCATCTAGCGTTACAATTTCCTTTTGCTTCGTATCGCGGCGAACGAGGACTGCTTGATTGTTTTCGATGTCTTTTGGTCCGATTTCGACACGAATTGGAACACCCTTCATTTCATACTCATTAAACTTCCAGCCTGGCGATTTGCTGCCCGCGTCCATTTTCACGCGTGCTACCTTAGCAATACGCTCCTGCAGCGCTGCCGCTTTTTCGAGCACACCTTCCTTATGCTGGGCAATCGGGATAATGATAACCTGTGTAGGTGCAATTTTTGGTGGCAGCACCAAGCCATTATTATCACCGTGCACCATAATCATTGCACCAATTGTGCGTGTTGTCATACCCCAAGAGGTTTGATGCGCATGCTCCCATCTGCCATTTTTGTTTAAATATTTAATATCAAATGCTTCGGTAAAGTTGGTTCCGAAGTTATGAGACGTAGCTGTTTGAAGTGCTTTACCATCGTGCATCAAGCTTTCAATGGTATATGTAGCTTTAGCACCGGCAAACTTTTCTTTCTCTGTTTTTTGTCCTTTTACAACTGGAATCGCTAAATATTCCTCACAAAACCATGCATATAGATTTAAAATATCAATTGTTTCCGCATGTGACTCTTCAGCCGTCGCATGAACAGTATGACCCTCCTGCCACAAGAATTCTGTTGTACGCAGAAACGGACGTGTTGTCTTTTCCCAACGTACGACGGAACACCATTGATTGTACAATTTCGGTAAATCATTATAGGACTGCACAATCTTAGAGAAATGCTCACAAAATAACGTTTCCGATGTTGGACGTACACAAAGACGCTCCGCAAGCTTTTCTTCTCCGCCATGCGTCACCCAGGCTACTTCAGGCGCAAAGCCTTCCACATGGTCCTTCTCCTTTTGCAGCAGGCTCTCTGGGATGAACATTGGCATATACACATTTTCATGTCCTTTTTCCTTTAAGCGTTCATCCATGACGCGCTGGATGTTCTCCCAAATTGCGTACCCGTACGGACGCAAAATCATACAACCCTTTACACTTGAATAATCAACGAGCTCTGCCTTCTTCACAATATCCGTATACCACTGGGCAAAGTCTTCTTCCATAGATGTGATTTCTTTTACTTGATCTTTCATCCTCTGAAACCTCCTTAATATTTTATCTAGACCTTTGGGGATACAAAAAAGCCCCATCCCACAATAGGGACCGAGCTTGTGTCGGCGGTACCACCCTGATTTATATAAATCACTATATACCCTCAAGTCAGATAACGGTCTTATCCCGCTGCAGCCTACTATTATTTCGGTGCAGGACTCCAAGGCTGGTTCAACGCATCCTTTTTGAGAATCTTTCAGCCGCCGAATTCTCTCTCTGCTAAAAAGGGGCCTTGCGTTTACTACTCCTCTTCACTGTCTGTTTGCTGTAATTTTCAATCATTTTACAATAAGTATAACCGAGATACAAGGAAAAAACATTCTTTAGAAGATATTTTCGTTAAGTAAAATATACGTTAAGTTTCTTCCATTTTTTCTGAAATAATATAAAAATGCTGTAAAATAAGTAGTATGTTTTATTTTTATAAATATTCAGATAAAAACAACTACATCGCTATACAATAAACTAAAGGAGGGGAATGCTAGTGAAACTAACAAAACAGGAAAAAAGCTGGATGTTTTACGATTGGGCCAACTCCGCCTACTCTTTAGCCATTACGACAACGATTTTGCCTTTATATTTTAAAATGGTCGCAGAGGGTGCGGGAATGAAAGCTTCTACCTCTACTGCCTTCTGGGGGTACGCCAACTCATTCGCAACGTTTTTAATTGCTCTAATGGCTCCTGTCCTCGGTACAATTGCCGACTATAAAGGCTTGAAGGAGCGGTTTTTTAGCTTTTTCTTTGGTTTAGGTGTTGTATTCACCGCTGCCCTTGCCCTCGTACCAAGCGATCAGTGGATGTGGCTTTTATGCATTTATACACTCACCGCTATCGGCTTTTCTGGCGCTAATGTGTTTTACGATGCCTATCTTGTAGACGTAACGTCTGAGCAGCGAATGGATAAAATTTCAGCCAACGGTTTTGCGCTTGGCTACATCGGCAGTACCATTCCATTTCTGCTATCTATGGCTCTTATTTTTCTCTCTCAAAATGGTACATTACCATTATCATTTGCAGCAGCATGTCAGCTCTCCTTTGTCATCACCGCTATTTGGTGGGTCGTATTCACCATCCCAATGCTTCGCAATGTAAAACAGGTTTACTATATCGAAAGAGAACCGAATGTCATTCAAAACAGTTTTAAGCGTCTATTTGATACCTTTCGCAATATCAAGCAGCATAAAGTTTTATTTATGTTTCTATTAGCCTATTTTTTCTATATCGATGGCGTCAGTACGATTATTAAAATGGCGTCTACGTACGGAGCTGACTTAGGCATTGGTGCAACTGATTTATTATTAATCCTACTCATTACCCAAATTGTCGCCTTCCCTTTTGCTTGGCTATACGGTCGCCTCGCCGCGAGATTTCCAGGTAAAACGATGCTGTATGTAGCAATCGGAATGTATACGATATTATGTATCTATGCTTACTTCGTCACAACAACTCTTGATTTTTGGATTTTGGCGCTCCTTGTCGGCACATCACAAGGCGGTATTCAAGCGCTGAGCCGCTCCTACTTCGCTAAGCTAGTGCCAAAGGAAAAATCAAATGAATTTTTTGGCTTCTACAATATCTTCGGGCGCTTCGCCGCTGTAATGGGGCCTTTGCTAACAGGCATTGTCACACAGATGACCGGCAGTACCAATGCCGGCGTATTGAGCGTAGTCGTGCTGTTTATCATCGGATTTGTATTACTTATCCGCGTACCACAAACAGAGCAGCATACCAATTCAAATTCATTACCGCTATAACAGAAGGGGATATGTCCCCCTTCTGTTATTCTTATAACTGCTCTACCGTATTAGGAACAGATTAACAAGCATCCAGCACGTGTACCTCTTTAGCGCTAACCGCAACTACACATCGCCCGTTCTTCTCTCCCATCTAAAAAACAACCTTTCATATCTATTCATTATTTTTCATAAACACTCTTTCCCTCTCCTTCAATTTCTCGTATACTTTTTCTATCATCATGAAGGGAAGTGAAAAGAAAGTTGAAAGATATACTAGAAAGAAGATTAAAACTATGGCATATTATCGCGATCGGTCTTGGTTATATGGCACCGATGGCGGTATTTGATACGTTTGGTATTGTAACCGAGGTGACGGATGGACATGTTCCAGCTGCCTATACAGTAACATTAATCGCCATTTTATTTACCGCCCTTAGCTATGGCCATATGGTAAAAGCGTTTCCTGGGGCTGGTTCTGCCTACACGTACGCCCAGCAATCCATTAATAGCAATGTTGGCTTTTTAGTGGGCTGGGCCGCTATACTAGACTATTTATTTCTACCAATGATTAATGCTCTTTTAACAGCTATTTATTTAAGTGCAATTTTCCCCGATGTACCAGGGTGGATTTGGATTGTAGGCTTTGTACTTATTTTAACTGTTTTTAATATTTTCAGCGTTCAGCTCACGGTTTCTTTTGGTGCTGTATTGGTGTTGTTTCAGGTCATTACCGCTATTTTATTTATCCTGCTAAGCGCTGGGCAGTCATATGCTCAATGGTCAACTGCGCCATTTACAGACAATGTTTCGGTAGGAGTACTGTTCGCAGGCGCCTCCATTCTATGCTTTTCGTTTCTAGGATTTGACGCAGTTACCACTCTGTCTGAGGAAACAATTGAACCAAAAAAGACGATTCCAAAAGGGATTTTAATTATCGCCTTAACCGGGGGCTTATTATTTATTACCGTTTCTTTCTTTGCGCAAATTTTGTTCCCAAGCGCTGCCATGTTTAGCGATGTAGAAGGTGCTTCTGCTGAGATTGCTTATAAAATCGGTGGGACATTGTTTCAATCTGTGTTCGTCGCAGCCGCGTTAACCTCGACAATTGCCTCAGGACTAGCTTCTCATATGAGCGCATCTCGTCTTTTGTTCGCGATTAGCCGCGATGGCTTTTTGCCGAAGCGTATCTTCAGCTACGTACATCCGCGAACAAAAACACCGATGTGGAACATTATCCTGATCGGTGTTTTATCACTTACTGCTGTTTTGTTAAGTCTGGAGATGGCTGCGTCTTTAATTAACTTCGGCGCACTTACAGCCTTTAGCGCCGTTAACATTTCAGTCATCATGCATTATTATGTAAAACAAAAACGACGTTCTGCATGGGATACGGTCCGTTTTCTAATTGCACCGCTGCTTGGTAGTGTGTTCATCTTTTTCCTATGGACAAGCCTAGAAGCAACCTCGCTGATACTTGGACTTTCTTGGTCCATGATTGGCGCGTTGTACCTGTTATATGTAAGGAAGATGAAGAAGATTAATATTCCAACGTTTCATTTTGAATAAGGATTTCCCCCGAGCGGGGAAATCCTTTTCAATTTTTTCACAAAAACATAATCAATTTCGCTATATATAAAAGAAGCTATCGGCAACCACGGAGGTAAGCATATATGAAAGAAAATCTTGATATTTACTTACAACAAATGCACTAGATTTCTTACATCATTTAGAAAATACTGTCGTTATCTTAAATCCAAGAATAGAGACACAAAAACTATTTACACCTGCAGAACTGGATGCTATTAAAGAATGGAAAAGATGTAGCTACAGTACTTAAGAGAAGTACATGCACTGTAAGCCGTTCTTACACTTTTGATTGCTGTTTGAATAGTTCATGTCAAAGAAGAGGTGCTGTTTTTGAGGAAAACTTTTGTATCTGTTTTATGTATAACTCTCGTTTTATGCGTGGCAGCCTGCCGTCCATATACAGGTGAATATATCCAATGGACCGATTCCCCTGAAATTGCTAATACTAAGTTACTGAAGAAAAATAAGATTCCTTATAAGGTTGAAAATGGGGTTATGTATATTCCTAAAGACGCTTTTAATACTGCCATTTCTTGCTGCAGCTAATCTAACAAAAACAGGATGTCTGAAATAGTCCTTTATACTCCCTAAGACCTCCTCTTTCTTTTGAAGCTTTTTTCTACACGGACATTTTGCGATGTGTAATCACCCAGCAGGCTATGTAACCGAGAAACGCTGCCAATAAGATATCGCCTCCTTGGCTAAAAAGGCGTTTTGGAAAAGTAACTACTACTTTACAACTTAATCACTTCTATGTAGAGTTTTGTTTTTATTGATAATAATTCTTATTGTAGAAATAAGTGAAAACTCCCGTATCGTAATTGTTGTCCAAACAAACCACGAGGGGAGCTTTCACTTTGTCCTTACAGTGTATTAAATTACTTTTACCATCTTTTTGAAGATAAATCTCTCACCAGATGAAGAGCCTCATGGATTTTCCAGTATTGTCGACTCTTACACAGTAAATTACTCGATTTGATTACTTAATTTTATCGTTTAGGGGTAAGTTCATTTGTATTAAGTAAATAGCGGTGTCCCATTCAACTTCTTCAAAATAAGACTTTTGAATTAACTCCCTATCTCTTCTGTTCCTCTCTCTTCACCTTCGAATACAATCCCCATAATGGGTACGGCAGAAATCACAATGCATACCGCAGAGATGACGAAAACAGCAAATAAAGAAGTTGCCTCCATTAGTACACCAGCAAAAGCAGACCCAAGCAGCATTGTGCCCATAAATATAGGTGTAATAATGCCATTTATGCGACCAATCATGTGCTCCTCTACAAGTTGAATCATAAGTGTGCCGATTACAATATTTACACCCGCTAGAAAAGCACCGCTTAAGAAACGCATTGTGAGTGTGAGCCAAAAAGAAGTTGAAAGTACTTCCACTATACTGGCCACCGCCAAAAACAATATGCCCCCAAGCAAGATCGTTTTCTGGTTTGTTCGTTGTATACTCGCAAGTAATCCACCACCAACTAACAAACCAACTCCCGCTGCGGCCGAAAGGTATTGTACAGCCTCCTTATCAAGTTGAAGCCTCTCTGTCACAAGAAACACCTCAAGCGGCTGAATCAAACCTACACCAAGTCCTACAAAAGCAAATGAAATTGACATGTATCGTAAGCTTTTAGCTGTGTATACATACTTCCAGCCTGCCTTTATATCAGCAAGTAACCCTTGTGCGATGATTTCTTCATCTCTTTGCCATTTTGGTAATCTTGTCAAAAGTAGCGCCGATAGCAAGAACAGCACGGTTAAGCTGTATAAAGAGGTCATTACACCTAGCTTTGTATATACGAGTGTGCCGATGACTGGGCCCGCGATGAGAAAAATTGCCTGTAAACTCTGTGTAATAGCAATCGCCGCAGAAATATGGGCATCTTCCACGTTTCGTTTAAACATTTTAGCTCCTGAAGGCTGCGCAAATTGACTGACCACCGCTGAAATGAATGCAGCAGCAAATAATGATTGCCACAGTCCAGCTTGAATTAGCAAGATAATACCAGCGATAGACGCGGCACTTAACAAGTCACCAACAATCATGGTGCGTTTCGGATTCCAGCGATCTGCAAGTGCACCGCCAATGAACGAAAAGATAAAAATTGGTGCATATTCCAGCACTGTTAATAATGAGACAGCAACCGGGTCATTATTCGTTTGTTCCATAATAAAAAATAGCAATGCCATATTCCGAATCCAGATAGCTAGCTGCTGCAGCAAATCCGATCCCACAATAATTCGAAAGGTTTGATTGCGCCATAATTCTTTCATACGTCTCCTCCTTATATACCGACTGTCCGGTCTAATTTTGTGTAGCAAAAGACCGTATGTTAGTCTTTTGCAGCAATCCCTGTTAGTAGTAAATCAATGCTTCTTTTATACAAACGTTTCACTTGTTCAGCCTCTAACTCGAAATATAATGTGCCAAGACCACTTAATGTTCCTTGCAAAATATACATAACATCCTCAGGTTGGTCGTTTTTAAATTCCCCGCGCTCAATGCCCTCTATAATAAGTTCTTTATACATGTCATGTGATGCACGGTTCCACATAAGCATGTCATGTAACGTATCCTGACTAACTGCTTGACTCATAATAAACTCATCCATTACTTTCATGAGTGGGTTCTCAAAGTCTTCTGCAAAGTGCTCAGCAAGCGCATATAACTTCTCCGTACTGGTCGCAATCGTTGCTTCTTTTTCCGCCCATGCTAGCATCCAATCCTGTATATGCATCTTCACTAAAAATAAAAATAACTCATCTTTACTTTTGAAATAGTAGTAAATACTTCCCTTACTACGACCTGTAACTCCGCAAATCTCTTCCATAGAAGTTGCTGCATATCCTTTACTCGCAAACAACTCCTTAGTTTGTAATGCAATCTCTCGCTTTACTTGTTCTCCATCTTTTCTGCGTTTCTGTTCCATAGCATCTCCCTCTAAACCGACCATTCAGTCTAATTTTAAAATACATTTTACATAAGCGCAAGTACCAGCATCCTAATTGCTAATCAAACGTTTGTTTAGTTCGAATTCCCTACTCTCTCAACGCTTCTAGCCTTTTAATCAAACGTTTGTTTAGCTAGCTATTCACACTCCTTCAACACTTCTATCGGTATTTGACCTTGGTACGGTTGTGTTATGATAATTTTCGTTCGTATGAGAGTATATTAAACACATATACGAAGTAGAGTTATCTCGAACAAGCGTATTATGCATGCTTTGGCGGCTTTCTCTTTCGTATATACGCCCAGCCTATGTATCACCCACAAGCAAAAGGTGGTTCTTCGCCAGATGGACCGAATAGAAAAAACGTCTTAGGCTTCAGTAAGAAGCATATGTTGAAAAACCAATTTGCTTATATAGACTATGTAAGACAAGAATAATTAATTGATAGTGATAAATTTATGTATTACGGTGGCTATGGTAGCAGTTTTTCTCTAATCGAAGGACTGTTATGAAAACACGGATATTATACGTACACTCAGATATTTTTGGAAAGATAAGACCCTGATTTCCTGCTTGGCGTAAGGAAATCAGGGCCTTTTTATGTTCTTAAAGGATAAAACAATTCGGAATTTCTTACCAAGGGCGTGACGGCATTTCGCAGGTTTCATACACTAATACAGATAATGGAAATCAAAAAATAGAGACACCATAATAAAGGGACATACCATGTAATAGATTGTTAGTAATTTTACTTTCTAAAAGATAATAAAAACTTTCGATTGCACCAGCTATTAACAATGTTGAAAAGAACACATGCAGTAATAAGTTTTCATTAATCCCTTTTCAGAAGCACGCTTGTACTAAGGCAGTAGATTCAGTAATTTCTCCTGCAAGACTTACAAGAGCTGTTCCCCCGATCCTCATTCTTTCTTCCCAAGTTGATGCTTGAACGAGAAGTTTTACACTTTGTCTAAGTTCACCTAGTGATTGTATGTATTTTTTAAATTTGATTAACTTTGAGACCGCAATTAAATTACTGCCTATGAATGCAGCAAGCTTTTCCCACCTTACACGTGCTCCGCTAGACCCTCTTGCGATACACCTAACCTCGCTTTTCCCACCTTACGTGCTCCGCTAGACCTTCTCGCGGTACACCTAACCTCGCTTTTCCCACCTTACGTGCTCCGCTAGACCCTCTTGCGATACACCTAACCTCGCTTTTCCCACCTTACGTGCTCCGCTAGACCCTCTCGCGGTACACCTAACCTCGCTTTTCCCACCTTACGTGCTCCGCTAGACCTTCTCGCGGTACACCTACACTCGCTTTCCTCATCTTACGTGCTCCGCTAGACCCTCTCGCGGTACACCTAACCTCGCTTTTCCCACCTTACGTGCTCCGCTAGACCTTCTCGCGGTACACCTACACTCGCTTTCCTCATCTTACGTGCTCCACTAGACCCTCTTGCGATACACCTA
The DNA here is from genome assembly GCF_023022965.1 of Ectobacillus sp. JY-23. Lineage (NCBI taxonomy): Bacteria > Bacillati > Bacillota > Bacilli > Caryophanales > Bacillaceae > Ectobacillus > Ectobacillus sp. JY-23. Next base: position 2,799,324 of record NZ_CP095462.1, on the reverse strand, counting down.
ACCTCGCTTTTCTTATCTTATGTGCTCCACTAGACCCTCTTGCGATACACCTAACCTCGCTTTTCTTATCTTATGTGCTCCGCTAGACCCTCTCGCGGTACACCTAACCTCGCTTTTCCCACCTTACGTGCTCCGCTAGACCTTCTCGCGGTACACCTAACCTCGCTTTCCTCATCTTACGTGCTCCGCTAGACCCTCTTGCGATACACCTAACCTCGCTTTTCCCACCTTACGTGCTCCGCTAGACCTTCTCCCGGTACACCTAACCTCGCTTTCCTCATCTTACGTGCTCCGCTAGACCCTCTTGCGATACACCTAACCTCGCTTTTCCCACCTTACGTGCTCCACTAGATCCTCTTGCGATACACCTGCACTCGCTTTTCTTATCTTATGTGCTCCACTAGATCTTCTCGCGGTACACCTAACCTCGCTTTTCCCACCTTACGTGCTCCACTAGACCCTCTTGCGGTACACCTAACCTCGCTTTTCCTACCTTACGTGCTCCACTAGACCCTCTTGCGGTACACCTAACCTCGCTTTTCTTATCTTATGTGCTCCACTAGATCCTCTCGCGGTATACCTGCACTCGCTTTTCCCACCTTACGTGCTCCACTAGATCCTCTTGCGATACACCTGCTTTCATCTCAAGCTAGGTAGACCGCAGCACCACCTGCGCGCTTACCTTAGCTGTCTAATCAAACGTTTGTTTAATGTAAAAAAGACACTGTCGTTGGGACAGTGTCTTTTTCCTTATGAACCACCAGATTCCTGTTTTCTTCTTTCTCGCTCTACCTGTTGCCACAATTCCATAGACTCACGTACAAGTTCCTGTGCTTCTTGGCTTAATGCTGTGGCAGAGGATACCTCCTGTAGTAGCTTTTCTGCCTCTAAATATTGCTCCGCATCCGCATATGCACGCGCCTTCTCTAGCTTTCCGCTAAGCTCCTGCATTTGTATATCTAATTTTTTCGCGTTTGCTATCACTTCACGCGCTCGCGGTTTTATAATCTCTGTAACTTTGTTTGTTTCTTTTTCATCAACAATCCGCTGTGCATGTAAAATTGCTTTCTTTGTATCACCCTCATCAAGTGCATCTATACTGCTTTTCATGGTCTGCGATGCCTTTACATAGGATTGAACGCTTTTATCATTTTTTTCCTGTGCAGCTTGTTTAAAGGAGGCAACGGCCTCTTCATAGCGTTCCTCTTTTACTGCTTTTACCCCTGCTTTGATATGGTTTTCATATTCTGAACTGCAAGCCGTCAATAGAAAGAGCATGCACATGAATGACGCTAGTTTTCGCATAATATGTCCCCTCTCGCTGTAGCTGTCTCTTTCTCAATTATAATGGAAACTCTTTTATTTTTCGATAGAATAAGAGATTTCACAGAAGCAATCGTCGTTTTTCTATCATTTCAGTAAGAGATTTATTTAAATCTTCGGCAATATGAGACATATCATGCTTAGGACTTAACTGCACAATACGAAGAGTATGATGCTCAAGCACTTTGGATACAGGATAATCAGCGTGTACATTCGGATGGATTGCCCACACCTCATGGACGGGTCTTATATATTTCGCATAATCCGATCCAAATAAAAATAAAGACCTGCAAGCTCCGGCATAGTTTGTTAGCTTTTTCATTGTAGCTGTTTTTTGCCTTACTCTAGTAGCATCCCATATGTGATGAAGCGGTCGGTATTTAAAATCAAATACGAGGCTTCCCATGTAGATATCTTTCTCAAATACATCCATGCGCATATCAGGGCAATTATTTGTACTATCAGTATACAAAGGCATATGAAGGGACGTATGTGCAGGTTCACTAGGAATTTCTCCTTCATATACAAAGAGCACTCTAAGATTACCTCTCTTTAATGTTACGCTTGTGTTTCTATCCAGTGTAGGGATTTGAATCTGTTCTGAATGAGACTTAGAGAAAATCCAGCCCTCCTGCGGAGAAAAATGCAGTTCTTCTATTAAAAGCTTAAGGAATTGAACAAAGCCCCAGGTCTCATACAGCTTATCCGTTCGTTTCCAGCGCAGATGATACGATGCATCTAAATTCATAGATCGATTACTGCGCCAGTCTCTTTGCATATGAAGCAAGGCGCGATACTTAGCATTCAACTGAGCGGCTCGCGGCAAAACATTACCATCCCATACCTCCACTTCATGCCACCAAGCTGTAGATTGCAAGATATTGAGGTTCATAACAAACTGACTGACCTGTTTATATACATTCTCCAGCCATCCTAGCGCTTTTTGCAGTTGCGACCGCTTCTGACTATTTCCTTCTCGTTGCAATTGTCTTTCCAGTATACTTTGATGAACAACACTTTCATTGCGCATTTCAATAAGTGACGGCTTCATCATCTGTATAACAGACTTGATCCACCGATTTTCATGTATGTCATAATTCAAACGACGTACCGGGACCCGCCATTCCTGTGCCCGATCCGGGTAGCGGAGGCGCTGGGCGAATGTCTCTGCATCCATCGCGAGAGGTTGATAATTGAGCTTGGTTTCATACGTAGTTGCCATTTCGTAGTTTGCATGCGATACAAGTTCAACGAGTGCAGGCAACACCGTTTTATAATGATGCTCAAGTACCCTTGCTTTATTTGCAAATTCATGCGGCACCATCCTATATACTGAGCCTTGGCTCACTACATCATAAGCAAGGCCCTCCAAGAACTCCTGCACCTCATCCTTCATCACCTGTAGCTGGCTTTCTGTCACCTGCTTAGGTTGAATGCGAAGCATCGCATAATACCAACGCCCGCAATACACCCTAACTAAATAATCACCTGGTATAAGAGGAAAGTTTTCATGTGAAAACAACAGCTTTTTTTGCGAAGATGGTAATAAATATGATTCTCCTTCTCCATCACTCGATGTTTGAATTACACAATCATCCAGCCCTTCAATATATAAACGACAATCTTCATACGAACTTTGAAACAAAACAAACACATCAATATTTTCTCGAATGACACTGCATCCGTTGAGTTCATGTTCCTCCTCAACAAACATAAGCTGCTCTCTAGCTTGCCCCTGCTGTTCAAAATATACCTGGAATTCAGTATGTGTAGCCATGTAGCTTCAACTCTTTTGCTTTTTGTTTCAAAAGGGCAATTGTGTGTACAAAGGTAGACAAATGCTTGTACTTTTCAAAAAGTGTTAATAATTCACCTGCCACAACGTCACCTTTTTCCTTTTCATACGTACCGACCAAAGGTCTCCACACTTCCTCGGCTCCGCGTATTTTTGTTAAAACACGCTGCACAATCTGTAAATCCAATGCTTCTTCTCGCGTCATACTTCCCGTGTGCGGCAATAGCTGCAGGTACGCATTAATTTGTCTCACTACACGAGGACCTATCCCCGTACGCGCATCTGCCTTATGCATAGCTTCATGTATATCCCATAGTAAATCGATTTCAGCATCACTCAGTTCAAATCCAGTCGGTTGACGGAATGATGTATACGTCTCATACGAAATGGGTGTGGTTTCAATAAGACCATCCTCCTGTAAAAGGGCATATTTCATAATATTAAGCGTGATAACGTTTGCCCGGTCAAGCACTTTGTCTGAAAAATGATACGTAGATTCGTCTACATTTACAGTTCCAACAAACATTACATTGTCTCCAATAGGAACTGTTGGTGGATATTGCTCTGCATTATGGAGAGTCGTTTTTAATTTTTCATGATATAAACGAATTGCCTTATTCTCTCGTCCCATTTCTAAAACCGATAAAAACTGAGAAAAATAATGTTCAACACGTGCTAAGTTCATTTCATCAAATGCGACCACGTAGAGCTTGTCCTTATGTTTAGAAGCATCTATTAATAAGTCAACTAAACCGGAATCACCGGCCCGATACACATTATTTAACAAATCCGTATAGCCCATTACATGTGTATCATCTGTCCATGCCGGTCTAACCGGAATAAATAACATTTGATGCTCATTATGGATACCAAGAGCCTTTGCATATGCATGGACAAGTCTAGACTTTCCAATTCCGCTCATTCCTTGAAGAATGACTAGATTTGAAACCTTCATCGCTGTATGAAAGTTTACTAAATCTTTTTCAGCATATAATAGTCCTTCCGCTTTTGTGACACGTATAAAATGCTGCAGAAATGCTTCCTCCTCTGCCTTCTCTTCTATACGGTCCATTTGAGAAGCTGTTGCGGCTACCTCAGCTATTGCGGCCTCGAAAGGCTCTGTGCCACTAAGTAACGCCCTCAGGCTGTCATACATATGAATGTTCATAAAAAATAGTGTTGCGGAAGCCTCATACATGTCGTCAAGCCACATTTCCGGAAGTACCTGCACTTTAAGCTTCTCTTGATAGTGAAAGCAAAATCCGCCATGTGCATGAGAATGGCCGCTAAACGAGCCAATAACATATACAATTTCTTCACTTTCCTTCCAGAAAACAAACTCTGGTGTATCGTTACTTTCAGTAGAAATTTTGGGTATTTTCCCAACATGCTTTTTAGCTTCAATTCGCTGGAAAAACTCTTCCATAGAATAACCATGCTTTTCGTGACTGTACACGGGTATAGAGGCAAAGATATCACGATTTTGGAACGTATCGGCCTTTCGTAGCAATTCAATATCACGAGCTAAAAACACTTCTCCGCTTGCAGTTTGTTTACGTATAGGGGTAAATACAAAAAGGTAATTTTCCAGAAAGTTGCGCACATCTTCTTCACGCATATAATCCGACTTCCTTAAATCATCATGAAAGCCAAACTTCTCTAATTCCGTTGCATACCCTGTAAAATAATATTGATTTGGAAATGATTTAGGTGCTTTGGATATACGTTTAATCCAAAACTGAACCGTATTTTGACTATTCACAAATACACTTCTCGATTTGCCTAAATCCGTTTCAACATCATAATTTGAAGCCACTGTGCCCAGCATAGAAATATCCCATTGTTTCATCATATCGAGGCCTCCCATCGCACAAATTCATGCATATTATAGAACTCTTTTATCTGCTCCGTGCGTACAGCTTTTTTAACTTTTCTCAGCAATGAAGGTGTCATTGTAAATCGCAGCAAACAAACGTATTCAAAAGAAGATAATACTTCCGTTCCAATCGCCTTTTGAATTGCCTCATTTGAAAGAAATACTTCTGCTTTATCTGTAGCAAGTTCTGCGAGATCTCCAAGCACAGCAATCGTTTTTTGCGGCTCCGGTGATATTAAAAAGGTTTGCGGAGCACGTAATGTTTCCATCTCTATTTGCTGTTTATTGCTTTCTGTCATGACCCTACGCAACTCCTTACGTAACTTTGATGTTTCCTGTTCATGTAGTTTTTGCTCATGTGCATATGCAAGATTTCTCTCTTTCTCTTCTTGTATTCGTTTCTTTAATTCTTGTATTTCAACTTCTGCTTTCTTTACTTCCGTTTCTTTGTGCTTTAATGCTTGTTCCGCTTGCAGTAAGTTCTTTGATAGCTCTTTTACTTTGCCATCCTGCTTTTTGATTTTTTCCTCTAAATTTCGAATGATGTTTTGTAACGGCAGAATAGGATTTTCTATTTCTTGCGAAACAACAGGTGCTTGCAAGCTTTGATATAATTGTGCTGCCATTTGTAGTTGCTCTTCTTCTTCTGAAAGCAATAATCCTGCTAAAATCTCAGCGCCTCTTTTATAATCCTTCATCTCGTGTAGTAATTCTTGTTTTGTCTTAGGCCAAGCATGCGGTAAATTCATGTCTCCTAACACACTTTGTACACGCGCCAATAGTCGCGGCTTTAATAAATCACCAATTACTTTCATTCGCAGTCTTCGAAGCATTTCACGATCTACTTTTCGAAAGCCATTGACAGTGATGCCTGTTTTTTTCATAATTTGATAAAACTTCTCTTCATCCATTTCTTGAAAAACCCATTTCCACAGTTCCTTCTCCATGAAATCATACCTTCTTTACGTTTTTAATAAGTTATTAAAATTATTAAAATATTTTTAATAATTACTATTATACATGAATTTCTGAAAGAAAGATTTTTAGGATGAAAGGAATACAAAAAATGTTAGTTTCATATATATAGAAATAAAATTTAATAGTACTTTTTAAAAAGAGCAGGTAGTTAAATGGGCGTTCACTTTATTAAGATTTCAGCAATCTATTTAGTCGTTGGGGTTGTTTTGGGAATGTATATGTCTATTGCACACTCTTACATACTGACACCTGTGCATGTACACATTAACTTACTAGGTTGGGCCGCTATGGCAGTTGCCGGTATCCTTTATCATATCTTCCCAGATGCAGCAGCTACAAGGCTTGGTAAGATCCATTTCTGGCTACATAACATTTCACTCCCTATTATGATGCTTGCACTTGCTTTTGTCGTAAAAGGCAAAGAAGCTGCAGGTCCCTTTGTCGCGGTTGGTGGTACAGCGATGACATTAGCTATCATTATCTTTATGGTTAACGTGTTTCTGCATGTCAAGTTGGGTGAAGATTAAAAAAGAGGCGACTTGAGGTCGCCTCTTTTCATTAAAACGCCCAGTTTCCATTGCGGAAGATTGGCTCGCGTTTACCGTCCTTTGTGATACCGTCAATATTCATTTCTGCAGAACCAATCATGAAGTCTTCATGTACAAGACTTTTGTTTGCGCCGCGCTCTTGTAGTTCTTCTTCTGTCATTGATGTACCGTTTTCTAGGTTAACTGGATATGCTTCTCCAAGCGCCAAGTGATTGGATGCATTTTCATCATACAGCGTATTGTAGAAGATTAACCCTGAGTCAGAGATTGGTGATTTATGAGGCACCAATGCAATTTCACCTAGATGACGTGCACCTTCGTCTGTTTCAAGCAATAGCTTTAACGTGTCATATCCTACTTCGGCTGTGTAATCAACAACCTTTCCGTTCTCAAACGTTAGTGTAAAGTTGTCGATTAGGTTGCCAGCGTAGTTAAGCGGCTTCGTGCTTTGCACAACACCATTCACACCATTGCGATGCGGCATTGTGTATACTTCTTCTGTTGGCATATTTGGATTGAATACCACACCATCCGCGCTCACAGAACCGCCGCCCTGCCATAAATGATTTTCAGGTAGTTCTACTGTTAAGTTTGTACCCGGTGCCTCATATACGATTTTTGCATATTGCTTGTCATTTAAATATGTTACTTTTTGCTTTAATGTTTCATTATGTGTATGCCATGCAGCAATTGGATCTTCTGCGTTAATACGGTTAATATGGAAAATCGCTTCCCATAACTTTTCTGTTCCTTCCTCTAAAGAAACATCCGGGAAGATTTTTGCAACGGACGCTGTTGTTGGAACTGTGATAATAGACCAACGCATTTTGTCCGTCATCATGTAGCTACGGTATTTTTTCAAAGCTAAGCCCGCTGCTTTATTTGCATTAGAAATACGCTGCGAGTCGATGCCTTTTAGTAGATCTGGATTTGGTGCATAGATAGAAAGCACACACGCGCCGCTCTCTGCCATTTCTTCTAAGCCCTTCGCTTTCCAAAGCGGATATTCTGTAAACGCTTCATCAGGCGCGCTTTCGTATTTCGTTCTTGTTAGTTCATCATCATTCCACTCCACATGAACATTTTTTGCGCCTGCCTCATATGCCTTTTTTGCAACCAGACGCACAAATGGCGCTGTTTCAATCTGTGCATTAATAATTAGCGTTTGCCCTTCCTGCAAATTCACACCAACACGAACAGCGAGCTCGGCATACTTCTCTAATTTTTCTTCAAATTGTGCCATTCTCAAACCCTCCTATATGTATCATGCTGTTTACGTCTCCTTACCCATAAGGTAAGGTGCATAAAGACTAAACACTAGGTCAGTCCTCATACAGCAGTATCTCTCATTAAAGTATACAGAAAAATCTAATAGATAGAAACTACAAAAACGTTTTTTAAGCAGGAAGAACGAATGGCTCTGGTGCAGCTAGGTCTTACGTTGTTCTCATGGTCTTATTACAGCGATGCGTAGTTCTGTTACACGCTCTACGATTGATGGGGATTGACTTATCGCAGAGATAACTGAGATGCCATCTGCACCTCCGCGAATTACCTGCTTTGCATTTTTCACATTGATGCCGCCGATGCCAACAATTGGGATATCAATGTGTTGTTTTCTAATCTCTTCAAGCACCGCAGTTCCTTGTACACGCTTGGCGTCTGCCTTTGAGCTCGTTGGAAAGATAGGGCCAATGCCGAGGTAATCGGCACCATCTCGAATGGCTTGCTTTGCCTCCTCTACACTATGCACCGATACACCTAAGATACGATTGCCGATTCTTTCCCTCACAAGAGAAGCTGCTTCATCCTCCTGTCCGATATGAACACCATCCGCATCTAAGGAAAGGGCCAGCTCAATATCATCATTTACGATGAATGGCACCCCGTTCTCCTGACAAATCCGCTGCACTCTTTGTGCTAATGCATATCTTTGTTCGCCGTGCAGCGCATCGTTTCCTTTTTCCCGAAACTGAAATAATGTAATGCCACCTTGAATAGCTTGTTCCACAACGGTTTCTAGGTTTTCTTTGCAGTTATTGCTGCCGGCGATAAAATACACCGTCAGCAGCTCTCTCATCTTTTCTGCGGAAATCCTGCTCATATCAACACCTGCTTCAACGCCTTTTGATAAGCCCAATGATTTGTAGGGCCGTGACCTGCTCCAATTTGAAGCTCATCTGTAATAGCCGCCTGAATGAACGCTTTGGCTACTTGCACCGCTTCTTGTACAGATTGTCCTTTTGCTAATTGCGCTGCAATCGCCGCCGCAAAGGTACAGCCTGTTCCATGTGTATTTTTCGTGGCAATCTTCGGGCTTGTATAATAGAAAAAGGAAGTACCGTCATACAAAAGGTCCGTTGCTTCGTCCTGTACATCATGACCACCTTTAATCACAACATACCTTACACCCATGCTGTGCAGTAGCTTTGCCGCACGCTGACGGTCTACCATCGCTTCAATTTTCATGTCTGTTAAAGCCTCTGTCTCTGGTATGTTCGGCGTTACTACAGTCGCAAGCGGCAGCAGCTCTTCTTTTAAAGCTTGCACGGCCTCCTGCTGCAGCAAAGACGCTCCGCCCTTGGCAACCATAACTGGGTCCACAACAACATTTTTCCAACCAAATTGTTTAATCCCTGCCGCAACGGCGCGAATGATTTCTGCGCTAAATAACATACCCGTTTTAATTGCATCTGCCCCCATATCAGTGCCAATCGATTGAATTTGCTGCGTAACAGCTTCGACTGACATGGGATACATACCTTGCACACCAAGTGTATTTTGCGCCGTTACAGCCGTAATGGCAGACATACCGAATACATCAAGCTCCTGGAACGTTTTCAAATCTGCTTGAATGCCGGCACCACCGCCGCTGTCTGATCCTGCAATTGTTAATGCCTTATACATGACTTTCCACCCCTTCTATGAGAGCTCTTTGCTCAATATGAGCACGAGAAACAGAAGCAAGAGCGTTTAACAACTCTATTTGGAAGCTACCCGGCTTATTTCCTGATTTCTCATATGCCAGCTCTGCCGCCACACCATAGCAGGCAAGCGCTGCGGCCGCGGCAAATGCAACGTCTGTTTCTACGGCGGCAAATGCACCAATAACCGATGTTAACAAGCAGCCAGTGCCGGTTACCTTCGTTAAAATGGGGTGACCGTTTTGGATAATATATACACCTTGCCCATCAGCAACTACATCCTCCTTACCCGTTACAATGACAACCGTTTGTAGTCGCTTGGCAGCCTTTTGTGCTAGTGCTACAACACTTCCTTCCCCGGTGCTGTCCACTCCTTTAATTGCCCACACTTCTCCAATTACATTGGCAATTTCAGCAGCATTACCGCGAATGGCCGACAGCTTCACTGTCCCAGCAATGGCACGAGCTATTTCTGTTCGATACGGCGTAGCCCCTGCACCAACTGGATCAAAAATAACAGGAACACCGCGCTCGTTAGCCGCTTTTCCAGCAAGTAACATCGCCTCTACTTCTACCGCATTTAGCGTCCCCATGTTTAAAACAAGCGCACCCGCAATGCGTGCCATGTCCGCCACCTCCTCGTGTGCATATGCCATCACAGGAGACGCACCTAACGCCAACAAACCGTTGGCCGTAAAGTTTGTCACTACGACATTTGTAATATTATGTATCAGCGGATTTTCATTACGTACCTTCTCTAGTAAACTCCCTACTCTTTCCTTCATGGTCTTCACTCCTTTAGCAAAATAAAAAAGACACTTCGCGTATGCAAAGTGCCTTGAATTTCTCAAGCAACATTCTCCCTACGCTGGCATTATCCAACAGGTTCAAACGGTCTACGGCAAAGTAGCCGTACTCTCAGCCCTCTTCTCAGGCTCCCGGTACGTTTATTTTGTTTTCAAACACATTCTACTCCCAAAGAGCAGAAATAACAAGTAAAAAAGAAATGGCTATGTTTCCGTTGCAGAAAGAACAGACCATATGTAGCTGCGGATGAAGCTTACGGATTACTCGCGCTGTATTTAAAAAACTCTTTTCTTATAGCTTTAAAGATTTATAGAAAAAAACCTCAATCATAGATTGAGGTTTTTTTAAATTTGATTAGAATTTCGCTTGATAGTTTACAAGCTCCCAAGTGTGAACTGCTGTTCTGTAGCTGTCCCACTCCGCTTTTTTTAGCGCTACGTACTCACCGTATACGTGCTCGCCAAGTGTTTCACGGCCAATTGTGCCTTCTTGTAGTGCTTCTACAGATGCCTCTAGGCTACCTGGTAGGTTTTCGATGCCGTAAGCTTTGCGCTCAGCTTCAGACATGTGGAAGATATCTGCATCAACAGGAGCTGGTGCTTCTAGACCTTGTTCGATACCTTTTAGACCAGCTGCCGCGATTACCGCAAATGCCAAGTAAGGGTTAGCAGATGGATCTGGGCAACGAAGCTCAACACGTGTTGCAACGCCGCGCTTTGCAGGAATACGAATCAATGCAGAACGGTTGGATGCAGACCAAGCAATATAGCAAGGTGCTTCATAACCAGGAACAAGGCGTTTATAAGAGTTTACAAGCGGATTTGTGATCGCTGTAAAGCTTTTAATATTTTCCATTAAACCAGCAATGAACTGATATGCAGTTTGAGACAATTGTGCTTTATCATTTGCATCATAAAATGCATTTTCGCCATCTTTAAAGAAAGACATGTTTACGTGCATACCAGAACCGTTAATACCAAATACAGGCTTTGGCATAAATGTCGCATGCAAACCGAATTTCTTTGCAATCGTTTTTACGACCCATTTGTAAGTTGTAGATTTATCAGCTGCTTCAAGAGCGCTAGCATACTTAAAGTTGATTTCGTGCTGACCTTCCGCTACCTCATGGTGAGAAGCTTCAATTGTAAAGCCCATCGCTTTTAGCGCACGGTAGATTTCTAAACGAACGCGCTCACCTAAATCTTTAGGAGATGGCTCGAAATAACCTGCGTTATCATGAAGAACTGCAGTAGGCGTACCTTTTTCGTCAGCTTCGAATAAGAAGAACTCAAGCTCAGGACCTACAGAAATCGTATAACCTTTATCCGCCACTTTTTCTACAACATTTTTCAAAACGTTACGTGTGTCACCTTCAAAAAGTGTTCCGTCTGGATTTGCAACACTACATAAGAAGCGAGCTTCTGCGTAGCCTTCTTCTACCGTCCAAGGAAGAACTGCGAATGTGTTTAAATCCGGTTGTAAATATAAATCTGATTTATTAATTGGAGAGAAGCCTTTGATAGAAGAACCATCAAACATCATTTTTCCTTCTACCACATCTTCCAACTGCTCCGCCGTTACCGTTACGTGCTTTAAAATACCTTCAATATCAACGAACTGCAGGTGCAGTAACTCTACGCTTTTTTCACTGATGATTTCTTTGATGTTCTCTAATGTAAGTGTACCTTCTGTAACTTTAGAAGCAGTTGCTTGACTCATGTTATATCTCCTCTCATTTCCGTGTCATATTTTCTAACATGTGTTTATTATATGCTATGTCCATCACATAATTCAATATTTTTTTGAATATTTTTTCTGGAATTTTCGTCTTTCTCATTAAATTAAACTCATATATCTTTGAAAACGCTTTCTAAAGTCCCTTAACTCCGAACAAAAATCAACTAGTATCTTGACTCATTAAGATTACATCAAACGCTAGCGAAATTCGTTGTTGATTTCCATTACGAGGATTCGCTTCCTCAGGAGTCTCACCCCCTTTACTCAAATCAATAAGTGCTAGTTATCAATCAACCTTTAATACAACCTACATAAAAAACGACAAGCCATGATGCCTGTCGTGTGAGTTGTTCTATATAAATAAAGCAGCAACAGAAGAGATATACACAAGAAGCTACTTGCCACATATTCTAGCACGTTCTTATATACATCTAAAAAGAAGGTCTTTTTTTCTATATGTAGCTATACGTTAATATCCCTTTTGTGGATCTACTATATTTGTAGGTAATTTCCCTTCTTCAATTTCTCGTAGCGTCTTTAAAAAACACTGAGCCGCTTCCTGTGGAGTAGTGACAGCTGAGATATGAGGTGTTACCACAACATTCGGATGGTGCCAAAGCTGAGAGTTTTGCGGAAGAGGTTCTTGCTCAAACACATCCAGCACGACTTTTCGAACATTCCCATTCATTAAGGCTTCTACAAGCGATTCTTCATGTACGGTTCTCCCTCGCCCCACATTCATAAAGCCCGCACTCTTAAGCTGCTGAAAGAAATTTATATCAAACATTGTTTCCGTTTCATTTGTTAACGGAAGCGTAGAAATAATCCAATTTGCTCTCCCCAACACTTCCCTCGCACGCTGCATAGGCAATACTTCATGAAAATAGGGTTGCATTTGTCCGCTCCTAGAGAGCCCGATGACTTTTACACCTAAATATGACAATACCCTCGCAAGTTCACGCCCAATTTCCCCCGTACCATACACAATCACTGTTTGCGTATGTAATAAAAGGGGTGTAGCTGGTAACCACTGATATTGCTGTTGCTGATTTCGAAACTCATCATGCTTTTGCAAATCACTGAGTATATAACTCAAGCAATACTGTGCAATTCGTTCACCGAATGAACAGATAGTACGGGTAAGTAAAACTTCTTCATTCCAAGACTTTTGAAATAAAAAGGAATCTACACCCGCACCTAGGCTGTGTACCCATTTTACACCTGTAAGGCTTGTATGCTGAGGAGGAGCGAAACCAACATACGCATCAGCCCAAGACAAGTCTGCTTCTTTCACTTCTTGTTCTGCCATAAATTTATATTCATACAATTCTTGGCTAAGATATTGCTTTATAACCTCGCGTAGTCTACCCGTTACTACAATTCGTTCAATCTTCATATTTCGCTCCTTTCTCTATAGGGAACTGCAATGTTACCGTGGTACCAACATCGAGTTTACTTGTAAAATAAATGCTACCTCTATACTTTTCTATAATGTTAAAGCAAATCATAAGTCCTAAGCCTGTACCTCGGCTTTTTAGCGAATAAAATGGTGTACCCAGCAATTTTAGTTCTTCCTCAGACATCCCTACACCGGAATCTGCCACACGAATGCGTACCCCATTGGTATTTCGATCGGCAGATAACCGTATTACTCCGCCTTCAGGCATAGATTCAATTGCATTTTTCAAAATATTGACCAATAATTGCTTTAACTCTACTTTACTGCACCGGATAGATAACTGTTCTTCCATTTCTATAGCAAACGATACATTATGAATTAAAGCATAGGAAGCCAGTAGGTCTGTTACACCATAGAGCGCTTCACGAACATTTACACATTCCGCATCTCCTACCTCTGGTTTTGAAAGCGCTAGAAAATCATCCAATACACGCTCTGCCGTATGCAACTCTGTCAGCATTAATTCCATATGATTGTGTACATCATTTGGAATACGTATATCTTCACGGTGTAATTGTAAAAAACCGTTCACAACAGTGATCGGATTTCGCATTTCATGCGCGACAGCGGCTGCTAATTGCCCCACCGTTTGCAGACGCTCCGTTTGTTGTAGACGACGATAATACCCCTCCATTTTCTTAACACGGTTTTCCATTAATATAAAAATAAACATAAGCATAACCTGACTACCTAGAAAGCTAATCATATTACCAGATAAATCATCGTATACGTATCCGTACCTATGTCCAAGATCAACACTTCCAATATACCAAAACACAAGTAGGGAACATACTATATTCAAACTGGCAAGAGTATAAAATAAAAGTCTATGGAAAAACAAAATGGCAATCCCCGGCGCAAATGCAATTAATATTATGTTTAAAGGTGTTTCAGGATACACCAGAAACAAAACATAAAAGTAACCCACTGTTGTGAAACCAATGACCAGTTTTGTTGCACTCGTTCGCCGATATGGATATATAAGCAACAAACCACAAATCGCCATTACGAAAAATGCATGTGTATAAAAAATGTGTTCCGGTGTACCCGTCTGGTTCATCAACAAACCTCCGAGCATGAGCACAATCATACAAACCACTAATAGCCAATACACCTTACTCTCTACACGAAATCCCTTCACCGAAATCCCATCCCCAAAAGTAAAAAATAGTTAGTTCTACATAAAGATAGAATATCAGAAAATGCGGGAAAGCTTTACTTGTTATAATTTTCAGAAATTTAAATGTTTTTTAGATTTAGGTTGTGTTAAAGCCTAATATTGCTAATTGGAACTTGTTGATGGGAGTGAAGAGGATGAGACTCCTGCAGGAAAAGCAAATCAAAAAGAGACCCCGCAGGCACATAGCGCTGAGGATGCTCCCTGACCAACCGCAGAAAGCACCCCCCGTAACGGAAATAAACAACGAACTTCAAGCCTAGATTTAAGCAAAAAACGAGACTGTGTTCAGCATGTAGCGAAGTATTTTTCCATTTCTCATAGGTTTCTATTAGAAAGCTACTTAATTTTTATCACTAACAAATTAGATTCTGTTAAAAATCTCTATCGACAATCAATATAAAACTTTGATACAGACAAAAATTAAAAAAACTCTCGCCGTAAGCGAGAGCTTATACATGAAATTGCTCAATTGTTTTTTTCAAATCAGCCGCTTTTTGCTGTAGCTCTCTTGTTAATCCTTCTACTAGTTCGATATGCTCTGTTTGTTGTACAGTCGCATATGCAACATGCTGAGCACCAGCTGCTGACTCCTCGGCAATTGCGGAAATTTCCCGCACCTGCGCACCAGTTTCATGGATATGCTGAATTTGTTGCTTCATATATTCACTAATTTTCGCTACACCTTGTGCAACATCTGTAACAGATACCGACATGTCTTTCAAAAGTAATTCTGTCGCTTCTCCGCGCTTCGCTTCATCATTCGCTGTCTTTACCTGTGCACTCATTCGCTCTACAACGATTTGCACCTCGGTTTGCATACTGCTTAACAAGCTAGAAATACTTTGTGCGGAGTGTGCACTTTCGTCAGCAAGCTTACGTACTTCTTCTGCGACAACCGCAAAACCTCTACCATGCTCCCCCGCTCTTGCCGCTTCAATAGAGGCATTCAGCGCCAATAGATTTGTCTGACTTGCAATTGTACTTACTAGCTCCACGATATTCCCAACCTGCTTTGTATGCTCTTCTAGTCTACGAACACTTTGCATAGACTGTGCGTTTTCTTCTGCTAAACTATGGATACCTTGAATCAATGATGTGAATACCTTTGTGCTTTGACCAAGAGCTTGTACCATTTGTGAAGCTAATTGATCAGAATGTCTTGCTTGTTCTTCTGCACGGCCCGCAAGATTAACTGTTTCAGAAACTGTACCAGAGATTGCTTGAATTGCAGCGGCAGACTGTTCAGCGCCACCTGAAATTTCATGCAGTGTTGCAGATACCCCTTTTGCTTGCTGCGCAACTTCGCTTGTACGCAAGCAGATTTGTTCTACTTTTTCATTCGTTTCTGTAAAGTTTGTATCAATGTTACGCACCATCTCTCTTAAGCTAGCGAGCATCATATTGAACGCAT
Source organism: Ectobacillus sp. JY-23 (assembly GCF_023022965.1). Lineage (NCBI taxonomy): Bacteria > Bacillati > Bacillota > Bacilli > Caryophanales > Bacillaceae > Ectobacillus > Ectobacillus sp. JY-23. The sequence continues at coordinate 2,783,286 of NZ_CP095462.1, read as the reverse complement.
GACTTAATGAACGTACCTCGTCTTCCATTTTTGGCAGCGGTACATCTTCTTGAATATCTCCCTGGGCTGCTTTACGAACTGCTTCTTCTAATTTACGAAGCGGCTTCACAATAAACCCGCCAGCACTATACGCCAAAATACCCGACCACACTACTCCAAGCAGCATAACAAGCGTCACAAACACCCCTTCACTTATTTGCTCTTTCACATAGTCGTAAATTACAAAGATAAAGAATTCACTTACAGAATATGTAATCATCGCTAATACCGTTGCGAACAACATTAATTTAAACTTCAACCCAAAGAAAAAGCGCGGCTTTTTCACCATCATATCCTCCCCGTATATTACATAATAGTTTATATATTTATATTACAAGGTTTTTTAATATAAGGATATGGAAAATAAAAAAATACACACTTTTTATTTTTATTTTAATTATAGATTCAAAAAAATATAGAGATACACTTCTTTTTTTGTTATTACAGATTATGCGTTAACAAGGGCTCATACATCAGGATAGCTTGGTTTTCTGTTACGTATTCATCATCAATGATTACACCTTGTCTATTCAATACCTTCCGATGCAATACGTTATAACGAACATATCCACCCCAGTACGCAGGAACAATGGCATGCTTCTTTTCATAGACCTCATATCGTTGCAATTGCGGCTCTGATGTCAGCCATTCTCCGACCAAGTGGGAATCTGTAACTCGAACATGCAGCTGATATGTTACATTTGTATTGTTACGAATTTGCAAGTCCAAAATAATTATAAGTACACGTAGCACCGCTCCCAAACGGTTGTGTACGATTGGAATCAGGAAATACATCAAAACTATGTCGATAACACTCCGTTACGGTCAGCGGTGTATGAACTGTCATCCAGTAGATGAGATTTGAGAGCTGACAAAGCCCTCCGCCGACTCCAACACTAAATACCCCATAATGCAATATCATACCCTATAAGTAACCCTTTCTCTTGGTCGGCTTGCCGATTAAGCGCCAATACGAAAATGTTTCGCCAGGCTTGATGATAATACCATTTAACCTTTCTACCGCAATCTTTAGGTTAACAATTTTATTGTACTGATACCACATATTCACATCTTTTAATTTTCGCAACAAAATGGTTCGATGCGTATACACACAGGCAACAGCTCCGAAAACCTTTGCCTGGCGTAAATATGGTTATACTTCACCCAGTCTCCATACCGCTTCGCTCGGTAATATAACTTTCCCAGCATAATCCCATATTTAGAGCGCTGTTTGGGACGCAAATTTACTAAGTTCATTCTCACACCTCATATTCCTCTTTCTCATCTAAAAAGAATATCTTTTATCTCACAGCTCATACAACTTGCATTTATCATAAAAATTCGTTTTTCCCATACCTAACAGCTTCGCCGCAAGCTGCTTATTGCCCGATGTGTGACGTAAAGCATTTTGTATGGCCTGTTTTTCAGCTTCCATCAAAACGTCCCTAATTGGGATAACAGGTGTATGCTGTGTATGTAAAACATTTTGCTGCACATTATGAGGTACATGCTCCTGCAAGTATAATGGTAAATGTACAAGCTGAATCACGGTACCATCCAAAACATTAACTGCACGTTCAAGAACATTTTCTAGCTCACGGACGTTCCCTGGCCAGCTATGCTGTTGAAGGCGTGTTATAACTTCGTACGATAATGACAGACCTTGCCGATTAAACTTACGCTCCAATTTTCGAAGCAGGGACTTAGCAATTGCCACTAGGTCATCTTTACGAATACGCAGCGGCGGAATCTCAATTTTCATCACATGTAAACGATAGTATAAATCTTGACGGAACTTCCCTTCGCGTACCATCCGTTCCAAATCGCGATGGGTCGCGGCGATAATACGTACATCGACTGAGATTGGAACCTGTCCTCCAATTCTTTCTATCTCTTTTTCCTGTAATACACGAAGCAGTTTACTTTGCATATGAAGCGGCATATCCCCAATTTCATCAAGAAACAACGTACCGCGATGCGCGAGCTCAAATTTTCCTTTTTTCCCACCCTTTTTAGCGCCTGTGAAAGCACCTTCCTCATAGCCAAACAGCTCTGATTCCAGCAAATTTTCCGGTACAGAGGCGCAGTTCACACGGACAAATGGGAAATGTCCCCTTGGGCCTGTTTGATGAATTGCATGGGCAAACAACTCTTTACCAGTACCGGACTCACCAAAAAGAAGTACCGCAGATTGGCTGCCAGCCACACGCTCTGCCAAACGCTTCGCCTCTTGAAACTTCGGATGTGTGCCAATTAAATCTCCAAATCCATATTTACTGCGCAGCTCCTTATCAAATCGCTTTTTATAATACTTTAACTCTTCTAAAACAGGCTGTACCTTGCGAGAATAGTCCAGCCAATCCTGCGAGTTCCGAAACATGACCGTTCCGACCGCACCAACTAATTCCCCGCCTACATACAAAGGATAGCGATTAGCGATCATTTCGCTCCCTTTAATAGATTGAATGGAAGCTACTTCTGCCTGACCCGTTTTCACAATCAAATGCATTCTTGTATTCTCAATTACATCCTGTACATGCTTTCCAACTGCATCCACTGTATCTGTATCTAAAAAATCACAATACGCCCCGTTTATATAACGAATGATTCCTTCACGATCTACAACCACAATCCACTCTGCAGCTAGGTTTAAGATTTCCTCCAGCCACTCGTATGGTAGTTTACTTTGTGTCGTCATCCATATCCCCTCCGCATTCCCCTCTATATCTATCATACCAAAATATAGACTGAATTTTCAGCTTTTTGTTAGTACGCTTAGAGAAATACTTATGAATGAACAAAAAGAAGGGGTTTCCCCCTTCCTGGTTTACTGCACGGTATATCCACCATCTAATACGGCAGCTTGCCCTGTAATTCCTTTTGCCTTATCGCTCGCCAAAAACGTTGCATAGTCTGCAATTTCGCTTACAGACAATAAGCGTTTCTGTGGTACCAACGGGTAGATTACCTGCTCTAGCACGCTTTCTAATGGTACATTGCGTGTTTTTGCTAAATCACCTAGTTGATTGCGTACAAGTGGTGTATCCACATAGCCCGGACACAATGCATTTACAGTAATACCATGAGTCGCCCCTTCTAAAGCTGCTACCTTTGTTAAACCAATTACACCATGCTTCGCGCTGTTATAAGCAGCCTTACCCGCAAAACCTACCAAGCCGTTAATAGATGCCATATTAATAACTCTTCCGAATCCTTGTTTCTTCATAATAGGAAACGCATATTTAATGCCAATGAAAGGCGCTGTCAACATTACCTTTACAAGCAACTCAAATTTTTCGATTGGAAAGTCCTCAATGGAAGACACATACTGTAAACCTGCGTTATTTACTAGAACATCTAATCTTCCAAACTCCTGTATAACCCGTTCAAAGCTGTCGCGCACCTGTTCCTCATTGGTAACATCGCACGCTACGGCGATTGCTTCAAAGCCTTGTTCACGTAAATGATGAGCTGCCGTTTCTGCCGCTTCTCCGTTCAAATCAGAAATCACGACTTTTGCGCCTTCAGCAGCAAAAGTTCTTGCAATCTCCAAACCAATTCCGCTTGCCGCTCCTGTTACTAACGCTACTTTTTGTGTAAGTGCCGTCATCATAATTCCCCCTTACAAGCTTACGCCAATGCGCACATTCGGGCTTACAGAGAAGGAAGCTTCTGTTTTCTCTTGTACCTCTTCCACAGTTACTCCTTCTTGCGTCTCAACCAACACCATACCTGCATCATTAAAATCAAATACAGCTAAATCAGTAATCAGACGATGTACAACGCGGCGGCCTGTTAAAGGTAATGTACATACTTCCTTCACCTTAGATTCGCCATGCTTGTTAACATGCTCCATGATAACGATAATGCGTTTCGCGCCGTTTACAAGATCCATGGCACCACCCATACCTTTTACCATCTTACCTGGAATCATCCAGTTTGCCAGGTCACCATTTTCTGATACTTCCATACCACCCAAAATCGCTAGGTCAATATGACCGCCGCGAATCATCGCAAATGACTCAGCGCTGTCAAAATAAGCAGCTCCAGTAACCGCTGTCACTGTTTCTTTACCTGCATTAATTAAATCAGCATCTTCCGTTCCTTCAACCGGATAAGGTCCGATGCCTAAAAGACCATTTTCTGATTGCAATAGGACATTATAATCTGCTGGAATTTCATTGGCTACAAGCGTCGGGATACCAATTCCTAAGTTTACGTTCATACCATCTTGAATTTCTTTTACAGCACGCTTTACAATTTTCATTCTTGCATTCATATTTGCCCCTCCTTATGCCTGCACAACCGTGCGGCGCTCAATTCGTTTTTCGTAATTTTCACCTAAAAGCACCCGTTGTACATAGATGCCCGGTGTGTGGATTTCATCTGGATCTAATGTACCAGCTTCAACAATCTCTTCTGCCTCAACAATTGTGATTTTACCTGCCATTGCAGCTACTGGGTTGAAATTACGAGCTGTTTTACGGAACACGAGATTACCAAGTGTATCTGCCTTCCATGCCTTTACCAATGCAAAATCGCCAACGATACCTTGCTCTAGAATATACGTGCGGCCATTAAACTCCTTATGCTCCTTACCCTCTGCAACTGGCGTTCCGACACCAGTAGCCGTATAAAAGCCTGGAATACCAGCACCGCCTGCGCGAATACGTTCAGCTAATGTACCTTGTGGCACAAGTTCAACTTCAAGCTCTCCACTTAAGAACTGACGCTCAAAGATTTTATTCTCACCTACATAGGAAGAGACCATTTTTTTAATTTGACGGTTTGCAAGCAACAAGCCCAGTCCCCAATCGTCCACACCACAGTTGTTGCTTACTACCGTCAAATCCTTCGTACCTTGGTCACGCAGCGCTAAGATCGCCTTTTCAGGTATACCGCAAAGACCGAACCCTCCGACAATCAAGGTTGCGCCATCGTGAATATCTGCTACTGCCTCTTGAAATGAGCTAACTACCTTACCTTTTTTCATGACCGTTCCCCCTTAAAATTTATCACGTAGAGCATTCCAGTCGCCGGAAGCCGGCGACCGAATCTACCATTTACACCAGACCTGTTAAGCTATAGACACCAATAATGAAGAATACTGCAATTGTTTTAATGATTGTGATTGCAAAGATGTCACGGTACGATTGACGGTGCGTAAGCCCAGTAACCGCAAGTAATGTAATAACCGCTCCGTTGTGTGGTAATGTGTCCATACCGCCGGATGCCATGGAAATAACGCGGTGCATTACCTCTGGCGGAATGTTGTACTTTTCGATTGCCTCTAAGTACTTTTCAGACATGGCGCTTAGCGCAATTCCCATACCGCCGGATGCAGATCCTGTGATACCGGCAAGTGTTGTTGTTGTAACAGCGCCGTTCACAAGTGGGTTCGTAAACGTTTCCCCAATCCCTTTACTAATAACACCGAACCCTGGCAGAGAAGAGATAACGCCCCCGAAACCGTACTCTGCACCCGTATTCATCGCCGCTAGCAAAGCGCCGCCAATACTTGCATTAATACCAGCCTGGAAGTTTGTTTTTACGCGGTTCCAGTCGTATAAGATTGTCGTAATAATACCCACTAAAAGCGCCATCTGTACGGACCAAATCGCTACAACTGATGCAGTTTCAATTTTCGCAAATGCTTTTAAGCCAATTGCCGCAAAATCAAAGCCGTTTGGATACCACTGCGGAATGTAAATCGTGAACACTTTGTTCATCACACCAACTAGAATGAGTGGAACAAACGCAAGCAACTGACGCCCCACGCTCGCATTCGTACGAAGTGGCGTTTGTTGTTCGGTTACCGGTGCCTCTTGCGCAGCTGCAAGCTCTGCACCATCAAAACCATAGTAACCTTCTCCAGCTGCCTCTGCTTTTTTGCGACGCGTTTCTAAATACCAGATACCTAGAATCAATACAAAGATGGCACCGATAATTCCAAGCGTTGGAGCAGCGTAAATATCAGTTTTAAAGAATGTTGTCGGGATTACGTTTTGAATTTGCGGCGTTCCCGGCAATGCGTCCATCGTGAATGTAAATGCCCCGAGCGCGATTGTTCCTGGAATTAAGCGCTTTGGAATATTTGCTTCACGGAACAAGTTCGCAGCGAACGGATACACAGCGAATACAACAACGAACAAACTCACACCGCTGTATGTAAGAATTGCTCCCATTAATACGATTGCCAGCACAGCGCGTTTTGCACCGACAAGTTGTACAATTGTTTTTGCGATGGATTCCGCCAAACCTGACATTTCAACAACTTTACCAAAGATGGCACCAAGCAAGAACACAGGGAAGTATAGTTTAATAAAGCCAACCATTTTCTCCATAAAAATGTTAGAGAAGAATGGCAAAACAAATTCCGGATCTGTCAAAAGAACTGCGAACAAAGCGCAGATTGGTGCAAATAAGATGACAGAGAATCCGCGGTAAGCAACAAACATCAAAAGCCCCAGCGCCAACAGAATGACAACAAATTCCACAAACATCCCCCTTTTCCCTTTATACGATTTGAATAAAAATAAATAATTGCAATAAATAAGTAACCGTTTTCATTTTTTGTTATAATAAAATTTTAGTAGCTTCTCCTTTCCTCAGTATTTGTTCCTTTTCACTTCTTACATAAAGCAAATTCTATGCCAACTCATATAATTATTACGCACAATTTTCAGAAACTTAATCATATCAACGAAAATCTTCTGTAGCTACTTATAGGAGGAAACTTCATTACTTACTATAATGCGCTTATTTTCCGAAATATCGGAATTTAAATACTTACAATTCCGCCAAAGTGGAATTTTCCGAAATATCGGAATTTATTTTGTGAAAAAGGTATGTATCTTGCGGATACATACCTCTTAATCAAACGTTTGTTTAGCACTTTTAATCCAGCGGCTGTGGGTTATAGCTAGATCCTGTTACATCGGTTAGATTACTAATTGCACGCCAAAGCTGCGGGTAAAACATCGTTCGAGCTCCGCGCTCTAACGCCTGTGCAGGTACCCCTTTTAAACTTTTTGTTTCAAGACCAATCATGCGGCGCACAAGCTGAATATGCGAATAACGGAAGCTTTGAAACTTTTCATCAAATGTATGTAACTCCTGCATTAAGGTAAAAAGTGAAAAATATTTGTGCGCATCTTGATGTAATGTAAGGGGCGATAACCCATTTTGCAAAAGTAATGCTTCAAATGGTGCCCAGAGAGTTGGACCTTGTTGTAAAATCGCATTAAATCCTGGAGAGTCCTGACCACTTCCTCTTCCCAAAGCCAAACGGATTGTATGATAATCACGCGGGCTAATCCCTTTTACCATATCAAACACATTCGGTAGGTGCTCTAGATGCACATTAATGCGCCGAAGCTGCGCAATTGCTTTTGCCAGCTCGTTTCCTCTCATATATTGATCAGCTAGCTTAATATGCTGCAGAATTAGTTTAAAATGCAGCTCAGCAATTTGATGAATGGTTTGAAATGTCAGTTCATCATCACAGCATAATTCTCCCTCTGTTTTCTGCAACTCCAACAGCTCTTCTGTTCGAATATATTTCTCGTAATCTGTTAACTTTTTCATTATTTTATTCCCCTTTCCATGAACGAAGTATCGCACGCACAGGACTACCATCTCCCTCTATGAGCGCTAGCGGCAACGCGACAAGCTCATAGTCGCCCGGATGTACTCCTTCTAAATCCAGGCCTTCTAAAATATGAATATCGTTGCGGTGAAGCGCATGATGAGCCAGTAATTCCTTACTATTAAGCGGATCAACCGAAGGAACATCTATCCCGATTAATTGCACACCTTGCGCTGCCAAATACGGTGCAAGATCAGCCTCTAGGTACGTAATAGACTCTGGAAACACCTCAGAATTACCCCAAGAAGACGTACGAAGCAATAAACGTTCGACTCTTTTTATATCCAAAGCTTGAAAGTCACTAACACCAATGCTTTGCTTGCCTGTCATATCCACAATGCGAGCTTTACCGATATATCTTTCTAGTGGCAGTTCACACGTTTGTTTGCCCTCGTTGTCAAAATGAAATGGCGCATCCACATGCGTACCAGTATGGATACTCATCGTTAGCTTTCCTACATTTACTGATCCGCTCTGCTCCTTTGACCAGCTGATCTCATATGAAAAAGGCGTATCACCTGGCCAAGTCGGTGTTTTTGTATGAAGCGGTCTAGAAATATCAATAATCATAACAGTCTCCTTACACAATAATTTGGCAATACAAATTCGTAGTACTGTTCCTTTATACAGTCCCTATCATAGCCTTTCGATGTTCATTTGAGTCATAGCCTGTTGAGCGGAGCTGGCTTCACACTACATAAATGGCAGATGGAGTATTAAATTTTAGCCAGCTCTAATGGAAGCGATTACATTTTGTTTGAATATAGACAAGTATTGTCTCAAATGCAACATGTCGCGTCTGCTCCCTACGTATGGGTAATCACCCTAATGAGATGTGAGATCCGGTGCAACTGTAAATAACAGGTACCTCCTTTGTAGAAACAATACGGTTATATACTAAAAAGTCTTTTACAAAACACCTTTCATATTCATGGTAAAGAATAACCTTTCTATCTGTCAATGTTTTCTGAAAATACAAAATCACTCTACATGCAGAGTCGTTTACACAAATTATTTTTCATTTATTTGTAGCAATATCAACCGAGTTGCTATTGTTATCGGCCAATTTCATGCTCTATCGACCAATTTCCTACTTCTATCGGCCGATTCCTCTTCGTTATCTTTATAAGCTATTCTAAAAAAGACCTGTGCAATCGCACAGGTCTAGGCATTATTGCCAGATGGCATTTACCCACTCCGGATGGTCAATGAATGGATTGCGGTTATGTTGATATTTTGTGTAGATAATATCGTTGCGCTTTCTTTCAAAGTTATCAACAGGGTCTTGCGCGTGCCATTGTAACAGCACAGAAAGCTTTCCATGGTAAGGAGCTGTGCCGTTATTTACATAGTTGTTTAGCTCTAAGTTTAGTTCACCGTTGTCCCCTTCATAGCGCACCGCCATATAAAACAGCATGCGTGCTACATCGCCTTTTACGCTGTCTCTTGGTTCCCAAGAATCGCTGTCATAACGACATTGCGTCGCCTCAGAGTGATATCCACCGCCGTTATCAAAGTCTAAATTGCCGCGTGCACTGTTTACGGATACGTCTGTCGGACGCAAATGATGTAGATCCGTGCCCGCTCCTGCCGTAGTTCCGAAATCACCATGCGATTTTGCCCACACATGCTCACGGTTCCAGTCGTCCACGCCAGATCCGTTTGTGAACTTCCCTTGCGAACGACCGGTGTATAGTAAAATTACATTGTTAGTATTGTTCGGATCTTCATCTGTATAACGCAGTGCATCCCATACCGCATCATAAGAAAGCTTTGTATGATCATCAATGATGTTATGCAGCTCTTGTTTTAATGCGCTACCTGTTTTACCGATGGCGCTACTGTAGTATGTACTATCATAAGGAGTTGTTGTACCGCCGCCCGTGCTTGCACTCTTTTCCATACTCGTTACATTTTTAATACCTGCATGTGTAAAATACGCTGTTAAGTAGCCTGTCACCTTTACTGCAGTACCCTTTAAGCTTGGATTGCTTTGCAAACCAAAAGTTGTACGATATGAAGTGGGAATTTGTATGTAAATCATGTTAGCTGTGTTCGTTTCTGTCGGACTGTCCGCTAACGCAAGTGCATAATCATTTGGATAATTACTTGTAACGACTGTGTTGGTTGCTGTCGGTTGTCCCACAACGTACCCTTGCACGGTTTTCAGTGTATTGTTTTGCGTGGCGATTGCTTGCGCCACCGTGTACGGTGAAGCGGCCGATCCATCCCCAGCAAATACGGACTTCATGGATACGGTTGTCATGATACATATCAAGATAACTAAAAGTGCAAAAAAACGTTTTGCATACTGCATCTTCATGTCCTCATTCTCCTTTTTATTTGAAATACATACTCCGTTATCATACAACATTTCCACATCCTTTTTTTATTAATTTTGTAAATTTTCCGATATTTATACGTAAAAAAACAGCTTGTATTTCAAAGCTGCCTTTACAAATAAAATTCCATATGCGGTTTCGCACATATGATTAATCATATCTTACCTCTTTCGGCGCCCTTGACTGCTTTTTGCCTGCGCATGTGCTGGCTTTCGGCCGCCTTGTTTAAATGCCGGCTTTTTGCCTCGCGGCTCCCGATTCTGTCTGTCTGCTTGTACCTCTTCTGTTTTCGGGCGCTCAATGCGCTCCATCTGCATTTTAATTCCTTTTTCAATCATTTCTAAATACTGTTTATCCTTTGGTGCGAAAAACGTAACAGCCAATCCACTTTCCCCTGCACGGCCTGTTCGTCCGATGCGGTGGATATAACTCTCTACGTCCTGCGGAATATCGTAGTTGAAAACGTGAGTCACACCTTCTACATCAAGGCCGCGTGCTGCAACATCGGTAGCCACTAAATATTGTAGCTTTGCCTGACGAAAACGCTCCATAACCTTTTCACGCTTTGCTTGTGATAAATCGCCATGCAATTCATCGGAGTTATAGCCGTGCTCCTGCAGTGCTGCGTTCAGTGTGCTTGCGCGGCGCTTTGTTCGGCAGAAAATCATCGCCAGAAATGGCTGCTCCCGCTCAAGCATATCGCGTAAAGAAGCTTGCTTCGTGCGGTCTGTTGTTTCTACAGCAATTTGACGGATATCCTTTACCGTAATTTGCGAAGTTTTGATTTGGACATTTTCAGGCTTTTTCATATACCGCTTTGCTAGCGCACGAATTTCTCCCGGCATGGTTGCGGAGAATAAAGCTGTTTGTCTGTCTGGAGATGTTTTTTCAATAATCGTTTCTACTTCCGGCAAAAATCCAATATGCAGCATCTGGTCTGCCTCGTCTAGTACGAGCGTTGAAATACCTGACACATCAATCGTTGTGCGGCGCATATGATCAAGAAGACGGCCCGGTGTTCCAACAACGATATGCGTTGCACCTGCCAACTTCTTAATTTGCCTCTCTACATCCTGACCGCCATAAACGGCAAGCACGTGAACATCCGGTGTGCGCAGCTTTTCTATTTCACCTGTAATTTGTACAGCTAGCTCTCGTGTGGGTGCAACAATAAGCGCTTGAATATGCGGTAAATCTGGATTTATGTTTTGTAGAATCGGCAACACAAATGCTAATGTTTTTCCCGTTCCTGTTTGCGCCTGTGCAACCACATCTTTGCCCGCAAGCAGTAACGGAATCGTCTTTTCCTGTACTGGTGTAGGGGTACTTAATCCATTACGCTGTAATCTTTTCTGTAAATCTTCATGTATGGTAAGACTTGCAAAGTCCTTCACATCATCACCTCTTCTTTAGTATGCCTTTCTCAGTATACTGGAAAACATGGCGCTCGGCTGAACTTTTTGCCACATGGCTTTCTGAGTTGCGGTGTATTATAATGAGAATACCAACTTCATACAAAAGGAGACCACATACATGGCAACCGAACAAAACGGAAAAAAGCTAAGCTTAAAAGAAGTAATGATGCAGCAATTGGCGGCAAAAAAACAAGCGCAGGCGCAGGGGAAAGGGAGTCTGAAAGGCTCGACAGCTACAAAAGGCATGAAGAGTCAGCAAACAAAGAAGCCGAACAATCAACGTAGACGCATGGGTGTATAATGGACGGCCGCAATCGACGTGATATACAGCGCGGCTCGGCCGTAAAAATCGTCTTAAAGCAGGATCAACGAACAGGTAAGCTGACCTCTGGCATTGTAAAAGATATTTTAACAAATTCCCCATCTCATCCCCATGGCATTAAAGTGCGGCTAACCGATGGGCAAGTGGGACGGGTAAAAGAGATTGGAATATAAAAAGGTTGCCAAACGGCAACCTTTTTTCCAGAGTGTTGAGAAACCTAAAAGGTTTCTTAATACTCTGTCCCTAGTTTCAATTTTTATGGAAACTATGTCTGAAATGAAGTAAAAATAAACAGGAATTGCCCTTCATCTGACCTGTTTGGTCAGATGAAGGGCAATTTTTTTCATGTTTTGACAAGCTGCGGTGAGAAAAGCCTGCATTTGGACAGACTCCCGCCCTCGAAAACGTGCATACCGGTAGCCATGAAGTTCTTTCGCATCGGCAAAACTGCGCTCAATTGTAGAACAACGTAGCTTGTACAGACGCTTACCGGCACTTGTCTTTTTGTTGGCGCGAGCCAAGTCCTTATAATCCTCCCAAATATGTCGAGTAATGGTACGCGTTTTTTGTTGTTTAGAAAAACACTTGGGACGAAGAGGACAAGCCGCACAATCATCTGGATTCGATTTATATTGTCGATTTCCATCACGGTCTGTCGTCACATAAGATAAGATACAACCCATCGGGCAAGCAAAGCGATTTGACTCTTTTACATAATGAAAAGAACGTTTTGGTACCTCTTTATTTGTTTTTCCGAATCTACGATATCCCATGACCATAAAAATGTTTTGTTTCGCTAAATTTTTACAAATATGACCTGTAAAGTATCCCGCATCTAGTGCCACAGCTTCTACCTGAAATCCAAAGGTTTTTATTTGCGCTTTAAGACGTGCCAAATACGGCCCAGAATCGGATACATTCCCGGCCGTAATATATGTGTCTGTGATGATATTGTATTTTGCATCGACAGTGCGATGATCGAGGTAGTGAAACCCATTTGGTTTTCCGTCTCTCATTAGAAATCCACTGTCAGGGTCTGTTGTACTAGAACGGATATAAGTAGGTTGTTTGGCTTCGCCTTCCTTTCGAGGTTTTAGTTCTTTTTTCCGTTTGTTTGCCGATCCTCAGTTACAGCCTTTTCTAATTCTTCTAGATAGATTTTGGGCTGTTCTTTTTTTAGCTTTTGTACATACTTATTTTTATTTGCATTCGCCTTTACGTGCGTAGAATCTGTCATTAGAGCGCGACCGCCCACCATGCGGTGGGATTGAGCTTGTCTGACAATCTCTTGAAAGATGTCTTCAAAAATGGTTGTGTGAACAAAGCGAGTACGTCGGTTCCAACTAATAGTAGAGTGATCAGGAACAGGATCTGATAAAGAAAAGCCTAAAAACCACCGATACGCTAGATTCATTTTAATTTCTTTCTCTAACTGACGTTCGGAACGGATTCCATAAAAGTAACCGATAAAAATCATCTTGAATAAAGTGATGGGATGAATGGAAGGACGCCCATTATCTTCGCAGTAATACGGGCGAAGCTTTTCCTCAATAAAAGCAAAATCTATTGTGGCTTCTACAGCTCGTAAAAAGTGATCTTGTGGAACAAGCTCTTCGATTGAAGTCGTAACACGCTCATCTCGGTGATTTTTCAGTGCACCCATCATATCAAATCTCTCCTTCTCTCCTTTTTAATCAGTTTGCACAGTGGAAAGAAGTCATAAACATAAAAAACGGCTGTGGAGAACACTTTCTCCACAGCCTGATAAAAAGGTTGCCAAACGGCAACCTTTTTTCATTCCATAGTCATCGCAAAACCGATGCAACCAGACAATACAAGAACAAGAGATACATATTGCAGTAAAATGATAACACGCTCTTTTTTGCTTAACTTTTCATACAGCTCTTGTTTCGCCAGTTCCTCAGACAACGCTTTTAGCTCCTCATGAATACTGTGTAACTCACCTGGTTCATTGTCATACCAAGTTTGCATTTCCTTCGTAATGAGATACTGACCTTGTAATTTTCCTTCGGCACGCTTAAATGCTTCAGTCTCTGGCGTCCAGCGCCACTTACTTTGTTTGCCGCTCCAAGCATAAAACTCCTGCTCGTATTGCGCCAATACGCGACCTTCTTCATATAACTTACCATTTAACCAAGATAAGCGATCTTCAGGTGCAATTTCGTGCCACTCCGCTCGCAAACTTTCCCACTTTTGCAGTGCAGTCTGATATTCATCTCGATACGCAGCCTTCTCGCGCCAGCCGTAGCGTTCAGATGCTGCGGATACAAAATATAAACCGCCAAACACAATGATAAGGACAAGAATTGGATCCGGATTTACGAACGTAAAGGCAAGCATGATTGTAAAGGCAATTGCAATCAATTTTGTGCTCAGCGCACGCGCGATACGTCCACCGTCTAGCGGCATCATCGGCAGTAAGTTAAATAAGTTTAGCAGTGCGCCAACCTTAAACATATGCAGCCAAAAATCCACTCCCGTTACGTAATACAATACGATAAATGGAATGATAGAAAGCAAGCCAGCAAATGGTCCCATGATAGAGATGAACACGTCGTCCTTTAAGCGTTTCGGTAATTCCTTCATACCAACAACCGCTCCTAAAAACGGGATGAACAATGCTGGAGATGTCGGTATACCCTTCTTTTTCGCACCATACACGTGACCCATTTCATGTACAAACAACAAGTACACAAGAACAATCCCAAACTTCCATCCATATAAAAGCGCATAGGCCCATACAGATACTAGCATGGAAATCAGCGTTTTAAATTTTAATAGCTTTAATACCACTGCTAAAAACTTTGCTTTTGTGAGCGCAAACAGGCCAATACCGCCCAGCGTCGCCCATATTCCCTTTTTATCCTTCATAATTCCTCTCCTCTCCTTTTTATCATACCAAGGACAAGAAGTAGGAAAAAGTAAAACATACATATTTTTTGATGCGTGTTTTATAAAAGCTCTTTTCTAAGAGATTGTTGTTTTAAGATGGGTTTCTTTGTTTAAGGTTGGTTGGAGCGGAAGGTGCTAGACTCCTGCGGGAGCAGCGGGTCAGGTGAGACCCCACAGGCTGTAAGCCGAGGAGGCTCACCGCACACCTCGCGGAAAGCAAGCAACCCCGAGCGGAAATCAACCACTCCCCACTATTTGTTACATAGCAACAAAGTTTGCGAAAACAGCCTTTATAAAAGCCTCCTATATGAGGAGGCCCTATATTAATTCGTATGCAAGGTAAAATCACCTGAACTGATTCTTACTTGCATCTGATGTGTACCAGCACCAACTTTTCCGCGAATCTCATCGCTTGTTTTTTCTTCATAATTCATCGGGATGGATACTCTCCCATCTCCTGAGGAGCTTTTAAAATCCAGCGCCATGTTTGTTGGTTCCTTTTCTATTGTTACTTCAATATCACCGCTCGATGAGTCGAGATTTATATTATGTGCAACTTCCGTTAACTTCAAGAACGTATCACCTGAACTTGATTCTGTTTTCACTTCCCCTGTCAAACGCTCGCCATAGATATCCCCAGATGACACGTGCAGATTGATTGTCTCAGCCGTAAGCCTAGACACATGCAAATCACCTGAAGAAGCTTCAACTTCTATTTGCTTACTTTTTACATTTTCAACTGTTATATTACCGCTACCGCTTTCCACCACGATTTGGTCATACAGCTTTTCAGGAACAATTACATCGAGCTTCGCGTTGATATACGTAAACCAGCCAAAGTGATTGCTTTTTGTACGAATTTTTAACGCATCATTGTCCTCTACCAGTTCCAGCTTCATCTTTTGAATGCCTTTTTTATTTCCTTCCCCGTGTAAACGGACTTTAATTTGATCGCCCGCACCTTGTTTAACTGTAATATCTGCAGACCCAACCTCTACTTGTATCTTTTGAACCTTCTCTGCTTCAGCCGATTTATTTTCATCAAATGTGTACTGCTTGCCCATCACATTCTCCCATAAAATTCCGTCCTGTGTAAAAGCAGTGGTTGTTAAACCGACGATTCCTACTGTAGTAATAATCACTGCTGCCAATGCTATTTTTTTCAGCATCCTTTATTCTCCTCTCGCAATTTTGATATTCAAAGCTGCATACCAAATTGTGACCTTATACAGCAGCTTTCCAAGCGGTATCAAAGCGGGTCCAAGCAACGTGCCGCTTCCGCCGAGCGCCATCGCCAGAAATACGAGCTGCAGGGCGTTGCTTTCCCCCAAAAACAGGATTGCACCAATCGCCGCCACGGCACTGATAATCAGCGAAAAACTTACAGCCCATAGAGAAAGATAAACTGCAAATACTGTTAAAGCGGGCCCTAGCACAACAACGATATTGAAAAACAACAATCCCAAAACTGAGAGTGTAAATCTTATTCCGGATACCTCAGGCTTTACCTGCTTTGTTTCTAAACCTAAAGCAGACATAATTTCATTCTCTGTTTTACCGTTTCGCTGGGCAGTTTCATATAGCTCTTCATATAATGACAGCACTTTTTCGTATTCTTCAGGAGGCAAGCCTTTGAACCTTGCTTCCATCTCTTTTCTTAGATCTTCTCTGCTCATACCATCAGCTTCCTTTAATCGTGATACTTTTATAATAGACAGAAATGGTCACATGACCAAGTGAAGAGAGTCATAATATATTGTGATTTTTTTCTCAGCAGCTATATAGTAAAATTAGGAAGAAGTAATACTGTGCGGTTATGGCTGTACTGATATAAAGGAGATATGACATGGAGACACAACGGGAGTGGCTTTGGGTCGATTGGTTTATCAGTTCTCTTCGATTTATTTGGTTTGCCTCAGGTTTACTGTTCTTCTACTTAGAGCCACATAAACTTTCAGGCTTTCCCTATACGTATTTTGTAATTTTCATCACCTTGGCGTATTTTGTACCGCATTTCTTCTGGAATCCTAAGTATAAAAACGCAGCGCTCTTTTTTTTAGTAGATTTTTTATTGGTAGGTAGCTTTATTCTGTACACACAACTTATTCTAGAGGCTGAGCTCGGGGCTGCGATGGTTCTCATGAGCGCTCTTACCGCTGGATATCTTGCAACCAAGCAAACCGGGCGCTGGGCCATTCCTGTGTTTGTTGTTCTTCTGCCAGCTACACGCTACAAAGCGTTGGGATTTTCGTTCGAATTTTTCATGCAGTATGTTGATATCATTATATTTTTCGGGTTTGGTATCAGTCTAAATGTTATTATTAGTTCCCATATGAAAGCAAAGCGTTTATTACAAGAAAACATGAAACAATACCACCTTATTCAACAGCAAAACAAAGTGCTCGAGCAATACGCAGCGCAAATTGAAGGTGTAACTCTTCTTGAGGAAAGAAATCGCTTAGCCAGAGAACTTCATGACTCTATTGGCCATCATTTTACATCAGTAATTGTAGGGCTTGATGCGTTATCGTATATGATTGACAGTAATCCCGCGTTAGCCAAGCAAAAAGCGGAGTCGCTAGCACAAGTGTCTCGCACCGGTTTAGATGCCATTCGCAAAAACATCCATCAAATCGCACCAACAGACAATGATGAACTACTTTGGAAGCAACTGCAGCGTGTTGCTTCTGATTTTCAACAGCATGCGGAAACAACAGTCACCTTTACTTTGCAGGGGGAAGAAACCGCTCTGTCACCCCAGATTAAACTCACACTGGTTAGGTGTCTGCAAGAAGCTTTAACGAATGCGAAACGACATGGCCATGCGACGAAGATAGAGGTAAAACTGTCCATAACCTCACAACAGCTGGTGTTACAAATTACAAATGACGGGGAAGCATTACAGGATATCCAGCACGGCTTTGGACTTACTGGTATGCGCAATCGCTTAGAAGAGCTACAGGGACATTTACACATACAAAATATAGAAAAACATGTGGTAGTGACATGTACAATCCCATTAAAAGGAGGTATACAATATGATTAAGATTATGCTAGTAGATGACCAAGAACTGATTCGGGAGAGCTTAGCGTTTGTATTAAACACGGACCCTGAGCTGGAAGTAGTGGCCCTAGCTAAAAATGGACAAGAAGCCGTTGAGCTCAGTAAGGAAAAGAAGCCTGATATTATTTTAATGGACATTCAGATGCCCATTATGGACGGTATTACTGCTACTAAGTTCATTAAGGCTACTTATCCTGAAATACGCATTATGATTTTGACAACGTTTCAGGAAATTCAGCATGTAATTGATGCACTTTCTATCGGTGCGGAAGGATATCTACTCAAGGCGATGCATCCAAAAGACCTTATTGCCGGCATCAAACTTGTTCATACAGGAGGCACACTGCTGCCGAATGATTTGGCAAAGATACTGGTACAACAAATTCAACCGTCTGTCACTCAGGCGGTCCAAGCTCCTACTCCGTACGATCTCACAGAACGTGAAGTACAGGTATTGGAGTGTCTGGCGCACGGTTTAAGCAACAAAGACACTGCAGAGCGCCTCTTTTTATCAGAAGGTACTGTGAAAAACTATATCTCAAGTTTATATCATAAACTCGATGTGAAAAACCGCCTACAGGCTGTAAATAAAGCAAAAGAAGAGGATCTCATTTGAGGTCCTCTTCTAGTTGGTACATCAACTCAGAAAGCTCGCTTTCTGTCACGTAGCGCCACTTTCCGCTCTGCAGTTCACCGAGATGAATATTTATAATCCGAATTCGCTTTAACCTCGTTACTCTATAGCCAAACACTTTGCACATACGACGGATTTGCCTGTTTAAGCCCTGTGTGAGGATAATGCGAAACACGTTTTCATCGACCCGCGATACTATGCAAGGCTTCGTGACCGTGTTTAAAATCGGTACGCCCGCCGCCATTCCTTGTAGAAAAGCCTCATCAAACGGCTTATCTACGGTGACGATATATTCTTTCTCATGCTCATGTGAGCTATGCATCATCCGATTTACAATGCTGCCATCATTTGTCATGATAATAAGCCCCTCTGAATCCTTATCTAAACGCCCCACCGGAAAAATACGCTCCGGATAATTCATAAAGTCAATGATGTTTTCCTTCACACTGCTTTGTGCTGTACACGTAATGCCCACCGGCTTATACAGGGCTATGTACACTGGCTGAATCTCTACTTTTACGAGCGGCTTACCATCAACAAGCACCATATCTTCCTCTGCTAACATGCTATTTTTATGAGCAGGCGTGCCGTTAATCGTTATCCGGCCATCTCGGATCATCCGCTCAATTTCTCGTCTCGGATATATCCCTGCTTCGCTGACATATTTTTGTATCCTCAATACGAACACCTTCTTTTTCATTTGGCTCTATTAAAGCGCATTATTGATTTCCATTACGGGGTTCGCTTTCCGCGGGCGATTAGGCGCTTTAATTAACAAATGCAAATGAGCAACATTAGCTTTCATTTAAAAAGGAAGAGCCATATCTGCTCCTCCCTTTCATTGCTGAATTTCGTATCAATTGTAGCAGTCTTATTTCTTATCAAATAAAATTTTAAAATCACCGTAGCCTTCGCGCTCTAGATCTTCCTTGGGAATGAAGCGAAGTGCTGCTGAGTTAATGCAGTAGCGCAATCCACCTTTGTCACGCGGTCCATCGTCGAATACGTGTCCAAGGTGAGAATCGGCTTCACGACTTCGCACTTCTGTTCGCACCATGCGATGACTGAGATCAACATGTTCTTTTACACTTGCCGACATAACCGGCTTTGTAAAGCTCGGCCAGCCGCAGCCGCTATCAAATTTATCGTAGGAGCTGAATAACGGTTCACCGGAAACGATGTCTACATAAAGACCTTCTTCCTGATGGTTCCAGAATTCATTCTGAAACGGCGGCTCTGTCCCGTTTTCTTGCGTCACATAAAACTGCATATCTGTTAGCTTTTCCTTAAGATGCGCGTTATTCTTCGGCCAATGCTTCTTTAAAAACGCATCGCGGCCCGATCCCTTGCGATACATTTCATAACGGAAGCTGTTCTTCTTATAATAATCCTGATGGTACTCCTCTGCCGGGTAAAACGGCTTAGCAGGCAGAATTTCTGTCACAATCGGCTTCTTAAAAATGCCGCTTTCTTCAAGTGCGCGCTTTGAGGCTTCCGCCTTTTGACGTTGTTCTTCTGTATGATAAAAGATAGCTGTTTGATATGACTGCCCGCGGTCATGAAACTGACCGCCTGCATCTGTCGGATCAATTTGACGCCAGTACATTTCTAAAAGTTCCTCGTACGATAAGCGAGACGGATCGAATGTGATTTGCACCGCTTCGTAATGTCCTGTTGTCTCCGAACAAACCTCTTTATAAGTCGGATTTTCTGTATGACCTCCTGTATAACCTGACACAATTCCATATACACCGTCTATTTCATCAAATGGTTTTACCATGCACCAAAAACAACCGCCCGCAAACGTCGCAAGTTCTTTTTGTTCGCTCATCCTTTTCACCTCTTTGCTTGAATTATCTTGTATTATAACACCTTCCGCACATGCGCCAAATATTTTGCTCAAGCTACTGCAGAATCTGAAAATGCTGCCACTCCTCTGGCAACAGCTGGCGATATTTCATTTGTAAAAAGCGATCATCCATCAGCAAAATTGTCCCTGTATCTTCTTCCGAGCGAATTAATCTCCCACCTGCCTGCAACACTTTATTCATGCCCGGAAACACGTACGCATAGTCATATCCATTTTTGCCGTTTTCATTGAAATAATCTTTAATAATGTTACGCTCAAGTCCCAGCTGCGGAAGACCAACACCAATAATCGCAACACCATTTAAGCGATCTCCCTTTAAGTCTATTCCCTCTGAAAAAATCCCTCCTAGCACAGCAAAACCAACTAGCGTTTCAGGATTGTCAGCTTGAAACAGTTGTAAAAAATACTCACGCTCATCTTCACGCATTCCTGTATCCTGCATGATGGTTTGGATATGTGGCGATTCACTTTTATAAAGTTCATACACATCTTTCATATACTGATAGGATGGAAAAAACACTAAATAATTTCCTCGCACTTCCGTCATACGCCCAAGCGCGGCGACAATATGAGGCTTTGTTTTTTCCCGTTCATGATATTTAGTAGAAACAGGCTGTACTAACACCTGTAGCTGTTCACGCCGAAACGGTGACGGAATGCCGATTGAGAAGTCTTCCTCCTGCGCTCCGAGCATATCACGATAATACGAAGGTGGTGTCAGTGTAGCAGAGAAATAGACTTTAGAACGATAGTTTTTCCCCATCTGTCTCAATAAATGTGACGGGTCTAAGCAAAATAGCTTTAAGCGAACTTCGCTCCCTGTAGTCTCCGCATACATCACAAAACGCTCATCATAAAGCGCGGCAATACGCAAAAATGCCTGCGCCTTAAAATATGCATCTAATAACTCTTCATTCTCCTGCGCAGTTATCTCTTTCTCAGCATGCTGTACAAAATCTTCTAACAAGCCCACTAGTTCTTCATCTAACTGCTTTTCCACCAATTCTCCCTCTGCCCTTTTTCTAACTGCCAGCAAGTGCTGGTTAATGGCGCGCGCACTTTCAAAAATGGACACGTTTACTCCTTTAAAGCTCCTTTGTAGCTGCAAGTATTGTGATTTTTGTATCTCCGCAGAATACATCTCTCGGGCACGATCTACTAAGTTATGCGCTTCATCAATTAGCAGTACTGTTTGCTTCTTCTGCTCTTCAAACAAACGTTTGAATGAAATACGCGGGTCAAAAATATAGTTGTAATCACATATCACCGCGTCAGCAGCGTACGCCAACTCAATAGAAAACTCAAATGGACATACTTTATGCTTACGCGCGTAGGTTTCAATAGTACCGCGAGTAAGCAGCGTTTCGTGTTCTAATATATCAAGCACCGCTCCGTTAACTCGATCATAGTAACCATCCGCAAATTCACAGTACTCCTTTTGACAGCGAGTTTCTTCTTTAAAGCAAACCTTGTCCTTCGCCGTAATAGTCACACTACGCATGCAGAGACCCTGTTTCTCCATCCGCGCAAACGCCTCTTCTGCCGTTGTGCGCGTAATGGTTTTCGCTGTTAAGTAAAACAATCTCTCAGCCAGTCCCTCTCCAATCGCTTTTACGGCCGGAAAGGTTGTTGAAATGGTTTTTCCAATACCTGTAGGCGCCTTGGCAAACAGATTTCTTTTTTCTGCAATCGTTTTATATACGGCACCAGCCAACTGCCGTTGTCCTTGTCGATATGCCTGGAAAGGGAAAGCGAGACTTTTCATACTATCGTTTCGCTCCTGTCGCTGTTTCAAGCGCAGCGCAGCATATGGTACATACTCATCCAATACACCATATACAAATGTCTCTAATGCGGCAAAATTCATTGTTTCTCGAAATCTCTTTTGCTCACCACTTTCTACCTGGACATACGTAAGTTGCACCGTCATTTCGTTTAAATCCTGCTCTTTTGCGTACATATAAGCATAAAATTTGACCTGTGCCCAGTGTACCGGATAAGAGTTCTCGGTAATTTCAGCTAAGTCACGCATCGTTGACTTAATTTCATCTACAACCACCGAACCGTCCTCCCATAACAGCCCGTCGCATCGACCATCTAGCGTAAAATGCACATCTTGATACACAAGCTCCATGCGCACCGGAACCTCTTTTCGGTCGAGTTCATTGTAGGTCTTTTGAATGCTTTGGTGAATTCTGGTTCCTTCCAATAGTGTTTGAGACGTCTGAAATCTTGCATCAATACTACCGCTACTAAACACATACTCCACCAGAGTACGCACTGAAATCCCAAACGTTTCCATTTTATCACCTGACTTCATGATTTGATAATTGGTAGTTTTACTTTCACCGCGAGCTTTTCTTTCTCATATTTATAAGACAGATTGCCTCCGTATCGAGATACCGTATCTGCAATGATATATGTACCTAACCCATCATGTCCTTCCTTAGAGCTTACACCAACATGCTGAAACAACCCATCTGCCTTTTCTTTTGGTAAAGGCAACGTACTGTTTACAACCTCTACGATAAAGATGCCCCCATGATGACTCATCCGTACTTCAAGTATAGCACTACCACTTTTTTCTTGATACAAAGCGGCTGCTTCTAACGCGTTGCCTACTAAGTTACCTAGTAGCTGGATTTGATCAATTGGCTTTAGAGGAAGTGCTGACAGAGGTACATTGCAATCATACCCCACAAAACAAAGTAACATTTTTACTACCAAATACCGTTTTTGGCACTAAATATAAGGAACAGACAAGGTAGATCCAGAGCAGGATAGACATTTTATGTAAATGATCTGACGGACTACAGCAGCAGCCCTGTGACCAGGCCTTATATATAAGTTTTCTCATAAAAAGTTACATATTTTATTTATCTGTTCTTTTCTTACATTCAAAGAATCTTAATATTAAAAGTGAACTAATAATTAATACCGGAATACCTATTATAAGATAAAATATATTATGTTTATGCATCGATATATTATAAAAATATAAGAAAAGAATCCCCCATAAAAATAATGTTAAATACTTTAGTTTGCCATTCAATATATAGACAACTCCTTATATTAATATATATCTATCCAACCATTATTTGGTCTAATGTCTCTTTTATCAAGTTGTTTTGCAATCATACTACCAACATCCATATAATCTAAGGCTACTGCAACAGCTTTTCTAAATCATACTTGGAATCATCTACTACGCCTACTTTTATCATAAATGCCGTTCGCCCCCCTATCCAATTTTACTATCTACATCCATGAATTGGATATATTCACGACAGAATAAGACCATTTCGCGACAGAATAAGACCATTTCACGACATCATCGCAGTCATCATATCTTAATTTCGCTACAATACAAATATCACGATATCAAAGGAGCGATGACTATGATTGAGGTTCAAAGAGTCTCTCGTAGCTTTCAAGATAAAAAAGTAACAATTCAAGCGATACATGAACTTTCTTTTACGATACAAAAAGGGGCTGTTATTGGGCTCCTTGGTGAAAATGGTGCTGGCAAAACAACGCTGCTACGGATTATTTCCACCTTATTGGAGCCAACGACCGGACATATTTTTATAAATGGTATTGATATTGGCAAAGAACCGATGAAGGTAAAGCGCACAATTGGCGTACTATTTGGGAGCGAAACGGGCTTATATGATCGCTTAACAGCTCGTGAAAATCTTGCCTATTTTGCCAAGCTATACGGTCTTGGCAAGCATGAAACAAAAAATCGGATTGAATATTTAGCTTCGCGCTTTGGAATGAAGGATTATCTCGATCGTAAGGTGGGCGGCTTTTCAAAGGGAATGCGCCAAAAAGTAACGATTGCGCGGACATTGATTCATGACCCTGACGTAATTCTCTTAGATGAACCCACAACCGGTTTGGATATTACATCGGCAAATATGTTCCGTGAGCTCATTCATCAGTTAAAGCGAGAGGGAAAAACAATTATTTTTTCCAGTCACATCATGGAAGAGGTAAAGCAGCTATGCGAATCTATTATTATGATTCATAAAGGACAGTTGGTATATGAGGGGCCTATTGAAAAACTATATGCGGAAGAGGAAAGTGAAGACTTAAATTATATCTTTATGTCTCGTCTCGTAAGGGGGAACACACAATGACATGGCATGTTTATGTAAAAGAAATGATAGATGCGCTTCGCGACCGCAAGACATTAATACTGAGCGTATTAATCCCTGTATTATTTAACATTGGCCTTGTGCTGTTCATGGACCGTGTCTTTTTAGCGGAGAAAAAAGAAACGTATACACTCGCTGTAAAAGAGAATACTAGTCTGCAAGTATTAGATTGGATTAAAGAGCTCGAAGATGTTGAGATTGAAATTGCCAAAGACCCGACAGAAGTTGTAAAAGCCGGTGACGCGCAAGCTGCATTAGAGGTAGACTCGTCTTTTGAAGAGAAATTTAAATCTGGACAATCCCCGGGTGTGACCGTCTATGCAGATTCCTCTAGTCAAAAAGGAAGTGCAGCCGCTGATAAGATTATGACGCAGCTAACCGTTAAGCAACAAATTGCCATTCAGGAACGCCTCGCTGCAAGCGGTACAGACCCTAATGTGATTAAGCCATTTCAGCTTTCATTAGAAAGCATCAGTGAGCAAGATGACATGTCATTATACATGATTACAATCTTTTCGCAGCTCATTCTCATTCTTGGCATTTTAACTGGGCAGTTATCTGTAGCAAATGATTTATTTGCTGGTGAAAAAGAACGTAAAACGATGGAAGCACTTATTATGACACCTGTGAACAGACTTCATATCATTCTAGGAAAATGGTTAGCTATCTCTTCACTCGGTATGATTGGCGGTATCTTCTCTCTCATTACATTCGTAACTGTGGTAACTTTCTTTACAGATAAGCTGGCAAAGGCATTAAACATTGGCGAGAATCTCTTTTTCTTCATCTCCAGTCTCGGCATCGGCATCATTACATTTGCTCTGCTGACTGCAACGGTACTGATGATTCTAAGCCTATTGGCAAACACGATGAAGGAAGCACAAAACTATACCGCTCCGCTAATGACAGTTGTGATGATTCCGTATTTCATGCTTATTGGTCTTTCACCGAATGAACTTGGCGCAAAGCATTTTCTCATTCCGTTCATGAATATCTTTGCGCTCATTAAGCAGCTCATTTACGGCATCTATGTTCCCATCAACATTCTCTATGTAGCGCTGAGCTCGCTCACATTAATGGCAATTTGCTTCTCCATTGCTTACATGATGTTTAAAAAGAGCAAATGGGTGCTCGGTAAGTCATAAGAAAGGTGTCCTGCGGAAGCGGGACACCTTTTTTCGGCTACTTTGTGAGATATTCCGGTCACTTTGAAGATATTCCGGTCACTTTGCCAAAAGCTCAATGACTTCCCTATCCGGCCCTTCATAAAAGACAACCTTCCAGCCGCAGTCCAGTCGAAACGGACCTTCAACAGGTGATAAGCCCCGCTGGCGAAGTCGCTCTATCCATACTTCTACATCCTCTACTTCGAAGCACATATGCATGCCGCTCAGATTTTGTTTTCCTTCTATCAGCTCGAGCAATGCTTGGCCTCTCTTTAAAAAGACAATTTGCTCTCCTAAAAACTGAAATGAGTTCGCTGCTTTAAAATCAAACATCTCTTCATAAAACGCGCGAGACGTCTCTATACTTTGTACATACATCCCCACATGATGCGATTTCATTGTAAGTCTGCCGGTAAAATTAAGTTCATGTCGCCAAACTCATGCCATAAATACCCCTGTTGCAATGCCTCTTGATAGGCTTTTAATAGGATGTCCTCTTGAATAAAAGCTGTCAATAAATCCAAATGACTTGCTTCCGGCTCGTGAAATCCTGTAATTAATCCATCTGCAACACGAAGCTTATAATCTTTTCTGATATATACGTTCGTAGTACCTTCTGCAGCGGTTACTTCTCCATTATCATTTGCTACCGTTTCGAGGGCACGCACAACAGTTGTACCAACTGCGATAATGCGTCCGCCTCGTTTTTTTGTCTCATTGATTAACGCTGCTGTTTTCTGCGGGATGGCATACGCTTCATGGTGAAACTTCGGATTAGCCCACTGATCATTTCCGTAATAGCCAAGACCTGTGTGCAGCTGTAGAAAAGCAATACCTATTCCTTTGTCTTGTAGCTGATTGAGCAAGCCCCATGTAAACGCGCGGCCAGCCGAGGGCATTTCCACAGATCCAGGCACAGATGCGTATACCGTTTGATACGCATCAAGCGGCCACGGTGTGTCAATATACTCATAACGAATAGGTCTACCGTATCTATAAATGAACTCCAAGCTGCTTTCTGAAAAACGTAGAATGACCATTGGTTTTTCTGAACCTGCCGCCACAATTGTTGCCTGCACATCACCTGGTAACATGATCTGATCTCCCACCGCCACCATCCCGATGACAACAGCCTCCCACTCCTGCGCGGATAATCGCTGAGATAGACGAATTTCTACGGTTTGCTTGCCTTTCTTTCCATATAACACCGCCGGAATCGTACGGCTGTTGTTCAAAACAAGAAGATCACCAGGGCATAAGCAATCAACCAAATGATGAAAGCGTAAGTGCGAGATACGCCCTTTTGTATCAAGACTCATCATACGTACTTCATCTCGTTTTATGCCTCTATACTCTGCCGGAATGCTCGCATTTAGATATGAAGGTATATGAAATGTACGTGCTACCTGCATTATTCGACACCCCCAAACTGACGGGCTTGAAATCGTTGGCCGTTTACAGCTGTGGCTTTTTCAGAAGCTAAATATAAAAATACCGCTGTACTTTCTTCTGGATTTCCTAGCTCATAATCACAATCCGGAACAGCAATCGCATGCATTTCCGTATCCATCTCACCCGGGTCTACCATATTCATGCGCACACCCGTCCCCGCTAATTCGTCAGCCCATGTTTGCGTCAAACCTTCTACCGCAAATTTAGAAATGCCATAGGCCCCCCATTCACCACATCCTGTTTTACCAGCTTCTGACGTTACATTGATAATACTCCCACTACCTTGCGTAAGCATACCGGGTAATACACGCTTTGTTACCAAAAATGGATTCATTACATTAATCCGCAAGACATCAGCAAAAGCTTTATCTGTATAATCCAACAAGAGAGAAGGACCAGGTCCAAATACTGAGGCATTATTAATTAATACATCCACTCTTCCAAAAGTTGCTTCTGTTATGGAAACAAAGCGATCTACATCATTTGCATCAGCCATATCTCCTGCAATTGCGAGAACCTCTGCTCCCAGCTCTTGTAATTCTTGCGCAACTCCCAAAAGTGCAGCTTCCCCGCGAGCACTGATTGCCAAACGTGCCCCTTCTTTTGCAAAAGCTAAGGCTAAAGCCTTCCCTAACCCTTTTGATGCTCCCGTTATCATCACAACTTGTTGATTCATTTTGTTATCCCCCTTCGATTTCTTCTACTTATATTGTAGAAAAAGAGGAACAATGAAGCATCGCCAAGTAGAGTGACTTCTATCTCATACTTTCGTATGAGTTATTGAAAAACAATCGTTTTGTTGCCATCCACAATAATCCGGTCCTCTAAATGCCATTTCACAGCACGAGTCAGGACACTTCTTTCAACAGACCTTCCAATCCGCTTAAGCGCCTCAGCGTCATCTCGGTGATTTACCCGCTGAATGTCTTGCTCAATGATGGGACCTTCATCCAAATCGTTTGTCACATAATGTGAGGTTGCACCAATCAGCTTCACACCACGTTCATATGCACGTTCGTACGGCTTTGCACCGACAAAGGCTGGTAAAAATGAGTGATGAATGTTAATAATTTGATTTTGATAATTCGCTACAAAAGACGATGTTAAAATTTGCATATAGCGTGCCAATACAATGAAGTCAACCTGATGTTCTTGCAAAAGTGCCAGATGCTGCCTCTCTGCCTCTTGCCTATTTTCCTTGGTCGCAGGTATATAATAAAATGGGACCCCCAGCGCTTCTACTACACCTTTTATATCCTCATGATTACTAATAACAAGCACAAGCTCCGTAATCAAATCACCACTTTTCCATTCCCAAAGAAGCTCCAGTAAACAATGTGATTCCTTGGATACAAAGATTGCCATACGCTTTACTTCACGCACCGCAATTAATTTCCACTCCATCAGAAATACCTTCGCTACTTCTTGAAAACCGAGCTTCATACCCGCTTCCTTTTCTCGCAGTCCAGGACATTCAAATTCAATTCGTATAAAAAATGTACCGCCTTGTGGGTTTGTAGAGTATTGGTGAGACTCAATAATGTTTGCACCGTAGCTAAATAAAAACTGTGAAACAGCTGCGACAATTCCCGCACGATCTGCGCAGCGCACCAGCAAAATCCCTCTATTTTCATTTTGTTTACGAAACCAATCCCAGTTCTTCATCATCTTTACACCCCTCTACTTGTGATAACATTTTTTCTTCCATATATAGCAACATCAGGTTGTAACGCAGTCTTTATATAGAATATATAACTTGTTTTTACAAAATTTTCATTCTATATTGATAGTATCACAGAAAAGGAGGAAATATATGGACTTTCCTATATTAGAAACCGAACGCTTATATTTACGACAAGTTACAGTTGCAGATGCACCCGCTTTATTTTCTACTTTTTCTCGTAGCGATGTAACACGCTATTATGGGATGGCGCCCTTCACGTCATTGGAACAGGCAGAACACATGGTAAAAAGCTTTGCCGAAGGCTTTGAAGCAAAGCGGAGTATGCGCTGGGGTATTTCTTTAAAAGGCGACTCTACACTGGTGGGGACAATTGGGTTAAATAACTGGAATACAACACATCGACGTGCTGAAGTAGGATACGAGCTTCATCCCGACTATTGGAGTAAGGGGTATGTAACAGAAGCTATTCAAGCCGTAACTACATATAGTTTTTCTGAGCTGCAGCTTGTTCGACTCGGCGCCACTGTATTTCCAGAAAATCCGGCTTCTGTACGTGTATTAGAAAAAAACGGATTTGAAAAAGAGGGTATTTTACGAAACTACCTCATGCAAAACAGAACATCTCATGATGTATGGATGCTTTCCAAATTACCATGCTGATTCTGTTATTTTAACATGTGAACGTTTTATGAAAACGCTATAAAAATACTATTCAAATATAACAAAATGATTTATTATTCCAATATAAAATATTTTCTGAATTATACAACCAGACTGACTAAAAGGAGTAATGCATCATGTTAAAACGAATAAAAGCACAGCGCAAATCATTTCAACAGCTTGTCCAAGAAAACAAAGCAAACCTATTGCGAGATCGAGAAGCTTTAGAAAAGATTGAGCTTAAAATCGAAAAGCGTTACGAGCGAAATGCAACAGCTGTCGTAAAGCAATTACATTCACAAGTAAATTTTCAGAATTAAAAAAATATATTGACTATCAGAAATTAGCGTGTTAACCTTATCAACATATTCAAGTTCAACAGCCAATGATAAGAACGAGTAGCCAAGAATTTTGTTCCCCAGAGAGTCAGCGACTGGTGAAAGCTGATGTACAAAGCTTGTGTGAAAATCATCTTTGAGGTGCAAAGCTGAAGGGATAAGTAGGCTAGGCTTTGCCGGATGTCCTCCGTTACTAGGATCACGTATGTTTGTACGTTGTTGAGGGCCGTATTCATTTTACGGAACTAGGGTGGTATCGCGAGTCAAGCTCGTCCCTATTATAGGGGCGAGCTTTTTTATTTTATCTTAAGGAGTGATCATGATGAAAACAAAAGAAATTTTCTTTATCGGTCTTATGCTATTTTCGATGTTCTTTGGCGCCGGCAATTTAATTTTCCCGCCCTTTTTAGGAATGGAAGCGGGAACTTCCTTTGTTCCCGCTATTATCGGCTTTATTGTAACTGGCGTTGGTTTACCTTTTCTCGTATTAGCCGCTGTTTCGTTAGTAAAGGGCGGCGCGCAAGAGTTAGCAGGACGTGTCCATCCATTATTCGGTACATTTTTTATTGCCGTTGTCTACTTATCTATCGGTCCGTTTCTGGCCATTCCTCGAAATGCGAATGTAGCATTTGAGATGAGTGTAAAGTCTTTTACAGGGGCTTCTTCTACCGCAACATTGTTTGTATTTAGTATTGTGTTTTTTTCACTTGTATATGCAGTCAGCTTAAATCCATCAAAAATGGTGAATTACATGGGGCGCTTTATCACACCGACTTTGCTTGTAGCAATTGGCGTTCTATGTGTTGTTGCATTAAGCCATTTAGATGGTTCGCTTTCCGCACCAACTGAGAAGTATGAAACAGGGGCTTTTTTCAGAGGGTTTATCGAAGGCTATGCCACAATGGATGCCCTGGCTGCATTGGCATTTGGCATTGTCATCTTATCTGCCATTCACAGTCAAGGTGTAACGGAAAAAAGGGCTGTGATGAAATATACGTTAGCATCCGGACTCGTAGCAGGTGCAGCACTTGCTTTTGTATACGTTGCAATTGGATTTACTGGGGCAAAAATGGGTACTGTAGGTACGTTCGAAAATGGAACAGCTATTCTTGCTAAAACAGCAAGTACGTTTCTCGGCTTCGGCGGAACAGTTTTACTTGGGATTATCTTTACGTTGGCTTGCTTTACAACCTGTGTAGGTTTAACAACCGCATGTGGTCACTATTTTGAAAGCATTTCACCGAAATTGACCTATCGCACTGTAGTTACAGTAGTAACGCTTGTGAGCTTGCTCGTTGCGAATATGGGATTGAACCAAATCATTTCTGTATCTATTCCCTTTTTAGTAACAGCGTATCCACTTACCATTGTGCTAGTTATTTTGTCTTTTATGACTAAGAAACGTAAAGTGTATGCAAGTTCAATGCTATTGACAGGAATCGTTGCGTTATGTGACGGCTTAAAGGCATTCGGTGTTTCCTTATCAGGATTACAACCATTATTTGATGCACTACCATTCTCCTCTCTAGGACTTAGCTGGGTTGTTCCAGCCATATTTGGCGCTTGTATTGGCTTGATTTGGGATCAAACGAAACCAACACATACACCACCAGTCTCCAAGGCTGCTTAATAACAGGTCCTGTTCAAATTCGTTGTTTATTTCCGTTACAGGAATACGGTTGGCAAGTGCCTATTATCAAAATGTGGCTAGGACAGAATTGAACAATAAAGTGAAAAAAGTGAAATCGGCGGAGCGATTTCACTTTTTTATTTGTAGAAGCTAGTTATATCCCAGCCTCACACTACTATATAAGTCTACATGGTTTTTTCGAAATATAAACAGCAAGAAAATCACGGCTACAGAACCCCTCGCTACATGTGTATGTTCTTACTTGACACGTGTATCTCTTAGGCACTGACCGCCACCATACATTGCCCGTTCTTCTTTCCCACCCAAAAAAGAATGTCGGTTTTTCTAGTTGTACTTATATATTAAATAAAGATTTACTTCTTTTTATGAAAATATAAGAACATATCGCTACTATCAATAAAAATACTTCTACAACCATGAGAGATAACCCGATTGTTCGATGCAAGAACACAATATAATCAACAAGGGTATGCAGAAATATGGCTAACATAACATAACTGAATTTCTTCTCTTTCACTGCATATAAAACTAAGATAGAAAGAGCAATCTGAAGGACAAGCGCTGCGATACGCTCCGCACCACCCATAACGCCTGAGACAAAGGTTAAATCTAGTAAAGAATCTTTTATTCCTTGTAAAGCTTCTGGTGGAAGCTGACCAAACGCGCTTTCTAATTTTCCTGTATTGAGCAGCTGCGCATATACAATACTTTGAATTGCTGTCATGCCGCCAATGATAATAGCTTCAATTCCTCCATGTCCCAGACCAAAGGCAAGACCATCTTTTCGGTCTCGATACACTTTTAACAGATAGGTAAATGCGATAAACCTTCCAACCTCTTCAAACACACCTGCCATCAGCGATCCATACAAGGTAAACCAATAAGGATGTTCCGTAATTTTTGCTGTGGTTTCATTAACATGCAGTACATAAGCATTCAATGCGCCTTCAAGAATTAATACAAACCCTATAAAAATAGCTGCCCCCACCAACACCGGACGAAATGAGATTTTATATTTCTTTTTCATAAACACGTACACAAAGATGGGAATAAGGATTGATATCATACATTGCACGACGAGACCTGCTATTGCTGATTGACTAACCATTCGCTCTTCGCCCCCTTATAGCGCAATAGCCAATTTTCTAGCACCTGTAGAAGCGTCTCATCGATTGGCTGATTTACCTGCTCTTTATACACTTTCATCAAATTCAAACCATCTATTTCTCCATCCCATATTTTTAAGATATGCGTCATATTTGGAATGATATGTGTCTCTACTTCTCCTTGTACAAGCTTCTCTACCCTCAACACACCTTCAATAGGAGCCTGTAAATCTTTAGAGCCGCTTATAACAAGCGTTGGACATGTCACACTTGCCAAATCTGCACATATATCATAGGAATAATGCTCACGTAACCACTTCGCAGGCAGCTTTTTTCCCATCATTTTAATTGTATCTTCTGTAGAATTCAGTACTTTTTCATCAAAAGCTGCATTTTGCTTTTTCGCTTTTTCCACTGCTTTTAATGTTCGAAACAACCAGCCCTTAAATCCCTTTTGTGCCTGCATAGCTACGAATGCGCTCTCGCGTTGCTGATCAATAGCTTCTTTTAATGACATCGCACCGCCACCTACCATGATGAGTCCACTCGCAGGCTCCTTTATCTGCAAAGCCGTTCCAAGAATACAACCTTCACTATGACCAAAAATAATAATACGGTTAGGATTAACTTGCGGATGCGTTTTTAAAAAGCGCAAACAAGCTGCTGCATCATCAACCATATCCCACATACCGCATGCATAGGCATCTCCTCTGCTCTCATGCATCCCTCTTTTATCATAGCGCAGTGTAACAAAGCCTTGCTGGGTAAAAAAGTGAGCCAAATCTTTATATAAATTCATATCTAATCCG
This sequence comes from Ectobacillus sp. JY-23, assembly GCF_023022965.1. Taxonomy (NCBI): domain Bacteria; kingdom Bacillati; phylum Bacillota; class Bacilli; order Caryophanales; family Bacillaceae; genus Ectobacillus; species Ectobacillus sp. JY-23. Next base: position 2,750,013 of record NZ_CP095462.1, on the reverse strand, counting down.
CCTTTGTTTCCATCGCGGTCGCTGCCACCCGTACCCGGAATTAACAAAATAGCGGGAGATTGTACGTCTTCCGTTGCTGGGAATGTTAAGGTTGCTCCTAATTCATAAGCGCTTAAAATCTTTATGTTCTCTTCTCTAATCATGACTTTTCTCCTTTCCTATCAATACCTCTGGAACAACAATCGTTGTAACAAATCTTTTTCTCCTCTCACCCTCTGGTTTGTTTTTCATAGCCTCCTGATATAGCTTGGCGACACTTTTCATTAGCTCCAAATATTCTTTTTCATCTAAATACAGCTCCACTTGGCGCATTGTGACACCGTCCTTGACTAAGTCAATTTCATCTTGATCCAAGTACCGACCAAACTGATCAATTAGATTGCCGACAAATCTCATAAATACGCCCATTTGTTCTTCACGCGAACTATTTTGAAATTCTTCCGCTGAAAGGCCCGCCTCGCCGCCTACCAATTCATACACTTTTTCAATAGTTCCTCGTACCTGATTTGTTGCCGCGACTTCTAGCACACCGCCTTTTACAAGCTTATTCAAATTACGATACAGTGTAGCCTGCGGAACGTCCTTTAGCTTTTCTTGTATCTCCTGCACGGTTAACTTTTGTCCTCCGATAAAGGTCTGTACGATTCTCATGCGAACCGGATGTATAATTAATTTTGCTTTTTCATCCAAACCAATCACCTTGCTTTCTACACAATTATATATGTGCATACATTAAAAAATATTATCATTATCGATAATGATAATATAAAAAGAAAAAAAAGTCAATACGATGATTATATTACTCGTATTTCCATCTTCATATGACATTATAAACGCTCGCTTTTTATCCTACATGCATTTAGGGGCTGTTGAATCCGCCCCTAAACAAGTACAACTGGTTTCATATGAAAATGAGAGAGCACCTCACTAAAACCTTACTCAGCACAGACAAGACTGCAACCATATATCATCCGTTCTTTTTGTCATCTAAAACAGGTTAGTTTTTAAAAAACTTTTCTTTTGTCGCCTGCATCTTCACCTGCAAGGCACTGTCCAAGTTTTTATACATCATGCTTTCCTCTGTAAGAAACTCATCATAGAACTTTTGTAAATAAGAGGTTAGTTCTTCCTCTTTAGGCGGACGCTGTGATGGAGGAAGCTGTGTAATAATCTCCAGCATCTCAGGCAAATCCTTCATTAAAAAAGATTCGTATTTATGTTGCTGTTCGTAAAGACGGCGTGTTCGATAATATGGTATATTTCGTAAAACAGCTGTTACCACCACTTGAATGGTTTCACGGAGCTCTGCATGAACAGTTCGGCTTGCATTTTGAATATATTTGAGCGTTTCCCCGTATTCTTCATGAAAATACAATGTGTAAAAAGACATGTCTAATGTTTGGTCAGCTTGTTGATATGCCTGCTCCATGTATTCTCGAATTTTCACTGCCGTAAAATCAATGTCTTCTTTTGCAAAGTTCTTTTTTTGTTTAATTTTTATATGCAGACGCTTTTGCTCATGTCTTGGCAAAGCATCTAAAATGACGCCTTTTGTACTATGATCTGTCGCACAAAACAGTACACTCAGGGCCTCTATATCACTTCTGCCCTCTGCGCGCAGCCAGCGTCTAAAGGAAGCATGATGCGTGAAGTCCTGTAAAAACGGAATAGATTTATGTGAAAGCTTTTCCATAGAATCTACTGCACGTTTATAAGGCTGTTTCCAGGAAACATACAAACGCCTTCCCGCCAGTACAACGACTGCCCCTGTACCTAACAGCAGCACTGCCCCAATGCCAAGAATCGTTAAAATGATAGATATAATCGTGTCCATCTTACACCTCACTTTTTCTTTCACACATACACGCTATACATATAGTCTTCCTCTGCACAAGCATACCGCACGCCTGCTCTTGTTTCCTACCTAAATTCTACTTCCGCTTATACTCAATCAGCTTCTTCTTCATCTCATCATTAAAGGTATCCAATTCTTTAACAAATGTTTTGCTTGATTGAATAATACGCTCTGTAGACTCTTCTGAAGCTTTAATTGCGGCGAATACGTTCTGAAACGATTCGCGTAGTTTATCCATACCGATTGCCGGATTCTCAAGTAAGCGAGTTGTTTCTTCTGTATTTTGCTTAAGCGCACGAGAGTTACTTAATATCATTGTTTCAATAGCTTCATTTGTGGCGTTTACTGCATCAATACTTTTACGCTGATTGTTGAGCGCTAATTGGATGGAAGCTGAAACAGTTACAACATTTTGTGTCATCGTAATTGCATTTCGTATCGCTTCAACGAGCTTTTCATTGTTTTTCTTAATAATATCTACCGAGGCAATGGATTGGAGTAAGACGCTTTTAGCTTGTTGCATATTGCGGGTTCGCACCAAGATTTTTTCAAGCGCATCATTAATAAGTGGGACATCTTTTTGACGATCCGGCTTTTGTCTCTCTACTTCTAGCATCTCTGCCAGTTTGCGTCCTAAATATACCTGTTTATCCAGATTGTGAATTTTATTCAGAGACTGCTCTTTAAGCATCTGCAGGCCAACACTGTCTTCTTGTAGATTGTCACGACCAACAAGAAGTGATTTAATAATGACTTCAATTTGTTTATCAATGGACTGATATTTATGCATATATGCTTCCATCGGATTTTTACGCATCATTTTATGAACCATCCGTTTGAGACCAGAAGCTTGTACTGTGTTCGGATCTAGTTGTGACACAACCTTGCGTAGTTCAAGGAGAGTCGCAGGAATTTCATCATTTTTTCCATTCATCATGGCAGCTACCGGTTGTTTTAAGGCAGTTAGCGTATCACCCGCTTCACGCTGTTCTTTATCGCCAAGAGCGGCAAGCTGTGTGAGAACATTTGATATATCAGCATTTCTCTCTGTATTTAATTGCTCAACATATGAATCTGCTTCTTTGTTAAGGCGCATTAGCTCCTCTTCTCTAATAATAATATCTGCGATAGGCTCCACATGCTCCTGTGGTGACGGAGACAATAATTCTTTTTGTATATTTTCCAAAGTCATCACTCCCTCTATATTCATTCTAGACCAATTTGTTCATATATACTACTGCTACAGACACAAATACGACTTAAGTCCTATATCTTCTTACATTTTGTCAGAAACTAAACATGTATTACTTCTATTTATCTATAACACACCCCTTCACTGAAACTGTATTTTATTCAGACAATATAAAATCAATGAAAACGTTATCAGTTTTTTGTTGACTTGTGTCGAATTTTCGGATATATTCAATATTGTCAGAAGTCATACATCATACAAATCACTACATTTCACTTATAAGATTATTCTACAATCTGACAACTATCTTTAGAAGATTGGGAGGCTCGCAAATGGATGTTCAAAAGCTTATTGCCAAAGCAATTGAAGCACGTAATCATGCTTATGTTCCGTACTCTAACTTTAAAGTAGGTGCCGCCGTATTAACAAAAAATAATACGATTTTTCTCGGCTGTAACGTAGAAAATGCATCATATGGCTTAACAAATTGCGCTGAACGAACAGCTTTATTTAAAGCGGTTTCTGATGGCGAAACAGAGATTGCGGCAATTGCGGTTGTCGGCGATACAGAGGGACCTATCTCGCCATGCGGTGCATGCCGTCAAGTTATTGCAGAGTTTGGCGAAGATCATACTCCTGTTATCCTTGCCAATTTAAAAGGCGACTACAAAGTAACATCTATACAAGAGTTATTACCAGGTAGCTTTTCTTCTAAAGACTTGTAATCTATGTAACTCGTAATTTTCTATTATTATTATTTTCATGGAGGCAGCAATGAAATATTTAATCGCCCTTTTAGGATTAGTTGTTGTTTTGGGTTTAGCTTGGTTAGTAAGCTCCGACAGAAAGAACATTAAATTTAAACCTATTGCTATTATGATTGTTGTTCAGTTGGTTCTTTCTTATGTATTACTAAACACAAAGTTTGGTCTTGTTTTAATTAAAGGTATTGCCGGCGTATTTGAAAAGTTGCTTGAATATGCGAATGAAGGTATTAATTTCGTATTCGGTGGTCTTGTAAACGAAGGTCAGATGTCTTTCTTCTTAGGTGTTCTTTTACCAATCGTATTTATCTCTGTTTTAATCGGCATTTTCCAACACTTCAAAATTTTACCATTCGTTATGAAATGGATTGGTTTACTTCTAAGCAAAATCAATGGAATGGGAAAATTAGAATCATACAATGCAGTAGCATCTGCTATGGTGGGACAGTCTGAAGTATTTATCACTGTAAAAAAACAATTAGATATGCTTCCTTCTCACCGCTTGTACACATTATGTGCATCCGCAATGTCAACAGTTTCTATGTCCATTGTAGGTGCATACATGACGATGATTGAGCCAAAGTATGTTGTAACAGCTATTGTTATTAACCTATTCGGCGGTTTTATTATCGCATCAATTATTAATCCTTACACAGTTACAGAGGAAGAAGATATTCTTGAAATTCAAGAAGAGGAAGAAAAACAAACCTTCTTTGAAATGATTGGCGAATATATCATGGACGGCTTTAAAGTTGCGATTATCGTAGGTGCAATGCTACTTGGTTTCGTTGCTTTAATGGCTGCCATCAATAACGTATTTGATATGATATTCGGTATCTCATTCCAACAAATTCTTGGCTATATTTTTGCACCATTTGCTTTCATTATGGGTGTTCCTGCTTCTGAAGTAGTAACAGCAGGTGGTATTATGGCAACTAAACTTGTAACAAACGAGTTTGTGGCTATGATCGATCTTGGTAAGGTAGCAAATGATTTGAGTGCTCGTACACTTGGAATTATCTCTGTCTTCCTTGTATCCTTCGCAAACTTCTCTTCCATCGGCATCATCGCTGGTGCGGTTAAAGGATTGAGCGAAAAGCAAGGAAATACAGTTGCACGATTCGGCTTACGTCTTCTATACGGAGCAACACTTGTAAGCGTTTTGTCTGCCGTAATTGTCAGCTTTATTCTATAAGAAAAAAACTTGCGCAAAATTGCGCAAGTTTTTTTCTTATATTGTTCATTTTCGTTGAAATGAATATCTCGATTTAGTAATATTAAGTTACAAAATCATCCTACGAAAAGGGCAAACCTGTTGAAAGATAGGGACGCAAAGCCTATGGTCTAAGGCGGAAACGCTATGATAGCTTGGTTGTCGAAAGGAAGTTGCAATGAATAAGAAAATACTATTATTCTTAATCCCTATTACCGTTCTCTCGCCTCTGTTTTTATATTCGTTATTTCCCTATAATGCAATTTGGTCTCTTATGATTTTACCCGGTATTTTACTTATTGCTGCTTTTCCGAGTTGGAGGGTAGCGGTGTTAGTTGCTTTTTTCCTCAGCACTGTAAAATATTCGTTTGCTTTTATATCGCAGGATATATCTCGAGATATGCTCATTGAATTTATGGTTGGAACGATTACGAACCACTCTGTTCTATTCACCGTTGCTTATTGTAAAATTCAATACAACCGGGCGTTACGTGAAACAAGAGAACTGACATTGATAGATCAGTTAACGGGTGTATACAATCGCAGATATTTTGATTTTTATATGGAAAAAACCATTCCGCTCAGTAATAAAATCGGCATCCCACTTCACATCATTCTTATTGACATCGATTATTTTAAAGCAGTGAATGATACATATGGCCATTCAGCCGGAGACAATATTTTAAAGCAGGTCGCAGGCATCATACAAGATAATATTAGAGCTTCGGATGGCTTGGTTCGTATAGGAGGAGAAGAGTTTGTTGTGTTAGTTCCGGAAACTACAACAAAGGAATGCCTACAGATTGCAGAACGAATTCGAATAGCAGTTTCTAATGCCCATTTTACACATAAAGGTAAACATATCCCTATTACAATCAGTGCAGGTGTCGCAAAATATGCTCGTAGCTCTACTACACACTTCATTCATCAAGCTGATGAAGCTTTATACCAAGCCAAAGCACAAGGTCGCAATCAAGTAGTTATTGCGCAGTAAATTACGCCTTCGTAGACTTTGTTAAAGCTTATCGTTATTTATTCATTAGCGTAGAGAGAAGAAGACTAAAAGAGTCCCCAGCAGTAAAAAACAACAAGAAATTTTAATAGAAAGGCTCTGTTAAAGTTCGTTGTTGATTTCCGTTACGGGTCTCCCTTTGATTCATTTTTCCTGCAGGAGTCTCACAATCAACAAGTGCAAATGATTAACATGAGACTCTGACACAGCCAATAGAAATAAAAAGCACGGAGATCCGTGCTTTTTTATTTCAGCTACGATGCTTTTCGTAAAAATAGCTGTACTTCATCTACAGGTAACGGTTTACTAAAATAATATCCTTGCACTTGATGACAATGAAGATTAATTAAGCACTCCAATTGCTCCTGTGTTTCAACCCCTTCTGCTACTACATCAAATTGCAATAAGTTTGCCATAGAAATAATCATCGCAACAATCGCTTTACTATTCTCATCACTTGTTACATCGCGAACAAAGGACTGATCAATTTTCATGCAGTTTAGAGGTAAAGACTTCAAATAACTTAACGAACTGAATCCAGTGCCAAAGTCATCCATGCTAATACGAATGCCCATGTCTTTCAATACTTGTAACTTTTCAATTGCTTGATTTGTATTTTCCATAAACAAACTTTCCGTAATTTCGATTTCTAATAAGTTAGGGTTAACCCATGTTTGCTCTAATAACTCTTGGATAAATAATACAATATCTTCTTGGCAGATATGACGAGTGGATAAATTAAAGGCAATGCGTGGCGGCACAACACCCTCTTGTTCAAATCGGATAATTTGACGGCAAACCTCCTTCATGACCCAGCGCTCCAGCGCTACAATAAGACCTGTTTCTTCAGCTATCGAAATAAACTTTCCTGGCGCAATCATACCGAGACTAGGATGCTTCCAGCGTACCAATGCTTCCAAACCAATCACTTCATTTGATAATGCATGTAATTTAGGCTGGTAGTGCAGTGTAAGTTCTCCAAGGCTGATTGCTCTTCGTAAATCATTTTCCAGCGTTAACTGCATTTCTGTATTTTCACGGATAGTTTCATTATAAATTTGGAAGTTATTACGCCCCTTCTTTTTCGCATGATACATAGCCGCATCGGCATACTTCATCACTATGGATGCTGCACCTGCATGCTTTGGATACATCGCTATGCCGATACTTGCTGTTACATAGCATTCTTTACCCGCTAAATAAAATGGCTCTTTCGTGGAATTAATAATGTCTTGTGCTAACTGACATAATAATTCTTCTTCTAGCCCTTCTTGTATCAATACTGTAAATTCATCTCCGGCAATACGTGAAAATACATGTTTACCTTGTAAAAGTTTAGCTATACGTCCGGCAAAAGCTTGAATAATTTGATCACCAAATGAATGTCCAAACAAGTCATTCAATTTTTTGAAGCTATCCATATCAATAAACATGATGGCATATGGAGCCGTACTTTCTTCTAAGTTTCGTAGCTTGTTTAGAAAAGAGCGGCGATTGGGAAGCAATGTTAGTTCGTCCTGATAGGCATACCTTTGAAAGGTTGCTTCGACCTTTTTGGCTTCTGTCACATCTTTTACAATGCCATATACCCCTGTTGTTTTACCTTCTACAACTACAGGAATCGTCGTAACCAATACATCTAACTTGTAAGTATCCTGCCTTTCAATTTGCAGCTCTTTATGATGAGCACCACCTTCTATTGTACTCTTAAACAGCTGTTCAAATTGCTGCTTTACTTCCCCGCATATAAAGTTTCCAAAGTGACTACCTATAATCTTCTGTTTAGGTCGCCTCGTAAATTGTTCAAAAGCTTCGTTCACTTGTTCAAATATACCATCTCTACTCAATACAAATACTGGCTCTGGATGGTTATCAAACAACAGTTGTTGATTATTTTGATTATCTGTAATTCGTGTCTCTTGCTCTCTCACAGTCTCTTCTCTCATTAAGTCAGGAACAAGATTCAATAAGAATACGAACACAATCTGTATGTAATAAGGTATAAAGCTTGCTTCCCGCAAGCCGATAAACGGTTCTTCCGTTTCTATAATTGCTAAAAATGTCACATAAGGAATACCCGCCATGACAATACCACCTAGTAGTGAACCTGACACTTTCCAAATATATATATTTTTTAACGATGCAGAGCGCCCCAATTCAATTAAATAACGAAGCCCGGCATAAATATAGGCTAATGTTAATGTGAATGCCATCATCAGCTGCAATGGCTTAATATCAACAAACGTTTCATATACAAATAAAGAGGTAACATAATGACTTACAAACATATATGTGGATACAGCAAGAACGGCCGTAAGAAATCGAACATGAGTTAAAAACATACTATAGGCCAAATGTAAAACAACCCATACCATAAATCCGCCCATAACTAAGCTAATGACAAAATACGTGATAGGATTTACAGAAAGAGGTAATCCGAGCGATAAGACGGTTAATATATGAATGCACCAAAAAAGGAGGGTTAATAATACTGGCCCCCATATCGCTTTATTTTTTTCTCGTTTGTTTTCATAATTCATTCGTAGCTTAATAATAACAAAACAACTTGTAATGGAAAGCAAATAAACACCTAACATGTAGAACCCAGTCATTTTCTTACTCCTTCTTTACACGTTCACATTGCGAATAGGATAACTTCACATAAGAAGATTCTATTATAAAAACATTATTTTTGTATATAATAATTTTAAAAATAAGATAATTTATTCATAGGGTCTGTTAAAGTTCGTTGTTGATTTCCGTTATTCCACGGGCGGTCAGGGAGCCTCCTCAGCACTATGCGCCTGCGGGGTTTCCCTTTGACTCGCTTTTCCCGCAGGAGTCTCACCCTCTTCACTCCAATCAATCAGTGCAAATGATCAACATTAGGCTTTAAAACAGCCTATTCATAAAAAAGGTCTATTTAGGTTTGAATCCTAAATAGACCTTTTCCTCATACACTTTCTAAAACCGCCACCGCTTCACAATGCATTGTTTGCGGGAACATATCAACCGGTTGAATCTCTCGCGTTTTAAAGCCGCCATCCTCTAAGATGCGTAGATCCCGAGCAAGTGTGGCAGGATTACAAGACACGTATACAACGCGCTTTGGCTTCATATCAATAATAGTCTCCAAAAGCGAGTCATCACAGCCCTTACGAGGTGGATCAACTACCATCACATCGGCATGAATACCTTGCTTATACCAATTAGGAATTACTGTTTCCGCTTCTCCTACCGCAAACTCTACATTTGTCATTCCATTCAGTGCAGCGTTACGCTTCGCATCTTCAATTGCTTCCGGAACAATTTCAACACCGTACACCGTTTTGGCTTTCTGCGCTAAGAAAAGAGAAATGGTTCCGATACCACAATAGGCATCAATTACCTCTTCTTGCCCACTAAGTGCAGCATACTCCATTGCCTTATCGTATAATACCTTTGTTTGTATTGGATTGACCTGATAAAAGGAGCGGGCTGAAATTGCAAATTTAATATCACCGATACAATCATAAATATATTCTGAGCCGTACAATACTTTCGTTGTATCACCAAAAATAACATTCGTACGCTTTTTATTTACATTCTGCACGATGGATTTCACATTTGGAAATTGTACGACAATCTCGTCGATGATTTGCTGCTGCTGCGGCAAATCTCCCGTACGTGTCACAAACACAAGCATAATTTCACCGGTCACTTGTCCATAGCGCGCCATCACATGTCGTAGCGTACCTGTGTGCTCCTCCTCACGATAAGCTTGTACACCATGCTTTTCGCAAATTCTCTTTACCGCTTGAATCAAAATATCGTTCTCTTCAATTTGAATTAAGCACTTTTCCATGTTAATAATCTCATGTGTACCCTGGCGATAAAAACCGGCAACTAGTCCGCCCTCTCTGTCACCAATTGGCACCTGGGCCTTGTTTCGATACTCCCAGGGCTTTTCCATACCTAACACCGGATGGATCGGCACGTCTTCCAAGCCGCCAATACGGCGCATCACATCACGTACTTGCTTTTCTTTTGCTTTTAGCTGACCTTCGTAGCTCAAATGCTGAAGTTGACAGCCGCCGCATTGCTTATACACAGCGCAGGGAGCTTCCTGACGATAGGGGCTTTTCTTATGCAGCTCAATCAAGCGGCCAAACGCGAAATTCTTTTTTACCTTAATAATCTTGATTGTCGCATGCTCTTCTGGTAGCGCCTGTGCTACAAAAATCGGATAGCCATTCACCTTTGCAACACCAGCACCATCATGTGTTAAATCCTCAAAAACTACATCTATATATTCATTCTTCCCAACAGGGGGTGTCATTTTTACGCTCATCTCTCGACCTCTTTTTTTGAATTCACTGCGTATCATTGTATCATATTTGTCCTTCCTTTATCCATTTACGATTGCTGGTGCACTTATACCAAAAATGTGCAAGAAAAATAGCTAAAGCGGTACACTATATACGAAAGGAGGAGGTGCGATGAGATGGATATGTATATTCATGATTTTACTTTTTCATATACCTTTATCGGTTGTGCAAGGGGCGGGGAAATCTGTTCCCATTCTGATGTATCACAGTATTGAAAAGTTTACCGGAAGCGGTCTACGCGACTTGTATGTATCTCCACAAAATTTTGAAGCTCAATTACATTACTTAAAAGAGAATGGCTATACACTTTTGACATTTGAACGTTGGAACGAGATTACTCATGTAAAAAAACCTATTTTTATTACGTTGGACGATGGATACAAAAACAATATGAATGCCTTTCGCATTCTACAAAAAGTCAAGGATGCTAACTTCCAACCCACTGCCACTATTTTCGTAGCTGCAGGCTTTATCGGAAGGCCAAAGCGACTTTCAAAAGAAGATTTACGTCTTATGTCAAACTCCGGTTTGTTCTCCATTCAATCACACACCATGTTCCACCCTGATTTAACGAAGGTTTCTAATTATGAATATGAGCTGAAAACCGCAAAGGAAATAATTGAAGAAATCACAGAAAAACCGGTTATCGCTTTTGCTTATCCATACGGTTTTTTTAACGATACAGTTATTGAAGAAACAAAGAAATATTATCAGTTTGCAGTTACGGTACGAGCAGGTCTTTTCAAGGAAACTGGTGTAAGTAACGAGCGCTACAAGCTCCCCCGGCAATTTGTAAAATACGATACGACGTTGGAAGAATTCAAACAGCTTTTACAATAAAAAATAAACGAAGGCACAGGCCTTCGTTTATTTTTTACTCTGCTCTTGTTTTTGGAACAAACAGCTCCAAATAATGATACATATTTTCAAATTCCATTGGTGCATCTCCGCCGTACTCACCGTCAAGATTAATCATTAACTTCTCAGGTGTTGTAACCTTGATGCGGTTCGCCTGTGTATATAAAATACGTGGGTTGTTGATATGTTCTCCTCGCAGCGCTTGTGATGCAGCTTTAATTAAGTCCGCTACAGACCCCTTTTTCAATACAAGCAAATCAAATAAGCCATCATTAATAGATGCATATGGCGCTACCTTTTCAAATCCACCTACAGATCTTGTATTTGTAATCAGGAAGAGGGTAATCTCTTCTTGCAACAGCTTGCCGTCGTACTCAATTTCCACATAGGTAGGGTGAAGAGAAGGTAGCATCTCAATGCCTTTTAAATAATAGGCGAGTTGCCCTAAAACGGTTTTCAGCTTACTTGGCACCTCAAATGTTAGTTCAGTAATACGACCGCCACCTGCAATATTAATGAAGTATTTATCCCCTGCTCTACCGATATCAAGCGGTACGGAATGTCCCTCACAAATAATATCAACAGCCTCTTCAATGGTACGTGGTACACCAATTGCACGGGCAAAATCATTGGTTGTACCGACCGGAATAATACCAAATTTCGGACGATGCTCTTGTCCTACCAACCCATTCACTACTTCATTTAATGTACCATCTCCACCTGCTGCAATGACTAAATCAAAACCGCGCTGCGCCGCTATTGCTGCAGCTCTTGTAGCATCGCCTTCACAGGTTGTCGCATGACAAGATGTTTCGTAGCCGGATTTTTCTAATTTTTCAAGTACTTCTGGTAAATTCTTTTTAAAAATCTCACGTCCAGAAGTTGGGTTATATATAATTCTTGCTCGTTTCATATCCTATCCATCCTCAACAGTAGATAAAATTTCTTTTTATTCTATGTACACCATCATATATTTTACCATTTTTATGAACAAACAGCCAACACGAGCATAAGAATGCTATCGCACAATTTGGTGAACGCTTATGCTCATCTGTATAGTATAAGTAAACAAACGTTTGTTTAAACACCTACCTCTATGAAAAGCTCTGTTACAATTCATTTTTTCTAACTATTAACACGGAGCTAAACAGAAAAAAGGGGCCCCCAAGTGATAAGGACACCTCTTTTACAACGATATATTATTTTCTGTAAAGCTGATTGGGCACTTCTCTGATAACATAAGCTTTGATAAAAAGGAAGGCTTTATTCCTATTTACAAATTACCTTATCGCTTATTTATCTCTTCCAACAAAAGCTTGTTTACCAGAGGCGGGTTTGCCTGTCCCTTTGTAAGCTTCATAATTTGTCCAACCAAGAAGCCAATCGCTTTTTCTTTTCCATTCTTATAGTCTTCAATGGATTGTGGGTTTTTATCCAGCACTTCTGTAATCATGGCTCGCAGTGTGCCTTCATCTGAAATTTGAACAAGTCCTTTTGATTTAATAATCGCTTCCGGATCTCCGCCTTTTTCAACCAGCTCCGCAAACACTTGCTTGGCAATCTTAGAAGAGATTGTACCCTTTTCAATTAAAGTAATTAAATTTGCTAGGCTTGCAGGAGTCAGGGCGATATCCTTGAGTTCTTTTTGCTGCTTATTGAGGTAAGCTGACACCTCTCCCATCAGCCAGTTGGAAGCAAGCTTTGCATCCGCTCCGCCTGCAACTGTCGCTTCAAAGAAATCTGCCATTTCTTTTGTTGCTGTTAATACACCTGCATCATAACCTGGCAGCCCCCATTCTTCTACATAACGCTTTTGACGCGCATCTGGAAGCTCAGGAATTTCAGCGCGAACACGCTCTTTCCAAGCATCGTCGATATATAATTCAACCAAATCCGGCTCTGGGAAGTAACGATAATCATCGGAACCTTCCTTCACACGCATTAAAATAGTTGTTTTGGTTGCTTCATCGTAACGACGTGTCTCCTGCTCAATAACACCGCCGGCACGTAAAATTTGCTCCTGGCGTTTTTCTTCATATTCTAATCCTTTTTGTACAAAGGCGAAGGAGTTTAGGTTTTTCAATTCTGTTTTTGTACCAAATTTCTCTTGTCCAACTGGGCGCAATGAGATATTAGCATCACAGCGCAGCGAGCCCTCTTCCATTTTACAGTCAGAAACCCCTGTATATTGAATGATGGATTTTAACTTTTCTAAGTATGCATACGCTTCTTGCGGGGTGCGAATATCCGGTTCAGAAACAATCTCTACAAGAGGTGTTCCTTGTCTATTGAAATCAACAAGTGAATAGCCGTCACCCGTATGTGTAAGCTTGCCCGCATCCTCTTCTAGATGAATACGTGTAATACCGATTCGCTTTTTGACACCATCGACTTCGATATCAATCCAGCCGTTTTCGCCAATTGGCTTATCGTATTGAGAAATTTGATATGCCTTTGGGTTATCTGGATAGAAATAGTTTTTACGGTCAAACTTTGTCTCTGTTGCAACCTCGCAATTTAGAGCCATAGCAGCTTTCATCGCAAATTCAACAGCTTCTTTATTTAAAACAGGCAGCACCCCCGGATAACCCAGCTCAATTACACTTGTTTGCGTGTTTGGTGGTGCTCCAAATGCATTCGGGCTGGCGGAAAAGATTTTTGATTTTGTTTTTAATTCCACGTGTACTTCTAAACCAATGATTGTTTCAAAGTTCATTATCTTTCCCCTCCTTACAATTGTGGCCTTTTTTTATGATGTTCTGTTGCTTGCTCGAATGCATGAGCTGTACGATATACCGTTGTCTCATCGAAATGCTTGCCAATAATTTGTAAGCCAAGCGGCATACCATTTGCACCAAATCCGCAAGGTACAGAAATAGCAGGCACACCAGCAAGGTTTACCGGAATCGTTAAAATATCATTTGCGTACATAGTTAATGGATCGTTTACCTTTTCCCCTACTTTAAAAGCAGGCGTTGGTGTTGTCGGTCCAATAATCACATCATAGTTTGAAAATACATTCTCAAAGTCTTGCTTAATTAACGTACGTACTTGTTGTGCTTTTTTATAATATGCGTCGTAATATCCTGAGCTTAAGGCGAAAGTGCCTAGCATAATACGGCGCTTTACCTCATCTCCAAATCCTTCGCTACGCGTTTGCTTATACAATTCAATCAGGCTAGAGGCATTATCAGAGCGCATGCCATAACGAACCCCGTCAAAGCGTGCTAAGTTTGCAGATGCCTCTGAAGAAGATAGCAAATAATACGTTGCCAGTGCATACTTCGAATGCGGAAGTGATACTTCCTCCCAAGTAGCACCAAGGCTCTCTAACACCTGCAGTGCTTGTAAAACAGATTGACGTACTTCCTCGCTAACACCTTCTCCTAGGTACTCCTTCGGAACAGCGATGCGTAATCCCTTTACATCTCCTGTTAAAGCAGCCACATAGTCTGCTGTTGCTACATTTGCAGATGTGGCATCCATCTCATCATGACCTGAAATAGCTTGTAACAAATATGCGTTATCTTCTACGCTTCTTGTGATAGGACCAATTTGGTCTAACGAAGAAGCGAACGCTACAAGACCGAAGCGGGAGATACGACCGTACGTTGGCTTTAAGCCGACAACACCACAATAAGCGGCGGGCTGACGAATGGATCCGCCTGTATCAGAACCAAGAGAAAACAACACTTCACCTGCGGCTACTGCGGCAGCGGAACCACCACTGGAGCCACCTGGTACGTATTCAATATTCCAGGGGTTCTTCGTCGGATGAAAACCAGAGTTTTCATTTGATGAACCCATTGCAAACTCGTCCATATTCAGCTTTCCAATTGTTACAGTTTCTGCTGTATGCAGCTTTTGCACAACTGTCGCATCATAAATTGGATCAAAATTTGCTAGTATCTTGCTAGCACAGGTTGTACGAAGCCCCTTCGTAACAATATTGTCCTTTAGACCAATCGGTAAACCAAATAACAAACCGGTTTCTTCTCCACTACTTAGTTTCTGATCAAGGGCAATCGCTTTTTGGCGTGCTCCTTCTTCATCAAGTGTCAGGAATGCTTGGACCTTCTGCTCCACTGCAGCGATTCTTTTATATGATTCTTCTACTAAATCCGTAACAGAGATTTCTCTATCTTGTAATTTCTTATGTAATTGCGATACAGAATGCTCAAACAAAGCCATCTATGTTTCCCCCTATTCTAAAATTGCCGGGACGCGTATTTGATTCTCTTTATGGTCCGGAGCATTTTTCAGCACATCTTCAACAGGTAAACCTGGTTTTGCAACGTCTTCACGCATCACATTTTTCATTTCTAACACATGCGAGGTTGGCTTTACGTTTGTTGTATCCAACTCGTTTAATTGCTCCGCAAATGTAATGATTGCATCCAGTTGCTTCGAAAACTTTTCCGCTTCTTCTTCCGTAATGGCCAATCGAGCCAAATGTGCAACATGCTTTACATTTTCGACCGAAATTCTTGACATCATTCAGACACCTCCATCTAAAGTGTATAACTTGCAAACTATCTTTGTCTTCATATGATACTGATAATACCAAATTTTCAAAGCGACAAGCAACCTGTGTCTCCTTCAAAATACTACTTTCTTCTATACTTGCAGGTTCTTGAAACAAAAGCGCTAGAACAACTCAATGAATGTATATGGGTTCGCTCAACACGGACTATCGAGCGCTGGCCAGTGTCCTTTCGTTTCTCTCATCTAAAAAAGAACCTCGTTTTGTTTCATTGTACGTAATATAAGGGCTGTATGAAAGCCTTATGTTGAGAATTAGCACTTGTTGATTGGAGGAAATAGCTTGCGTACTAAGCGGGTTAAAGGGAAATCCCGTAATGGAAAGTAACAATACATTTCAACAGATTCTATAAGTTTTTTAATTTTTCATATATTTTTTCTAAAAATACACAATTATCGTCTTCATTTTATTATAATTAATTATATAAATATTTATAAAAACAGTTTTAAAGATATAAATTATGAAAGGGTTACTATTTTTTCTATCTTTTACGATTAGATTACATATGACAGTTTATATGAGTCATATAAAAGGGGGATTCTATATGAACTATACAAACAAAGCCACCGTTTTAGGAACAATCGCTGCACTTAACTTGTCGCTATTTGCTCCCAATGTGTTTGCCAAGGAACAATCAGAGCCAACTGGAACAGTAGAAGCAAGCAACTTATATGTACGCTCTGAGCCTTCTATAAAAGGAAAGGTACTCGGAAGTCTAAAAAAAGGACAAGCCGTTTCTATAACGAAACAACAAAATGGCTGGGGAACCATCTTATTTAATGGTGAAAAAGCTTATATTTCGATGGACTATATTAAACCAATTGCATCAAAGGAGCATGCAACGTCTCGTGAAACAGCTACTGTTACTGCTGACAAGCTTAACATCAGAGCTTCTGCCTCTACTTCTAGCAAGTTACTTGGAAAATTGAATAAAGGACAAACTGTCTCTGTTCTTGCCAAACAAGGGGCTTGGACAAAAATTTCTTTTAACGGTACAGACGCTTTCGTTTCTACTGAGTTTTTGCGTTTTGTAACGAATCCTGCTCCGGCACCAACTCCCGCTCCGAGTGCGCCTGAGTCTGCCACTGTTACTGCCGATAAACTGAACGTCAGATCCTCTGCTTCTACTTCTGCCAAAGTGCTCGGCAAGTTGAATAAGGGACAAACTGTTTCTGTTCTTGCCAAACAAGGGGCTTGGACAAAAATTTCTTTTAACGGTACAGACGCTTTCGTTTCTACTGAGTTTTTGCGTTTTGTAACGAATCCAGCTCCGACACCAACTCCCGCTCCGAGTGCGCCTGAGTCTGCCACTGTTACTGCCGATAAACTGAACGTCAGATCCTCTGCTTCTACTTCTGCCAAAGTGCTCGGCAAGTTGAATAAGGGACAAACTGTTTCTGTTCTTGCCAAACAAGGGGCTTGGACAAAAATTTCTTTTAACGGTACAGACGCTTTCGTTTCTACTGAGTTTTTGCGTTTTGTAACGAATCCTGCTCCGGCACCAACTCCCGAACCACCTAAAACAGAATCAGCAACTGTTACAGCTACCCTATTACATGTGTATGCTACAGCTTCTTCACAAGCGGAGATTGTAGATAAAATGAAAAAAGGAAGTAAAGTGGATGTGATTGGTCAGGAGAAAACATGGACAAAAATTTGGCTGAACGGACGCGAAGCATTCGTATTAACAAAGTATTTACAGTTCAAAGATACACCTTTAAAAGAGACTATAAAAAAACAGATTACAGTCCCACAAACCACAGTATACGATAAGGCTGCTTATACAGGAAAGTCGCTCGGTGTTGTAAAACAGAACAGCGAAGTACAAGTCTTGTCAGAGGCTAAGGGTTGGTTAACCATTCTATTTAACGACAAAGAAGCATTTATACCCGCTCTTGCAGTACAGCCCTTACAAGAAGAAGAAACATCTGTTACAACAGCTACTTTAAATGTTAGATCTACTCCTTCTACCAGCGGTGCCATTGTAGGAAAGCTCAATCAAGGTCAATCCGTTATAATCGTAAGCAAAGAAAATGGCTGGGGGAAAATTGCGTTTAATGGTAAATATGCTTATATTTCTTTAGGATATGTTAAAACTGACAAAGGGACCGCTTCATATTCTATCGTTACCGGCTCCTACAGCATGCTGCAGGCAAACCAACAAGAAGCTGCAAAAGCCTTTGCTTCATTAAAATCAGACGGCTACGTGACACGAAACGGAAAAATTATTGATATGAAACAGGGGTTTGTACGTACCAATAAAGTTACTAATATATATGACCTGCAAACTCACAAACAGGTAACATATGTTGCCCCAAACACAGATTTAAAGTTTGTTAAAGTAGATGGCTCCCGTATTCATGTGTCTTTCGATGGTAAAAATGGGTATGTATTTGCACAAGATGTAGAACTACATCCTAATTTACTCAAAACGAAAACCTCTTTTTATACAGTAAAAGCAGGCAATATTCTTTATAATTCATACCAGGTCGCTACCAATAGCTACTATGTCTTAAATGAAGGCTATGCACCTACACATTTAAAAGATGGCGTACAGTATACAGCTTTTGATCGAACTTTAATTGGCGGAAAGGAGAGCTATCAATACTTTGCATACTTGCCTTTACGTGTATCATCATCCTATACAGCAGCTGAACTAGATGCATTTATTCGCGCCAGTCGACCAGATAGCCCCTTAATTGGGACAGGCATCTATTTTATTGAAGCTGCTAACAAGTACAACATGAATGCAGCTTACCTACTTTCACATGCCATTGTAGAGTCTGCATGGGGAACAAGCCGGATTGCCAGAGAAAAAAACAATTTATTCGGCTTTAAAGCAGTAGACTCCAATCCTTATGATGGCGCCGCATCATTTGCAACGTTACAAGAGGGCATTGACTATTGTGCAGGATATATTGACAGAAACTATCTAACACCTGATGCAAAGTTTTATAACGGTGCGTTTCTTGGAGATAAAGCTCGGGGCATGAATGTACTATATGCGAGCGACAGCAACTGGTCTCGAAATATTTCGTCCGTGATGCACCGATTAGACAAAATGTATAGTAACCGTAATTATAAAACATATGAACTTGGGAGAGTGACAGAAGGAACCGTGTTGCTTGCAAATCTAGCTGGCAAAAAAGCAGCAACTGTTGGCAAAGACATTACAGTCGCTATTAAAGGAACCACCCAAACATCACAGGGAACTTATTACGAAGTATTCTCTGATTCTAGTGCGTATACAACGTTATTTATTCATGAGAGTCAGGTTAAGAAGATTCATACATATTAATACAAGATTCTTTCTAGAATGAGAGAGGTTGGGTGTACCGTTACAGCTTCTCACGGACCACCAGCGCGCACTCTTCTAGGATTAGGTGTACCGCAACAGCTTCTCACGGACCACCAGCGCGCACTTTTCTAGGGTTAGGTGTACCGCAACAGCTTCTCACGGACCACCAGCGCGCACTCTTCTAGGATTAGGTGTACCGCAACAGCTTCTCACGGACCACCAGCGCGCACTCTTCTAGGGTTAGGTGTACCGCAAGAACTTCTCACGGACCACCAGCGCACTTTCATCCGGGTCTACCAAACCTATACACCCATCGCAAGCCAGCATATCAAATTAATAACATGCCCTGGGTCAAAAACATCCAAACAAAACCCCTTTAGTGGCTGCTAAAGGGGTTTTGTTTATCCTATTTTTCTGAGGGTATTGTCCAATTTCATTTGGAATTTCCCATGAAGATAGTACGAAATGGCACCTAAAATTAGCCAGAATGCCAAATACATCCAAGTAAGATGGTTTAGCTTTAACATTAAATATGCGCAGCAAACAATTACTAGTACTGGTAGATACGGAACAAACGGAGCAGTAAATCCTCGTTGCAGGTTTGTATGGGTACGACGTAAAATTATGACTGAAATTGCTACCATGATAAACGTTAAGAGCGCAATCATATTTACCAAATCAGATAATGCCTTTAAGTCAACAAAGCCACCTAACACTGCTGCAAGTAAACCAAGCAACCATGTTGAAAACACAGGTGTATTTGTTTTAGCATCCATGCGAGAAAACGTTTGCGGCAATAGTTTGTCACGGCTCATCGCAAATAACATTCGCACACCCGCATACAAATACGCAAGAATAACGGTTGTAATACCAGCTAATGCCCCCACCGATAAAATACCTGCTACCATATCTTGTCCAACAGCATGTAACGCAAACGCCATCGCATCGGATACATCCAGCTGCTCAAATGGCACCATACCCGTTAAGATCAGCGAAACGACAACGTATAAAATGGTACAAATGACCAAAGAACCAATAATCCCGATTGGCAAGTCGCGCTTCGGATTTTTCACTTCTTCTGCTGCCGCAGCTACCGCGTCAAAGCCTAAAAATGCGAAAAATACAGCTGCAGCACCGCCAATAATCCCTTCTACACCAAATGGCATAAATGGTGTCCAATTATCCGGCTTTACATAAAATATACCCACCACAACAAACAAAGCAATAATTATGATTTTAATCATGACCATCATATTAGTAATTCGTTTACTTTCCTTTGCTCCTTGTGTTAACACCCATGTTAATAACAAGACAATCACAATGGCCGGTATATTAGCAAAGCCGCCCTGCATCGGATCTGTATGCCATGCTTTAGGGATTTCTACTCCAAAGCCGTTCAATAGTGACACAAAATAAGCCGACCAGCCATTAGCTACCGCAGCTACAGCCAATATATACATCAGCATTTGTGCCCAGCCAATCAAAAATGCTACAAGTTCTCCGACAGTAAGATATGAATAAATATATACCCCGCCTGAAGTCGGTAAAGCAGATGCCAGCTCGGCATAACAAAACGCTACAAATGTACATATAATCGCAGCTAGTATAAAAGAAAAAATAACAGATGGTCCGGCGTAGTTTGCCGCAATCATACCTGTTAATACTAAAATTCCTATTCCAACAATCGCGCCAATTCCAAGAAGAACAAGGTCGAATGCTCCCAATGTTTTTTCTAGACCTTTATCGCGATTTCCCATAATCTCTTGTATCGATTTCTTATGGAAGAATTGATTCACAGATGCTCCTCCTTACAATATTGTCAAAACTTCTGCACAATTTAGTATTTTAGCATACTTATTTCAAATTGTGCACCCTTAATGTTGTACAATTTTGTTGTTTTTCTCCATTTTCTTCTCTGTGCATCCAAACAAAAAAAGAAGAGCGATATCGCCCTCCTTGTTGTATCAATTTTAATACTCTATCGGCCGTTTTACTTCTCAAAAAAACCTTTCCGGCACAGCCGGAAAGGTTTTTTATTAAAGTGTTTCAGATGTTGTTTTTGCTTGCATGTGAAGAAGCAAATAGTCAGGACCGCCTGCTTTGGAGTCAGTACCAGACATGTTGAAGCCACCGAATGGTTGGTATCCAACGATTGCACCTGTGCAGCCGCGGTTGAAGTATAGGTTACCTACGTGGAAGTCTTCACGAGCTTTTTCAATGTTTGCACGGTTGTTGGAGATTACTGCTCCTGTTAAACCAAACTCTGTGTTGTTAGCAATATCGATTGCATGATCGAAATCTTTTGCCTTACAGAATGCTACAACCGGTCCAAAGATTTCTTCTTTCATCAAACGAGCATCTTCAGCTACATCAGCGAAGATTGTAGGTTGAATGAACCAACCTTTGGAGTCATCTCCCTCGCCGCCTGTCATTAGCTTACCTTCTTCTTTACCAATTTGGATGTAGCTCATGATTTTATCGAACGCGCCTTGGTCATTTACAGGACCCATGTATGTGCCTTGTTCAGCCGGGTTGCCAAGCGTCAATTCTTTTGTCAATTCTACTGCTCTTTCAAGTACTGTATCATATACATCTTCTACGATAACCGCACGAGAGCAAGCAGAACATTTTTGACCAGAAAAACCGAATGCGGACGCAACGATGGATTGCGCTGCTAATTCAAGGTCTGCTTCTTTATCTACTACAATTGTATCTTTACCGCCCATTTCAGCGATAACACGCTTTAACCAAATTTGACCAGGATTTACTTTCGCCGCACGCTCATAAATACGAATACCAACTTCTTTTGAACCTGTGAAGCTGATAAAGCGTGTGCGAGGGTGATCAACCAAATAATCTCCCACTTCAGAACCGCTACCCGGTACAAAGTTTACAACACCTGCAGGAAGACCTGCTTCTTCTAATACTTCAATGAACTTCGCAGCAACAACAGGTGTCGTGCTCGCAGGCTTCAAAAGAACTGTGTTACCGGATACAACTGCAGCAGTTGTCATACCTGCCATGATTGCAAACGGGAAGTTCCAAGGAGAAATGATAACACCTACTCCTAGTGGAATATATGAGAAGCGGTTATATTCGATTGGACGGCTTTCCACTGGAATGCCATCTTTTAATTTTAACATTTGACGACCGTAGTACTCTAAGAAATCGATTGCTTCTGCAGTATCTGCATCTGCTTCTCTCCAAGGCTTTCCTGCTTCTTTCGTCAGAATTGCAGAGAACTCATGCTTTCTACGACGGATGATTGCAGCTGCACGGAACAAGATGTCGGCACGCATTTCTGGCTTTGTTTTTCTCCAAGTTTGGAACGTTGTATCAGCAATTTGCATCGCCTTTTCTGCAAGCTCGCGGTTTGCTTTTGATACGCGACCGATAACTTCTTCTTTATTTGCAGGGTTAACGGATACAATTTTATCTTCCGTTGTAATGCGTTCTCCCCCGATGATTAGTGGATAATCTTGTCCAAGATAAGATTCTACCTTCTTCAACCCTTCTTCAAATGCAAGTTTATTGGCCTCTACCGTATAATCTGTAAAAGGCTCATGTTTGTAAGCTACTACCATAATCAATGCCTCCCCTTTTTGTATGAAAAGCGTTTACATCACAATCTCTATTCTACATGATTATTATGATTAGTTCAAACTTTCTTGAAACATTGTTTTTGTATAAAGTGTATAATTTTACAACGAAATAAAATGTGCACGTTTTCATAAAAGCACTTAAAAACTTCTAATAACATTCACTTGAAAAAGCTTGTAGACATTCTATAAAATACCTTTATCCTCATTACTCTCTAACTTTTATAAAAATACATCTCCTTACATACTTAGTGTAAAGAAACGAATAAACACTTAATTTTATACATATTTTTATACATGCAACATTTTCTTAAAATATTTTTAAGGCTCTCATCACTATCTTTATACCCTAGAAATCATTCATCCATTTACAAGTACCCTAACGATGCAAGATTCTTTCAAGATATTCGTGCCTGTATGTAGAATTGTAAATCGATAACACACTAATATATAATTATGAAGAAATCATTTTATAAATAAATTTTTAGCAGGTGGACAATTATGTTAGCTATTCGCGAGATTTGTACAGAAATCAAAAAATTTTTTCATTTATATGTAAAGGTAACAGCTTCTAGTGATAAAGTAAGCTACGCATATTATTTATAATGGTTTGATACAAGGAGCTAACTTCCTTAAAAGCTTTATTCATTTCCGATTCAACTCCATCATCCCTTATACTGCCGAAATCGGAAAAGGAACACGACTAGGTTATGGAGGGATTGGGGTTGTCATTCATGCGAAAGCAAAAATTGGGGCGAACTGTGTTATATCACAAAATGTAACCATCGGCTCTAGAGAGACGCTACCAACAATAGATGATTACGTATTTATAGGACCAGGTACAAAGTGTCTGGGAGGACGAATTGGAGATAACGTTGTAGTTGACGCAAACTCTGTTGTAACAAAAGAAGTACCAAGTAATTGCGTTATTGCAGGAGTACCTACAAAAGTAATTAGTACAGATATGGAAAAGTATCAGTCTTATATTAAGAAATAAAATTTTAAAAGAAGAGAGTGTATAACAAGGAAATAGCTTCCCTTTTATACACTCTCTATAATATTTTTGTCTATCCAAAGCTTTTATAAGAATGACTCTGCTCAGTCAAATATATGAACAATTGGTTGTTCTTGCTCTGAATCCCGTAAAATTACAGCCTCTTGCCTGCCGACCGAATGAATATTCACCTCGACCTTAACGTAGTTTGGAAAATGCTCCATAATCAAACCTGTCACAAATTGTGTGAAGCCAATGACCTCCGCTTTTCCATTAAACTGGACAGGTATATCTAGCTTTAACTCTTGAATTTGCTTATCTTTATAAAAGCCACGACCTACTACTGCCGTGAAGTTATTCGGGAAATACTCAGCAATATCTGACTTAAAGTTTTCTATCTTTGTATTATCTTCGCGATAATCCTTTTTTCCTGCTTCAGAAGGAAATAAGTAGTACCGCTCATCAATGCTGTCCCAGTCACCAACTTTTGTTTCTCCTTTGTCCAGCTTTGTATAGGTTACAAAATGCCCTGGCACAAGGGAAGACTTGGCTTCTTGTCGATAAATCGCAAAAGTAACAGGAACATCTCTCCATTTTTCTTGTTTGACTAAAACATCTAAAATAGCTTGGGCCATTTTTTTGCCCTGTTCTAGCATTTCTCCTTCCGGAATAGGTGTTTCACGCGGATAACCGCCTTGCTCCGGCGGAAGATTATAATAATGAACGGAATTCATCGCTAAACCAATTACAACACCGCCAATTTCTACTTCACCATTACCGTTTTTAATCATATAATTATGCTCTAAGATATTAGATAGATAAATTGGGCTTTTCGCATTTTTATCTTCAACAGAACCAGGAGCATCTTTATCATATGGTGGGTTCAATCCTAAATTCGGCACTTTGACCTTTTTGTTTAAGTTGTTTTGACGTTTCTCCGCTTCTGCTTGCTGCGCATCTGTTCGCTTTCTCTGCACAAGCTGTTGTACGGTGTCTCTACTTAGAAATTGTCCTTCTTGAAACAAGTAATCTTTTGTACTGAAAGATTCTTGTGCAATGCGCATCAGCCCGGTTTCAAACTCATCGATATCCAAGCGGCTGTTAAGCCCTTGCACCACCAAGCCGCGGGCAGCGCCTTCTTCAAACGGAATGATCGATTTATAGTATTCATCGGAAATAGAGTAGCTAGGAATAATCGAATTCTCTTTAGATTTTCCCACTTTTTGGACGATCTTTTCGTCCTTTTGAAAGCTTGGGGCGCATCCTGTCAGGATCAGCCCAAGACTTATACATAATGCAAGCTTCTTCATATTTACACCTCTTACTTATTTAACTCCGCCACAAACCTCTCTTCATTCCATACTTCTACGTTATGTTTTTCAGCCTGTGCTAATTTGGAACCAGCCGCTTCTCCTGCGATTAGTAAATCTGTACTTTTACTCACACTTCCAGTCACTTTCCCGCCAAGCTCTTCAATTTTCTTCTTTGCCTCACTTCGTCCCATAAGCTCCAGTTTACCAGTTAATACAACCGTTTTACCTGCAAAATATGAATCGCTGTTTACCACTTCTGAAGGTTTTACGCCTTTATATATCATATTTACGCCGTGCTCGGCAAGCTTTTGAAGCAGTTCTTCTACTTCTTCATTATCAAAATAAGCGACAATAGACTCTGCCATTTTATCACCAATTTCATTAATAGCTGTTAATTCTTCTACGCTTGCCTTACGCAGGTTTTCCATGTTATCAAAATGCTGGGCTAGTGTGCGGGCAGCCTTTGATCCAACGTGACGAATTCCCAATCCGAACAATAACTTCTCAAGAGAGTTATTCTTAGAAGCTTGGATAGCTGCAATTAAGTTAGATGCGGATTTTTCGCCAAAACGCTCAAGCCCCAACAACTGTTCTTTTTCCAATTTGTATATATCCGCAACCGTATGAATTAACTTTTCATTGAAAAGCTGTGTAATCACGCGTTCTCCCAAACCATCAATATTCATGGCATCACGAGATACAAAATGAATCAACCCTTCACGGATTTGCGCTGGACAAGATGGATTTAAACAACGAAGCGCGACTTCTCCTTCTAACCTTACTAAGTCACTCTCACATTCTGGACAGGTCTCTGGCATACGGAACTCTTGCTCTTCTCCTGTACGACGCTCGACCAATGCACTTACGACCTCGGGAATAATATCTCCGGCTTTTTTGATGATTACATAATCACCGATACGAATGTCTTTTTCACGAATTAGATCTTCGTTATGAAGCGAAGCGCGGCGCACAATGGAACCAGCAACACGAACAGGTTCGAGATTTGCGGTTGGTGTAACAACGCCTGTACGACCTACATTTAGCTCAATATCAAGCAGTTTTGTCACAACCTCTTCAGCTGGAAACTTATACGCTATAGCCCATCTTGGACTTTTCGCTGTTAACCCTAATTGCTGTTGTATCGTCACATCATCTACTTTGATTACGATACCGTCTATTTCATAGTCAAGCTCTGGACGCTTAATTTGCCACTCTTCCACATAGGCAATCACTTCCTCTATACTGCCGCAAACACGACGATGCGTGTTCGTTTTAAAGCCAAGCGCATCGAGATAATTCAATGCCTCACTATGAGATGAAATAGTTTGTCCTTCTAAATTCGTTAAACCGTACACAAAGAACGATAAATTACGCTGTGCTGCAATTTTTGGATCCAATTGACGTAGAGAACCAGCTGCAGCATTTCTTGGGTTCGCAAATAAAACTTCGCCCTTTTCTTCTTTTTCTTCATTGAGCTTTACAAAAGAACGCTTTGGCATATAAGCCTCTCCGCGCGCTTCCATTGTAGCAGATTCCTTTAAACGCAGTGGGATGGCTTTAATCGTTTTTAGGTTTTGGGTAATATCTTCACCTGTTACTCCGTCGCCGCGGGTAGCACCTTGCACAAACAAACCGTTTTCATAACGAAGGGATACCGCTAACCCATCTATTTTCAATTCGCAAACATAACGAATCTCCTCGCGTCCGCTACCTTGGCGAACTTTTCGGTCAAAATCACGCAAATCTGTCTCATTAAATGCATTGCCAAGGCTAAGCATGGGTGATGTGTGTGTCACTTTTGTAAACACATCAAGGACTTGTCCGCCGACACGCAAGGAAGGAGAATCGTCTGTCAAAAATTCCGGATACTCTTCCTCTAACCGCATCAACTCTTGCATATACTTGTCATATTCAGCATCTGAAACGGAAGGCTTATCCAAAACATGATACTCATAATTAAATTTATTTAACATATCGCGCAGTTCTTTTATGCGCTGTGCAATCTCACTTGACATAGGTAACCTCCTACACCTTCGTAATTGGGGCAAACTTTGCCAGCAATCGTTTAATACCTGTTGGACTTGGGAAGGCAATATCAAGCTCCATATTGTCTCCATCGCCCTTCACACTCACAACCGTACCTGTTCCCCATTTATTGTGTGCCGCTTTGTCACCTACACGCCAGCCATGCTGCTCCCCACCTGTAGACTGCAACGTCGGTTGCTGTACAGTGCGCATCCGAGGCGCTGGAGTCGGTGTTGTCTTTCGTTTTTGCGGTACACTATGAAGCGGCTGTATCAGTTCTTGTGGAATCTCTGCAATAAAGCGCGATTCCGGATTCATACTCGTTCTACCGTATAACGTCCTCATTTGGGCATTTGTTATATACAACTCTTGTTCGGCTCGCGTCACGCCCACATACGCCAAGCGACGCTCTTCTTCCATCTCATTTTCGTCCATCAACGAACGCAAATGCGGGAAAATGCCCTCCTCCATACCAACAATAAACACAACTGGAAACTCCAGTCCTTTTGCTGAGTGCATGGTCATTAAAATAACTTCTTCTTGGCTGCCTGGCTCTTCATCAACGCGGTCAATATCCGCTACGAGCGCCAAATCCGTTAAAAACGCGACTAAGCTTTTGTCTTCGCTTTGTGCTTCAAAGTTTTGTGTAACCGATAAAAACTCTTCTAAGTTCTCCAGACGCGCTTGTGCTTCTAAAGAACGCTCGTTTTTCAGCATATCGCGGTAGCCCGTTTTCTCCAGCACCTCTTCCACCAATTCCGTTACAGACAAATATTCCTGCTGCTGTACCCAGCCCTTCATATGACGATGAAACTCCCCAACAGCATTCGTAATTTTGGCACTCAGTCCGACAAAATCAATTTGTTCTAGTACATCGCTTAAAGGCAGGTCATTCATCGTTCCGTAGTTGATGATTTTATCAATGGAGGATGCGCCAATACCGCGCTTCGGTACATTAATGATACGAGAGAAGCTAATCTCGTCCTGTGGGTTTGCAATTAAGCGTAAGTAGGCTAGGATGTCTTTAATTTCTTTGCGATCATAGAACTTAATACCACCGACGATTTTATACGGAATATTAGATTTTAAGAAAACCTCCTCCACCACACGAGACTGAGCATTAGTGCGATATAACACCGCAAAATCCTTATAGCTGCGTTTACCAATTTGGATATCTTCGCGAATTTTTTTCGCAACAAAGTACGCCTCATCCTGCTCCGTTACCGCACGATAGTAGGAAATGGGATGTCCTTGTTCATTATCCGTCCATAAATTCTTGGGCTTGCGATTTAAATTATTATTAATTACTGTATTAGCAGCCTGTAGAATATTCTTTGTAGAGCGGTAATTCTGCTCTAGCATAATTACCGTCGCGCTCGGATAATCCTTCTCAAACGATAAAATATTCGTAATATCCGCACCGCGCCAACGATAAATAGACTGATCCGAATCACCCACAACACACAAATTTTGAAAACGTGCAGCTATCATTTTCACGAGTAAATATTGCGCACGGTTTGTGTCTTGGTACTCATCGACGTGTATGTACTGAAACTTCCGCTGATAAAACTCCAACACTTCCGGTACGCGCTCAAACAAGTGGATGGTTGTCATGATTAAATCATCAAAGTCAAGCGCATTGTTTTTTCGAAGACGCTTTTGATATTCTGTATACACATCACTGACCATTTTTTCGTACGGGTCGGGAGATGCTTCTTTTGTATATTGCTCCGGGGTAATCAGTTCGTTTTTGGCACTGCTGATTGCACCTAACAAAGCGCGTGGCTCAAACTTTTTCGGATCAACGTTGCGATCCTTTAAAATGTTTTTGACAACTGACATTTGATCGCTGTCATCTAAAATGGTGAAATTACGGCTAATGCCAATGCGATCAATGTCGCGGCGCAAAATCCGAACACACATAGAGTGAAAGGTTGAAATCCAAATATCATTTGCTTCCGGACCAACCAGTTTATCAATACGCTCTCTCATTTCGCGAGCTGCCTTGTTTGTAAATGTGATGGCGAGTATGTTCCATGGTGCTACGCCTTTTTCCTGTAGCAAATAAGCAATGCGGTGCGTTAATACTCTGGTTTTCCCACTTCCCGCACCTGCCATGATTAGCAGGGGACCGCTTGTTGTTCTGACCGCAGCTTGCTGCTCAGGGTTTAAGCCTGTTAATAATTGCAATCCGCTCATGTTGTCACTCCCCTTTCACCGCTTGCACTGTACGCAAAGCCTCTTTTACGTCTGTATAAATTAAATTGCCAACCACAACCGTATCCGCATACCGAGCCATCTCTGCAGCCTGCTCCTTCGTTGCGATGCCTCCGCCGTAGTATAAATGGGCGGATTCTAGCTCGCGTTTTACCTTTTTTACAAGCTCGGGATCTCCGTATGTACCACTGTACTCCAGATAGAAAATCGGTAAACGCAGCAACTTGTCCGCTAAACGCGCATAGGCAATTACTTCATCATGACTTAATGTGCAATTTGCTTCTGTTAATGCCGCGACTTTAGAATCTGGATTTAGAACACAATATCCCTCCATAAAAATCTCGTCCCAGTTCATGATATCGCCGAATTCCTTTAACGCTTCGTAGTGCAAACCAGTAATCCACTGGGGATTACGACTGTTCAAAACGGAGGGAATGTAGTAGTAGTCAAAACCGGGTGTGACTGCCTCTAAAGATGACACCTCGAGTACACAAGGTACTGTATATCTGCGAATGCTTGATAGCATGAATAATACATTATCCAATGTTACACCGTCACTTCCGCCCACAAGGATGGCATCTGTTCCCGATTCACAAATTTTTTCAAGATCTTCTTCACTTAGCTCTTTATTCGGGTCCAGCTTAAACACATGCTTCCATTGTTTTATGTCGTACATAAGAACACCTCTTTCCTGCTTTATGCATCATTTCATTATAACAAAGTTTTATGAATTAACGAACCGATAATATGACCTTATATAGTTTGTCCTAAATGTTGGATTGTATAGTGTGCGTGAGGTGATACACAATAAGAGACGAGGTAGATGATTTACTTCAACCTGAAGGAAAAGGAGCTGTTTCTCGTGTTCAAACCAAACATCGGCACGTTGAATGCGTTAATCCGCATTACAGCGGGATTAACAATGGTTACCTTTGCCGCTATTAAGTTAACGCGTAAACCTTGGTGCTTTTCCGCAAAGCTTTCTGTTGTATTAGGGGCAATGAAGGTTGCCGAGGGTATAGTGCGTTTCTGTCCAGTGACGGAAGCCTTTAAGCTTAACAAATACATGAATTTACCTATGATGAGCTTTATGAAAAAGGGACATTCTAATAAGCAAGAGGCACACAAAGCACATCATGATGAGCCTTCACATCATGATAAAAAAGCTTATAGTGCTTCAGATAAGGAAATTGAGGCTGACATAGCCGAAGCGATTTTGGGTACGAAATCATTTTGAATTCGGAAGAGAAAACGCATTTTCTTGTCAACACTGCAACGACTGAATTTCCTTTCTACCACACACCAACAGCCGGTGCTACAATAGCACCGGCTGTTTCTTATACCATTATATAGTCGATGGCCTTTTTACCGATATCAGAGCGGAAAAATAAGCCTTCGCTTTCAATATGGCGAATTTCTTCATATACGCGCTTTTGCGCTTCTGATAATTCTTTGCCTCTACATGCTACAAACAATACACGACCGCCGTTTGTCACAAATTCACCGTCTTGCATGGACGTACCAGCATGGAAGACAAGGGTGCCTTCTCCTACTTGGTCAAGTCCTCGAATGACATGACCCTTTTCATATGCTTCCGGATAGCCGACCGCCGCAAGTACAACACCAACAACCGCATCTGTTGACCACTGCAAGTCAACTTCTTTGCCATCGAGCAGGCACAGCATAACATCTGCCAAATCATTCTCCAGGCGCGGCAATACAACCTCTGTTTCTGGATCGCCAAACCGTGCATTGAACTCAATAACTTTAGGACCTTGTGCTGTTAAAATTAAACCCGCATACAAAATACCTGTGAAGGAACGACCTTCATTCACCATCGCCGCCGAAACAGGCAGAAGTACTGTTTCAACAGCCTTTTCTACAGCACTCGCAGGAATTTGCGGCACAGGTGAATATGCACCCATTCCCCCTGTATTAGGGCCTTGGTCGCCGTCAAAAGCACGCTTATGATCTTGTGCAATCACCATTGGATATACCTTCGTGCCCGCCACAAATGCCATCAAGGAGAATTCTTGTCCTTCTAAGAATTCTTCAATGACAACCTTTTTACTTGCAGCACCAAACTTTTCATTTAGCATCATCTCTTGCAGAGCTTCTAGCGCCTCTTCCTTCGTCATGGCTACAGTCACGCCTTTTCCTGCAGCCAATCCGTCAGCTTTAATTACAATCGGTGCCCCAATTTTCTCAATATAAGCCACAGCCTGTTCGTACTCTGTAAAGGTTTCATATGCCGCTGTAGGAATGTGATATTTCTTCATTAAATCCTTCGTGAAGGCTTTACTTCCTTCGATAACCGCTGCTTCCTTGCGCGGACCGAAAATACGAAGACCCGCTTCTTCAAACTCATTTACAATTCCATTCATTAAAGGAACCTCAGGGCCAACGATTGTCAAAGCCACTTCTTTTTCCTTTGCGAATGCAATTAGTGCTGGAATGTCGTTTTCATCAAGTGTCACCAATTGCGCAACATCGCGCATACCAGGATTACCTGGTGCTACATAAACATGATGGCCTGATTGCGCGAGCTTCCATGCCAATGCGTGCTCACGACCGCCTCTTCCGATAACCAGAATGTTCATACTTTCTCCCCCTTAGTGTTTAAAGTGACGAACACCTGTAAATACCATTGCGATTCCGTATTCATCCGCCTTTTTAATAGAATCCTCATCGCGAATAGAGCCACCAGGCTGAATGATTGCCGTTACGCCAGCCTTCGCCGCCGCTTCTACCGTATCATCCATTGGGAAGAATGCATCAGATGCAAGGGATGCCCCTATTGCTTTTTCTCCTGCTTGTGCGATTGCAATATTAGCTGCACCAACACGATTCATCTGGCCTGCGCCGACACCAATCGTCATATTGTCCTTCGTCAGCACGATGGCGTTTGATTTCACATGCTTTACAACTTTCCAGCCAAGCTTTAGATCTTCCCATTCTTGTTCAGTAGGCTGACGCTTTGTTGGAATTGTGATATTTGCAGCCTCTAAGGATAGAACATCCTCTTCTTGGACAAGTAAGCCACCTTGTACAGACGTCATTTTATTAGCTGCCTTCTCTTTCGCAATGTCTACCGTTAATAGACGAAGATTCTTCTTGCTTTGTAAGATATCCAGTGCTTCTTGCGAGAAGGAAGGCGCAATGATAATTTCTAAGAAAATCTCATGCAATTTTTCAGCTGTTGCTTTATCAATCTCACGATTCGCCGCTACAATACCTCCAAAAATAGAAACCGGATCAGCTTCGTACGCACGTTGGTACGCCTCATGGATATCAGCACCGATTCCAACGCCGCATGGGTTCATATGTTTAATTGCCACAACAGCTGGCTGTTCGAATTCCTTTACAATGCTAAGCGCAGCATCTGCATCATTAATATTATTGTACGACAATTCTTTACCATGCAGCTGCTTTGCATACGCAATCGAGGAAGCAGCTACGAATGGACTTTTATAGAAAGTCGCTTTTTGATGCGGATTTTCACCGTAGCGCAAATCCTGTTTCTTCTCAAAAGTAACTGTAATTGTCTCAGGGCTTTCTTCACCTGTTTGCTTTGTTAGGTATTCAGAGATTAAAGCGTCGTATGCAGCTGTGTGACGGAATACTTTTGCCGCCAGCTTACGCTTTGCTTCCTTAGACACATCGCCACTTTCCTTTAATTCTGTAAGAACTGCAGAGTAATCAGTAGGATCTACGATGACAGCAACATATTCGTGATTTTTCGCAGCGGAACGAATCATTGTTGGGCCACCAATATCAATATTTTCAATCGCATCCTCAAATGTTACATCCGGCTTCGCGATCGTTTGTTTAAACGGATATAAGTTAACTACAACAAAGTCGATGGGCTGAATACCAAGCTCATTCATTTGCGCCACATGTGTTTCGTTGTCACGAACTGCAAGCAAGCCGCCATGAATATTCGGGTGAAGTGTTTTAACGCGTCCATCCATAATTTCAGGGAATCCCGTTACTTCAGAAATACCGATTACGTTCAAGCCATTTTCTTGCAGCAGCTTTTTCGTGCCTCCTGTAGAAATAACCTCAACATCTGCTTCTATTAATCCTTTAACGAATTCCACAATGCCCGTTTTATCAGATACACTTACTAACGCACGTTTTTTCATGACAATTTCACTCCTGTTACTAAAGTTTGAATGGTCTGGATGTACAAGGTATGTTCTAGCGCTTGAATTTTTTGATGCAGGCTTTCATGCGTATCACTCGGTTCGATTGACACGGGTGCCTGCGCAATCACCGGCCCAGTGTCCATGCCTTCATCAACAAAGTGAATGGTTACGCCTGTCTCCGTTGCCCCGGCCTCCAAAGCCTGACCTACCGCGTCTTTGCCTGGAAAAGCAGGTAATAGCGACGGATGAATGTTGACAATGCGACCTTTATACGCCTCCAATAAAACTGTACCAATCAAACGCATATAACCAGCGAGAAAGATCCATTCTATGTTATGAATACGCAGCTGCTTCAAAATATCTGTTTCAAAAGCTTCTTTAGAAGCATAACTTTTAGCTGCAAATACAAAGGTCGGAATACTATGCGCTTTTGCTCGCTCAATAGCCATCGCCCCTGCTTTATCACAAACGAGCAGACCAATTTCCACTGACAGCGCACCATTCTCCATTGCATCTATTATCGCTTGAAAATTGGAGCCGTTCCCCGAAGCGAATACCGCTATTTTCATACGACTGCTCCTCCGCCAAACGTTACACCTTCTCCTGAAGCCGCTCGGCCGATAATATATGCTTTTTCTCCCTGCGCTTCTAGCAATCTAATAACACCTGCAAACTCTGATTCTGACACTGCAAGTACCATACCGATGCCCATATTGAAAATATTGAACATTTCATTTCGGTTCAGGTCCCCTGTTTCTTGCAGCAAATCAAAGATTGGGGGAATAGGCCAAGAGCCGTAATCAATTTCTGCCCCGATTCCTTCCGGAAGCATACGAGGAATATTTTCAATGAAGCCTCCGCCTGTAATATGTGCCATTCCTTTAATATCAAAATGCTTCAACGCTTCTAGGATGGGTTTCACATAAATACGTGTCGGACGAAGCAATTCTTCTCCAAGCGTCGTTTCCAAATTTCCATATGTTTCATGCAGAGACAATTGTCCTTGTTCTAGTAGCACTTTTCGCACAAGCGAATAACCGTTGCTGTGAATACCATTTGAGGATAGACCAATTAATACATCCCCTGCTTCAATGCTTTTTCCTGTGATCAGCCTTTGCTTATCAGCAATTCCAACTGTAAATCCAGCTAGATCATATTCATTCTCAGCGTACATTCCTGGCATTTCCGCAGTTTCACCGCCAATTAAAGAGCAACCGGCTTGTAAACAACCTTCTGCCACTCCTTTTACAATACTTTCAATTCGGGCAGGATCTGCTTTACCACAAGCGATGTAGTCTAGGAAAAACAATGGTTCTGCTCCCTGTACCACAATATCGTTTACACACATGGCCACTGCATCGATTCCAATTGTACCATGCTTATCCATCATAAACGCTAACATCAGCTTTGTGCCTACACCATCTGTACCGGAAATTAAAACTGGCTCCTGCATACCGAACTTCGAGATATCAAACATGCCGCCAAATCCGCCTAAACCGCCCAAAACCTCGGGACGAGTCGTTTTTTGAACATGCTTTTTCATGCGCGTCACCGCTTCATATCCCGCTTCAATATCGACTCCCGCTTCTTTATAAGAATGTGCCACCTTGTACGCCTCCTTTTGAAACCAATTCTATATAAATACCTGATTAATTACGCTGATGTACCAACTCTTCTCCATAAATCGGTGTTGGATATTGTCCGTTAAAGCAAGCCATACATTGTCCACCGCATTCGCCACGCTTGCGTCCCACCGCATCAACAAGACCCTCTTCACTTAAAAAAGACAAAGAATCCGCGCCAATGAGCACTCGCATTTCTTCTATGCTATGCTTGGATGCAATCAATTCTTCTCTTGTGGATGTGTCAATACCGTAGTAGCATGGATTAACGATCGGCGGTGCCGCAATGCGCACATGCACCTCTGTCGCGCCGGCATCACGCAGCATTTGTACAATCCTTCTACTCGTTGTGCCGCGCACAATGGAATCATCAATCATTACCACACGCTTACCTTCTACAATACCGCGAACAGGAGAGAGCTTCATCTTTACACCGCGTTCACGCAATTCTTGCGAGGGTTGAATAAACGTACGCCCTACATAGCGATTTTTGATTAAGCCAAGCTCGTACGGAATACCTGATGCCTCTGCAAATCCGATCGCTGCTGAAATACTGGAATCCGGTACACCTGTAACTACGTCTGCCTCAACTGGCGCTTCTTTTGCAAGCAGTTTACCCATATTTTTACGAGCCGCATGAACGTTAATACCATCGATATTGCTGTCCGGTCTGGAAAAATACACATATTCCATACTACAGATCGCATGCTTTGTTTCTGTTGTGAACACTCTTGACTCTATCCCCTCGTCAGAGATAATAAGCAGCTCTCCTGGCTCCACATCACGAATATACGTTGCCCCTATGATATCAAACGCACATGTTTCAGAAGCGACTACGTATGCCCCGTCAAGCATACCGATTGCTAAGGGACGGAAGCCGTTTGGATCAAGCGCAACCAAAAGCTGTGTTTCTGTCATCATTAAAAAGGCAAATGCTCCTTGAATTTTATTCAATGCTACCTTCACTCGATCGATAAGAGGAAATTCATTATGACGACGGAGTAAATGCGCTAATACTTCTGTATCAGACGTTGTTTGAAAAATACTGCCCTGCATCTCAAGTTCATATTTTAAGCGATTCGCATTCACCAGATTGCCATTGTGCGCAAGCGCTAGACTACCTGTTTGCGAATGGAAGAGAAGCGGCTGCACATTCTCGTAGCCGCCCCCGCCCGCTGTTGCATACCTTACATGCCCAATTGCTGCTTTTCCTTTTAATTTATCAAGCTCACCATGTGAGAAAACTTCTGTAATTAAGCCGAGTCCTTTATGTCCGGTTAAGCTAGTACCATCATTTACAACGATTCCTGCACCTTCCTGGCCGCGGTGCTGAAGGCTATGCAAACCGTAGTACGTGATTTGTGCTGCATTTTCATGCCCCCAAATCCCAAAAACACCGCACTCTTCATTTAAGCCTTTGAGTTCAGCAAGCATGGAATTGCCCCTTTCCAAGCAGTTTTCAGCTCCTGTACATCCGCATGAATCAGCTCTTCTGTACCGCGAATGATGAGTTTACCTGTTTCTGTTACTGTCCCGATATACTGTGCTTCCACAGCCTGCTCAAAGGCCGCACGGTTTTCTGGCTTTACAGATACCACAAAACGAGATTGTGTTTCTGCAAATAACGCCACTGTTGCATCGCCCTCTACCTTTACATCCGCACCAAACGCTGTTCCCATCAATGACTCCGCAATGGCTACCGCAAAGCCACCTTCAGCAATATCATGTGCAGATTGCACTAGACCTGCTTGAATAGCTGCAAGCAATTGCTGTTGACGTTTCGCTTCTACGTCTAAATCAATCGCAGGTGCTTTACCGAAGATTTTTCCATATGTCATCTTTTGTAGCTCACTGCCGCCAAACTCTGACTTTGTTTCACCGATTACATATATTAAATCACCGTTTGCTTTAAAGTCTTGTGTTGTTACATGCGCTAAGTCATGTACAAGACCAACCATACCAACTGTCGGTGTCGGATATACCGCATCGCCGCTGCGCTCATTGTAAAGAGATACGTTTCCGCCAATAACCGGCGTAGATAATGTACGACATGCCTCGCTCATACCATCTACAGACTTCTCGATTTGCCAGAAGATTTCCGGCTTCTCTGGATTTCCATAGTTCAAGCAATCCGTGATTGCTAGCGGCTCAGCACCGGAGCATACGATGTTGCGCGCTGCTTCTGCCACAGCAATTTTACCGCCTGTTTCCGGATCTAAATAAATATAGCGAGAATTACAATCTGTTGTCATCGCAAGCGCTTTTTGTGTACCGCGTACACGTACAACTGCTGCATCCGATCCTGGTGTTACGATTGTGCTCGTGCGTACTTGGTGGTCGTATTGGTCATAGACCCATTCCTTACTTGCAATTGTCGGCTGCTTAAGCAAAGCAAGTAAGGTTTCATTATAGTTATCAACCTGCGGAACATCATTTTCCATCGCTTGGAATTCCGCAAAATAAGCAGGCTCTTGAGAAGGTTTATGATAAACAGGTGCTTCTTCCGCCAGAGCATCAGCAGGTACCTCTGCTACCATTTCACCTTTATGGAATAGACGAAGCATTTTATCTTCTGTTACTTTACCTACTACAACTGCCGCAAGACCATACTTTTGGAACAAATCTTTAATCTCTTGCTCACGGCCTTTTTTCACAACAATCAACATGCGCTCCTGAGATTCTGAAAGCATCATTTCATACGCTGTCATACCTGCTTCGCGCTGCGGTACATCGTCTAGATGCATTTCAATTCCCATACCAGCTTTACTTGCCATTTCTGCTGAAGAAGAAGTTAAGCCAGCAGCACCCATATCTTGAATACCGACCAAAGCATCTGATTTTACTAATTCAAGACACGCTTCTAGAAGGAGCTTCTCCATAAACGGATCTCCCACCTGTACCGCAGGACGTTTAGACTCGGAATCCTCAGATAATTCTTCGGAAGCGAACGTCGCGCCATGAATACCGTCACGTCCTGTAGAAGCGCCAACATACATCACTGTATTGCCCGCTCCGTGTGCTTGCCCTTTTTTGATATCCTCATGGTTAATCAAGCCGACGCACATTGCATTCACAAGCGGATTTCCCTCATAGCAAGGATCAAATTGCACTTCGCCCCCTACTGTTGGAATACCAATGCAGTTGCCGTAGCCTGCGATTCCTGCAACAACCTCTTCAAATAAGTACTTTACGCGCGGTGTTTGTAGCTCACCGAAGCGCAAAGAGTTTAATAGTGCAACAGGACGCGCACCCATAGAGAATACATCGCGAATAATACCGCCTACACCTGTAGCCGCTCCTTGATAAGGCTCAATCGCGGATGGATGGTTGTGACTTTCAATCTTAAATACCACCGCCTGGTTGTCGCCGATATCCACAATACCTGCACCTTCGCCTGGTCCTTGCAGGACGCGTTCACCTGTAGTCGGGAACTTACGAAGAACAGGCTTGGAGTTTTTATAACTACAATGCTCTGACCACATGACAGAAAATAATCCTGTTTCTGTATAATTTGGCGTTCTGCCTAAGATATCTTTAATCATTTGAAATTCTTCGTCAGAAAGACCCATTTCAGCATAAATTTTTTGCTCTTCAATTTGTGTTGGATTTGGCTCAAGCAGTAACGGCATGGTGTTCCCTCCAGTGTTTTAAGATTGATAGAAAGAGCTTCAAGCCATCTGCTCCTCCTAATAGTTCATCTACAGCGCGCTCCGGATGCGGCATCATACCAAGTACATTGCCACGTTCATTTGTAATACCCGCGATATCAGAAACGCTTCCATTTGGATTGTCTGTATATCTGAATACGATTTGATTATTTTCTTCTAGCGTTTTTAATGTTTCTTCATCACAGTAGTAATTACCCTCACCATGGGCAATCGGGATGTTAATGATTTCACCCTGCGCATAATGCGAAGTAAACATAGTTTTGTTGTTTTCAACAGAAAGACCGACTGTACGGCACATAAACTTCAAATTTTTATTGCGCATCAATGCCCCAGGCAGCAGTCCCGCCTCTAGCAAAATCTGAAAGCCATTACATACACCCAAAACCGGCTTTCCTGCTTCAGCAGCTTCCTTTACTGCATTCATAACATTGGAAAAACGGGAAATTGCTCCGCAGCGTAAATAGTCACCATATGAAAATCCACCTGGCAATAACACGCCATCATATGCATCTAAACTTTTCGTATCATGCCAGACATATTCTACTTCCACACCTAATTCATCTTTAATGGCATGATACATATCAACATCACAGTTTGAACCCGGAAAAACGATTACGGCGAATTTCACTGCGCAACTACCTCCTCAACCTCGTAGCGATAGTCTTCAATTACTACATTCGCAAGTAACTTTTCACACATTTCTTTTACCATTGCATCAAGATCAGATACAGTACGGTCAATGGTAAGCTCCATGTATTTGCCGATACGAACATCCTGCACCTCTGTAAAAGAAAGGCTGTGAAGTGCGCCCTTAACAGCTACTCCTTGTGGATCTAAAACGCTCTCTCTTAATGTGACAAATACTTTTACTTTAAACATGTGAAATTCCCCCTAATCGTTTTAATATTTCTTCATAAGCATCGGTTAAATTGCCAAGATCGCGACGAAATACGTCCTTATCAAATTTCTCATTGCTGTTTGCATCCCAAAGGCGGCAAGTATCTGGTGAAATCTCATCTGCAAGCAGGATTTCTCCTTCGTCAGTAACCCCAAATTCAAGCTTAAAATCTACCAATCTTACACCACAGCCCTCAAAATGCGCTGTCAAAACGTCGTTGATTTGCAGAGCACGGTCTCGAAGCTCCTGCAGCTGCATAGGTGTCGCAATTTGCAGGATTCGGATATGATCTTCTGTTATAAGCGGATCTCCTAAATCATCATTCTTGTAATAAAATTCTACAATTGGCTCTGGAAGCAGCGTGCCTTCTTCCATACCTAAACGCTTGGATAAGCTGCCAGCCACGATATTGCGAACAACTACTTCAAGCGGGATGATGCTCACTTTGCGTACAAGCTGCTCTGTATCGGAGATTTTTTGTACAAAGTGACTGTTGATACCGGCTTCCTTCAGCTTCATAAATAATAGACTTGTAATCTCATTATTTAATCGGCCTTTGCCTGTAATTGTAGCCTTTTTTTCACCATTGAAGGCAGTTGCGCTGTCTTTATATGCCACCCATACCACATTCTCTTGCTCTGTGCGATAGATTCTTTTTGCTTTTCCTTCATACAGCAGATCCAGTTTCTCCATCCCCGGCACTCCCCTTTTGTAACGGCTCTTGCAAAGCCATTTGTAGTCAGCTATAAGTTTTAATATTTCCCAATAGTAAAAATCATCTGATTATAAAAAGAGACACAGAATATAATCCTGTGCCTATGCATTTATCAATCCAAGCCAAGTCGTGTAAAGATTGTATCCACATGCTGCAAGTGATACGAATAGTCAAAACACTCATCAATTTCCTCTGGTGTGAGCTTATTAGTGATACGCTCATCGCCTTCTACCAATGTTTTGAAAGGAACTTGCGTTTCCCAAGCTTCCATTGCCTTCGGCTGTACAATATCGTAAGCTTCTTCGCGAACCATGCCTTTATCAATAAGAGAAAGCATAACGCGCTGTGAGTAAATTAAACCGTATGTTCTCTCCATATTGCGCTTCATGTTCTCAGGGAACACCGTCAGGTTTTTCACGATATTGCCGAAGCGATTCAACATGTAATTCAAAGCAATTGTTGCATCTGGTAAGATGATGCGCTCCGCAGAAGAGTGGGAGATATCGCGCTCATGCCATAGTGGAACATTTTCATAAGCTGTCATCATGTAACCTCGAATGACACGTGCTAGACCTGTCATATTTTCAGAACCAATCGGGTTACGTTTATGCGGCATCGCAGAAGAGCCTTTTTGACCTTTTGCAAAGAACTCCTCCACTTCACGTGTTTCGCTCTTTTGCAGACCGCGAATTTCTACAGCCATC
Organism: Ectobacillus sp. JY-23; assembly: GCF_023022965.1. Taxonomy (NCBI): domain Bacteria; kingdom Bacillati; phylum Bacillota; class Bacilli; order Caryophanales; family Bacillaceae; genus Ectobacillus; species Ectobacillus sp. JY-23. The sequence continues at coordinate 2,709,008 of NZ_CP095462.1, read as the reverse complement.
TTTTCAATAGAGGTTGCAATTAGCGCAAGGGTAGACATATAGTGGGCATGACGATCACGCTGCAATGTTTGTGTGGAGATTTTTGCAGCCTCAAGCCCTAAATTTTCACACACATATTTCTCAACAAACGGATCAATATTGGCATATGTACCAACTGCACCAGAAATCTTGCCAACACGTACACTGTCAGCCGCATGCTTAAAGCGCTCCAGGTTACGCTTCATTTCTTCGTACCAAAGACCCAGCTTCAAACCAAAAGTAGTCGGCTCCGCATGTACACCGTGCGTACGTCCCATCATCACTGTGTATTTATGCTCTTGGGCTTTGTTCTTCAAGATTTCAATGAAGTTGTTCAAATCTTTATATAAGATATCGTTTGCTTGCTTCAACAAATAAGATAACGCTGTGTCCACCACATCTGTTGATGTTAAACCGTAATGTACCCACTTACGTTCTTCACCAAGTGTTTCGGAAACGGCTCTTGTAAATGCTACTACATCATGACGTGTTTCTTCTTCGATTTCATAAATACGGTTGATGTCAAACGAAGCATGCGCACGGAGCTTTTTTACATCTTCCTTAGGAATATCGCCAAGCTCAGCCCATGCTTCACATGCAAGGATTTCTACCTCGAGCCATGCTTGAAACTTATTTTCTTCCGTCCAAATTGCACCCATTTCTGGGCGTGTGTAACGATTAATCATTCCGTAACCTCCAATTCTTCACGGTTCCATATCTCGAGCATTTGTACCTTCTGCAAAGCCGTATCAATGTCGCACAAAATATTGAGGTGCCCCATTTTTCTCTTGTGCTTTGCTTCCGCTTTACCGTACAAATGCAGCTTGCAATGTGCAAATTGATTTACATTGCTTAGAACCCCTTCTATATGTTCTCCTAAAATATTAACCATGACAACATTTTTCGTTAAAGTTGTTTCTCCAAGAGGCCAACCGCATACGGCACGAACATGCTGCTGAAACTGACTTGTCTCGCAAGCATCCATTGTATAATGACCAGAGTTGTGCGGTCTTGGTGCCAGTTCATTGACATATAATTGATCTTTGGTTACAAACATTTCAACTGCCAACGTTCCGACTAGGTTCAAATCGTTGGCCAATGTTTCTGCATAACAAACTGCTTGTTCCTGTAGCTCTGTCGGAATACGTGCAGGCACAATGGTTTTATGCAGGATATTATTAATATGAATATTTTCAGCTACTGGAAACACCTTTGTTTCGCCACTTACACTGCGAACAACGATTACCGAAATTTCTTTTTCAAACGGAATCCAGTCTTCTAAAATACATTCATTTTTCATCAGCAATGCTTTTGCATGCGGTAAATCCGCTTCGCTTTTTAACACCACTTGCCCTTTTCCGTCATATCCACCGGTTGTTGTTTTTAATACACAAGGGTAAGAGAAATCAGCAACACCCTGAAGCAAGTCTTGCTCCGTGCAGATCAAGCGAAAAGCTGCGACTGGAATGTGAGAGCGCATAACTGCATTTTTCTCTGTATAGCGGTTTTGCGTCAGACGTAGCACTTCACTACCTTGTGGTAAGTATGCTTCCTGCTCTAACCAACGTAATGCTTCATAATCAATGTTTTCAAATTCGTATGTGATTACGTCGCTGATTGATGCAAGCTCCTGAATGGCATGTATATCATTGTAAGGTGCGACAATCTCTATATCGGCAACCTGTGCACATGGGGAATTTGGCGTCGGATCGAGCACCGCAATCTTATATCCCATCTCTTTTGCGGCAATTGCCATCATTCTTCCCAATTGACCGCCGCCAATAATCCCAATTGTTTGACCTGGTAAAATCATTTTCATACTAGTTCACCTTGCAATACCGTTTTTTCTGTCTCTTTTCGTCTTTCTTCTAAAGCTGCATAGATTCTTTCATCAAACGCTCCCAATATCTGTGCCGCAAGTAACCCTGCATTGGTTGCACCCGCTTTGCCGATCGCCACCGTTGCGACAGGTACACCCCCCGGCATTTGTACGATGGACAAAAGTGAATCCAAACCGTTTAAAGCCTTTGATTGCACCGGTACACCAATGACAGGTAACGTTGTCTTCGCAGCTACCATCCCTGGCAAATGAGCAGCGCCTCCCGCACCAGCAATAATTATCTTTAATCCTCGTTCACGCGCAGTTTCCGCATATTGAAACATATAATCCGGTGTACGATGAGCCGAAACAACTTGTTTTTCGTAAGAAATATTAAGTTCTTCTAGTATGTCGCAAGCATGCTTCATCGTCTCCCAATCAGAAGTGCTTCCCATAATAACTCCAACTGTCGGCATATATGCTCCCCCTTCAAATAAAAAAGCCTGAGGCAGAGTTCTCCTGTGAAGGAAAGTACTCTGCTCAGGCATAGTGATTCCGTACATAAAATATACCGAGCTTACTCTCCCTCATAGTCCGGCCATTTACGGCAGCCGGGTAGAAACTCGCAGGCCCTATTCCTGCTATTATATGAGGCTTTATATTTCAATCTCCATCGTTATCTTAACAATTTTTATAGAAATGGTCAATAAAAATCGAACATTAAATAGAAATTAATCACTAACATTCGTATTTATATTCACTAATATAAATACATAGCACAAAAAATAGTTTTTTGTTTCCTTTTTCTAGATATTTTTCAGTATAACTAATTGGTGCATTCACCTCGTCCTATAAGCATATACAAAACCAAATCCTCGCAGAATAAATCAATCTTTATGCAATTTTATATATTTACATGTAACGGGACTTTGTTCTTATATAAGAACAAGGCTGTATGTTAAAAAAATATTTTATAGTCAATATACAGATCAGTTTATCGTATATTTTTTAATCATTTTATTTTATCTATTACATTATTTTTCGAATTTTATATGTTTAAAAAGGAGAATATGCCATTTATACAAAGCTCTTTCATTATATTTTTTATATATCGTAATAATATTTATATTGACTTTGCATATATTTAAATATATGATTCACTTAACAGGTATATTAGAAAATTTATACACTCGAATTTCTTTATATATTATTTAGAAACCCCATATACATACGCAAAAGGTGATTATATCATGGTTTTTGACGGAATTTTACTATCTATCATCATTGGCTTTTTGCGAAAGGGCAGTCTCAAAGGATTAGCTGACTTCCATGTAAAGCATGGCTGGATCTTCCCTGTGTTACTACTGATTGAAGTGCTCGTTTTTATACTGCAGGATAAGATTTTGTTCGTTAAAACGCTCAGTAACTACATCTATATTCTCGTTTATATTGTCGGATTATTTTTCTTATACATAAACCGTCATCATCGAGGATTCACAATCATTTTAATAGGTGTCCTCTTAAACTTTATTGTCATCGCCGCAAATGGTGGTCGCATGCCTGTCTCAATAGAAGCTGCCACTGTGCTAGACCCAGTATTTGTTGATATGTTAAAAAACGGCGATTTGTACGCTAAGCATCAAGCGCTTACATCTACCACAAACTTTGGATTTTTAGGAGATATTATTCCTATCACCGATCCTTATCCGAAATCACAGGTAATTAGCATTGGTGATGTCATTATGAATATTGGTATCTTCATTTTCATCCAATGGCTCATGGTCACCAGCAGACGTACACCTTCTTTTAAAGGAGGTGAAACAGCATGAAAGCGACTCGTATTCTTGTGAACGCTGTAATCTTGGGATCTATCGTTGTAGCTTTGACTTCAGGTTTTAGAATTTGGTAAGACCGTTTATAAACCTTAAAAGATAGTAGTATATTTAAGTTATTTTAAATATACTACTATAGCTTCAATAAAATAAAATTACAATGTGAGTGAAGCGTATGAGTTTTTTTCAATCAAAAGCAGGTATATACGTATTAATAGTAAACTTTATTGGTGGTATATTAGGGCTAACATTTTCCCTATACAATTCGTCTTTCGATACCAATGTAGGTTTAAAAGTTATTTTTATATTATGTATACTTATTTTAACTTATTATGTTATTCCACTTCCTCCTAAAGAAAATGCTTTCTCCACAGATTCGTCTATATATCTAGCAATTACGTTTCTATACGGATTAGATTTTACTTTACATATTTTAATACTTAGTCAAATGTTCTTTTCTGTTAACTCTAAGAGGAGAAAAATGCCTTGGTGGAAGCATGTATTTAATATAGCTATGTATAGTATCATGATTATTAGCTTCCATTACACATACCATTACTTTAATCAAAATAATGAACTTTTTACAATAAAAGGTTTGTCTTCTTATCTTTTAGCAATGCTGACTTATTTCTCTGTTAATGCCCTTTTGGTAGCATTTTATTTTGTTCTTATGAGAAAAGAAACCTTCTCTAGCTTTACCAAAATTATAGTAAAAGAAGGAGTTCCTGGCTACATAGGAACATTACTATTATCACTTGTACTTATTATATTAATTACATCTAAGTCTATGTTCGGACTAATTTTATTCATGTGTATAGCGACTCTTCTGTCCATAGCATTTAAACAAAACTTTGATACCTATCAACGAGCATATAACAAAGCAAATACAGATTATTTAACCGGCTTAAATAATCATGGCTTTTTTAAAGATCAACTTGAAGAATACATAAAGGCTATAAACAACTCTAAGCAAACATTATGTGTAGCTCTGTTAGATATTGATAACTTCAAAAAATATAATGACTTATATGGCCATATGAAAGGTGATGAACTTTTAAAGTTCTTTGGCTCACTATTACAAAGTGAGTGCTCCAAACAAAATTATTTTGTAGCTCGCTATGGAGGAGAAGAGTTTTCTATTTTAATGCCTAATACCTTTAAAGAAGACGCTTACTTGTATATGGAACGCCTACGAAAAAAAGTAAACGATACTTACTTTGATGGTGTTGAATACCTTCCTTATAAATGCTTGTCTTTCTCAGCAGGGATCGCTGAATATACAATTGATACATATGACTCACAGGAATTATTAAGTAAGGCCGATCAGGCGATGTATTATGCAAAAGCACAAGGACGGAATTTAATTCACGTCTTTGACGAACAGTCCTCTTACTTTGCATCGCAATCTGTTACTCTCGAAAAAGAATTATATGAAATTGAACAACAGCTCAACATCTTTCTTTCAAAAGATGTGTATACATATCGACATAGTAAACGTGTATTTAAGTATGCAGTAGACTTCAGCAACAAGTTACAGCTAAATGAAACGGAACGAAAAACACTTATCTTAGGGGCTTTGATTCATGATATTGGTAAGCTAGAAATTCCGCGCGATATCATTAATAAAACAAGCAAACTCGACTCTCATGAATGGGAAATCATGAAAAAACATGTAACTTGGGGTAAAGAAATTATTTCAACCAATAAAAAGCTGATTGATCTTATTCCATTAGTAGAACTTCATCACGAGCGCTTTGATGGCAAGGGCTATCCGTACGGTCTTCAAGGAGATGCCATTCCGAAGCTGGCACGTATTTTATGTATTATTGATTCCTTTGATGCGATGACGACGGAAAGACCGTATCAAGCTACGAAAACCTTCGCAGAAGCAATTGTAGAACTTCGCGCTTGTGCAGATAAACAGTTTGATGGCCGCTATGTTGAGCCATTTATTGAGATGATTGAAGAAAAGTATATGAGCCTACAAGACAATGATTGCATAGGTACGGTAGTACACTAAAAAAGCGCAAAATGAACAGATCGTTCATCTTGCGCTTTTTGCTTACTTCCACCAAGCATCAAACAAAGTTGCGGGCAGCTGGCGTTTATGCTCTGTCATTTTATATCGCTTTTCAACAGCTTCTGCGACCGCCGCAGACACTTCTTTACCTTCTAAATAATCATCTAACTCATCGTATGTAATCCCTAACTCTGTTTCATCTGCTTGCTGCGGTTTATTGTCCAACAAATCTGCAGTAGGTGTTTTTAAGTATAACCTTTCATCCGCACCCAACGCTTTTAGCAAATCGCGACCTTGTCGTTTGGTTAAACCAGAAAGTGGCAATAGATCCGCGCCGCCATCACCGTATTTTGTAAAGAAGCCTGTAACAGCCTCAGCTGCATGATCTGTTCCGATTACAAGCAGGCCGTTTTGTCCGCCAATTGCATATTGTGTAATCATACGTACACGAGCCTTTACATTTCCTTTATTAAAATCTGTCAGCGCTTCGCTTGCATCTTGCTCATATTGCATCGCAAATGCATCGACTGTTGTTTTAATATTGAAAGCAAACTGCTCGTCCGCTTGAATAAACGCTAAGGAAGCTTGTGCATCTGCCTCGTCTTGCTGCACACCGTAAGGCAGACGTACAGCTACAAACTTAGCTTCTTTTCCTTCTGCTCGTAGTTCTTCTACAGCTAATTGCGCCAATCTACCCGCAAGTGTGGAGTCTTGTCCACCGCTAATTCCTAAAACGAAGCCCTTAGCTCCTGATTTTAATAAATAGCTTTTTAGGAAATCTATACGCTTACGTATTTCTTGTTCTGGCTCAATAGTTGGGGAGACATTAAGCTCTTTCATAATTTGTTGTTGTAATGTCATGGGTTATCATCCTTCCCTATGTATAATACATGTATTATTATAGCACTGTTATGTATATATACATACAAATAGAAGTAGCTATGTTTTTCTAAGATGATGACTAATTTTACGGAAAACGTATACCAAGCAAACTCATAGACATCCGCTTTATAGTAATCATATTTTATACAGTATTCTTAGTATTCCCCATCTTCCCTAATATATTTAATTAATAAAACGCCCACAAGACATGAGCTTTCTCATTTACTATTCTAGTCAATTAGTTGATGAGCTAGGTCTTATCAGCTTTTTTGTTATTAGCATTTTATTTGTATACAAAAAAAGCCGGTCAAAATGACCGGCTTACTGTGTGCCTAGCGACGTCCTACTCTCACAGGGACAAGGTCCCAACTACCATCGGCGCAAAAGAGCTTAACTTCCGTGTTCGGTATGGGAACGGGTGTGACCTCTTTGCCATCATCACTAGACATATGAAGGCATGTTCCTTCAAAACTGGATAACATAGTGTATATTGGTTAAGTCCTCGATCGATTAGTATCAGTCAGCTCCACACGTCACCGTGCTTCCACCTCTGACCTATCAACCTGATCATCTTTCAGGGATCTTACTAGCTTGACGCTATGGGAAATCTCATCTTGAGGGGGGCTTCATGCTTAGATGCTTTCAGCACTTATCCCGTCCGCACATAGCTACCCAGCGATGCCCTTGGCAGAACAACTGGTACACCAGCGGTGCGTCCATCCCGGTCCTCTCGTACTAAGGACAGCTCCTCTCAAATTTCCTGCGCCCGCGACGGATAGGGACCGAACTGTCTCACGACGTTCTGAACCCAGCTCGCGTACCGCTTTAATGGGCGAACAGCCCAACCCTTGGGACCGACTACAGCCCCAGGATGCGATGAGCCGACATCGAGGTGCCAAACCTCCCCGTCGATGTGGACTCTTGGGGGAGATAAGCCTGTTATCCCCGGGGTAGCTTTTATCCGTTGAGCGATGGCCCTTCCATGCGGAACCACCGGATCACTAAGCCCGACTTTCGTCCCTGCTCGACTTGTAGGTCTCGCAGTCAAGCTCCCTTATGCCTTTACACTCTTCGAATGATTTCCAACCATTCTGAGGGAACCTTTGGGCGCCTCCGTTACATTTTAGGAGGCGACCGCCCCAGTCAAACTGCCCACCTGACACTGTCTCCCGCCCCGATGTAGGGGCGCGGGTTAGAACTTCAATACAGCCAGGGTAGTATCCCACCGACGCCTCCACCGAAGCTGGCGCTCCGGGTTCATAGGCTCCTACCTATCCTGTACAAGCTGTACCAAAATTCAATATCAGGCTACAGTAAAGCTCCACGGGGTCTTTCCGTCCTGTCGCGGGTAACCTGCATCTTCACAGGTACTATAATTTCACCGAGTCTCTGGTTGAGACAGTGCCCAAATCGTTACACCTTTCGTGCGGGTCGGAACTTACCCGACAAGGAATTTCGCTACCTTAGGACCGTTATAGTTACGGCCGCCGTTTACTGGGGCTTCGGTTCAAAGCTTCGCTTGCGCTAACCTCTCCCCTTAACCTTCCAGCACCGGGCAGGTGTCAGCCCCTATACTTCGCCTTGCGCTTCGCAGAGACCTGTGTTTTTGCTAAACAGTCGCTTGGGCCTTTTCACTGCGGCTCTCGCTAGAGAGCACCCCTTCTCCCGAAGTTACGGGGTCATTTTGCCGAGTTCCTTAACCAGAGTTCTCTCGCACACCTTAGGATTCTCTCCTCGCCTACCTGTGTCGGTTTGCGGTACAGGCACCTTTTACCTCGCTAGAAGCTTTTCTTGGCAGTGTGGAATCAGAGAGTTCGCCCATACGGGCTTCCCCATCACAGCTCAGCCTTACGATGAGCGGATTTGCCTACTCATCAGCCTAACTGCTTAGACGCACGCGACCAGCGGTGCGCATCTCCTATCCTCCTGCGTCCCTCCATTGCTCAAACGGTAAAGAGGTGGTACAGGAATATCAACCTGTTGTCCATCGCCTACGCCTGTCGGCCTCGGCTTAGGTCCTGACTAACCCTGAGCGGACGAGCCTTCCTCAGGAAACCTTAGGCATACGGTGGATGGGATTCTCACCATCTTTCGCTACTCATACCGGCATTCTCACTTCTAAGCGCTCCACCAGTCCTTACGGTCTGACTTCACAGCCCTTAGAACGCTCCCCTACCACTGATACCTTTGGTATCAATCTGCAGCTTCGGTAGTATGTTTAGCCCCGGTACATTTTCGGCGCAGAGTCACTCGACTAGTGAGCTATTACGCACTCTTTAAATGGTGGCTGCTTCTAAGCCAACATCCTAGTTGTCTAAGCAACTCCACATCCTTTTCCACTTAACATACATTTTGGGACCTTAGCTGGCAGTCTGGGCTGTTTCCCTTTTGACCACGGATCTTATCACTCGTAGTCTGACTCCCAAGGAATAAGTCATTGGCATTCGGAGTTTGACTGAATTCGGTAACCCGAGGGGGGCCCCTAGTCCAATCAGTGCTCTACCTCCAAGACTCTCACACTTGAGGCTAGCCCTAAAGCTATTTCGGGAGAACCAGCTATCTCCAGGTTCGATTGGAATTTCTCCGCTACCCACACCTCATCCCCGCACTTTTCAACGTGCGTGGGTTCGGGCCTCCATTCAGTGTTACCTGAACTTCACCCTGGACATGGGTAGATCACCTGGTTTCGGGTCTACGACCACGTACTATGTCGCCCTATTCAGACTCGCTTTCGCTGCGGCTCCGTCTTATCAACTTAACCTTGCACGGGATCGTAACTCGCCGGTTCATTCTACAAAAGGCACGCCATCACCCGTAAATGGGCTCTGACTACTTGTAGGCACACGGTTTCAGGATCTCTTTCACTCCCCTTCCGGGGTGCTTTTCACCTTTCCCTCACGGTACTGGTTCACTATCGGTCACTAGGGAGTATTTAGCCTTGGGAGATGGTCCTCCCGGATTCCGACGGAATTTCACGTGTTCCGCCGTACTCAGGATCCGCTCAAGAGGGAACGAAGTTTCAACTACAGGGTTGTTACCTTCTATGACAGGCCTTTCCAGACCGTTTCGTCTACCTCGTTCCTTTGTAACTCCGTATAGAGCGTCCTACAACCCCAAGAGGCAAGCCTCTTGGTTTGGGCTAATTCCGTTTCGCTCGCCGCTACTTGGGAAATCGCATTTGCTTTCTCTTCCTCCAGGTACTTAGATGTTTCAGTTCCCTGGGTCTGCCTTCCTTACCCTATGTATTCAGATAAGGATACCATTCCATTACGAATGGTGAGTTTCCTCATTCGGAGATCTCCGGATCATAGCTTACTTACAGCTCCCCGAAGCATTTCGGTGTTAGTCCCGTCCTTCATCGGCTCCTAGTACCAAGGCATCCACCGTGCGCCCTTTCTAACTTAACCATTAAAAAGTTTACACTTTTTGAATTACACTTGTATTGTTATCCAGTTTTCAAGGTACATGTTTGAGAGATAGTTCTCTCAAAACTGAACGAAGTTGTCAAAACGTATTCATACAATGAACAGCGTTCATTGATGTCTCCATAGAAAGGAGGTGATCCAGCCGCACCTTCCGATACGGCTACCTTGTTACGACTTCACCCCAATCATCTGTCCCACCTTAGGCGGCTGGCTCCTTACGGTTACCCCACCGACTTCGGGTGTTACAAACTCTCGTGGTGTGACGGGCGGTGTGTACAAGGCCCGGGAACGTATTCACCGCGGCATGCTGATCCGCGATTACTAGCGATTCCGGCTTCATGCAGGCGAGTTGCAGCCTGCAATCCGAACTGAGAACAATTTTATGGGATTCGCTCCACCTCGCGGTCTCGCAACCCTTTGTATTGTCCATTGTAGCACGTGTGTAGCCCAGGTCATAAGGGGCATGATGATTTGACGTCATCCCCACCTTCCTCCGGTTTGTCACCGGCAGTCACCTTAGAGTGCCCAACTGAATGCTGGCAACTAAGATCAAGGGTTGCGCTCGTTGCGGGACTTAACCCAACATCTCACGACACGAGCTGACGACAACCATGCACCACCTGTCACTCTGTCCCCGAAGGGAAAGCCCTATCTCTAGGGTTGTCAGAGGATGTCAAGACCTGGTAAGGTTCTTCGCGTTGCTTCGAATTAAACCACATGCTCCACCGCTTGTGCGGGCCCCCGTCAATTCCTTTGAGTTTCAGCCTTGCGGCCGTACTCCCCAGGCGGAGTGCTTAATGCGTTAACTTCAGCACTAAAGGGCGGAAACCCTCTAACACTTAGCACTCATCGTTTACGGCGTGGACTACCAGGGTATCTAATCCTGTTTGCTCCCCACGCTTTCGCGCCTCAGCGTCAGTTACAGACCAAAGAGCCGCCTTCGCCACTGGTGTTCCTCCACATCTCTACGCATTTCACCGCTACACGTGGAATTCCGCTCTTCTCTTCTGCACTCAAGTCTCCCAGTTTCCAATGACCCTCCACGGTTGAGCCGTGGGCTTTCACATCAGACTTAAAAGACCGCCTGCGCGCGCTTTACGCCCAATAATTCCGGATAACGCTCGCCACCTACGTATTACCGCGGCTGCTGGCACGTAGTTAGCCGTGGCTTTCTAATCAGGTACCGTCAAGGTACGAGCAGTTACTCTCGTACTTGTTCTTCCCTGACAACAGAGTTTTACGACCCGAAAGCCTTCATCACTCACGCGGCGTTGCTCGGTCAGGCTTTCGCCCATTGCCGAAGATTCCCTACTGCTGCCTCCCGTAGGAGTCTGGGCCGTGTCTCAGTCCCAGTGTGGCCGATCACCCTCTCAGGTCGGCTACGCATCGTCGCCTTGGTGAGCCGTTACCTCACCAACTAGCTAATGCGACGCGGGTCCATCTGTAAGTGATAGCCGAAGCCATCTTTCCATTTTGAACCATGCGGTTCAAAAACATATCCGGTATTAGCTTCGGTTTCCCGAAGTTATCCCAGTCTTACAGGCAGGTTACCCACGTGTTACTCACCCGTCCGCCGCTAACCTCCGAAGAGGTCCGCTCGACTTGCATGTATTAGGCACGCCGCCAGCGTTCATCCTGAGCCAGGATCAAACTCTCCATAAAAGTGTTTGTCTAGCTAAAATAAATGTTGACGTTTTGTACTTCGTTCAGTTTTCAAAGAACTATGTATCGCTCATCAGCGACTTTCTTAATTTATCACTTCCGATTTTGTTTGTCAACAACTTCTTTTTAAGTTGTTTTTTAACTTCCGTCCGAAGCGACAAGATTTATAATACCCATTTTTATAAAATAAGTCAACAGCTATCTTCACTTTTTTTCAACTTTGTTAAAGAAGGGGTTTCTCTCCATCACTTCCCTTGCAAAAAACAATCCAAAATACAGAAGCTATATAAGAAGAAAACGAAAATGCACAGGGGGAATTCAATCCATGAAGTCTATTCTGTATGCATGTTTTATTTTTTGGGGATTTTCGTTTTCATCGGTCGCTTCTGCCGAGCACACACAAACAGGAGCAACCACGTTAGCTACTGCACAGCCTTCTATTCTCTTGCAGGCGCCCTTAATTTCCCAAATGCCTGAATTACCGCGTGGCTGTGAGGTAACCAGCTTAGCCATGCTTTTACAATACAAAGGCATTTCTGTTACAAAAATGCAGCTTGCACAAGAAATCAGAAAAGACCCTACACCGTACCGAAAACAAGGCACTAGTATCTATTTCGGTCACCCTAATCATGGGTTTGTCGGGAGTATGTATTCATTTAAACAACCGGGCTTTGGTGTTTTCCATAGACCAGTCTATGATTTAGCCAACCGTTATTTATCTGGACAAGCCTTAAATCTTACAGGTTCCTCATTTGAGGTAATTAAAGAACACCTATCCCAACAAAAGCCGATATGGGTTATCAATACGAGCACCTTTGCTCCCGTACCACAACGTTTTTGGCAAACATGGCAAACGCCCCAAGGCACTGTTTCCATTACGTATAAAGAGCACAGCGTTTTGGTAACAGGTTACGATGAGAAATACATTTACTTTAACGACCCTCTTGCCAATATAAAAAATCGAAAAGTACTTGCTTCTTCCTTTATTGCTGGATGGGAGCAGTACGGCAGACAGGCTATCACATACAAATAAAGAGCACGGAATTTCCCGTGCTCTTATTATTATTCTTTTAAGAAGATGAAATACAATACAAAGATAACTGCCATGCCATACATAATTGGATGAATTTCGCGACCGCGACCCTTCATTACCATTGTAATCGGGTAGAAAATGAAACCAACTGCAATTCCTGTCGCAATGCTGTATGTTAGCGGCATCGCAATAACAGTGAAGAATGCCGGAACAGCTACCTCAAATTTCTTCCAATCAATTTCACCTAAAGAAGAAACCATGAGAATACCTACAATGATTAGTGCTGGTGCTGTAACAGCCGGTGTTACAACTGCCAAAAGCGGTGAGAAGAACAATGCTAATAGGAAGAAACCTGCTGCCACTACTGCTGTGAAACCTGAACGACCTCCTGCAGCTACACCAGCTGAAGACTCGATGTAAGCAGTCGTTGTAGATGTTCCTAGCACCGCTCCTACCGTAGTAGCAGCCGCATCTGCGAACATCGCTTTTCCTGCACGAGGCAGTTTGTTGTCTTTCATTAAACCCGCTTGATTTGCAACCGCGACAAGCGTACCTGCTGTATCAAAGAAATCAATAAAGAAGAACGTTAAAATAACAACCAACATCTTTAATGTAAAGATATCTCCAATGTGCGTTAACGCCGCACCAAATGTTGGTGCAATACTTGGCACAGCGCCAACCACTGCATCTGGTGTTTTAATTAAGCCCGTTAACATACCAACAATTGCCGTTACGACCATTCCGAAGAATACCGCCCCATTTAAACCACGTGTCATAAGAATAACCGTAATTACCACACCGAAAATCGCTAATAGTGTCGTACCTTTTGTTAAATCACCTAAACCAACTAATACTGCATCGTTATTAACAATAATGCCTGCGTTTTGAAAGCCGATAAAAGCGATGAATAAACCAATACCTGCTGCTACGGCATGCTTTAATTCTATAGGAATGGCGTTAATTACTTTTTCACGAAGTCCTGTAGCCGTTAAAATAATAAACAAAATACCAGAAACCAAAGTACCCGCAATTGCTGTTTGCCAAGGAATACCCATTGTTAAAATAACTGTATAAGAGAAGAATGCATTAATTCCCATTCCCGGCGCCAAAGCGATTGGATACCTTGCAAAAATACCCATAATAAGAGAACCGATTGCCGCAGCTAAAGCTGTCGCTACAAATACAGCTCCTTGATCCATCCCTACTCCTTTTGGCAGGTCAGGAACCGTGCTTAAAGATAGCGTAGCCGGGTTTACAAATAAAATATAAGCCATAGATAAAAATGTTGTTAAACCTGCAATAAACTCTTTACGATACGATGTACCGAGTTCATCAAACTGAAAATAACGCTTCATGTTGCTTCCTCCACCCTATGTGTTACCATCGCATCTACGACAAAGACACCTCCACTGGACATGGAGGCGTCGAGAAAGCGCACATGATACACTGCACCAATCAACACCTCGTAGTCCAGCTATTTACGGCAGCTAGGTAGAAACTTTCGGGCCATATCCCCGATATTATACGATGGTTATTTGTTTTATTGATTTCTATAAGTCGATTTTACACTAGTACCTGTATAGTGTCAATAAAAAAACGAACGTTTTTTAAAAAACGTTCGTTTTTGTTCGTTTTATTCCCACTCAATTGTTGCTGGTGGCTTACTTGTTACATCATACACAATACGGTTAACATGCTTTACTTCGTTTACGATACGAACGGAGATCTTCTCTAATACATCCCATGGAATGCGGGCCCAGTCCGCCGTCATACCATCGATAGAAGTAACTGCACGAATTCCTACTGTGTAATCGTACGTACGCTCATCTCCCATAACGCCGACACTTCTCATGTCAGGAAGGGCTGTGAAGTATTGCCAAATTTCACGATCCAATCCTGCTTTTTTAATTTCTTCGCGAAGGATTGCATCTGATTCCCGAACAATCTCAAGTTTTTCTTCTGTCACTTCTCCGAGCACGCGAATCCCTAAACCAGGACCTGGGAACGGCTGACGCCATACGATTTCATCTGGAATACCAAGCTCCGTACCCAAAGCACGTACTTCATCTTTAAACAGTGTATTCAACGGCTCAATTAGCTTGAACTGCATATCTTCCGGCAAACCGCCTACGTTATGGTGCGATTTGATAGTTTGCGCCGTTAACGTTCCGCTCTCAATAATATCTGTATACAGTGTTCCTTGCGCTAAGAACTCAATGCCCTTAAGCTTTGTTGCTTCATCATCAAATACATAAATGAATTCATTACCAATAATTTTACGTTTTTGCTCTGGATCACTCACGCCTGCCAGCTTGCTTAAGAAGCGTTCTTTCGCATCCACTTTAATAACGTTCATGTTGAATCCTTCGCTGAATGTTTTCATTACGCTTTCTGCTTCGCCTTTTCTAAGCAAACCATGGTCTACAAAGATACAAGTAAGCTGATCGCCGATTGCTTTGTGAATTAAAACGGCAACCACGGAAGAATCCACACCGCCGCTTAGCGCGCACAGTACTTTTTTATCGCCAACTGTTTCACGGATCTTTTCAAGCTCTACTTCAATAAAGTTTTCCATGTTCCAGCCTTCTGTACAGCCACATACGTTAAACACGAAGTTTTTCAACAAATCGTTACCGTATTCAGAGTGACGTACCTCTGGATGGAATTGAACGCCGTAGAACTTACGAGACTCGTCGCTCATCCCTGCGATTGGGCAAGATTCACTTGTCACATCTACAACAAAGCCTTCTGGTAGCTTTGTAACCAAGTCGCCGTGGCTCATCCATACTACTTGCTCATTTGGTAAGCTGTTGTATAGCTTAGATTCGTTTTCTACTTGAATAACCGCTTTTCCGTACTCACGGTGTTCTGCACGTTCTACTGTGCCGCCAAAATGATGCGTCATCAGCTGCATGCCATAGCAAATACCGAACACTGGCAAGCCTAGATCAAAGATAGCTGGGTCACAGTGGAACGCTTTGTCACCATACACACTGTTTGGACCGCCGGAGAAGATGATGCCCTTTGGGTTCATTTTCTTAATTTCTTCCGCAGTAATTGTATGCGGGTGTAATTCGCTATATACACCAAACTCACGAATACGACGTGCAATCAGTTGGTTATATTGACTTCCAAAATCTAAAACAATAATAAAATCATGCTTTTTCAAATGAATCACCCCGTCATTAATGTCTGCAATCTCACTCATATACTCTTTACATTGATACAATTGGAAAAAAAGTATACAAAAAAAGCCGAAACTCCGCCCCAAATACAAAAAGGCAGAATTCCGACTTATGAAGGACCGCGCTTCGCTAAGCAGAATCACTGCCTTCATAGTCAGGTTATTATCGGTAACCCGGTAGAGACTCTCAAACCATATTATTGAGGATATATGAAGGTGTTCGCTTTTACTTTTCCTCCTTGATTCTAACAACGAAAGCAGAGCATGGTCAAGAGTGAAACGACAAAATTCTACAGAAATAATTTCCTTTCCGCCAGCCCAAGGGACGCATTTCACAAACCATACATTCCGAACTGACTTTTGTAGCAATGTTTTCACCAAGAAAATTTCCTTTCATAATAAATAAAAGAAGCTCGTCGTACCAGTACCCTCTTGTAAAACCGCACACAAAAGAAAACAAGCCGTTATGCTTATATAAACAGCCTCATTCCCCTTACCTATTCTGCTCCACTGGCAAAACAAAAAGGAGAGAACCAAGCTCTCTCCTTTTTTCGGCATTATTTATCGTCCATGCAATAGTCTGTTTCCTGAAAGAACACTTTCTATTAGGATTGCTCCACATGTGTGGAGACCTGCCAATGTATACCGAATTTGTCTGTCAATTGTCCATATGAAGGGCTCCAGAACGTTTCTTGAAGTGGCATGATAACGTATCCGCCCTCCTGCAGCTTCTCGAATACCTCTTTTGATTTCTCCACATTGTTTGTCGTGACAGATATGTTTACTTGCGATCCGGTTTCATACGGCTGACCGGGAAGCGTATCGGAAATCATCAGGTCTGTATCGGCAATCTTCAGTTTGGCATGCAAAACACGTTCTTTTGCTTCAGCAGGAATTGGATATTCCGGATTTTCAGGCACTTGCCCAAACGTCTGTAAGCTTTCTACTTTTGCATCCAATGCATACTCATAAAATTTGACTGCCTCTTGTCCGTTTCCGTTCAAAACCAAATACGCGTTAACACCTAGAATCATATGAAACACCTCTTCCTCAAAGTATTTAAGCAGCGGCTCTGCATCCGCAAAAATAGAATAAATGTTCCAAAAAGAGTATCATAGCCTTTATACACATTCAACAGCTTTCTGCCACTTTCCTCCATATCGAACTTCTTCACCTTCGCATTTCACTATACAAGACCAAAACCGTAGAGAGACGCTTTATTCAATCTACTGAACATTCATCTCTTCTTCATTTTTATGTCCTTGTTGCCGGTTATATATGAATTTAGACAAGTAGACACTTCCTTCATATAAAAGTAACAACGGTACAGTCACCAAAATATCCGATAATAAATCTGGCGGCGTAATGGAAATCGAGATGATGATTAATATGAAGTAAGCATACTTTCTCGCTTTTTGAAGGCGATATGGATTGATAATTCCTAGGCTTGTTAAAAACGTGATGACAACAGGCAGCTCAAACAGAACCCCGAAAGGTACTGTCATATGAAGCAAAAATCGAAAATACTTCTCGGTTGTAAATACGGCAGTGAACATATCCTCTGATAGTGAAACTAAGAATTTCAGTACAACCGGAAATACCAGATAGTAACCAAACCAGATTCCTAACGTGAATAGAATAAACAACGCGGGAATGTAAGAAAGCGTGACCTTTTGTTCTTTCGGCGTTAACGCTGGACGTACAAACAGCCAAATTTGATGTGCGGCGATTGGTATAGTGGCTGCAATTGCAACGACGACGGCAATCATTAGATAAACGAATAAAATATCACCAGGCCCTAGCAGCGCCAGCTTGAATGGTAAATCCTTGACTATCGCTTGATAAATATCTTGGACATATATAAACGCCAGCACGAAAAACAGCAAAAAAACAACTAAAGTGAAAATGATTCGTTTACGCAGCTCCTCAAGATGCTGAATCGTGCTCATATTTTGACCTTTCAATATAACCACTCCATGAAAAAGAAGATGCAAGTTGGAACTTACATCTTCTTTCAGTTTATTTGACCGCTTTTTCTTCCTTAACCAGACTTTTCGTGTCTTTGTCATCTTCGATAAGCTCTCTGGTAGACTTTTTGAATTCTCTCAATGTGGAGCCGAACGCCCTTCCCAGCTCTGGTAGCTTTGACGGACCAAAAATAATGAGAGCGAGTATCAAAACCAATAACAATCCTGGTATTCCGATATTTTGAAACATGATTTCCCCCTAATATGTATGTGTCGTCATTGTGTTTTTGGCCTGAAAAATCATATGCTAAAATCACTTCTTTTTATGATCTTGCTTTATCAAGAGAGCCGGAAGATAAAACGCCCTTATGCAGAACAGCTTCACGCTTAGGAAGTCGTGCCACCGCTTCCGCCGAACAGCTAGCCGGAACGAGTATCGCCGTTGCGGCATCTCCCACCTTCGGCCAGACCTGCTTGCCGTATTCGTCTAAAGGTGTTATACCGCCGGTCGCAAAAGAAAGTGCCCGAGACAATTCGTACTCATAAGTCCATCCGTATAACTCTGCGGCGCGGTGCGCTTTTTCCAATATATCCCCGATTCCATGCGGTGACCAAGGATCAGTGATACTGTCTGTTCCCAGCATAACATCTACTTTTTGCTTCTGAAGAAGCGGAAGCGGCATGACGTTTTTGCCGATAGGAACACTTGATGCGATTGAAATGCCAAGTGACGCAAGGCGGTTCGCCATTTCAACATCCGCTCCTTCGGTCAGTGACGCAAGCGAAAACGCATGACTAATCGTCACTTTCCCTTGTAAGCCCGCTTCTTCCGTCAGATCGGCTAATCGGCGAACCGCTTGTAGGCCGACTTCTCCGCGTTCATGAAGGTGAATATCAATTCCTGCCTTGTAGTCCACAGCAATTTGAACCATCGTGTTTAAGGACTTGTCCATATTTCCATCAACTGCGGTCGGATCCAATCCACCGACATGCGTGGCCCCCATTTGCATCGCTTCACGCAACAGTCCTTCTGCATTCGAAAGAAGAAGACCGTGCTGCGGAAAAGCCACTATTTCATGGGAGATTTTATCCGAATAGTTGGCCAAGGCAAGCTTCAGTCTCTCCAGGTTTTTCAATCCGACAACCGGATCGATGTTACAATGGCTTCTCACATACGTTGTACCGTATCCAAGCACAAGTTCAATTAGTTTTTCAGCACGCTCCTGAACCGTCGGCAACAGCTCCAACAATAGCGTTTTCTCGGCCTCAATAATATCAAAAATATTCGATCTGCGTGTTGCCGCTCGCCAAGGACCGCCGTAAAATGTTTTATCCATATGGATATGCATATCCTTAAAAGAAGGCAGCAGTAGCATTCCTTTCGCGTCATAGCGATCTAGTTGCCTATCATAAGAAGCTTTCGTGTCTAATATTTTTGTAATCACACCTTTATCAATCCGAATGTTGCGCAATACTGTTTTCGTTGCGACAACATATCCGTTTTCATATATATAGCCACTTTCCAATCGAACATTCAACAGCATGTATGAGCTGTTTCTTCCCGGCTTTTTTATGTTGTGATTAGCATTCTTCTCCCCCGCATCTGCGCTGGCGACCTCCGGCATCAATAACCCCATCGCATCCGTGACGCCAAGGATGGCGGAAACGCCTCCGATTTTACAAGCATTGCCCAGAAATTTTCTGCGAGAAAAATTTTTACTGTCCTGATTCATCTGAAATCCCCCATTGTACATTTTTCTCTTATAATGTTTTCGCCTTTTAATTGGGACATCGGTACCAATGATACTCGCTCTCTCTTCCGGCCAATATCCCACATTATAAATGGATATATCAGCATGCTGAGAATACATTTACACGTTATACTTTTTAAATTATCAGATTTCAACAATAAGTAAATAACTTGAGAGTTTTTGGTAAAGATACTTAAAAAATATGTAAAAATAATTAAAATTCAAAGTTGCGTATGTAAAGCGCCGTTATCCGCACATTACAAAAAAGCAGCCCATGCGCGCGGGCTGCTTTCAGATGAATATGGACTTGCAATATTTCGCTGTCCCAATACAAAAATCCTATTCCTTCGGATGAAAAATTTGTACTCGCTTATTAAAAACTGAATAGTTGATTTGCATAAAGTGTCTGGTGAAGTTTCTTTCAACTACCTACTCATTGCTAATTAGCTAATAAAAACATCTTTAGATATGGTAGGAGAAAGCGATGCTTAGACTTCTTCTATAAAATCGTTCTAACTCAGAAAATAGTAAAAAACACCCCGACTACCCATCACGATTCATCCTAAAGTAACGGAAATCGCCTTCACTTCCCCGTCTCGTACCGCGCGTGCATCCTCTTCTTGCAAGATACGGCCTTTCACTACTTTTTCATCACCATTTTGATAAAACAGCTGATACGACTGTACTTCTGCTTTATCTACACCGAACGTGTCCTTTTTGTTATGGTTATGATATGTTACCTTCGTTTTCCCTAAGAACGTAAAGGATACTTTTCCTTCGCCATCAAACAGCCATGCAGGTAATACAGGAGATAGCATCATTGTTAACTGACCTTCCTGCATCTGAAACACCTTTTTGCCCATCATCATGATCTTCCACATACTTAAAAATTCTGCCGTAGAGCCACTTAGCCTTGCGACGAAACCTCTGCCATGTGTAGCTGGGTCTGGGTTGCATGCACTTGCAATAAACGAAGAGTTTTCCAGCGTGCTTCTTCCATAAATGCTTGGGTCAAGAAACGGAATAAGAGCGTCTTGCATTTCAGCAAAGTATTCTTCATGCAATTCCGCTTTTAAAAGCGCAAGTAAATATTTATATGTCATATGAAGAAAAACAGATTCCCGCTCAAGCCAGCCTGGCGTAAACGCCTTGATTCTGCCAATCTCGTGCGATTCCTCTTCCAAACTTACAGATGTTTTATACATGTTAATTTCTTTATCATATAAATCCGTTTGTTTGATAGCTTGATACATATCCTTCGCCTTCTCTTTATTCTGTAACGTTTTAAAGGCGCGTGCAGGGCCCTCCAAGAAGTATGGAAGCGGCGTTGGCTCTTTGAATTTCTTGACAATAACCTTCGGCAAGCCATAATGACTTAGAACTTCTTTGCCTGTATTGTCTGTGACTACTTCATATTCCTCTACTTCAAATGTAATATAGGTTGGATATAATCCATTTCCAAGCTGTTCCGCCTTCGTGATACCAGCATCAATTTTACGTAAAAACAGCTCATACATCTTGTATATTTCTTGTAAAGAGAATATGACTTCTGTTCCTTCTATTCCAAAGCGGATGCTTTCGCGGTAATCCTCTCGCAAGGACGCTACTTCATCCCAATAATGAAAATCGCTCAATTCTCCCCTGCTATTTTTCTCTAGTAGCTGATACACATCGGTTAATAGATGAGCCATTTCAATAGGAAGACGTACATCCTCTTCAAGATTAGATGACATGGCAGACAATAAAAATTGAACCATACGCTTTAATTCAAATGTTTCACTCACGCCTGAGCCAAAAATACCAGGTAATCCGTTTAGCGCATCATTCCATCCCGGTTTATTTGCTTCCATTTCAACACCGATCCCCGCAGGGTCTAACGTGGCAAATTTGTTAAGCGATAGTGAGATGAGCTTCGCAAATAGATTTGTATAATAAACGTCACCATTTCCATGTGCTGTCTTCAGCCAATTCGTATCTTGAATATCTATCGCTTGACGGGCCATTTTCTCTTCATCTTCTATAACTGCCCCGTACTGTCTTACCTTCCCTTTTGAGAGCACATACTTTTCACTTCGCGGCTGAACCATTACTGGACTATCAAAGAATGTATAGGTCTTATCTTCAAATAGAAACTGGTGCATATGCTCCGGATAAACATCTAGGTAGCTTTCAATTAAATCCATATTATATGTCCAGTGGTCAATCCAATAACCTTCTCCAAAGCTAGCTTCAATATTTTGCTTGGATATTTGTAAAACATCTGTAAGAAAGACCTTCTCCTCTAGCTTATATGAAAGGTTGTTGTTTTCAATGAAATTGATAAGCTGCCCTGGCGTAAACTTTCCTTCTAACATTTGAACCAATTCATCTCGATGGGTCTGAAAATGCTTTTCTACTAGCGCGCTTATGCCACCTTTTTCTTCCTGTCTTACTTCAAAGGAGCATCCCTTAACAGACAACGGATTATATCCATCTGCTTGAATTAAGCTCATAAACATCTTGGCATTAAAGCTGCCCACCTGCGGAGAAAAATAAATATCATTTCTTCTGTTTTGATTCGCATCTCGGAAATTACCGTTTCCTTGTGAATAGTACTCAGGAGCAATCGTGAAAAAGTTGTAATCGCGCTCTAAGTCACCATGCTTTCTTGAAAATAAGTGATAGACAAATCCCTCTTTGCCATTTTCCAATATATACGGATAACCTCCGCGCAATACGTTATCAAGATAGCTTTGACGGCAATATTCATCAAAGAGTTCTGAAGATGTGGTTGTCTCAATCGCATTGGTAAGCTCTCTGACCAATGCTAAAGCAATCTGTTGCTTTTTCTCGATAAAATCTAAGCTAACTAGCCTGTCTACCTGGGACTGAATGATGTCTATTGATTTTACATGACCAATTATTGTACAAATATTTATTGTTTCTTGCGCTTCTATCTGTTTTTGCACAGGCGTAAAGCCACACGGCACCTTGTTCGCTGTGATTTGTTTGGCCTGCTGCAACTGCTTTACATCACTAGTATAAAACGCCTCTGGATGTTGAAGAGATGTGTCGCTTCCGAAAATTAGAGCTGCATCCACGATCGGCGAAACGAGTGCTTTTTCACCCGTAAATGATAGATAAAAGTGGCCACTTGTCACTTCGCTGACTTCAGCTTCATCACCAATACTAGCTCTTACTCGATAATAAGGGACATGGTTTTCCAGATTATATACTTCCATCCAGCTTCTTAAAAGATTACCGACTTCTTTATACGCTTCATTCGTCACGCCGTACGGCAGAATTTCCGGCAACCCATCTAATACTTCTACTTCAAGTGGCTCTTCATTTAAATTGGTAATCGCTACTTTACGAACTAGACCAGCAAAATTCTCTTCGGGCATATGAAAATATTGAACAAATACGCGTATACCATATTCTTCGTGAATCTCTTCAATACTTACTTGATTGGCCTCGATATACATTCTTCGCTTTATATGCGGTGCATCCTGAACAGGACGAAACGGCTCGTACATTGCACCGTCTTTTTTAAATTTAATAAATGTCCGAAACCCACTTGTAGCAACTGTCTTATACGCAATATTCGCAGGCGCGAACTCCATAATTGGAGAATGTTTATCTTTTACCCCAAAACTGCAAATACCCTGACCGCGATTTACATAAAAGGTCCACATCGGAACGCCCTGTACGCCTGCTATGCCCGGTAAAAAACTCGAAAATGTGTTAGCTTGATCAAAATTTTCAATCACAAATCTTTTTTGTTGATCAAAGGAGTACTGTTTTACAGACATAGATCTGATTCACCTTTCCATACATCATTTTTATAGAAGGGTCGGCATACATATGTACCCGACCCGTGCTTTTCTTACGTTTTGGTTCTGTTAAAGTTCATTGTTAATTTCCATGACGGAAGTTCACTTTCCGCGGGCGTCAGGGAAGTTTTCCCGCCGGAGTCTGATCCAATCAACAAGTTTTAATTAGCAATATTAGACTTTCATGCAACCTACATTTTAAACGTGTACGTTGCAATAGCATGCGCAGGAAGCTCTGTTTCACATACATGTTGTCCAAAGCCCATTGAAAAAGGAACAGTCTGATCGCCTTCATTCATGACCACGATTGCGATAGTCCCGTCTTCATTTCGAAAGGCTGTAGACTGTAACTGTTCATTATGATTTGTCAGCTTGATGCGAACGGCTCCTGGTCGAATAAATTTACTAAAGTGACCAATATAGTAATACGAGCTATTATAATGCAGTTCTTTCGTTTTTGTATCCGCGATAATTGGCGCATCACATAAGTTTCCGACGTGATTTGGGCCACCTTCCTCATTTAGCACAAGGTTCCAGTCCAAATACCCCTCTACCCAGTTATTTAAATCACCAATCATGTTTCTTGCATAGCGTTCACCGGTAAACCATTCGCCTAGCTTCACGCCGCCTTCTTGGCAGCCTTCTGTAAATATTAGGTGCTTATCTGGAAAACGACGATGAACCTCTCCTACTTTATCAAACTCCTCGCTCACATACCAATGCAAGCCCGTGCCCCATACATATTTGGCAGCTTCCGGGTCTTCTAATACTGTCGAAGCTCTTTCAACGATAAGATCTCGGTTATGGTCCCAAATAATAATCTTCACATCCGCCAGGCCTGCTTCATGCATAATAGGACCCAAATGATTTTTAACAAAGTCTCGTTCTTCCTCTGCTGAATAAATGCAGGAATCCCACACTTGTACCGCGGCTGGTTCGTTTTGAACAGTAATTCCCCAAATATCTAAGCCTTCCTCACGGTAAGCCCTGATAAACTTTGTGTAATAAGTAGCCCAAGCATCTCGGTAAGCCGGAAGAAGCTGGCCGCCATTGTTCATCTCTTGATTCGACTTCATCCAAGCAGGCGGGCTCCATGGAGATGCTAATAAAGGCATGGTTCCACCCTTTACCTTCATGGCATCTTGTATGAGAGGAATTACCCATTGTCGATCTCTTGCAATATCAAAGCTCTTTAATTCAACATCGTTCTCTTCCACATATGTGTAATTTCCTAACGCAAAATCACAGCTATGAATTGCGACACGGCCAATGGTATAACCTAAGCCCTCATTGGGGTCAAAATACTTTTTCAACACTTCCTGTCTTTTTTCTGTTGGCATTTGTGAAAGTGTATATGCGGCAGCTTCCGTAAAAGCACCGCCAAAGCCGATAATCGTTTGATATGTTTCTGTATCAGTAATCTCAATATCTAATGTCGTAGCCGAAGCATTTGTAGTAAACGAAAGAGGCGCTTGTTTCGCCAAACGCTCTTCCGTATCTTTAGCCGTAAGTGTTACATCAATCTGTGACATATGAAATTTACACCCCTATTTATTCACAGCATCAGAAAACCAATCCGAAAGCGGTTTCGATTCATTCGAAAAATTTTTAGCAGAAAAACAGCCGTTCCACTCATCATCATACATATCATCTCATCACGCACGTGCACCTCTTAAGCACTGACCGCAACCACACATTTCTTATTCTTCCATAATGCGTTTTTTTCTGGTTGTACTTATATAGATCGACGTTTTATCACTTCTGCATACCGCTTAGCGCTATCCTTTAAATAGCGGTTTTGAGTTTGGAAATCAACATATACAATACCGAAACGCTTCTCATAACCAAATGCCCATTCAAAATTATCTAATAGGGACCATAAATAATATCCTGCTATATTCATGCCTTCCTCATTGAGTTCAGCAACAGCTGTTAGATGCTTCTCCACATAATCTACGCGATTCTTATCATGCACTTGACCGTCTGCTTCCAATACATCATCAAAAGCGGCTCCGTTTTCTGTAATATAAATTGGAAGATTCGTATATTCCTTACGAAGTCGATGGATAAGCTCCTTAAACTCTTTTGGAGAAATATCCCACCCCATACCTGATTTCGGATAATCAGAATACGCCGGCTTAAATAAAAACTCTGATGCAGCGGAGAATTCCATTAAGGCACGGTTGTAAAAGTTAATACCAAAAAAGTCCGTCGGTGTTGAGATGATATCTAGATCGCCATCTTGAATAAAGTCATATGTGTGTACAAACTTAGAGAATAGGTTCATCATATCGATTGGATATTGACCTTTAAACACAGGATCTAAAAACCATCTGTTTAAATAGCCATCGAAATTATTGGCCGCTAGGTAATCATTCACATTTTCACCAGCAGCGTAAACCGGTGATAAATTTAGCGTGATACCAATTTCATTTTTCCCGCCAAATGTCTCTTTATAATATTGAACAGCTTTACCGTGTGATAATAAAATGTGATGCGCTGCTTTTAACGCTTCCTCAAGGTTTGTGTGTCCCGGCGCATGTACTCCTTGGTGATAACCTAGCATCGCTGCGCACCAAGGTTCATTATGTGTAATCCACTTTGCTACAGAAGCATCTAATTCTTCAAAGCACTTCTTGGCAAACTCCATAAACCATTCAACTGAATCACGGTTAACCCAACCTCCTTGGTCGTCCGCCCATTGTGGCATATCCCAATGATAAATCGTTACCAACGGCTGAATGTTCTCTTCTACTAATCGATTGACAAGCTTTTTATAAAAAGCCATACCTTCCGGATTATATTGCCCCTGCTGAGGAAAAATTCTTGGCCATGCAATGGAAAAACGGTAGGAATCTACACCGAGCGTTTTTAGAATCTCGATATCCTCCTCCATGCGATGATAATGATCACATGCAACATCTCCGGTATCTCCGCCGTTTACCTTACCTGGTGTACGAGAAAACGTGTCCCATATAGAAGGTGTTCTTCCGTCAATCGCGGCAGCTCCTTCAATTTGATAAGAAGACGTGGCTGTACCAAAAATAAAATCCTTTGAAAATTTCTTCATCATCTAACACCCCATTATCCTTTAATAGATCCTGCTGATATACTGCTAATAATATATTTAGAGAAAAATAGGAATGCGACCATAATTGGTACAACAGATATAGCAATCCCTAAATATAACGAACCTAGATTTTGGGCGACTTGAGAACCTTTTAGGAAGCCCATTAACACAGGTAACGTATATTTCTCTGGAGAGAATAAGACAACAAGCGGCACAATATAGTTATTCCATGATCCGATAAACGTAAAGATAGACATGGTCGCTACTGCAGGCATCATCATTGGCAATGCAACTGTATGGAAAATCTTCAATTCTCCAGCACCATCCATTCTTGCAGCCTCTAATAGAGACGGATGAAGCGTTGTAGCTAAATACTGACGTAAAAAGAACACAACAAACGGACTCGCAATTGCCGGAACAATTAACGGGATATACGTATCCAATGTTCCAAGTACTTTATTCAGCTCATAAAACCCGATAAGTCCCAACTGCCCTGGAACCATCATCATAATAAGCATGAATAGGAACAAATATTTTTTACCTTTAAAGTTATATACCGCAAAACCATAAGCAGTTAATGCAGAAAAGTAACCGCTTAAGACCGTAACGGATACAGATACAATTAAACTGTTTTTAAATCCGTTCCATATGTTTGCATATTCAAGCATCGTCTTATAGTTTTCTATCAGGCTGCTTCCTGGTAAAAGGCTGAATCCCATGAGAATATCTTTATTATCTCTTGTCCCATTCACTAGCATCATGTAGAACGGGATGATGCTAATTACAGCTAGAAGAATCAATAGCGTATAAATAACTATTTTTGTAAGACTCTTTTTCGTTTTCATATTATTTCCCCCCATTCTTCGTCGCTTTTACATCGCGGTACATCGATTTAAATGTAATCGCTGAGAATATGACAGTAATTAAGAATAGCGCATAAGCAACTGTTGATGCGTAACCGTAATTATTGTATCGGAATGCTTGATTGTACAAATATAAAACCATTGTGTTCAATGAACCTTCAGGCGCTCCAAGTCCGTCTGTCAACAACATCGGTAAATCAAATAATTGAAGACCACCGATTAATGATGTGATTAATACATACAGTAAAATCGGCTTTAATAATGGAAGTGTAATATTTACAAATGTCTGCCAACGATTGGCTCCATCAATTAATGCTGCTTCATAATACTCTTTTGAAATTCCTGAAACACCGGCCATTAATACGATAAATGTATACCCAAACCACATCCAAGTTAAAATCAACGATACAGATACTTGCGATGCTACAGGGTCATTGAGCCAATTAATTGGTTCAACTATCAATCCTAATTTCAATAAAATTTGATTAATAGAACCGTATTTCCAGTCGAGCATAACATTGAATAAAATTGCCACTGAACTAATGGTAATAAGATTTGGTAAGTAAAATACTGCTCTAAAAAACCCTAGCCCTTTGATTCTAAAACGTAAATCAGAGAATAACGCTGCTAGTAACAGTGCAATCCCCATCTGTAAAAAGAAGTTTAATCCCCAGATTTTCAAAGTGTTCAAGAATGCCTCAAAAAAAGCTGTATCAGAAAAGACACGGATATAGTTTTCTAAGCCAATAAATTCAGGCCTCCCGTATCCTTCATATTTGGTAAATGTGTAATAGAATGTTAGGAGAACCGGATAGATATTAAAGAGGAGGAAAACTAAAAAGAATGGCGCTACAAAGTAATATCCTTTGTAATTAATGTTTTTCATATTGAACTCCTTCCTTTTTCTTACATAAATAGGGACAGATTGCAATTGTTTATCTATCCCCATTTATTATTGTACTCTCTTATCAGTTACGGTGTTTTAATGTTTGGATAAGCATTCTTAACAGCTTTGTAGAAATCTTGCAACGCTTTCTCTTTCGTCTTCTTACCTTCTACATATTCCGTAACTTGTGCACCAAATAACGTATCAATTTCTTGATCGTATTTCGTAACCGCTTTCGCATCAATTTTTTCAGACTGATTCAAGAAGAACGTATAGTTATTTTGTCCACCAAGGAACGGCTCACTAAAGTTATCTTTGATTTTAGAAGTTACCGGTGTGTAAGAAAGAACATCGCCTGTTTGCTTCGCCCAATTTGTTAAGAACTCTTCGTCATGCGTCATCATTTTTACAAACTCAAATGCTAGATCTTTCTTCTTAGAATTCTTGTAGATTCCTAACCATGTACCGCCCCAGAAATATGGATTTGGACCTGTTGTTACAGCCCAATCACCAGCTGTGTTTTTCGCATTCGCTTTCAATACACTGTGTAAGCCCCATGTTGGTAACGCATATGCAAATACTTCTGTTTTATCTTTTGTATCTTTCTTTACTTCTTCCCAGCCGCCGTTATAAGCAACCGGGCCATCCATCGCCGCAAACCAAGAAGGAGACCATTCAGGTGCAAATGCTGTGTAATCCTTATCACGAAGCGTTTTTGCTTGATCAAAGTAATTCAATTTTGCTTCAGTCATGATAAGCTCATTTTTTTCATTTACCCACGGCTGAGAGTCTACACCTCTTGCAAACCAGCGAATAGCTCCTTCATCCGGGAATAAGCGATAGTTTTGCTGCTTTAACTTTTCACCTACAGCAAACAGCCCGTCCCAAGTGCTCATCATTTCGCCGACTTTTGCTGGATCGTCAGTACCTAGCACCTGTTTTGCAATGCTGCGACGATAGAAAATACCTCCCGGCGTTGTTTGCCAAGATACCGCTTTCACATTTCCTTTTGCATCTTTTCCTAAATTAAATACATAAGGTGTGTAATCTTTTTCCCATTCGTCTACGTTATACGGCTCTTTCGATAGGTTTTCCCAATAATCACGCTCTGTCCACTGTTTTAAGAAAGCAATCTCACCCGTGAATACATCCGGCGCACCTACACCACTTTCAAGCACTGGCTTTAGCTTTGTAGGATAGTCAGCAATTGGAACAATCGTTAACTCGACTTTTACACCATGCTTTTCTTCAAACGTTTTAATGGCATTCTCTTTTTTCAACTCATCTGTAAAAGACCAAATCTTTAACACTTTATCATCTTTATTTCCTTTTTCGGATTTCGTTTCACTGCTGGAACAACCAGCGAATAATCCTGCCGTTAATGTAAAGACTGACATTACACTAAGTAACTTTTTCATCAAAATACCTCCATCCCAATTTAATATAATTTCATATTTGTTTTTTTCGAAAGCGGTTTCGTTTTTGCTTAAATAGAAACTTACATATAAAAGTTTCTATCTACCGAAAGTGCATTTCTTTCTCCCAACAATATCTAAAGAGATTTCATTAACACGAAAGCGGTTTCGTTTTTGCGTGAACAGAAACTTTATAGGTAAGCTTCCATTCATCCCAAGGTGGTCACTCTTGGAAAACAAGTCTGCATCACAGCTCTTTACAGCTCTCTCGAACGACTAGTTCTACTGGTATCTGAACTTGCTCAATCAACTTCTCTTTGGTATTAATTTGCTTAAGAAGCAATTCCGCTGCCTTTTGCCCAATGATATGCGTATTTTGCTTAATCGTTGTTAGCTTTGGGTTCATATAACGAGCAAGCGCAATGTCATCAAAACCAATAATGGAGAAGTCGTCTGGAACACTGTACCCGCGATTTCTAATCGCTTCAATTGCTCCTATCGCTAAACTATCGCTTGCTGTGTAAATAGCCGTAGGTGGCGTTGCTAAAGTCAGTAGTTGTTCCATTGCGCGATATCCGCCTTCGTGAGAGAAATAATCTCCATCAACAATATAATCCTCTGTTATGTCTAATGACAAGCTTTTCATACTATCTACGTAGCCTTGTAAGCGTTGCTGACCTGCGAATGTTTTTCTATGTCCCGCAATATGCGCAATTCTCGTGTGCCCCAGTGAGTACAGGTAATCAACAGCCATTTTACTTCCTAAGCGATTATCAGAAAACACAACACTCGACGTTTCGCTGTTTAAGTCGATTACAACACTCGGAATAGAATCGTTCATAAGTTCTTTCACCTGCTGATCATCGACATTCGAACAAACGACTACTACACCATCCACACCACGGTAGCGAAAATGATCTAAATAACTCTTTTTACTGTTGTACAAATTACGTGATACAAAAAGCAGGTCATATTCATACATCTCTACAGACTGCTTGAAGCTCTCAATGACTTCATTAAAAAAAGGATGCTTAATCCCAATTCCAAGAGACTCAATGAAAATAACGCCGATTGTCCACGATTTCTTTGTTGTCAATGTTCTTGCCGAAGAGTTGGGAAAGTAATTCATTTCCTCAACAGCTTCTAGTATAAGTTTTTTTGTTTTCTCACTCACATCAGCATAATTATTTAAAGCCTTTGAAACTGTTGTGACAGAAAAACCTGTTTTTTTTGCAATATCATAAATCGTTACCAAAGGTGTTTCACCTCATCTTAAAATCGAAAGCGCTTTCGATTTTTATTATATGCCTAATTTAAGATAGATGCAAACTCTTTTTTCACATAAAATCTACGATTACTCACCGGTATGCTTTACTGCAAGAACAACATTATCAATCGTAATATCATGTGCTTCTGCCATTTTCCCTAGAAGAAACTTAAGTGCGCCTGTGTCGTTCGCGCTCATGACCCATTCAAAGCGGTACGAATTCATTTCGTTTTGAAGAGAGACCTTTTGACTGAGATAACGATAGTAGCCTGTATTCTCTATCGTGACCTCCATATCTCATGCTACTGTCGAACGCGCATCAAAGGACAACACATAGGTTACACCTTTGTAAAATTCATGTTTCCCTGCTCTACCAAAACGCTCCATCGTTCATTACCAGGACGCTGTATTTGCACCTGCAGCTCCTTATTTTGCGCAGAAAAAGTCGCCGCAGCATCATAATGAATATAAGAACCCCATGCGTCCATTCCCGCAGAAAAATCTCCATTCTTTAGTGGCTGCAAATCCACTTGGTCATAATCAATGTACTCCGGTACGTAAAGAAATTTCAGTAATACGTAGGCAATCATAACGGAAAATAACTGATTGAACACTGCATTTGGTATGGTAACTTACACTGTACAAGCGGAATTTCTCTTTTTGTATTCTTTTTTTTAGAATTCAGATAATTAACACATGTGATGTAAAATAATATTTTTCAACTACCCTCTGTTTAAAGGAGATCTCCTTTCTAGAGTAAACAGCTTCATCACTTTATTCAGCTACATATTCATACAAATTATAGCCGTTATAACCTTCATCCTCACCTGCAAGTCCGTCTAATACTTTTACTAATTTCATTGGCAATGCTTCAATTATCTTGACAGAACCTATGTTATCAGGGTGAACCGTAGCAATAATTCTATCTAACCCAATTACATTAATACCATACTCAAAAACTGCTTTAGCCGCTTCCTTTGCGATTCCTTTTCCTTGGAATTTTTTCGCTAATGCATAATACAATTCTGTTTCTTCACGTAAAATATCATGAGGGCCCAATCCTGCTACACCCACGAATTCTTCAGTCTTTTTTAATATAATCGCCAGGTTAAACTTTTCTATCTTATTAGGTGTATTTTGTTTGTTACATTCTTGAGACCATTTTATTAATCTATCAATATCTTCCATTGATCTGGGCGGGTTATCGGGCTGGTATTTAAAATGCTCTGGTTCTGTAGCCATACTAAATATAGCTTCAGCATCCTCCTGTATGTATGGTCTCAAAATAAGACGCTCTGTTTCAATTTTTGCATCAATAAACATAGCTATACCTCCGAACTATATATTGCAGTTACGCTGCTAGTATTTACCACTACCTTTTTTAGAGTAAGTAATGTATTATCTAAAATTTTCATTCCTTAAATATTTGTTAAAAAAGTCTACACCCCCTAAAATATACCATTAAAATTACTAAAAATATACATTTAATCGCAATCTTTACAACTAATTTCAAATCTTAGGATGATGAGGTATTTCAAGAACTCAAGTTAGCAAATGCCCTTCTTGATCGTATTTTACATCACCAACTGTAAACATGTCTGATCCTGAAAGAATATGAGTGGTTTTATACATAATCTAGTTGACATTTATAATGGGGCGGTGTCTTTTATATTTGTACGAATGTAAATTGCAGGGATTAACAATCTTGCGGGGCACCTAACCTTAGGTTTTCTCTCTCTCGTGGTCCACGACACGCTCTTGCGGGACACCTCACCTCAGGTTTTCTCTCTCTCGTGGTCCGCGAGGCGTTCTTGCGGGACACCTCACCTCAGGTTTTCTCTCTCTCGTGATCCGCGAGCCTAGAATTATACCAGTATTAAGAATAAAACGCATATTTGTTTAAAGGTTGCAAAGTTAGCTTTCTATCTAGCACATTGCGGATAACTCTCTTTGAATTGATTCCACACCACTCCCTCATCCGACGGTTTGTCACCTTCTCGTTTGGAAACAGAAACATAAACTCATCCACTGCACGCTCGATAGCAAGTGACTTTTCTTCTCTATGTCCGCAAGTTGCACACGTTACGTACCTGCCCAGTGATATCGGATATA
Organism: Ectobacillus sp. JY-23; assembly: GCF_023022965.1. Lineage (NCBI taxonomy): Bacteria > Bacillati > Bacillota > Bacilli > Caryophanales > Bacillaceae > Ectobacillus > Ectobacillus sp. JY-23. The sequence goes on along the minus strand of NZ_CP095462.1, from coordinate 2,675,990 downwards.
ATTTACAACACTCGGGACAGACTAGTCCCTTGTCTAACTTGTCATACGTGTAATCTGGAGCTGAAATTATCGTCTTTGTGTTTTCATGAATTTCAATTAACTTGTTTCCAAGCTCTAATTCCTGATTTGTTATTTGTGCTGGCATTGCAAGTTTTTGAAGTAATTTAGGAAGTTGTGGATACATGGTAATGGGAGTATTTTTCGGAGCTCCATACAGTATAAATGTAGGATTGATAAAGATTAAATGGGGTTCCACGTGATAGGTAAGTCGGTGTTGCTGTAGTAATCGTTTAAATTGCGAGGTGGTTTTTCGAAGTTGATTGATTGGATTATTTATCTCTTGCTGAGACCCAGAGAACCAGATTTCTCCTTCAATGTAATACTCGTTCTCTAGGTTTTTCACCTCAAACAGATGAATCGTATTTCTCTGTATAAACAGGGAATCAATTTGAAAAACAGAATTCAAATGCTCAAGCAGTAAATCAGGCAAAACTACTGCATTCTCTGCAACCGGATTAATCCAATCATCGAATTGTTTCTCTCCTTCAAACCCCTTTCGATATGCACGGTATGTCCTTCCTTCTTCCTCCGTCAGTTCTCTTCTAGCATATAGCGATGATGCAAACTTAAGATTTCGTGGAATACCCCTCTGTTTTAAAATCAATATACACCACTCCTCTTTTTTGAGTATACGCATGGTAGATTCGATACACAAAAAGCAATTTCCTTTATTTTAGAAAGTACTTTTATTTATTAGTTGGTTACTTCCCAGTCTCTTTGTGACCTGCAAGGCACTCTTGCAGGTCACCTAACTCTGAATTTCCGGTCTCTCGTGTCCCACGACACGCTCTTGTGGGACACCTAACCTCTCTTTTTCTTTCTCTCGTGCCCCGCGACACGCTCTTGTGGGACACCTAATCCCACTTTTCCCTTCTCTCCTGCTCCGCAACATGCTCTTGCGGGACACTTAAACTCAACCTTCACTCTCTACTGCCTCACGAGACGATCATGCGGAACAACTAATAAACCTGAACCTAAAAAACCCTCACTCAGAGTAATCTCTAAGTGAGGGTTTATGCAACAAGCTGCGGATATAAGGCTAAATGCCTTACATCATGCCGCCCATTCCACCCATGCCGCCCATGTCAGGCATTGCAGGAGCGTTTGGCTCTGGCTTGTCAGCTACTACAGCTTCTGTAGTTAGGAACATAGCCGCTACGGATGCTGCGTTTTGAAGTGCGGAACGAGTTACTTTTGTTGGGTCTACGATACCAGACTCAAGCATGTTTACCCACTCGCCAGTTGCAGCGTTGAAGCCTGTGCCAACTGCTTCGTGTTTTAGGCGCTCAACAACAACAGATCCTTCTAGACCAGCGTTGATTGCGATTTGACGAACTGGCTCTTCAAGTGCGCGCAATACGATGTTCACACCTGTTGCCTCGTCGCCAGTAGCTTCGATAGAAGCAACTTTGTTGTATACGTTCATAAGCGCAGTACCACCACCTGCAACGATACCTTCTTCAACCGCTGCACGAGTAGAGTTCAATGCGTCTTCGATGCGAAGCTTGCGCTCTTTTAGTTCTGTTTCAGTCGCAGCACCAACTTTAATTACCGCTACGCCGCCAGCTAATTTCGCAAGGCGCTCTTGTAATTTTTCACGATCAAATTCAGAAGTTGTTTCTTCTAATTGAGAACGGATTTGGTTAATGCGAGCTTCAATTGCATCAGCGCTTCCAGCACCTTCAACAATTGTTGTGTTTTCTTTTGTAACCACGATCTTAGCAGCGCGGCCAAGAGAGTTAAGAGTTGCAGATTTTAGGTCACGGCCAAGCTCTTCTGTAATCACTTCGCCACCTGTAAGAGCTGCGATATCTTCAAGCATTGCTTTACGACGGTCACCGAAGCCTGGTGCTTTAACAGCAACTACGTTGAATGTACCGCGAAGCTTGTTCACTACTAGTGTAGCTAATGCTTCACCTTCTACATCCTCAGCAATGATTAATAGAGGGCGGCCTTGTTGTACCACTTGCTCTAGTACTGGAAGGATTTCTTGAATGCTTGCAACCTTCTTATCTGTGATAAGAACGTATGCATTGTCAAGAACTGCTTCCATTTTGTCAGAGTTTGTAATCATATATGGAGATGCATATCCACGATCGAATTGCATACCTTCTACAACGTCAAGCTCAGTTGTGAAGCCTTTGGATTCTTCTAGTGTGATAACACCATCGTTACCAACACGCTCCATTGCTTCTGCAATCAATTGACCTACTTCTTCGTCAGCCGCAGAGATTGCTGCTACTTGTGCGATAGAAGCTTTGCCTTCAATTGGCTTAGAGATTGCTTTTAATTCTTCCACAGCTGCTACTACAGCTTTTTCGATACCTTTGCGAAGACCCATTGGGTTTGCGCCAGCTGTTACGTTTTTCAAGCCTTCACGAATCATTGCTTGTGCAAGTACAGTTGCAGTTGTTGTACCATCACCAGCTACATCGTTTGTTTTGCTAGCAACTTCTGCAACAAGCTTTGCGCCCATGTTTTCGAATGCATCTTCAAGTTCGATTTCTTTTGCAATTGTGACACCGTCATTTGTAATAAGAGGAGAACCAAACTTCTTCTCTAGTACAACATTACGTCCTTTAGGACCAAGTGTAACCTTTACTGCATTTGCAAGAGTATCTACCCCGCGAAGCATTGCACGACGAGCATCTTCACTGAACTTAATATCCTTTGCCATGTTTCATTACCTCCCTGGTTTTTTGGTATTTATAAATTAGCCTACGATAGCCAAAATGTCACTTTCACGTAAGATTAAGTATTCGGAACCTTCGTATTTTACTTCTGTACCGGAATACTTTGAGAAGATAATACGGTCACCCACAGCTACTTCTAAAGCTACGCGCTCTCCATTTTCAAGCACGCGTCCTGTGCCAACTGCCACTACCTTGCCTTCTTGCGGCTTTTCCTTTGCAGTGTCCGGTAAAACGATACCGCTTGCAGTTTTTTCTTCTGCTTGAACAAGCTCAATTACAACGCGATCACCTAATGGCTTTAGCATGAAAATAACCTCCTCAATTCATATGTAGATTCTGATTATTAGCACTCGATATCATTGAGTGCTAATACACTTATTATAATAATGAATCTGATTTTGTTTTGCAAGTAAAAACATACAATTTTTTTCACACGACCAGCTGTTATTTCTTTTTTAATAGAAGCGTGTAAAGTCCCGTTCCCCCTAACAACTTATATTGCCCGTTCTTCTCTTCCATTTAAAAACACGTGCTGTATTTTGAACCCGTTATAGTATATCCAAAACCATTCGAGACATTCTTTTCGTTATTTTTTTAGCTGCTGTGTTACAATAAAATACATACCACACGTTCATTTCTCTAAAAAAAGCAAATGTCCTTTTAAAACGAGCAAATTTAAGAAAGAAAAGGAGACATAATCATTGAAGAAACGTTATTGGTGGGTTATTTTTACATATGTACTTATGCAATTTTCAAGTATTGTCGGTATTCCCCTTTTGGAAATGACTGGTCAATATGACCGCTACACAGGTAATACAAAGCTACAAATGCTTGTCGGACACTGGGGTATTATTAGCTTTGCGGTAGCTTTACTTATTATTGTTTTACTCGTAAAAAATGATCCTGACTTCCCGCGTCATGAAAAGGCGGCACCCGGGAAAACCTTTATGTGGATGGTCTTGGGCGTATTTTTGGCTTATACCGCACAGATTGTGGCGGCAACTATTGAGATGAACTTATTAGGAATTGAGCCCGGTTCAGATAACACAAAGGCTCTGGTCGAAATTGCCGAGCTAACACCTTGGTTTATTATTGTTACATCCATTATTGCACCGATTTTAGAAGAGATTGTTTTTAGAAAGATACTCTTTGGTGCACTCTATAAACGATTTAACTTTTTTATCGCAGCAATTATCAGCTCGCTCATATTCGCTGCCGTGCATGGGGAGTTTTCTCACCTATTAATTTATACAGCGATGGGATTGGTATTTGCCTTCTTGTACGCACATACGAAGCGCATTATCGTACCGATTGCGGCGCACGTGATGATGAATACAATTGTAGTATTGATTAATATTGTGTTTAAGGACAATTTAGAGCGCATTATGCGCGAAGCAGAGAAGATGCAATTTATTTTTGGAGGATTTTAAAAGATGCAACGATCACCTTTGTTTATGGCAACTTTGTACTTTATATTAGGCAGCATCTTTACATATTTAGCTGTTACAAGCGTACAAGATACAATTTGGAACTTTTACACACTATTACTTGTGGCAATGGCTACATTTGACTTTGGCCTTGCTCTTCGGCTAGTTATTTATATGAGCCGCAAAAAATAAAAGCTCTGCGCACTACGCGCGGAGCTTTTATTTTGGATAGTTCTTCAAAAAGTAAACGAGCGTTTGCAGCTCTACGGCTAAATCAATATGATGAATGCGGATATGTGCCGGTACATCAATACGTGCTGGTGTAAAATTTAGAATACCTTCAATGCCTGTCTTGGCAAGCCTGTCAGCAACAGATTGCGCGACTCCTGCAGGAACTGTTAGAATAGCCACTTTGACGTTATCAGGCAGCTTTGTCTCGAGATGATCTAAATGATAGACAGGAATTTCACCAATTTGTTTGCCGACTTTATTTTCATCCACATCGAACGCAATTTCAATTTTTGTGTTATTGTTCTTTGTAAAGTTATAATGTAAGAAAGCGGTTCCTAAATTTCCTACCCCGATTAAGGCTACACGCGTGATATCCTCTTGATCTAATGTTTGGCTAAAGAAAGAAAGAAGATAGTTTACGTTATACCCATATCCTTTTTTCCCGAGTGCACCAAAGTAGGAAAAGTCTCTTCGAATCGTAGCCGAATCTACTTTTACAGCTTCACTAAGCTCAGCAGATGAAACGCGTTGCTTTCCTGATAGAGATAAGTTTTTAATGAAGCGATAATATAATGGCAGCCGCTTGGCAGTTGCATGCGGGATTTTAGGTTGGTCCATTATTTGCACCCCTTTTCTATTTATATGAATCAAGATGGGCTACAATCCTATTGATTGAGAAGTTTCCCTGTATAATGAGATATAGGTATCCAATGCAGTATGGTAGACTATATCTGATATGCATATCGAGACACCCATGCATGTTAATAGAGCCTTTCTCTACAACATTTGCTGTTTCTATTTATATTGTATAGAACGCACTATAACTATTTTAACTATACACTATCTTCGACATAGTTGAAAAATATAAGTTTCCAGAAAATTTGAGGTGAGATGGAATGATTTTATTACAGGTAAACGGATTAACAAAGTCATTTGGTGCGGACATTGTTTTATCTAATATCAAGCTCGAGGTACAATCGCGAGAGCGCGTCGCTTTGGTAGGACGAAATGGTGCGGGCAAATCAACTTTATTAAAGATTATTGCAGGTGAAATGTCATATACCAGCGGCGAAATTATTAAATCAAAAGATGTGACAATTGGATATTTAGCACAAAATACCGGCCTAGAAACGTCGGCTACAATAGGAGAAGAAATGCGTACTGTATTTGCGCATCTGCAGTATATGGAACAATCTCTCCGAAAGCTAGAGCAGCTGATGGGCCAGGAAGAAATTTTTACAGATACCGTCCGCTATGAAAAACTGTTGGCTGAGTATGATCGGTTGCAGCAAGATTATAAAGATCAAGGCGGTTATCAATACGAAGCCGATATTCGCTCTATTTTAACAGGACTTGGCTTTCCTCAGGAAACACATAGCATCAGCATCTCAACGTTGAGCGGTGGGCAAAAAACACGCCTTGCACTCGGTAAAATGTTATTAACAAAGCCTGATCTTCTCATTTTGGACGAGCCGACCAATCATTTGGATATTGAAACACTTTCTTGGCTTGAGCAATATCTCCAAGGCTACCCAGGTGCAATTTTAATCGTTTCACATGACCGTTACTTCTTAGATCGTATCGTCACACAAGTATATGAAATCTCTAACACACAAAGCAAACGGTACGTAGGAAATTACAGCAAATACTTAGAACAAAAAGCGGCTTGGTACGAGTCTGAAATGAAACGTTTTGAAAAGCAGCAAGATGAGATTGCCAAACTGCAAGACTTCGTGCAGCGAAATATTGCCAGGGCCTCTACTACAAAGCGCGCCCAAAGTCGACGAAAGCAACTAGAACGAATGGAAGTATTAGATAAGCCTCTGGGCGATGAAAAATCTGCTTCTTTCCACTTTGACATTGAACGCCAGAGCGGCAATGATGTGCTGCAAGTAAAAGATGTAGCGGTTGGTTACAATGGAAACACGGTGATTCAAAATATTACCTTGCTGCTTACACGAGGAGACAGCGCCGCTTTAGTAGGTCCAAATGGAATCGGGAAGTCAACACTTCTAAAAGCACTCACACAAAAGCTTGATCCTATCAGCGGGACTATTTCCTATGGATCTAATGTATCCATCGGCTATTATGATCAGCAACAGGCTGAGCTTACTTCCTCTAAGCGTGTCCTAGATGAGCTATGGGATGAGTTTCCACTGCAGCCGGAAAAGGAAATACGTACTGTACTAGGGAACTTCTTGTTTTCAGGGGACGATGTGTTAAAGCCGGTAGCCTCATTAAGCGGCGGGCAAAAGGCTCGCCTCGCATTGGCAAAGCTCATGATGAAAAAGTGCAACGTTCTAATTCTTGACGAACCGACCAACCACCTTGATTTAAGCAGCAAAGAAATATTAGAAAATGCACTTGTGGATTATCCAGGGACTATTTTATTCGTTTCGCATGATCGTTATTTTATTAATCGAATTGCAACTAAGATTATTGAATTGTCACCTATCGGAGCTGTTGAATATTTAGGGGATTATGATTATTATGTGGATAAAAAGGCTGAGGCCCTAGAACGCGCTCGTTTACAGCAAGAGGTAGCATACACACCTTCAGCTGAACAACCTGTAGAAAAAACTTCTTATCAGGAAGATAAAGAACGTAAAAAGCTAGAACGGCAAAAAGCTAGAAGACTTGAAGAGCTGGAAGAGCTCATCATGAACTTAGAAGAGAAAATTGCAGAACTAGAAGAGTTGCTCTGCTTACCAGAGGTATACCAGGATTACGAAAAGGTACAGCAGATTAATACAGATAAGGAAGTTATGCAAACACAACTAGAAGCAGCCATGACGGAATGGGAGCAACTGCAAATATAATATAGTCCGCTTTTGCTAATGAATACTTATTGATTGGAATACCGGTTGAGACTCCTGTAAAACGCTTTAGCGGCGCCATCATACAAAAAGTCAGTGTTAATAACACTGACTTTTTCACATTACTCACAGATTTATACACATAATACAAGTAGATATTGCGCCTAAAAACAGACTTTTCCACATTATCCACAAAAGTATTCACATATAAATTTAAGATTTATCCCATATGAATTGTAATTTTATTCACAACAAATTACAATTTATCAACAAAACACACAACTTATACACAGTTTTTCCACAGGTTTTACTGTGCTTCTAAATCTAGCCCTGGCTGTGCATTTAATGACATCGTTGCTCGTTTCCCCTTCTCATAAGCAATTGTACCTGCAGCAGCAATCATCGCGGCATTATCTGTACATAAGGATAACGGTGGAATTACAAGCTCTATCGGCTCGGCAGTAAACGCTTCCTCTAACGCATTTCGAAGTCCTTTATTGGCCGCAACGCCTCCTGCAAGAAGAACCTGTTTTACTTCATATTGTTTTGCCGCACGCAGGGTTTTTGTTACTAATACATCTACAACACTTGCCTGAAAGCTTGCTGCGAGCGTTTCCGGCGCGATAGTCTCGCCGCGCTGCGCCGCGTTATGCACAGTGTTGATAACTGCTGATTTTAATCCACTAAAACTAAAATCGTATGAGTCTGGCTCGAGCCATGCGCGTGGTAAATCAAGAGTTGGCTCTCCTTCATGTGCAAGACGATCAATATGAGGACCGCCCGGATATGGGAGAGATAATGTTCTTGCTACTTTATCGTACGCTTCTCCTGCCGCATCATCACGCGTTTCACCAATTACTTCAAATGAGCCGTGTTTTTCCATATACACAAGCTCTGTATGACCGCCTGAAACCACCAAGGAAAGTAAAGGAAATTTCATCTCTTGCACGAGGCGGTTCGCGTAGATATGTCCCGCAATATGATGAACACCCACAAGCGGAATATCATGTGCAAACGCAATTGCCTTGGCTGCTTGTACACCAATTAACAGCGCTCCTACTAAACCAGGACCTTCCGTTACAGCAATGGCGCTTAAGTCAGCAAGTGTTACACCAGCCTGTTCTAGTGCTTCCTCTAAGACAATCGTAATTTGCTCTACATGATGACGTGACGCAATTTCAGGAACAACCCCTCCAAAGCGCTTATGACTTTCAATTTGAGATGATACAATGTTAGATATAATTTCTGTTCCGTTTTTTACGATAGCCACTGCTGTTTCATCGCAGCTTGTTTCAATACCCATTACCAATATGTCTTTTTTCATAAATTCACCCACATTACAAGAGCATCCTCATAGTTATCAGTGTAATATCGCTTTCGAATACCACCATTTAAAAAGCCGAGTTTACGATATAAATTTTGTGCAGCTTCATTGGATACCCTAACCTCCAGGGTCATAGTTTTCGCTCCCCTTAGACGCGCTTGATTCATACAGTATGTTAATAGCTGTTCACCAAGCTTACGGCCGCGACAGGAGGGATGAATCGCAATATTAGTAATATGAGATTCATCTACAATCAGCCACATCCCGCAGTATCCAATGACTTCATTTGCTTCTTCTGCAACGATGTAATATGCATACTCATTTGCTATTAGTTCTCTTTCAAAAGCTTCAGGAGTCCACGGAATTGCAAAGGAAAGATTCTCAATAGCAGCCACTGCCGGTATGTCATTCAGCTCCATATTTCGAAACGTTACCACCTTGTTCATGTTCATACCCTCTATTTATTTTGATTTGCAAGCCATGTTGCCTCTGCTTCTGCGAGACGAAGATAGTTTGGTACAAATGTATGCACATCTGCTTCTTCTGCATGTAAACCAAGTAGTCCTAGCTCTGATGGGCGTGGATTGTGCAGTGTGCTCCCAGCAAATACAGCACGATCTCCCAAAGCAGCTTGAATGGTTTCTCGATGTAAGTTCACATCATTACCAATAAATAAAACACGCTTATCCGTTTCTTGTATAGCAGTTAACCAATCCTGAATCAGTATTAATCGATCTTGTTTTACAGTTTGTAATGTTTGTCCATATGTATACAGTCCTGTAAATACCTGCTGCCTTCTTGCATCAAACAAGGGGCAAATATAACCGTCAAAACCTCGCCCATTTGCCGCTAACACTGCTAAGCTAGAAACGCCGGAAAGTGGAATCTGAAGCGACCATGCCAATGTTTTGGCGGTAGTTACCCCGATTCTTACACCTGTATATGAACCAGGACCTTGTGCTACAACAATCTTATTTAAATCCTTAGCCTTTACATCACATTGCTGTAGTAGCATTTCGATGCTCGGCATCAAGCGCACAGCATGGTTTTTCTTAATATTTGTTATACATTCACCTACTACAACTTCTCCATCTAATAGGCTAACACCCAATGTGTAGTTAGACGTATCAATTGCTAATACTTTCATTGCTTAAAAGCTCCTCACATAATCTAGTATAGCGCTCTCCTACAGGCTCAAAAACAATATGTCTTTCGTCGTTGCCTTGATGAAATAAACTTACCTTTAAATAAGCTTCCGGAAGAAATTCTTGAATTAAGTGTGCCCATTCTACCACCGTAACGCCGTCTCCGTAAAAATAATCATCAAAGCCTAAGTCTTCTCCGCTTTCATGTAATCTATATACATCCATATGGTAAAGAGGAAGACGTCCTTTGTATTCTTTTATAATCGTAAAGGTAGGGCTGTTGACGACACGTTTTACGTCTAGTCCTTTAGCAAGCCCTTTTGTAAAAGTTGTTTTACCTGCACCTAAGTCTCCTTCTAGAAGCAAAACAGCTTGCGGGTTAAGCAGCTTGCCTAGAGACGCTGCAATATGCATAGTTTGCTCTGATGAGGCTGTATGCCATTGATAGGCTGACATGATATCACCACCACTTTATGTAATAATTATAGTATGCCCGTTTATCTGAACTTCTCCACTTACTCATTGGGGGACATCCTTCACATTCCTTGAAGATGGAGGTTCGCCTACTTGAGATAAAAGAGTTGAGACACTTTATTATATACGGTACACGAAATCCATGCACAAAAAAACCTTAGGATACACTCCTAAGGGTTCATTTTAAAATATGGCGGTCCCGACCGGGATCGAACCGGCGATCTCCTGCGTGACAGGCAGGCATGTTAACCGCTACACCACGGGACCTTGGTTGCGGGGACAGGATTTGAACCTGCGACCTTCGGGTTATGAGCCCGACGAGCTACCGGACTGCTCCACCCCGCGACGATAAAAAACCTTATATAAGGTATGCCTAGCGACGTCCTACTCTCACAGGGACAAGGTCCCAACTACCCTCGGCGCAAAAGAGCTTAACTTCCGTGTTCGGTATGGGAACGGGTGTGACCTCTTTGCCATCATCACTAGACATATGAAGGCATGTTCCTTCAAAACTGGATAACATAGTGTATATTGGTTAAGTCCTCGATCGATTAGTATCAGTCAGCTCCACACGTCGCCGCGCTTCCACCTCTGACCTATCAACCTGATCATCTTTCAGGGATCTTACTAGCTTGACGCTATGGGAAATCTCATCTTGAGGGGGGCTTCATGCTTAGATGCTTTCAGCACTTATCCCGTCCGCACATAGCTACCCAGCGATGCCCTTGGCAGAACAACTGGTACACCAGCGGTGCGTCCATCCCGGTCCTCTCGTACTAAGGACAGCTCCTCTCAAATTTCCTGCGCCCGCGACGGATAGGGACCGAACTGTCTCACGACGTTCTGAACCCAGCTCGCGTACCGCTTTAATGGGCGAACAGCCCAACCCTTGGGACCGACTACAGCCCCAGGATGCGATGAGCCGACATCGAGGTGCCAAACCTCCCCGTCGATGTGGACTCTTGGGGGAGATAAGCCTGTTATCCCCGGGGTAGCTTTTATCCGTTGAGCGATGGCCCTTCCATGCGGAACCACCGGATCACTAAGCCCGACTTTCGTCCCTGCTCGACTTGTAGGTCTCGCAGTCAAGCTCCCTTATGCCTTTACACTCTTCGAATGATTTCCAACCATTCTGAGGGAACCTTTGGGCGCCTCCGTTACATTTTAGGAGGCGACCGCCCCAGTCAAACTGCCCACCTGACACTGTCTCCCGCCCAGATAGAGGGGCGCGGGTTAGAACTTCAATACAGCCAGGGTAGTATCCCACCGACGCCTCCACCGAAGCTGGCGCTCCGGGTTCATAGGCTCCTACCTATCCTGTACAAGCTGTACCAAAATTCAATATCAGGCTACAGTAAAGCTCCACGGGGTCTTTCCGTCCTGTCGCGGGTAACCTGCATCTTCACAGGTACTATAATTTCACCGAGTCTCTGGTTGAGACAGTGCCCAAATCGTTACACCTTTCGTGCGGGTCGGAACTTACCCGACAAGGAATTTCGCTACCTTAGGACCGTTATAGTTACGGCCGCCGTTTACTGGGGCTTCGGTTCAAAGCTTCGCTTGCGCTAACCTCTCCCCTTAACCTTCCAGCACCGGGCAGGTGTCAGCCCCTATACTTCGCCTTGCGGCTTCGCAGAGACCTGTGTTTTTGCTAAACAGTCGCTTGGGCCTTTTCACTGCGGCTCTCGCTAGAGAGCACCCCTTCTCCCGAAGTTACGGGGTCATTTTGCCGAGTTCCTTAACCAGAGTTCTCTCGCACACCTTAGGATTCTCTCCTCGCCTACCTGTGTCGGTTTGCGGTACAGGCACCTTTTACCTCGCTAGAAGCTTTTCTTGGCAGTGTGGAATCAGAGAGTTCGCCCATACGGGCTTCCCCATCACAGCTCAGCCTTACGATGAGCGGATTTGCCTACTCATCAGCCTAACTGCTTAGACGCACGCGACCAGCGGTGCGCATCTCCTATCCTCCTGCGTCCCTCCATTGCTCAAACGGTAAAGAGGTGGTACAGGAATATCAACCTGTTGTCCATCGCCTACGCCTGTCGGCCTCGGCTTAGGTCCTGACTAACCCTGAGCGGACGAGCCTTCCTCAGGAAACCTTAGGCATACGGTGGATGGGATTCTCACCCATCTTTCGCTACTCATACCGGCATTCTCACTTCTAAGCGCTCCACCAGTCCTTACGGTCTGACTTCACAGCCCTTAGAACGCTCCCCTACCACTGATACCTTTGGTATCAATCTGCAGCTTCGGTAGTATGTTTAGCCCCGGTACATTTTCGGCGCAGAGTCACTCGACTAGTGAGCTATTACGCACTCTTTAAATGGTGGCTGCTTCTAAGCCAACATCCTAGTTGTCTAAGCAACTCCACATCCTTTTCCACTTAACATACATTTTGGGACCTTAGCTGGCAGTCTGGGCTGTTTCCCTTTTGACCACGGATCTTATCACTCGTAGTCTGACTCCCAAGGAATAAGTCATTGGCATTCGGAGTTTGACTGAATTCGGTAACCCGAGGGGGGCCCCTAGTCCAATCAGTGCTCTACCTCCAAGACTCTCACACTTGAGGCTAGCCCTAAAGCTATTTCGGGAGAACCAGCTATCTCCAGGTTCGATTGGAATTTCTCCGCTACCCACACCTCATCCCCGCACTTTTCAACGTGCGTGGGTTCGGGCCTCCATTCAGTGTTACCTGAACTTCACCCTGGACATGGGTAGATCACCTGGTTTCGGGTCTACGACCACGTACTATGTCGCCCTATTCAGACTCGCTTTCGCTGCGGCTCCGTCTTATCAACTTAACCTTGCACGGGATCGTAACTCGCCGGTTCATTCTACAAAAGGCACGCCATCACCCGTAAATGGGCTCTGACTACTTGTAGGCACACGGTTTCAGGATCTCTTTCACTCCCCTTCCGGGGTGCTTTTCACCTTTCCCTCACGGTACTGGTTCACTATCGGTCACTAGGGAGTATTTAGCCTTGGGAGATGGTCCTCCCGGATTCCGACGGAATTTCACGTGTTCCGCCGTACTCAGGATCCGCTCAAGAGGGAACGAAGTTTCAACTACAGGGTTGTTACCTTCTATGACAGGCCTTTCCAGACCGTTTCGTCTACCTCGTTCCTTTGTAACTCCGTATAGAGCGTCCTACAACCCCAAGAGGCAAGCCTCTTGGTTTGGGCTAATTCCGTTTCGCTCGCCGCTACTTGGGAAATCGCATTTGCTTTCTCTTCCTCCAGGTACTTAGATGTTTCAGTTCCCTGGGTCTGCCTTCCTTACCCTATGTATTCAGATAAGGATACCATTCCATTACGAATGGTGAGTTTCCTCATTCGGAGATCTCCGGATCATAGCTTACTTACAGCTCCCGAAGCATTTCGGTGTTAGTCCCGTCCTTCATCGGCTCCTAGTGCCAAGGCATCCACCGTGCGCCCTTTCTAACTTAACCATTAAAAAGTTTACACTTTTTGAATTACACTTGTATTGTTATCCAGTTTTCAAGGTACATGTTTGAGAGATAGTTCTCTCAAAACTGAACGAAGTTGTCAAAACGTATTCATACAATGAACAGCGTTCATTGATGTCTCCATAGAAAGGAGGTGATCCAGCCGCACCTTCCGATACGGCTACCTTGTTACGACTTCACCCCAATCATCTGTCCCACCTTAGGCGGCTGGCTCCTTACGGTTACCCCACCGACTTCGGGTGTTACAAACTCTCGTGGTGTGACGGGCGGTGTGTACAAGGCCCGGGAACGTATTCACCGCGGCATGCTGATCCGCGATTACTAGCGATTCCGGCTTCATGCAGGCGAGTTGCAGCCTGCAATCCGAACTGAGAACAATTTTATGGGATTCGCTCCACCTCGCGGTCTCGCAACCCTTTGTATTGTCCATTGTAGCACGTGTGTAGCCCAGGTCATAAGGGGCATGATGATTTGACGTCATCCCCACCTTCCTCCGGTTTGTCACCGGCAGTCACCTTAGAGTGCCCAACTGAATGCTGGCAACTAAGATCAAGGGTTGCGCTCGTTGCGGGACTTAACCCAACATCTCACGACACGAGCTGACGACAACCATGCACCACCTGTCACTCTGTCCCCGAAGGGAAAGCCCTATCTCTAGGGTTGTCAGAGGATGTCAAGACCTGGTAAGGTTCTTCGCGTTGCTTCGAATTAAACCACATGCTCCACCGCTTGTGCGGGCCCCCGTCAATTCCTTTGAGTTTCAGCCTTGCGGCCGTACTCCCCAGGCGGAGTGCTTAATGCGTTAACTTCAGCACTAAAGGGCGGAAACCCTCTAACACTTAGCACTCATCGTTTACGGCGTGGACTACCAGGGTATCTAATCCTGTTTGCTCCCCACGCTTTCGCGCCTCAGCGTCAGTTACAGACCAAAGAGCCGCCTTCGCCACTGGTGTTCCTCCACATCTCTACGCATTTCACCGCTACACGTGGAATTCCGCTCTTCTCTTCTGCACTCAAGTCTCCCAGTTTCCAATGACCCTCCACGGTTGAGCCGTGGGCTTTCACATCAGACTTAAAAGACCGCCTGCGCGCGCTTTACGCCCAATAATTCCGGATAACGCTCGCCACCTACGTATTACCGCGGCTGCTGGCACGTAGTTAGCCGTGGCTTTCTAATCAGGTACCGTCAAGGTACGAGCAGTTACTCTCGTACTTGTTCTTCCCTGACAACAGAGTTTTACGACCCGAAAGCCTTCATCACTCACGCGGCGTTGCTCGGTCAGGCTTTCGCCCATTGCCGAAGATTCCCTACTGCTGCCTCCCGTAGGAGTCTGGGCCGTGTCTCAGTCCCAGTGTGGCCGATCACCCTCTCAGGTCGGCTACGCATCGTCGCCTTGGTGAGCCGTTACCTCACCAACTAGCTAATGCGACGCGGGTCCATCTGTAAGTGATAGCCGAAACCATCTTTCCATTTTAAACCATGCGGTTCAAAAAATTATCCGGTATTAGCTTCGGTTTCCCGAAGTTATCCCAGTCTTACAGGCAGGTTACCCACGTGTTACTCACCCGTCCGCCGCTAACCTCCGAAGAGGTCCGCTCGACTTGCATGTATTAGGCACGCCGCCAGCGTTCATCCTGAGCCAGGATCAAACTCTCCATAAAAGTGTTTGTCTAGCTAAAATAAATGTTGACGTTTTGTACTTCGTTCAGTTTTCAAAGAACTAAAGCGGGTGATGGGAATCGAACCCACGCTATCAGCTTGGAAGGCTGAAGTTCTACCATTAAACTACACCCGCATGGTCGGGAAGACAGGATTTGAACCTGCGACCCCCTGGTCCCAAACCAGGTGCTCTACCAAGCTGAGCCACTTCCCGTAAAACGCGCCCGAAAGGATTCGAACCCATAACCTTCTGATCCGTAGTCAGATGCTCTATCCAATTGAGCTACGGGCGCACATTATTGAGTTTGTCGTTTTTGGCGACTTGATTAATATATCATACATTCCACATTGAATCAAGTACTTTTTTCAAAAACTTTTAAGTGCGGCCGAGAGGACTTGAACCTCCACGGGATTGCTCCCACTAGGCCCTCAACCTAGCGCGTCTGCCGTTCCGCCACGACCGCATAAAATGGTGCGGATGAAGGGACTCGAACCCCCACGCCGAAGGCGCCAGATCCTAAGTCTGGTGCGTCTGCCAATTCCGCCACATCCGCAAAATGTGAGCCATGAAGGACTCGAACCTTCGACCCTCTGATTAAAAGTCAGATGCTCTACCGACTGAGCTAATGGCTCATAATAATGAAAGCATTCGTTACAGGCTTATAGCTTTGAAAACGACACCCTCATCTCAGAAAGCTGAGTCAAGTAGCGGCTCGATGAGTGCGCTGTAGCTATACTACGAAGCGTATTCGTTCGTGCTCTACCGACTGAGCTAATGGCTCATAATAATGGCTGGGCTAGCTGGATTCGAACCAACGAATGACGGAGTCAAAGTCCGTTGCCTTACCGCTTGGCGATAGCCCATCGAAAAGTTTTTGTAAATATACTTCAAATCTGCTACTAAAGCAATATCACGAGATGATTTTGTTTGTTTCAGCTTTTGTTCTTTCGACTAGCTACATGAAAAACAACTATAAATCATCGACCATCTTATTTATGTTAGGATGCTTCTAAAACAGATAAGGGATAGTATACCACTCTAAACAATAAAAAACAACTGCTTGACGGCAGTAGTTTAAATGGCGGTCCCGACCGGGATCGAACCGGCGATCTCCTGCGTGACAGGCAGGCATGTTAACCGCTACACCACGGGACCTTAAATGGTGGAGGATGACGGGATCGAACCGCCGACCCTCTGCTTGTAAGGCAGATGCTCTCCCAGCTGAGCTAATCCTCCATATGACCCGTACGGGATTCGAACCCGTGTTACCGCCGTGAAAGGGCGGTGTCTTAACCACTTGACCAACGGGCCATGGCAGAGAAGAAGGGATTCGAACCCTCGCACCGCTATCGCGATCTACTCCCTTAGCAGGGGAGCCCCTTGAGCCACTTGGGTACTTCTCTGTATGGCTCCGCAAGTAGGATTCGAACCTACGACCTATCGGTTAACAGCCGATTGCTCTACCGCTGAGCTATTGCGGAATAATCAATTAGATACGCAACATTACTTCTTATAACAGCCGATCGTCCTGACCTCAGGAAGTCGATGCAAGAAGCCGCTCGGTCAGTACGCTGATGAATACGCAAGGAAGCATATTCGTTCGTGCTCTACCGCTGAGCTATTGCGGAATAAATTTGAGTGTCCTTACTAGGTGACACGTTTATAATATACTGAATTTAAACCTAACTGTCAACACCTTTTTATACACTTATGAGCCTACCTTTACATTTACCACACACATAACGCATTGTGTCCACTTTTCGTTTTCTTTGGTACCGCAAACGACAAGAGCTGCACTCGTATGTGTATAGCTTTTGCGTTCTGCCCACAGTCTTCCTAGGTATAGTTTTGCAAAACCGAGGTGCCCCTACTTGCTTCATTAACTTACGAAAGTCAGCGTCTCTATGCTTGTACCCCTTCCCCTCTAGATGAAGGTGATAATGACATAGCTCATGTTTAATAACTGCTATTAACTCCTCTTTTCCAAAAGCTTCGTAATAATGAGGGTTTAACTCGATGTTATGTGTTTGCAGCAAATACCTTCCACCTGTCGTTTTTAAACGTTTATTAAAAACAGCTCGGTGTTGAAATGGCTTCTGAAAATAACGAAGCGAAATGTCTTCTGTTACCTTCTGTAGCTGTAATTCATCCAAATCACATTCGTCCTTTCACTCCGCATTTGTCACGTGCATACACTATTTGTAATTATCGTATACCGACAAAGGAGGATTTGTCCATGCCGACTTGGATGAAAAAACAGATTCAGCGAGCGTACTATGAGAAAAATCGCTATCAAATTAAGCTGCTCAATGAGTGTTGGTTTTATTATAAAAGACTAAAAAAGGAGGGCCTGTAATTGCCCTCTTAACCGATTGGTACCATGGATAATGCTACCCTTCCTTTTTTCTCATCTACTCCATCTACCCAAACCTGCACAATTTGCCCTACAGATACAACATCTAGCGGATGTTTAACAAAACGGTTGCTGAGCTTGGAGATATGAACAAGACCATCTTGTTTAACACCAATATCCACAAACGCCCCAAAGTCAACAACATTTCGCACCGTCCCCTCGAGCTCCATGCCTCGCTTTAAATCCTCCAACTGCAATACATCTTTTTTAAGGAGCGGCTTTGGTAACTCGTCACGCAAGTCTCGCTCAGGGCGTATTAGAGCATCTATAATATCACGTAGCGTTGGTTCACCAACCCCTGTTTTTTCAGCAAGTTCTTTTACATCTGTTGCTTCTAGTACACGTTTTAATGGCTCGGTACCTACATCTGCCTTTTTAAATCCAAGCTCCTTTAGAAGATTTTCTACCTCTTTATAGCGCTCAGGATGTATGCCTGTCGAATCAAGTGGATTCGCGCTGCCCGGCACTCGTAAAAAACCGATACACTGCTCATATGTCTTAGCACCTAGACGCGGTATTTTTTTCAACTCTGCGCGACTTTGGAACTTCCCATTATCTTCGCGCTGCTTCACAATGTTCTTGGCTACCGTTTTAGAAAGACCTGCCACGTACTGCAATAAAGATGCAGAAGCAGTGTTTACATTTACCCCTACTTGGTTTACAGCAGTCTCTACTACAAATGTTAAAGAATCATTTAATTCCTTTTGCGATACATCGTGCTGATATTGTCCGACACCAACAGACTTGGGATCAATTTTCACAATCTCCGCTAGCGGGTCTTGTAAACGTCTAGCGATAGAAATAGCACTACGCTCTTCTACCTGCAAATCCGGAAATTCCTCCCGCGCCAAATCAGAGGCTGAATATACGCTTGCACCGGCCTCATTTACAATAATATAGAAAATGTCTTTCTTTTGCTTTAATATGTCCGCTACAAACTGTTCCGTTTCACGCGACGCCGTACCGTTACCAATGGCTACGACTTCAATACGATGCTTCTCTAACATAGACACAAAAATATCTCTCGCCTCAGCAGGTTTTGCCTTCGGTGGATGCGGATAGATTACCGCAATATCTAAAACTTTTCCTGTATCATCTACCACAGCTAATTTACAGCCGGTGCGATATGCCGGATCTACACCTAAGACGCGCTTCCCTTTCATCGGCGGCTGCAGCAATAAGTTTCTCAGGTTTTCCGAGAAGATATGTATAGCTTGCGCCTCTGCTTTTTCAGTAAGCTCTTTTCGAATTTCACGTTCAATTGCAGGCTGAATGAGACGCTTGTAGCTATCTTCAATCGCTTCTTGTATGTAGGAAGCTGCTATAGTGGGTCTAACAAGTACTTTTTTCTGTAAGTATTGCAGGATTTCTTCTACAGGAGGTACAATCCCTATTCTAAGTACGTCCTCCTTTTCGCCTCTGTTCATAGCTAGAACGCGGTGAGGAGCAGCTTTCTGAATCATTTCGCTATATTCGTAGTACATTTCATATACGTTTTTCTCATCTTTTTCACGATCTTTAGCGGTGGATGAGACAGTCCCTTTACGAAATGTTACATCACGAATCCATTTACGGTAAGAGGCATAATCAGAGATGACCTCTGCGACAATATCCTTCGCACCTTGTAATGCTTCCTCAACGGTTGCAACATCTTCTGTAATGAATTTTTCTGCTTCTTTCCTTACATCGCCTGTTGCAGGTAAGCCTAGCATCCATGTAGCCAGAGGTTCTAATCCTTTTTCTTTTGCTACAGTTGCCTTTGTGCGCCGTTTCTCTTTATATGGGCGATATAAATCTTCTACTTCTTGTAGTTTTGTAGCTTGTACAATTTGACGTTGCAATTCCTCTGTCAATTTTCCTTTTTCCTCAATTAAGCGAAGTACTTCTTCTTTTCTATGATATAGCTGTACACCATACTGCCATTTCTCAAGTACAGAACGAATTTGGACTTCATCCATAGAGCCCGTAGCTTCTTTTCGATAACGAGCAATGAACGGAAGCGTATTCCCTTCTTCTGTCAACTCTACGATGTTATGTACATATTTCGGATTAAAATTAAGTTCCTGCGCAACCGCTTTTATAAGCTGTTTTTTTACAACCTCTTCCATACCTATACCTCCCTAACAAAAAAGCCGCTCTTTATACGAGCAGCTTTTCCGACATGTTAAAAATCTATAAGTCCTAAACTAATTTGCAAAGCTTCATCCACTCGATGCATCATGCCATCATCTAAGTGGGTAATTTTATCGGTTAAACGCTGTTTGTCAATGGTACGAATTTGCTCTAACAAAATAACAGAATCCCTTTCAAACCCGTAGCGCTTGGCATCAATCTCCACGTGCGTAGGCAATTTAGCCTTTTGAATTTGTGCTGTAATAGCAGCAACAATCACAGTGGGGCTAAATCGGTTTCCAATATCATTTTGTATGACGAGCACAGGGCGAACCCCGCCTTGCTCAGAACCAACAACCGGAGAAAGGTCTGCAAAATACACGTCACCGCGTTTTACGATCAAAGGATTTACCCCCCGCTAACTAAGCGTTCTACCGTATGAGCTGCTTCATACTCCGCTAAGAAGGATTCAGAGGCAATATTTAGATTAATCTCTCCCATTTCAATATATCCGCGTCTGATGGAATCATGCTGATACTTCTTTTTCGTTTTGTGCTGCCGCAAAAACATTTTGGCCGCCTCGCAAATCAACTCATTTCGGTTACAATTCTCACGTTGTACGATCCCGTCTAACTCAGATATGATTTGCTTTGGCAAGCGAATCACAATCTCTGTTGTTACGCTCGATTCAGACACAAAGATACACCTCCAACATCAACTACAAACACCATTTTATATATAGACACCCAAATTAATCATACCACTGTATCCCTGCCGTTGCAAAGACTTCCTGATTACTTGTTTATCTTTTCCAACAGTATATGAATCATACATATTTATTGCTTTGTTAATAAATTTTCGATCTCTACAATCTTTCCATTCTGCCTAAATACTCTTGGCACACGAAAATTTACCATACAAGGAACTTCATAATTAATTGTATCTAAATAACCGGCCACATCATCTACACTTACGTTTTCCTCTTTTTGTTTACCGATCAAAGTCACTTGTGTTCCAATTGGCATGTGATAAGGAAGGCGAATCATCATTTGATCCATACAAACCCTTCCTACAATCGGCACGCGCACACCGTCAGCCAAAACTTCAAATCCTTGCAGCTTTCGAATCCATCCATCTGCATACCCAACTGGAACTGTACCAATCCATTCATCCTTCTCAGCAGTATAAGTAGCACCATAGCTGACGCTTTCGCCAGATTCAATTTTCTTCACATGAACGAGCTTACTATGAAATGAAAATGCTTCCTGTAACGGATAAGGCAGTAGATGCTGTATTTCAGGAGACGGTGTTAAACCATACATAGCAATACCAATGCGTACAGCATTAAATCGGCATTCTGGAAAGCGAAGTGCCGCGGCACTATTTGAGCAATGGATGAGACGCGGGTTTATATGATGCTTTGTTAACCAATTTAGCTGGTTTTCAAAACGTTCTTGCTGCTTTACGAAATAAGATGTGTCCAGTTCATCCGCCGTCGCAAAATGTGTAAATACACCTTCCAAATCGAAATGAGAAGCCGATTGTAAGCTTTGTATACAAGCACTTAATTCGTCTTCTGTACGAATGCCCACTCTCCCCATTCCACTATCAAACTTCAAGTGTAGCTGCAACATCTCTTCAGAACACCAAAACTGCTTAGCTTGCTCAATCCAGTCTGGTTGAAACACCGTTAAGGCAATACGGTGTACAGCCGCAACATTAACATCCTCAGGTCTGGCCGCACCAAGCACTAAAATAGGGGCATTAATGCCTGCTTCACGCAAAGAAATCGCTTCGTCCAAAAAAGCAACAGCTAACCGTGAAGCTCCTGCATCCAGTGCTGCTCTTGCTACAGGGGCATCCCCATGACCATAAGCGTTCGCTTTTACTACCGCAATTAATTCAGCATCTGGGATATATTCGCGCGCGCACTGCACATTGTGGGAAATAGCGTCCAAATCCACCTCTACCCATGTGTCTCGATAAAAAGATCTACTCATAAAAAACACTTCCTTATACGATATGCACTGCTTATTCTGATATATTCTTATTGTTGCGTCTATGTTTGATTATTGTCCTGCCGCTGTCCATTGTCAACATCTAGAAATCAAATGTAAGCTAGTTGTATACAAAAAGATACAAAACTCCTTGAATAGAAACGATGATTGCGCAACGCATAGCTACGACGAGGGCCTGAGAGACGCTTGTACCCAGCAAAATGATACAAGCATTCTTACCCTCTTCTTCGCTGTTATGTTGGAAAAAACTGTTGTAACTTATACTTAACAACGTACATCACTAAAAAACGCGACGGATTTCGTCGCGTTTTTGTTATTACTTTTCAGCTTTTTCATAAACAGAGCGAGCAACTGATAAAATTTCATTCTGCTCTAAACCTTTGGATGCTAATGTATACTCTACCCCTTCATGCGACCATGTCACACCATTCTCTGTTAACACACCAACTGTAAAGCCCAGATCTACCGGTTCGCCACTTACGCTGATTGGATCACTTGTTGGTGCAGCCTTTGCTTTTTCTTGAATAAGCGTCAAGGACTTCTTACTATCACCATACGTGACAATCACACGCTTACCGTTGCTTGTTTGCAGTTCTTTCTCTTCCTTCATCTTCATACCTTCTGGTAATTCAGTTGGATACAGCACTGCAAATGGCTTATTTTCCTTCGCCACTGTTGGTACTTCCATCTGTGCTCCGCTCATATTTTTCTTCATGTCAAAAGCACCTTTATCAAATTTCGCATCAAATTTCATTTTAGAAAAAGCAACCTCTACAAGTACATTGCTGTCGCTATCAAGCAACTTAACACTAACAGGCGCTAAGTTTTTCTTATCCAGCGTAATTTCTTGTTTTGGAATCATGTTATGATTTTGATAGTTTGTTTTCGTAGAAAACACATAGTGTTTATCTGTGCTTTTAAATGTTGCTTCTTTATCTTTAATAATATCTCTTACTAGAGACTCATATAAATACGATTGGCTGCTATTTTGCGGCCAGTCACTTTGGAAACGAAAGCTTTTGTTTAAAGCTGGCGTAAGTACAAACACACCGTCTGTATTACGTAGAATAATTTGACTTTGATCGCGTTTCTCATTTTTTAAACTCACGCGATAAAAACTTGGTTTGCTATGCCATATATCCACATCATATTCTTGTACTTCTGTACCCGTTTTAATGGACAATTTTGCTTCCGCTTCGTATCCTTTCATGTTTTTTACTTTTGCATCAAGGTCTTTTACAATATCATCCTTGCCCTTTTCCGTACAGCCGGTCAAAGCCAACATTGCAAATAGTCCAAATAGCACTGCCAATAGCCACTTTTTCAATTCCTCAACCCCTTTTTCCTCATAAGTGAGCGGAAATCTCCCCTGCCGCTACTGAAATATATGAGACAAGGTTTCGGAATATGCAGACTAGCTTGACGAGCTTTCTAAAATCACTTGTGCTACCGCAAAATCACGACTATGACTAATGGATACATGAATGATATGAGAAGAAGGCGCAACACAAACCGGTTTTCCTTTTTCATCATTTAAAATTTCAATGTCTAAAAAGCTAACTTCTTTGCCAATTCCCGTCCCAACAGCCTTTGCATACGCTTCTTTCGCAGCAAACCGACCGGCTACAAATTCCACCTTACGCTGACCACTTAGATGGGCCGCCTTATGTTTCTCTCGTTCTGTTAAAATTCGCTCCAAAAACTTGGGCTGCTCCAGCAATTTTTCAATTCTTGCTAATTCAATAATATCAATACCGGTTCCGACGATCATACGTACACCTCTTTTATCATACTGACTCTATCATATATGATGAGTAAGGCCTACAGCAAAAATCGTATTATTTTAAGTAAAAACTGCTTCCGTTCACAATCTCCACATCTTCTCGTCTCTTAACATCACGCATTAGGCGAAACAACGCATCATCCTTTTTCTTCGCTTCTATCATGCAGTCTATCTGCTTCACACTACCCTTGACTTCCTTTAAAAAGGTAAAAAACATATCTGGATCAATATAGTCAGCATGTGCTCGTACATCCTTTTCATCGCGCGGGCTTGAAATATGCATCTTTAAAGGCAATGGAGAGTTTGACCACGTATCTACAACACGAGACCAATGCTCCGCCCAATTTACTCCTCCATGATTTACCAAGTGATGATGATAGTCAAACACTACCGGAACGGCTAGCTTTTCGCCTAAATATAATGTTTCGTACATCGTAAAAGTTGTATCATCATTCTCCAGCATCAACATATCTTGCAGTGCATTTGGGATTTTCCCCCAATTTTGAATAAATTGCTCGAGTGCACTTTCTTTGTCGCCATAGGCACCGCCTACATGAAGCACACATCTATGTTTTGGATGTATCTTCATTCCCTTAAGAAGACGCCAGTGCATTCGTAATGTTTTTAAGGATTGCTTTAAAATATCTTCCTGCTCTGAGTTTAATACAACAAAGTGATCAGGGTGAAAATCGACCCGCATATCGTACTTTTGTACATATTCACCAATTTCATTCAATTTTTCCCGGAGCGGTGCAATATAGTCCCATTCCGGCAGCTCGTCATGATTGGCAAGGGGAATCAGCTTTGAGCTAAACCGAAAGAAATCGATGTCATGACCACGATTATGCTTTAGCAGTCGTGCGCAGCTTTCTAAATTTGCATTTGCAATCCGCTCTAGCTTTCTAATGGCGGCCTCACGATTTGGAATCCGTTGAAACTGCGAAAATGTCATGGTTTGAGAAGGAGACGCATTTTGTAAATGCACACTCATTGCTACATAGCCAAGTCTGACCAACATACTAGTTCCTCATTTCTGCCAGTTTCTCTTTAGTCTGCCTGAATAAAGACGTGTGCATGCGCAAAAGAAAAAGCAGCCCTATATAGGACTGCTTGTCATCATTAGTTTGTCGCAGATGGTTTACGGCTACGACCACGGTTATCACCGCGGTTTTCACTGCGGCTTCTTTGACCGCCGTACTCTTTACGAGGACCACCTTTACGGTTACGGTTGCGATCGCGATCACGGTCACGCTCTCCACCGCGGCTGCGATTGCGGTCGCTTCTACCACGATTGCGGTCTCTTGTAACAACCGGTGGCTCATCTGTAAGCTTAATAGGAGTGCTATCCGGCTCTTTTGTCATTGCTTTTAGTGCTGCTGCTACTAGCTCTACAGACTCATGCTCTTCTAACAGCTCTTCTGCCATACGTTTGTAGTAAGACAAATTTTCGCCTGCTTCAATGATGCTTGATAGCTTTTCGGCAATTAAACGCTGCTGCTTTTCTAACGCCTCATCCAAAGTTGGCGGCTTCATACGATCAATCTTGCGGTTTGTTGTACGCTCAATGTTTTTCAATTGACCGATTTCACGCGGTGTTACGAATAACATCGCCAAACCTGTTTTACCTGCACGACCTGTACGGCCAATACGGTGAACATAAGATTCAGGATCTTGTGGAATATCGAAGTTATATACGTGTGTAACGCCAGAAATATCTAGACCACGCGCTGCTACGTCTGTCGCAACAAGAACTTCAATAGAGCCTTCTTTGAACTTTCTCAGAACAGAAAGACGTTTTGCTTGTGATAAGTCACCGTGAATCCCCTCTGCCGCATAGCCGCGAAGGTTTAATGCTTCGGACAATTCATCAACGCGACGCTTTGTACGACCGAAAATAATCGCAAGCTCAGGAGATTGAATATCTAATAGACGAGTCAAGATATCAAACTTTTTCTTCTCTTGCATTTCGATGTAGAACTGTTGAATGTTCGGCATTGTTACTTCTTTTGCTTTTACTTTAATGTGCTTTGGATCTTGCATGAAGCGCTCCGCGATGCGACGAATCGGGTCAGGCATTGTAGCGGAGAACAATAATGTTTGATGCTCTTCAGGCACATCTGTTAGAATAGCTTCAATGTCTTCAATGAAGCCCATGTTTAGCATTTCATCTGCCTCGTCCAGTACAACTGTTTCAACATTTTGAAGGCGCAATGTTTTACGGTTGATATGGTCAAGAATACGACCTGGTGTACCTACAATAATATGCGGGTTTTTCTTTAATGCACGAATTTGACGGTTGATGTCTTGTCCGCCGTAAATTGGTAAAATGCGCACGCGCTTATGGTAACCGATTTTGTATAACTCTTCAGATACTTGAATTGCAAGTTCACGAGTTGGTGCAATAACGATACCTTGAATGCTGTCATTCTTTGTGTTTACTTTTTGAATTAACGGCAGACCGAACGCAGCTGTTTTACCCGTACCTGTTTGCGCTTGGCCAATAATGTCATGTCCTTCTAACGCAACAGGGATTGTTTGTGCCTGAATAGGCGTCGCTTCTTCAAACCCCATCTTTTCTACAGAGTTTAGAAGCTGTTCATCTAATCCTAGTTCTCTAAATGTTGTCAATGTTAATGCTCCTTTTCTAATCAAAACTAGCCCTTTGGAATGCTGAGATTCCTGTACTAACACTTGCGTACTTTCTGTGACTCGTCCTTGCTAGGGCTGAAACAAAGAGTTTACCTTCGCAAATTGTCAGTGCAATTTCTTTGCAAAGAAAGCGTTCATCGCGCTTGACGAGACAATTGACATATCCAACTGTCCAAAATAAAACAGACGCTTTGTATGAAACATGCCGTTTCATGCAAAATCATATATAAAAAACATGTTCATACGGTTATGGTGTATTTCCGATGGGGATAGAGAAGTTGTTCGGGTTCCAAGTCCGCCTCATCTGGCGGCACGAGAGAGGCCCCCGTTCACGAAGATGTGTTTCGTAGGAGGGCTCACTGTAGCTATCCACTCAAAAGGGCATTCTCCAAACGGAAAATGCCCTTGCTTGCGCAAAGTCAAACTCTTTCGCTGAAGAGCGAAGTACTTGAAAGAGAAATACTGGAAATACGTTCTGTTGTACTTTTATCATTATAAGTTTTGTGAAGCGAAAAAGCAAACGCCATCTTTTGCTTATTTTATCCTGAAAGCCCTTTTTTCTTACCAAATTCGCTTAATATTTTTTTGAAAACGCTTCTTTACGGTCATAAGTAGTTGAGAACTTCTTCCAACTTCATCCCTCTGGAAGCTTTAAGCAAGACAACATCGTCTCCCGTTAGCACTTGCTTTAGACTTTCTGCAAGCTTACGCTTGTCATCATACTGCTTGACGCGCTCTTTTCCTATATTTTCTATAGCACCTCTGGCAATCTGTGCACCTAATATACCGTAAGTGAAAACAAAATCCGCTGTTTGCAGGTCAATCTCTTGCCCTACTTCATAATGAAACTGTTCCTCTTGGTCGCCAAGTTCTAACATATCCCCCAGCACAAGTACTTTGTTACGATAGCCGCTTAGTTCCTTACAAAACGCCAAAGCCGCTCGCATAGAAGTCGGACTCGCATTATATGCATCATTAATGATAGTCAGTCCATCTTCTTTTTTTGTTACCTCCATGCGCATTCCTGTTAGCTGCAATTTCGCAAGTCCTTGCTGCATACGATCCCAAGGTACACCAAAAAATGCCGCAACAGCCATGCAAGCTAAGGCATTATACACATTATGCTTACCAAGTGCCTTTAAAAAGAATGTCTCATCTGTACGATTCATGCGAAAAGAAGTGCCATCTGCTTTCATTTCGATCTGCAGTGGGTAATAATCATTGGTATGACTCTCTCCAAACGTTACAAGCTTTCCATTAATCGACATGGTACTTACGCGGTTTGTAAGCAATGGCTCGTCACCGTTGTAGACAAAGATACCGCCCTGCAACCCTTCTGTAATCTCCAGCTTTGCTTGTGCAATTCCGTCACGAGAGCCAAGTTCCATTAAATGTGATTCGCCGATGTTTGTAATGATGGCCGCATCTGGGCGCGCTAAATTTGATAAAAATGAGATTTCTCCAAAGCCGGACATCCCCATTTCTAAAACAGCCATTTCTGTATCTTCTTCTAGGCGAAGAATGGTAAGCGGCATACCAATGTGATTGTTATAGTTTCCTTCTGTTTTTTGTACCTTAAAAGTAGTGGCAAGCAGACCTGTCAAAATATCTTTGGCGGACGTTTTTCCGTTGCTACCCGTAATGCCGATTACTTTTACATCTAGCTCGTTTCGATACGACTGTGACAATTTTTGAAGCGCTGCAAGTGTGTCATCTACATAAATGACCGGCACGTTAGCTGGCGGGCTTTTTACATCTTTTTGCCAAAGTACAGCCGCCGCACCATTATCAACAGCCCCTGCTGTAAACGTGTGACCGTCAAAGCGCTCTCCTTGAATGGGAATGTATAAGTTTCCTTGCTCGATGCGACGTGAATCAATGGATACACCTTGGATAGATACCTCGTTGTATCTTGCCTCCAGTCCGTCTCCACCTACCATTTGTTGTACCTGTGCCAATGTTCGTTTTATCATAAAAATCCTCCTCGTACGCAAGAAGCACTATTCATATGAATAGCGCTTCTTTAGTATTTACATTGTATACTTGATTGTTTGCTTTTCTTCGTGACGTTCAATTGCCAAACGAACTAGCTCTTGAATCAACTCAGGATAAGAAACACCTGCATGCTGCCATAAAAGTGGGAACATACTAAATGGTGTAAAGCCTGGCATTGTATTCACTTCATTAATATACACTTGCCCTTCTTTTGTAAGGAAGAAATCGGCACGCGTTAAACCAGCACCATCCAATGCCTTGAAAGCACGAATTGCATAATCATGAACCATCTCATATTCCGCAGCTGTAATTTCTGCTGGAATGATTAAACCTGTATCGCCGTCCATGTATTTTGCTTTGTAGTCATAAAACTCTTTATTAGGAACAATTTCACCAACTACTGAACATCTTGGTTCGTCGTTGCCAAGCACACCGATTTCAATTTCACGACCGACAATGTTTTCCTCAATGATGATTTTGCGATCAAATTGGAAGGCTTCTTCAAAGGCTGCTTCTAGTTCTTCACGGTTTTTACATTTGTTAATCCCTACGCTAGATCCTAAGTTAGCCGGCTTGACAAAGCAAGGATAGCCTAGTTCTTTTTCAACCTTTTCATACGCTGCAGTGCGATCCTTTTCCCATTCGCGACGTACAAACCAAGTGTAGTTGGCTTGTGGAAGGCCTGCTTGTGCGAAAATATTTTTCATCACAACCTTATCCATACCTGCCGCAGATGCCAATACACCGTTTCCTACGTATGGAATATTCATTAACTCTAGCATGCCTTGTACAGTTCCATCTTCCCCGTTCGGTCCGTGCAACAAAGGAAATACCACATCAATCGTTTCTTCCGCAGCTTCAGCAGGTACCATTTCTTTGCTTAGAACCAGTGGGGAAACCGCATCAGCCTTCATTTGCAGTGCAGCTACATTATCTACTGGCCCCTCTAAGCGCTCTCCTTTAACCCATTGACCTTGTTCCGTAATATAAATAGGATATACATCAAATTTCGTACGATCTAACGCTTTGTTCACCGCAAGTGCCGTTTGCAAGGAAACTTGGTGCTCCGCAGATTTACCGCCATATAATAAACCTAACTTAATTTTCATATGAAAACCACCTTACTGATTTTTTCATCGTTCTCATTGTAGCACCTTTTACGAAAATATGCAGGCGCTCTTTTTACCAATCCAACAGATTGAATCCGCATTATATAGAGATAGAAAACTTACGCACCCTGCGCAAGAATATCTTTCTCTATACATATTGTTTTACTACGTACAGGCATTTCTTGGGCATCCACTGTAATCCCGCGCCGCCCCCTATAAAATAACCGTTTGTTTCAAGTATATGTAATGAGCCCGTATTAGGTTACGGGCCCATTTTCAAACTGATATACCACTTTGCTTTGCATCTTTCTTTTCTGTCATACAATCTAATGAGATATATACAATACCTGCCACTAAGCACCCAATTCCCAGCAAGCTGAATAACACATGACCCAGCAATTGATCGAGCAAGAAACCGCCGAGCAATGGTCCGAGTGCACCGCCACATATCCACTGGAGACTTGCTGCTCCCATATACGTACCGCGTAATTCTTCAGGTGCCAAATTGGCCACAAATGTCATTTGTACAGGCGACATCACCATTTCACCAAGCGTGTAAACGGCATAAACAAGGAACATCACGCTCATAACAAACCAAGCTTCACTTCCTTGTGCACCAAACCATTTTGGCAGCCAGCCGATTGCAAGCAAACCAACTCCGAATAGTACTGCACCGTAAAGCATCATGCGTCCTACTGGTTTATCAGACGCCCATTTAGAAATGGGAAACTGAAACAATACAACCATCGTTCCGTTTAGAGCCAGCAAATATGGAAATGGATTATTTGTTCCGAAAATATTCTTCATTTCATTATCAAAATGAAGCGGGAGCATGCCCTCAGTTTGCGAAAAACCCATGGAAATAACGATACCTGCTAGCAGATAAATCATAAGGACACGATCAGCGAGTATTACTTTCCATGCTCCCTTTTCACTATTGGTTTTCTCCTCTTCCTTTTGTGTTGGCATCGTCTCGCGAATAAACACTGCCACAAGTACTGCATAAAACAATAAGCTAGCAGCAGCCGTAATAAAGATAACATCCTTAGAAAGTACGACAATCGAAGCGCCCAAAATTGGACCAATTGCTGCCCCGATATTATGTCCCATTCGCAACAGTCCGTACGCTTCTGTACGTTTTTCCGGTTCGGTCACGTCCGCCACCATAGCCGATGCAGCCGGGTGAAACAAGGAATTACACAGTCCCATCAATACGGAAAGCACTGCGTACATCATAAAACTATCAAAAAATAAGAATCCGAGCATCACAATTCCATTGCTCACCATAGAGAAAATCATAATCGGCTTCCGGCCGTACAAGTCAGCGATACGTCCGCCAATGATAGAACCTATACTTGCTGCAATTGGTGATAGTGCCATTACAATACCAACCTGCACTAAAGAGTCTACTTTATCTTTTAAATATAATGCAAAAAACGGCATAAGCATCATAAATGCGATGCCATTCAGCGTTTCACCCAAAAATCGAATCCACACATTGCGGTCCATCGCCTTTAACTCTAAAAAAGTTTTCTTCATGTTGTACTCCTATTAAAAATGAAATTTGTATAGCTAAAATACCTATACCATTTTAGCACAATTTTCAGATATTTCCACCTGAACAAAATATGGAATTATCTACCTACTGGAATTGGGTATCTTCCTAAAACTTTGTCCTTTCTTAGGTAACTCAAAAGGTGCCCCATAAGGGACACCTTTCTCTCATATCCAGCTATACATATAATTCTCGTCTTCGACATCCTTGGCATGTGACAGCACCTGCAATGGACGGAATGTATCAATCATCACCGCAAGCTCAATGGTTTCCTTCTTTCCGATGCTCGCTTCCGTTTTTCCTGGATGCGGGCCGTGCGGAATTCCGCTTGGATGCAAGGTAATGGATTCTTCCTCTACGCCTTTGCGGCTCATAAAGTTGCCTTTCACATAATACAATACTTCATCGCTGTTAACATTGCTGTGGTAATACGGTGCTGGAATGGCTTCAGGATGATAATCGTATAAACGAGGCACAAATGAACAAATAACAAAATTATGACCTTCAAACGTTTGATGTACAGGAGGCGGCTGGTGAATACGCCCTGTAATTGGCTCGAAGTCTTCAATGTTAAATACCCACGGATACAAATAACCATCCCAACCGACAACATCTAACGGATGATGTCCGAGTACATGACGATGCAGCGCACCCCGTGATTTTGTAAGCACAATAAACTCGCCGGATTCATTATAAGTTTCAAGCTGCTCCGGCCCACGAATATCACGCTCACAAAACGGACTGTGTTCTAGCAACTGTCCGTATTCGTTTCGGTAGCGCCTTGGCGTTGTAATTTGGCTGTTTGCCTCAACCACCAAAAATTTCGATTCCCCAGCATCCGGGATTACGCGATAAATCGTTCCAATGGGGATAATTACATAATCACCGCTTCGGTATGTGATGGTGCCGAACATCGTTTCAATTTTTCCGCTTCCGTGATGCACAAACAGCATCTCATCTCCGTCTCCATTGCGATAAAAATATTCCATACTTTCTGTCGGGTTGACAACACCAATTAGCAAATCAGCATTCCCAAGCAAAAAGTGTCTTCCGTTCACGGCATCTCCTATTTCTCTATATGCTTTCGTTCTAAAGTGACGATGCGCCAGCGCACCGTTTTCTTCATATTGCATTTCACAAGAACGCTCCACACGCGTTTCTATCACTGCAGTCGGCATATGCTCGTGATATAAAATGGATTGCGTTCCGGAAAATCCTTTTGTTCCCATGACTTGCTCGCGATAAAGGGAGCCGTCCTCTTTACGAAATTGAACATGCCTTTTATGAGGTAGCTTACCCATTTGACGATAGTACATCGTCCCCCCCCTTTTTCACTGTATTCCGAAGTACCCCAAGGCCCGTGACTTCAAGCTCAACCACATCACCCGGCTGCAGCCATCGCTCTGTCCCGTGCTCTAATATACATCCTGTTCCAACTGTACCGGACCCGATGACATCCCCAGGATACAGCGTCACATCTGCAGAAGCACGGGCAATCATCTCCATATATGTATAATGGATATCTTGGAAATTACCTCGTGATAACTCTTCGCCGTTCACACGTGCCGTCATTGTTAGATCATAACGATCTCCCTGTCTATATATCTCCAGCTCATCCTTCGTGACAATATAAGGTCCTAAAGATGTCGCAAAATCCTTCCCTTTGGCAGGTCCAAGTCCGACTTGTACCTCCTGCATCTGTAAATCACGAGCACTCCAATCGTTCAAGATACAGTAGCCAAAAATATAGGCATCCGCTTCTTCTACCGTTATATCTCGTCCCTGTTTGCCGATAATGCATGCAATCTCCAGCTCGTAATCTAGCTTTTTAGAGCGCACCGGTCTCACAACTTCATCTTCCGGTCCAAGTACAGCACGATGATTTGTGAAATAAAAGACGGGTACGTCGTACCACTCCGGCACAACAGATAATCCACGGCGTCCTCGCGCCGTTTTTACATGCTCCTCAAATGCATAAAAGTCACGGATGCTTCCTGGATTCGGCAGAGGCGCACAGAGCGTAACCTCTGATATATGATATGTAGGTGAAACAGGAAGATCTGCAATCACTTCCATATACTCATTGGCATGCGCTAAAAAATCCAGCATTTGAGAAGGAAGCCGACCAGAGCCGGCTATTTCCATATCAACTACACGATCTTCATGTAACCAACCGGCTCGCATCTCTCCGGACGGATTTATAAACGTCACAAACTTCATGAGGTTTCCCCTGCCTTTTGCGGGCCTGTTTTTCTTTCCAATACAAACGTATCGGTGGTTGCTTTTGTATACGTTTGACCGGCGAGGCGACCAATCGGCTGCAGCAATTCTGTAATAATCTTACCGTCTTTATACAGTTCATCGCGAACATGCACAAGAACCACTTTCCCGATTACCAAGCTTCCCGCGCCTGCATGCTCTCCAAAATGCAGAATTCGCTCCACAACACATTCTAAATGCACATCACTTTCTTTTACACGGGGCGCTTGTATCTTTTGTGAAGCTTCTTTTGTTAGCCCGACACTTTCAAACTCATCCACATCAGGTCCATATTCAATTGCTGTATCATTCATCTGCTGCGCGAGCTTTTCGCCAACAATATTAATGACAAATTCTTGTGTATCCTCAATATTGCGCAGTGTATCCTTTTTGCCGCCATCACTACCTCGTACCATCGGCGCAAAACAAACCAGCATTGGGTCTGCACAAATGCCAGTAAAAAAGCTGAACGGTGCAAGGTTGGCCTCGCCAGCTCTGCTTACTGTTGATACAAATGCAATCGGTCGGGGCAACACAGAACCAATTAACAGCTTATAGGCATCCTGCCATGCTAACGTATTCGGTTCAATATTCATAGGGCACCTTACAGATTTCCGCGGCGCTCTTGCTCACGCTCAATTGCTTCAAATAACGCTTTAAAGTTTCCTTCCCCAAATCCTCTAGAGCCTTTGCGCTGGATAATTTCGATAAATAGCGTTGGACGATCTACAATTGGCTTCGTGAAGATTTGCAGCAAATAGCCTTCGTCATCACGATCTACTAATACTTTCAGCTCTTTTAATTTATCAATCTCTTCATCTATCTTTCCAACACGCTCTGTTAATTCTTCATAATAAGAATCCGGTGTTTCTAAGAATTCAACCCCGTTTGCACGCAAAGCAGACACTGTCTTAATAATATCATTTGTTAAAAGCGCCAAATGCTGTACACCTGCACCGTTATAGAACTCTAGGTATTCTTGAATTTGCGATTTACGTTTTCCTTCAGCAGGCTCATTAATTGGAAACTTAATGCGGCTTCCATTTGTCATAACCTTAGACATAAGTGCTGAATACTCTGTGCTAATATCATCATCATCAAAATGAATCATTTGTTTAAAGCCCATAACATTCTCATAATAGCTAACCCATTCCTCCATGTTTTCTACATTACCGACAACATGGTCTACACCAATTAACCCTGTTTCTTCAAATGGGATAGATAGTTCAATTGGTTGATATCCAGGCATAAACACACCTTTATAGTCTTTACGCTCAATTAATGTATGAACTGTATCTCCGTACGTAGCAATTACCGCTTTTTTAATTGTGCCGTTTTCATCTGTTAATGCTACAGGTGGCTCAATCGCTATTGCACCATGCTCTACAGCTTCTGTATAAGCTTTATCTAAGTCATCTACAAGAAGAGCTACGTCCTTTACGCCATCTCCGTGTTTTTTTACGAACTCAGCAATTTTATGATTTTCGCCAAGAGAGCCTGATAAAACAAGACGCATATTACGCTGTTGCAGGACATACGAAACACGCTCACGATTTCCTGTCTCAAGTCCAGAATATGCTACTGGTTTAAATCCAAATGCAGTTGTGAAATAATGACACGCTTGCTTTGCATTACCTACATACATTTCTAAATAATCAACATCACGTACCGGGAAAAAATCTTCTACTTGTTTACTTACTGCTTCGATAGATTGTTTTTTCATACTTCCATCCCCCTAGT
Source organism: Ectobacillus sp. JY-23 (assembly GCF_023022965.1). Lineage (NCBI taxonomy): Bacteria > Bacillati > Bacillota > Bacilli > Caryophanales > Bacillaceae > Ectobacillus > Ectobacillus sp. JY-23. The sequence continues at coordinate 2,641,059 of NZ_CP095462.1, read as the reverse complement.
ATTGTATGTTTTCTAGTATCTCACCCTAATCAGAAAGCGCTTACAAATGTAAAGTGAGCTTTTCTGAAAAAAGGCGTACAGATACAGATTATACATTTCTACAAATTTCTCTCATTTCCTTTTTAAATAGCGAAATAATTTAAGTAGAATTTTATATGAATGTAAAATGTACATACCCGCTACTGTAAATAATTCTCCTTTTTCTATATGCGTTCCTACAATATTTCTTTATATCGCTTTTTTTAAATGTTAAAATTTAAAAGGAACATATATTGAAGCGGAAACAAGGAGGCTATCATGAAGTATCAGATCTACGCCAAAAACGGGTCAATGATTACACAATTTGAAAGCGACTGGGCATTTAAAGAAAACGAACAAATTTTTATGCAGTTTGAGTATGAGAAGCGCAACTTTCATATTATCCGCATTACACATGATTTATACAGTCCAAAAGAACATATTGTTCGCTTATATTGCCAAGAAAAGAAAGTGTATGAGTAAAAAGCGGAGCTCTTATAGGCTCCGCTTTTTACTACTTCACGATTTTAAACGTCTCTACAATTTCAATACTATCTTTTACAGATTGAACCATCGAGCAATTTTTTGCTGTCAGCTCCATGACTTTATGCATCTGTTCTTCACTGATATCAGCTTTAATTGTAAAATGTACTGCAATTTTCGTAATGCGATTTGCTTCTTTTTCATTGCGCTCTATATGAGCTTCCATTGTGATATCTTCATACGAAATGCGCTTCTTGTCCAAGATTGTACGCATAACGCCTCCGCTACAAACAGCAATAGAAGCTGCCATGAGCTGATACGGACGAAATCCGTATTCACTGTTTCCCGCAACCTGCAATGTACCGTATTCTGTTTCTGTTTCAAATCCGACTTCTCTCATTCGAAAAATCATTTAATTCGACGCTCCATTCATTTGTTGGTCTAATTGCTCTGTTTTTTGTTGACTTTCCTTCTCAAGCTTTTTATACAACTCATCACTATACGTGTCAAACTTATCGCTCACATTAAGTAAAATTTGTAAATTGTAATTTTCTTTGAAATGTGGATTCTTATCGACTTCCTTCATCGATCCTATATTCATGGCTTCATACGCTGGCTTTGTCCATTGTACTAGCTTTGCATTATATAAGCGGATTTTCTCTTCATCGGATAAACCACGTACGTCAAGGTCTTGTAAATCTTTCACTAACTCATCCACGGTTTTCTGCTTTTGGAGTTCTCCAGCAGACATCTTCCTATATTTACCAGCGGGCTGTTCCAAAATATCCTCAACCGTCTTTGGAATTTTTGCTTCTTCTTTCTTCACATCGTATACTGGCTTACCACAGCCCGCAACCGCAAGCGATGCAACAGCTGTCAACAAAATACCTTTTCCCCATTTTCTCATACGACCTGTCACCTTTATTTATCTGTATCATATTTTCCCTTTACCATTTCGACTGCCGATAAGTTGAAAATAAACTTTTTTAAAAATATGAATTTTTTAACATATAAAAAAACAAGGCTTGAAACACACCTTGCTTCTTTTACTCATTAGCCCCTTACCATTTTCACTTCTTTCCAATTTCCAAATAAATAGTACAAGACATTGCCCGCCACAGCGATCGCAAAGCTAATTGGGAAGCTCCACCAAAGTGCATCGAGTCCGTAGGCTTTACCAAGATAATACGCGAGCGGCGTACGTACAATCCAAAGAACAATGAATGTAATAAGCAATGGTACCATCACTGCACCAGTTGAACGAACGACCCCGCCCACGACAAACATAATCCCAAACAGAATAAATGACCACAACGTTACATTATTTATCTGAATACCAATGTCGACTGCTTGCCCCGTCGCTGGTAAAAACAGCAGTAGCGCCTCGCGGTTGAAGATATGAATGATACCCACAATAGCTCCTGTTAGAATTACATTGAACATAACACCAATCCACGTAATCCGGTGCACTCGATCCCACAGACCGGCACCAATGTTTTGTGCAGCCATAGACGTAACAGCACCACCAATAGCCATTGCGGGCATTTGGACGTAATTTGATAGCTGCGAAGCAGCACCAAATGCAGCCGCAGCCTCAGATCCGTATGTATTAATAATATTAAACAGACCAAGTACACTTGAAGAAACCACCATCATCTGCAGCCCCATTGGAATTCCTTTTTGAATGAGCGACTTTAAAATCACCCAATCCGCACGAAGCAGATGCAGTTCTGACCTCTTGATGCGTAGAAAATATTCTTTTTTATACAAGTAAATTAGTAGTGCCGCCAAACTAATGAACTGGGCAATAAACGTAGCAAACGCAGAGCCCGCAATGTCCATTTTTGGGAAAGGACCCCATCCAAATATGAGAATCGGGTTTAAAACAATATCCAGAACAACCGATACAATTAAAAAATAAAATGGTGTTTTAGAGTCGCCAGATCCTCGTAAAATGGTCATCACATAGTTGTAAATAAACATAAACGGCACACCAGCAAAGATAATTTTTGTATAGGTAACCGCAAGAGGCTTCACATCAGCAGGCGTGTTCATTACATCTAAAATAAATGAAGAAAAAACAAAACCGAATGCCCCGACGATAATAGACAGCAACGCGAAGAACAACGCACTCGTTCCTACCACTTGTTTCGCACCAGGTACGTCACCAGCACCAACCCTTTGGCCCACTAAAATTGTCGCCGCCATCCCAATTCCAAAAATAGAGCTCAACAGGAAAAATAAAATAATATGCGCGTTGGATGTAGCTGCCAACGCTTGTTCTCCTAGAAACTTACCGACCCAAATAGAATTGATGGAGCCGTTTAATGACTGCAACACGTTTCCCATCAGGATTGGTAAAGAAAAGAAAAACAACGTTTTTGCGATAGGACCTTCTGTTAAATTTGGCCTCGATTTTCCTTTTGTTTGTTCCATATGTCATCCCCTCTCTTCCGTATAACTATAACATCCCTCAAACAGTTGCATTGCGATACATACATCATCTTCGAAATAAAGCCTACATGCAACTAATAAGCTACAGAAAACGGATACATACACCATTTGGGGATAAACTGTTTGAGAGAAGTGCACATTCATGTATGATAGGTACTAAGGAGTGTGATATACGTGAAGTTAATCGCAATTGATATGGATGGAACACTATTATCTGAAAAAATGGAAATTTCTGCTGATAACTTAGCTGCGATACAAGAAGTGGAGGCTGCTGGCCACATTGTCATGATTTGTTCAGGCCGTGCAAAAAGCGATATTTTACAATTTACAAATCGATATCAGTTACAATGCCCGATTGGCGCGAGCAACGGAGCCGTTGTATATGCGGACGATAAAGTATTACATGCCGCCTATATCCCGAGACAAACGGTTACAGACATTTCTGAGCTATTACAAAGCAATGATGTTCCTTATAAGCTGTATACGAGTAAAGGGATTTTTGTGCCGCGCGATTGGAAGGAAAAAGTAATGCGTGCTTTTGAGAACGGTGACTCTCATCATCACTTTACATTAACGGAAATTGAACGCATTACAGAGCATCAATTACAATCAAACATCGTTCAGTTTTACGATGATATAAATGAATTGCTGCAGGGTGATGTTGAAGTAGAGAAATTCTTTATTTTAACGCTGCATAGCACGCAGCGCGAACAACTTCTTAATCACATGAAAAAACCGGGCCTTATGGTTACTGCCTCTGCGCCAACCAACTTAGAGGTTATGCATGAAAATGGTCATAAAGGCAATGGCCTCCGCGTCATGGCGCAGCATTACAACATTCCGCTAGAAAACACAATTGCGATGGGCGATAATTTTAATGATGTCCCTATGCTAGAAGCGGCTGGCTTTTCTATCGCGATGGGCAACGCGGAAGACAAGGTGAAAGAGCTTTGCGATGCAGTCACTCTATCAAATAACGAGAGCGGCGTCGCTCACGCACTGCGCACATACGTATTGTAATGTTCTATGAAATAGTAAAGAGGTCGAGACAAAACCTTTTGTCTCGACCTCTTTACTATGAAGATTGCAATTGAAGTGTTCACCTTACATGTTACAATTGAGAATAATTCCAACACAAACACCTAATCTCTCTTGGTCCGGAAGACGTTCTTGCGGGGCACCTAACCTTTCTTTTCTTCTCCCTGGTGATCCACGACACGTTCTTGCGGAGCACCTAACCTTTCATTTCTTCTCTCTGGTGATCCACGACACGTTCTTGCGGAGCACCTAACCTTTCATTTCTTCTCTCTGGTGGTCCGCGACACGTTCTTGCGGAGCACCTAACCTTTCTTTTCTTCTCCCTGGTGATCCACGACACGTTCTTGCGGAGCACCTAACCTTTCATTTCTTCACACAGGTGATCCACGACACGTTCTTGCGGAGCACCTAACCTTTCATTTCTTCTCTCTGGTGATCCACGACACGTTCTTGCGGAGCACCTAACCTTTCATTTCTTCACACAGGTGATCCACGACACGTTCTTGCGGAGCACCTAACCTTTCTTTTCTTCTCTCTGGTGGTCCGCGACGCTCTCTTGTGGGACACCTAACTCCTCTCTTCTTCGCACAAGTGGTCCACGACGCTCTCTTGTGGGACACACCTAACTCCTCTCTTCTTCTCTCTGGTGGTCCGCGAGGTATTCTTATAAGGCTTTAGATTTCTACCTGCTAGCATGTAGTAAAAAATTTCATTACATTCCTCTTTGTTTTAAAATTACTTATGCGCAAAGCATTGATAATGAATGAGCAATCTCTCAATCTCTTTTTTACGTCTATTTACTAGAGGACAAGCATATATATAGGTGAAACGGCACTAGTAAAAAAATTGATGCGCGGAGGTTTGTATGGAAGGTCTATTTTTATATGTTGTGAACTATATTCTTCTCACTCTTTTCATTCTAGGTGCATTGCTTTTGTTTCCATTCTTCCCCATGCTGTCTTTAATTGTCATTGTTATGTGCATGATACTCATTTCAATTTTTATCTCTCTTCTACCAGAGAAACAAGAAGAACCAGGAGTCGAACGCCTGCGCGCGTAGACTCCTTTTTTACTAATCTGGCGGCTTTCGCACTTTATTTGGCGACTGGCCCCTTACTCATAGCGAATTCGCTTCAAACCAACTGTAAAAAATACAATTGCAAATATGAATAGTACCGCCACGTATACGGCGATATCCGCAATACCGCCTCCCCTTGCAATTAACTCTGTAAACCCGCGCATCGCCCATGTTTGCGGAACAAAGTCCGCCATTCGTTGCATAAACATAGGCTCAATTTCGATTGGCCAGTATACACCTGCGATCATACAAGAAGAAATGACAACCATATTTCCTATCGCAGACTGTTGTTCCGATGTTTTGACAATACCAGCTATAAACAATGCCATACCAATAATAGCGAGAAGCAATGCCGAAACTAGTAGAAGAATTCCTAGCATGTCACCCCAATGTACATCAAATAGTACATTTGTAAACAGCATTAAAGCACCAAACTGAATCCAACCAAGAAGAAAGAATGATAAAACATAGCCGCCCAGTACCTGCATCCTCGAAGCTGGCATGGTCATCATCCTATACCATACGCCATTTTTACGCGCCTCCAAAATCGCCCCTGTTGCTGTCATCATAATAATCATAACGAACATAATCGAAAATCCCGCAGAACGAGCTGATGCATTACTCATACTCACATTCTCCGCTGTCTTCATGATAAATTCCTTACGTAACGGAGTGGGCTGAACAGTCCCTGAAAGCTTTTGATACATTCCTTCCCAAGGCTCCTCGCTGTAGCTACTCCACACTTTGGATGCTTCCACTTTTGTTTTCACCTTTGTTAAGGCTTGCTCTAGTTCTTGCTTCACACTCCCTCTAGAAGTAAACTCTGGTGAATATTGCAGGCTCACATTGAAACTTTCGGTAAACTCCTTTGGAATTACAATAACTCCGGCCACCTTCTTATCTGCAAGCTGCTTTTTTGCTTCCTTCGCAGACACAACAGACACATCAAACAAGGAATTTCCCTTCAGCTCTTGATAATATGTCTTTGAAAGCATAGATGATTCTTCTTCTACGAATAAAAGCTGGGTCTTATTCATAGAAGACCCGCTAAGTAGCGTTCCGAACACAAACGTGAAGGCTAACGGCATTAAGAGCATGACTAAATAGCTACGAGGATTACCTAATAACCGCTGTAATTCAAATAAGCAAATCGCCCATACTTTTCCCATGTTTCTTTCCTCCTTATCTTACACGTAAGCGCCATATCCCTAGTGTGAATGACAGCATACCAACTATCACAAGCACACTAATAGGTAACAGTATATTCATCCAAGATGTTCCTCCCATTACTTCTAACAAACCCGTAAGTGCCCATTTGTTAGGAGCAATGTTGGATACTGTCTTCATTGTGTCGGAGAATGCATAGATCGGAAGCATAGAACCACCAAGTAAAGCAAATAGCTGGATTCCTACCCCATTTATCATATCGGCAGTTTTTTCACTATGAACGAACGCTGCTAACGTCATTGACAAACCTGACACACAAACGGTATACGCCAATCCAACCGCTATGATTTGCGCCATATTATCTCCCCACGCTACGCCAAATCCATAATGAGTTGCCGCCACAAACAAGAAGAACTGGGTGCCTGAAAATAACAGCGTACCAAGAAACTTACCAAGAAGGATATCGCTTATTGTAGTAGGTGTACACAATAATCTTGCTAGTGTTTCAGTTGCTCGCTCTGTCATAATCATTTTTGCGCCAATTGTTGCATTAAACAATATAAACATCACACCCATACCAGCGGCATAATATTGCATAGATGAAACAACCTTCTCACCTACCTCCTCTTCCTGCACGACCATCCCCTGTATATCCTCTATCTTTCGTATAATATCTGCCGAAGCACCTTGCATATCGACCTGACCCGTCATAACAGGCTCAGCTCCGGCAAGGTCACGTATAGTCACATCAGCTGCTACAAACATCATGTATGCACGCTTCATAAATGAATGTACCATGGACTCTATTATCGTGGCTTGCACCTCTTTCCCAGGGTCTGCCAACAAAATTGTATCTGTAAAATCTCCCTTTTCTATCTTTTCACTCCAGCGACTAGGAAGTACTAAACCTACATCCGCCTTACCATCTTGTATAAGGCGTTGTAGTTCTTCTTTTGATAACACTTCCTTTAGCTGAATAGAATCACGCAACTCCTTATTTTTTAGTACAGTATTACGAAACTCATTAGCTAAGCTGTCTTCATCCATTTGATAATATGCTAACGTAGTGTTAGGGACGTCTTGACCGCCCATCGATTTCTCAAGTGCTGACCCTAAAATCGCGGTTAGTAACAGCGGCATAAGCAGCATTGTCAAAAAACCGCGTCGGTCTGTGAGGCGGATACGAAAATCCTTCCACGCAACCAGCAAGCTTTTCATATCGTTTCCCTCCTAATCTCGTAATGAACGTCCTGTTAATTGTAGAAACAGCGCTTCAAGGTTTGGTTCTCTTACCTCTAGTGCCAGCACTCGTACGCCATGTCTTGCGGTACATGCGATAACATCACCAATCACCGTTTCGCTTGAAACAAATATGTCAAAGCTTTGTTCTTCTACGTTTGTAACAACTCTTTCTACCAGATGTAGCGCTTTTAATTCTTGCACAAATGTCTCTTGCATGTGATTCACCTTCATTCCAATCACAATACCGTTCGCTAAACGGTTGCATAGCTCACTTTTAGTGCCCTGCACAATTAACTTACCGTGATCGACTACGGCAATTCTCTTGCATAAGTACTCTACTTCCTCCATGTAATGGCTCGTATAAATGACTGTCATACCATCTTCATTCAATGCCTTTACGGTTTCTAAAATATGATTTCGTGATTGTGGATCAATGCCCACAGTCGGCTCATCCATAATGAGAAGCTCTGGTGTATGCATAAGAGCTGCGCCAATATTTACACGGCGTTTCATTCCCCCAGAAAAAGTTTCTACCTTATCCTTAGCACGGTCATAAAGACCAACATACTCTAACACTTCATCTGCACGCTTTTTCACTTCTTTCCCGTATAAACCATACATCTTACCCCAAAATATTAAATTATCCCGCGCACTCATCGTTGGATATAATGCAATCTCCTGCGGTACGACTCCTATTTTACGTTTAACCTGCATAGGTGCTTCCTTCACCGAAATATCGCCTATTCGAATATCTCCACCATCATAAGGCAGAAGACCACAAATCATCGAGATGGTGGTAGACTTACCAGCACCATTCGGTCCAAGAAGACCGAACGCTTCTCCTTTTCCAATTGAAAAAGATATATCCTTTACAGCTTCTTTTTGAGCAAACGACTTTGTAAGATTTCGCACGACCAGCATGTGAGCACGCTCCCTTATTTTTATTTCACTTTTATTTTACTCTGCATTCCTGTATTTCCCATCTACCTTCCGATAGAATTAACGGCATAAAAAAACAGCCAAAACGGCTGTTCTCTCACTTTCACTATGCCAAAAGTCATGCATACTCTGAAATACCATGTCGAACCGCAAAGATGGCGGCCTGCGTTCGATCTCGCAGCGCCAGCTTATGTATCAGGCTAGAAACATGATTTTTAACGGTTCCTTCCGTAATATACAGCTTCTCTGCAATTTCTCTATTATTTAAGCCGTATCCAATCTCTTTAAGTACCTCTATCTCTCGTTCAGTCAGCTCAAATAATGTATGAGGTACATTCTTTTTCTCTACCTCTATTACTTTTGTTTTTCGTAACTCAACCAAAATCTGCCCTGTCATTTCCGGTGGCAAAACCAGTCCGCCTGCATGCGCCGTTAAAATAGCTTGGACAATCGTATCAGTCGGCATATCTTTTAATAGATAGCCGCTAGCGCCCTTCTCCAAAGCTTCAAAGATTAATTCACTATCTTTAAACGTTGTCAGCATAATCACTTTCACTGCAGGCACACACTGCTGTATTCGACTTGTACCTTCCACACCATTGACACCTGGCATACGAATATCCATTAACACAATATCCGGCTGTAACTCTACAGCCTTTGCTACAGCATCCGCACCATCTTCAGCGACTGCGACAATTTCAATTTCAGGTCGAAGATTTAAAAGCATCGCCAACCCGTCTCTAATAAGAGGCTGATCATCTACAATTATCACGCGTATCATAACGCTCCTCCAATCACCCATTTCTTTTGTAGCAGAGGAAGCTCCGCTTGTACATGAAATCCCTCTTTACTTTTAAATTGCACAGAACCTCCGTGCTCTTCAATTCGTCCCCTCATATTTATCAGCCCAAATCCTGGTTTAAACACGTGCGCACCCTTCCCGTTATCAGAAATAACGAGACAAATCCTGTCTTCCTCACAGGTAAGCTCTACGTGACAACGCTTCGCATCGCCGTGACGCTTCGCATTCGTAAGGGATTCCTGTATCGTTCTCGCAATCGTCGGATGTAATGACATCGGAATGATCATGGGGTCTCCTTGCAATTGAAAGGCAACTTCAACATCTGCTGACTTTGCAAAATCTTCTAGAATCGTACGAATGCCAACAATTAAGTTGTCCTTCTCTCCGTCCTCTTTCAACGTACGGACCGACAATCTGATTTCCTGTAAAGAGCTCCTTGCTAAATGACTACAAATATGTAACGTCTCATGCGCTTCTGGCCGCCCTTGCTTTACTAACTCCTCAGCGAGCTGCAATTGTACAAGCAGAGCTGTCATGTTATGACCTACCGTATCATGAATATCACGCGCAATTTTATTTCGTTCTCGAATAACGGTTAATGACTCAACTTCTTTTGCATATACAGATAACTGCGCATGCGACTCATGCAGCTCATCATACTGCCTGTTTACTTGCATCCTTGCTTGCTCTAGCTTACGAATCAATCCCCCCACCAACACTTGAAACAAGATGGACGTAAAATTAAGCAAGTTCCCCATAATCTCTACTACCTCGAACCTCATATACGTATAACCCACGATACTCCCCCAAATTGCAAAAAACAGCAGTGAAAATAAAGAAAGTATCCTTCTATTGCCTGTCATAAGAAACAACGTAACACCCTCTACACCAAATAAAATTAAATACAGCGTAGAAGGCGCAAATACAAAGCCGAAAGCGCCAATTAGAATAAAGTCCACTATAATATAGGCATAAAACACCCTTTGACCTATCCTCATAATCATGGTATGCGTGACAATAAACGCCAAAATTGCCATTACAATAAATATCTTATGTGATATAAGTGTAGCGTGCTGATAATACACAATAGGGATAAAAACCATCATTATAAGCCTTATGAATTTCAGCATATTAGCCCTTCTTTCATAAAATATAACGCTACTATCTTCTACTGGTGCGATTATATCCCTGCTTATTCCTATAAAAAAAGGAGAGTGGGCACTCTCCTCAAGAAATCTGGCGACTTTTGCACTTAATTTAGCAACTTTAGATATTTATTTGGCGACTTTGGACATTAATTTGGCAACTCGCATCACAACAGCCGCTCCAACTCCTCATATACCATAGCACGCTTCTCCTCTAGTTCATCCTTCTCTTTCTGCAGCGTCTGTAGCTCATGCAAGTCTACTTCCTGCGTCATCTTTTCTTCTAATACAAACAGTTGCTCCTCCATCTGTTCGAGCTCTCTCTCTAATTGCCTCCATTCTACATCAGTTGAAGCTTCCTTTACCTTCACGACTCGCTTTGGTACTACTACCTTCTCCTCCACCGGCATTCGCTCGGCTAACTTCTTCCTAGCCCATTCATAATTTCCTGCAAAGCCATGTAGTACACCATTTTGGATCCAGTACGTTTTGTCAAACAGCTTATTTAAAAAGTAGCGATCGTGCGAGATAGCTAAAATTGTTCCTTCATAGTCCTCCAGCGCTTCCTCAAGGACCTCACGAGATTCAATATCTAAATGGTTCGTCGGTTCATCTAGAATGAGAAAGTTCACGTCCTGATGCATAAGTTGCGCAAGGCGCAAGCGCATCCGTTCGCCGCCGCTCAGCTGATTTGTCTTTTTAAATACAGAAAATCCGTAAAATAAGAAGCCTGCTAAAATGTGTCTTGCTTCTCCCTCTGTTACAGAAACCTGTTCGCGGAATGCTCCAAGTACTGTGTTATTCGTACTGCCAGGCAGATGCTGTGACAGATAGCCTACTTTTACGCTACCACCGATTTGTATCTTACCCGTATCCGGTGTCTCTTCACCAAGCAGCATTTTGACCAATGTTGTTTTACCGCTCCCATTTTGTCCCACGATCGCCGCTCTCTCTTGAAACTGCAGATGCAGGTTAGCGCCGCAGAATAGCATTTTATTACCAAAGGATTTTGCTACATCCTCTACACGAACAACGTCCTTTCCGCTGCGCTCTCCTTGCCGGAACGCAAGCCCCATTTTTTTGTGCTCTAAGATCGGCCGCTTCAGTTTCTCCATTCGCTCAAGCGCGCGCTCCATATTACGTGCGCGGCGATGCAGACCCTCGTTCGGCGGGTTTGCCTGATTGGCCCATTCTCTCAAACGCTTAATTGCTTCCTTCATTTTCTTTATCTTTTTTTGTTGTTCTTCATACGCCTGAAACTCTAACAATAAGCGCTCTTGCTTTTCCTTTACAAAACCGGAGTAGTTCGTGTGATACACATGAAGCTCTCCGTCCTCCAAATCAATAATTTTTGTAACGACCGCATCTAAAAAATAGCGATCATGCGAGATGATAGCAATTGTACCGCTGTACTCCTGCAAAAATTGTTCTAGCCATTCGACTGCACCAATGTCGAGATGATTTGTCGGCTCATCTAACAACAGTAAATCAGGATTTTGCAGCAGCATCAGCGCCAAACACACCTTCGTCTGTTCACCGCCGCTGAGCATTGTAAACACCTGCGGCAGTAAGCTTGTAATTTGTAACCCGCTACATACTTTAGCAAGCTGCGCCTCTACTTCATAGCCACCTAAAAATAGATAGCGCTCTTGCACCTTCCCGTATTCCTCCAAAAGCTTCTCGAGCTCCTCTGTCTCGCTACCCATTTGCTCTTCCAATCGCTTCATATTGCGTTCTAGCTGCTTTACTTCGGAAAAAGCTGTTTCCAAAACCTCCCGTACCGTTGTACCGGCTGAGAATACAGGAATTTGCGCAAGATAACCAACGCGCAGCCCCTTTTTTATATGAATCATACCGCTGTCCGGCGCTTCCACACCAGCAAGCAATTGAAATAATGTCGTCTTACCGCTTCCGTTTCTGCCGACGAGACCAATCCGATCCTTTTCATGAATCTCTGCAGACAAATTTTCAAAAATAATGTTACCACCAAACGATTTCGTAATATCGTGAATTTGTGTAATAATCATGGTTTCGTACTCCTTTTGATATGGAAAAAGGCCGCAAGTAGACAGATGTCTCCCCGCGACCTTTAAAGAATAGAAAAAAAGAGCACAGCGGCTCTTCTTTTCACCATTCTATGATTCCGTAGTAGTGGGTGAAGAGAATCCTTACTTTTTTATAGCTGCTATACAGTTGTAAAAGGACAGACCTGTCCCGTTAACAGCTGTAACATGAAAAATTGCGCGGCAAATGTAGATAAAATCTAAAAATTGTGCGCGTGCAGCCAAAACGTAATTCATCTCTTCCCCACCTCCTTTTCGTACGAACTTCTTTTATTATATGCTTTTTCTCATACAAGTTGCAAGAGTTTTCAGTTTTATCTCTTATCTCCTTCCTTCAGTTTAATTTATTTCTTTTTGACTGTTCTTTTCACAAGCTGCCATACAGCGTTTACACTAAGCAGAACAACCATGACCAAGGCTGTACGATATATATAATCAGTTAACTCGTATCTCGTCATAATTGCAATATAAGCCCAGACAAACACAAGTGAGTAGGCAAGATCATTGTTTTTATTTGTAAACCAAATACCAAGTACCCCGCCAATGATTAGCATAATAATGGTCCATGCTTGTTCGTTTAAACCTAAAAAGCTTGTGATTTCGTTTGTATAAAATACAATAAACACATTTACAATGGTCGCAACCGAGATCCAGCCTAGGTAAATAGAAAATGGTAACCTATACAACCGAGATACATCTGACTTTTGTATCTTTTGGTAAATGACAATTAACGTTGCCAATATGCCAAGCATACAAAGTAAGGTCAGATTAAATTTTTTATAGGCGAATAAAATCACCCATAAGCTGTTTAACACACAATTGATAAAGAACCAATAGCCAATTCTTTCATACATTGCCGCTTCGTTTCCCGTAGCAAAAAACTGGCGAATCACCCAAGTACCTAGCAGTAAATAAATCAGTCCCCATATGGAAAAAGCGTAATTTGCCGGCTTGAACAAAATATCGATGGAATCTGAAATCTTGCTTGTATTCTCACCACCACGCTGCGAAACATAATTAACAATTAGCACTAGAAGAAATCCAACTACATTTACAACAGCCAACTTCTTCGCTTTACTCATAAGCGCCTCCTTAAAATGGACTTCTCTTTAGTATACGAGCCATGCTGCAAAATAAGACGTATGTACGCACAAAGGCCACCCGCTAGGGATGACCTTTTCTTTAAATCAATCTGAACAAAATCACTAACAGAATAATAACTACAAGTACAGATGCTAACCATCTCATGATATTACTCCTCCTCTTATCTAAAGGTTTGTCCTATGTAGGGACGAAGAAGATAAAATCTGTATTCATTAGCTTCTCGTCCGTTCCGTTTTATATACTCCTATGATAACAGGTAAAAGTTTCCTTACGTTTACAGAAATATGAGACTTTTATATCGAAATATAAAGGTTTGTAACATATTTTCTATAAGAAATCCCACCATTGCAACATTCAGCCCACCTTTATCTCTACATATTTGAAAATCCAATGCAATAATTGTAATATTTTTCCCTCTTTTACACGGAATGTTTGATATAGTGTAAATATACACATTTTTAAAAAGGGGTGGAGAACATGAATCGTTCTGAACGTATCAAAGCCTTGCAGACGACTATTTCCTTTTTATCAGCGGAATTAGAAGAACTACAAAAGCAAGAACGTGCAGCGGAGCGAATAGAACCGATACACATGCAGCCTGAACAACCCAAACCGCCTGCAGTCGTGAAACCGATACGAACTGAAACACCAAAACCGAAGCGCAATTGGGAGAAGGAAATTGGCCAAATTTGGATGCCGCGTATTTTCGCTTTTATCATGCTACTGGGCGTTGCTTGGGGTTTTAAAGCTGGCGTAAATGCCGGTATATTAACACCACCGCTTCGTTTGCTTCTCGGCTGCTTAACTGCAATCGGCTTATATGTCATTGGAGAAAAACAAATCAAACAAAGCAGAATTGCCCTCGGTCTTGTCTTGCTGGGCGCAACAGTAACAACCTTTGTGTTAACAACCTTTGCAGCGCATTATTTGTATGGTTATCTACCGGCTGCTTTTGCATTTCTGCTCAATATTGGCTGGATTGCCTTGGGGATTTGGTTATCCCACAAACATCGTTCCGAATGGCTTGCGATTTTTGTGGGAGTTGGAGGATATATTGTACCGTTTCTCATTAACAGCACGCAGCCTAATACATATGTCTTCGTTGGCTACGAGCTACTTCTCTATGTAAGCTTGCTTGCATTTGCAACCAAACATGCATATCGTTGGCTTTACTACATGGCATTTGGCATGCTGCATATAACCCTTACAGTTTACTCGTTGGTCGCATTGCAGCAATTGAATCTGCCAGCACTTGCTGTTGTTATCCAGCATCTTTGCCTACTGTATATACTAATGACGAAACGAGATTCTTATCTGCAAGATCAAATCAAGGTGTTACTAAGTAGTATCGTTATCACGGTTCTCTGGGTGGCATCTACTGATAATAACCTTCTATTAAAAGGACTTTTAACCATGCTTACGCTACTGTACGCTGGTGCGTATGTATGGGAACGTCAAAAAGGCAAAATAGAACTGTTGCATACTGTATTTTTCTGTTTGTCTTTTTATTCCCTTACACTGCTCGTCATTGACACGGTCGACAACACATATTACCCGCTTGCTTGGCTTGTCCAAGGAACATTTGGACTGTATATGTCATGGAAAGTAAAGAGCCACATCAAATTTATAGCATCTGGTATTGTTTATGCATTAGGTGCTATTTCAACAGTCTTAACATCATATACTGCCGTGCTTTCTGTTCAAACACTAGCTTGGTTTGTATACTTAGGCACTTTTGCTTTTCTTGTTATGAAGCTAAAGGCAACAACTAAGCGAGATCTATCTAGACTAAGTACACTTGTCCTGCTGATTAGTACCTTTATTTTTATCACATTGTTTGGCAGCACCTTGATGCAGGATCAAGACTTTAGCATTCGCCAGCTTGTCATCTCCTCCTTCTGGATGATATATGCCTTAGCTCTTGTATTTTATGGAAATACCAAAACAGAAAAAATGGCAACTTACATCGGTCTCATTGTAATAGGAATTACAATCATTAAACTGTTCTTTGTAGATTTGTTTAGCGTATCGCTTGCCATTCGTTCCGTTCTCTTTATTATCGTCGGTACGATTGGAATTTTTGTATCTCGTGTGTTTTACACAAAGCAAAAAGAAGTGCCAAGGGTTGAGAATAAAGAACTCTAATTGTGTATAGTTTCTTTGCAAAAGGCTCTGTTAAAGTTTGTTGTTAATTTCCGTTATAGTGGTTCGCTTTCCGCGGGCGGTCAGGGAGCCTCCTCAGCGCTATACGCCTGTAGGGTACTCGCTTTTCTCGCAGGAACCTCATCTCATCAACAAGTGCAAATGATTAACATTAGGCTCTAACACAGCCTTGTAAAAAAGGGTGCATAAAAGTTGCACCCTTTTTACAGTAATACAAAAACCGTAAATAACACGGCTAATACAATACGGTAATAAGCAAACGGTGTTAAACCGAGTCTTTCTAGCCACTTTAAAAAAGTAACCACCGCTAAAAGTGCTACAACAAACGAAGTGCCAAAGCCAACCAAGAACATAGGAATATCAGCAGCATCCAAATGCTCTCGGCTCTTAAACAAATCTAAACCAGTCACACCTACCATTACCGGCAGGGCGACTAAGAATGAAAATTCTGCCGTTGCTTTATAGCTTACCTTACTTAACAAGCCGCCAGAAATGGTAGAACCCGCTCTCGAAAACCCAGGCCATGCTGCAAAGCACTGGAAGCAACCAATCAGTAGCGCTTGGCGATATGTCATTTCATCTAAAGAGTGCGTTGTCGGGATTGGCTTTTTCTTTTCTGCAACTAGCATCAATGCCGCTCCCGCCAAAAGACCAATCACCACAGTCTCCGGCCTAAACAAATAGGTTTTAATGGCGTCATGAAATAGAACACCCACTGTGCCAAACGGTAAAATACCCATTAAAATATGCAGAGCATTAAACTTTTTTTCACGCTGTAAAATTGGCTTTATATTGAAAAGAGACACGAGGCGATTACGGTATAACACAGTAATTGCTAAAATAGCGCCGAGCTGAATCACAATCTCAAATGTCTTTGCCCGTTCTCCCTCAAATCCTAACAGATGACCTACTAGTATTAAATGACCTGTAGACGAGATTGGTAGAAACTCCGCGAGTCCCTCTACAATCCCCATCACAAAAGCAATCCATAAATCCGTCATATCCTGTCTCCTCTATTACTGAATATCTGTTTTTTGAAAATATAACATAACAGCACCAAAACCAAGGATTGCTACAGCCGCAATCGCACTATAGGAATATGCTGCTGGATACGTATCAAGTAATGTATGATTTGCAATGTCTCCCGCTGCTGACCAAGGAAATAACCCTCTATGTTCAGAGTTTCCTGCCATTACATTCATCATTGTAATTACAATCGCTAAAATAATTGGCGGAACATAATTCTTCATCACTAAAGTCACAAAAACTACCGGTGGTGACAGAATGAATAAAAATAAGCCACCTACATAAAACTGCTTGAAAGAAAAAACAAGCAAGTTCCAGCTCAAACCATCAAACCGAAAAAGAATACCTAATAACAAGGTAAGTAGCCAGGCAATTCCTGTAAGGATCATAATCCAAAGAAGCAGCACAGCAAATTTACTAATAATGAAATTTCCTCTTGATACTGGAATAGTCAAGATATGCTTGAGCGTATCCTCCACATACTCGCGATGAAATAAATATGCGGCAACAACGCCATATAGAGCTACTCCAAGCACAAGCACCGTATATAAATTCGTCTGATAAAAAAGCTCTCGAAAATCGGCTCTCGGCCCTGATGTTTGCACATGAGCAGCCACTACAATCATAAACGGTGCAACCATGGCGCCAAGCATGCTAATCAAAAACATAGAAGAACGTTTGAGCTTCAATAACTCTGTATACACTAAGTCACCCAATCTCCCCGCCTCCCACTAGCTTTGTGAAGTAATCCTCTAATCGATCGGCACTCATATTTATTTTGGATACTTCAATGCCATTTTGAACAAATAAAGTATTAATTTGGGCCTGCTGCCCCAGGCGAGAATATATGCGAATATTCCCCTCCCCTCTTATCTCGTAATCATACGTAGAAAGCTCTGTTTCTAAAAGAACGGCCGCTTTTGCTTCGTGAGAAACCGTAAACTCTACGTACTTACGATTCAATTTAGCTAGCTGCTTAAAGTCAATTTCCTGTAAGAGCTTTCCCTTATGAATAATGCCAATATGATTAGCTACTTGTTCGATTTCAGACAAGATATGACTGGATATAAAAACTGTGATCTTTCTTTCCTCTACCAAGCCTTTAATTAACCTTCTCATTTCTTTAATACCAATAGGATCTAATCCATTTGTCGGTTCATCTAAAATCAACAATTCCGGATAATGCAATAACGCTCTTGCGATGCCAAGTCTTTGCTTCATTCCCAACGAGTATGCACCCACAAGCTTTTTCGTTTCATGCTGCAAACTAACTAACTCCAGCACTTCATCCATCGCAGTCTTTTTATGCACGCCCGCAATTCTCGCATGAATCTGCAAGTTCTCTCTTGCAGTCAAATTTTCGTAAAAGCCCGGCACCTCAACGATAGAGCCAATTCTTTTTAAAATACTTTTTTTATTGCATTGCAGCTCCTCACCAAATATTTCAATACTTCCAGCAGTCGGTTGAATTAA
The DNA here is from genome assembly GCF_023022965.1 of Ectobacillus sp. JY-23. NCBI lineage: Bacteria > Bacillati > Bacillota > Bacilli > Caryophanales > Bacillaceae > Ectobacillus > Ectobacillus sp. JY-23. The sequence goes on along the minus strand of NZ_CP095462.1, from coordinate 2,622,864 downwards.
ACCAAGCAGCATGCGGATAGTCGTTGTTTTTCCTGCTCCATTCCTGCCCAAAAAGCCATAAATATCTCCCTGTTTCACCGTTATGCTTAGATTGTCAACTGAGCGCTGCTCACCATACGCTTTGGTTAGGCTCTCTGTTTTTAAAATCGTTGCCACTTCTCTCTCCCACCTTTGAAGAAATTCATATTTATATTATAAGAAGCGGATTTTAATTGCCTTTTAACAAATTCTTAAAAATCTTTTAAATCATATTTAGGGATGATAATACCAAATGTCGTACACTCCCAAGGTATACTTTCTACCCATATGCTGCCACCATGTTTTTGGGCAAGTGCCTTCGCAATGGAAAGACCTAGACCACTTCCGCTGTTAGCTTGCGTTCTAGCGGCATCACCCCGGTACATGCGATGAAATACGCGCTGTAGATCCTCTTCCTGTATACCAGGCCCCTTGTCCCAAATTAGCAGCTCATACGCATCTTTGTGTTCTCGTAATGTCACACCAAGCACACCGCCTGTATATCCATACTGCACAGCATTTTTCACGACATTTTCTATCATTCTTAACAAGCTCATATAATCCCCTTCTATGATACATGGTTGTTCTGGTACATCAATATGAGGGACTATTTGCAATTCATTGATTTGCGGTACAAACGTAATAAGCACTTCTCTCGTTAACTCCGCTAAGTCCAGCGGCTCCATCTGAAAAGACATTTCGTTAGCATCGATTTTTGCAATCTCAAACATCTCATCAATTAATTTTTTTAAAGATATAGACTTCTTAGAGACGATTTCTAGGTAAGATTGTCGTTCTTCTGTTGACGCCACTACACCATCCTTTATCGCATCAATATATCCAATAATGGAAGTAAGAGGCGTACGAATATCATGTGACATACTAGCGAAAAGCTGCTTTCTTGCCACCTGTTCCTGTACAGATTGCGCATAGACACGCTCATAGCTTTCAATCAATTCGTTGATAGAGAAAATCACCTCGTTCCATAGTACATCCCGATTGGTCAGCACTCTTGTCGGGTGTCCGTTCATCGCTCGCTTAAGCACCACATTTAATTCCTGCAACCTTTTCTTATACTGACTTCGCTCGAGAAACAAAACTACTATAATAGAAAAAACACCTGCAAATATACCCCATTTCCATATACCAGCGGGAACATGATATACATCCATAATTACCAAGCATATAGTCAAAAGAAATTGTGCTAGAATCAGCTTTTGCACCTTATCTATCTTCATTGTTTCCACCTGTAAACTTATATCCAATTCCCCATACTGTTTGAATGTACTGAGGATGCGAAGGATCTAGTTCAATTTTCTTGCGCAGCTTGCGAATATGTACCATTACCGTATTGTCATCTTCTATGTAGCCACTCCCCCATACTTGGCGAAACAACTGTACTTTCGTAAATACACGCTCTGGCTGAGACATAAAAAACTTAAGTAATTCAAACTCTTTCGCTGTTAATGATACCGATTCTTTCCGAACGGTAACCTGATATGTTTTCAAATCAATTGTAATCTCCCCGCACTGTAAGCTTTCGTCTGCCAAACGTCCTTCGCCTCCTAGCACTAAAAACCGTCTCATTAATGCTTTGACTCTGGCGATTACTTCGTTAATACTAAATGGCTTGGTAATATAATCATCCGCTCCAACACCAAGACCGAGTACTTTATCCGTTTCATGGTCCTTAGCTGTCAGCATCATAATCGGCACATTAGAATGGGCACGAATTTGTCGACATACTTCCATACCATCTAATTTCGGCATCATAACATCTAGCATCACTAAATTATATGTATGTTCCTGAAATAAACGAAGAGCCTCCTCTCCATTTGTTACCGTATCAACTTGGTACATTTCTCGCTCCAAATACCGGCGCACTAAGTCACAAATCTCCTTATCGTCTTCCGCTACTAAAATGCGAATCTCTCCCATATCTTCACCCGCTTTTGTTAATTTCCATAAAAAAACATCTCCTTAGGATAGGATATCTAAAGAAATGTCACGCCGCAAGATAAGATTGAGAAGGATTATAAGATATAAATATAGAAACGTACTATATACAGCTTTTAGGAGGACTTATATGCACAAGTTAATTTTAGTAGAAGGCCTACCTGGTACCGGAAAAAGCTCCTTTTCGGAAGCCATCGCAGATGCATATCTGAGCATCAAATATTATCACGAAGCAGCTGCAAATCATCCTGTCGACTTTGACATGACCGCATGGGTGCCGCTTGCGCAGCTAGAAAGCTTCACAATCGCAGAAGAATGCATCGTTGACCGCTTTGAAGACGGCTGGTTTGTTCGCTACGAAAACATACCCGAGCTTCAGGCCTTTGACATATACGAAATGCCATTCGCGCAGCACACGGCGCTCATGCTAAGACGCTGGGAGCGCTTTGCTGCAAAAGCCTTGGCAGAAGATACAGTCTACCTATTTGACTGTGCCTTGTTGCAAAATCCGTTTACAATCGGCATGATCTCACAAAATGTACCGCATGAAGAAATCGAGGCTTATATTCAAAGCATCGCTGCTATCATTCAGCCACTCAATCCAGTGGTATATTACCTGTCCCACCAAAACGTAAAGCAATCCTTCTTAGACGTTTATAAAGAGCGCCCAGAAGGCTGGCAGCACGGATTTGTAGCGTACTATGCGCAGCGTGCGTATGGAAAAATTCACGATTTGAACGGGATAGATGGTACGGTCACAGTGCTGGAGGAGAGAAAGCGAAGAGAGGTTGAGGTTTTGGGAAAATTACCAATTACTTCAATTTCAATAAACAACGAACGTACGGAGAAAACACCGAGAGAGCTTGTTGAGCAATATGTATTTTTGTGAGTAATAAAAACAGCTTGCTAGTTGATTTAGCAAGCTGTTTCTCTCATATATATTTTATAATTGCACAGGGATAGTGTAATTGTTTAGTATTTTGTTTGTAATAGACCTCTGCTGATATCCTTCTGTTTGGATTTTCTTTCACTTGTCACTATACGAAAATCATATTTCCTTCCATCGCTAGAGAAAATTTCAATTCGTTAATTACAACTTCTATACTTTTCCTTTAAAGACTGTACCACGGCTTGTGTTAAAATTTATTTTTCTTCAATACTTACTTTAACATCACTTGTTCTACCGCCTTGTGTATAAAATATGGTGAGATATACTGCTAGAAGAAAACAAAGAGAAAGTATAGTTTTCATCTTAATCATATTAACTATTGTTTTTTCCATTTTCATAACATTCTTAGTAAAATACAAGGGACTTTCTCTGCTTATTTTTTCATAGCTATTTACTCGGTTAAGATTTCAGGAAAAAAGAAAAAAGCATTGGCATATGCCAATACTTTTTTAAGTGCTTAAAGTAATTAGGGTTAGCATCCTACCGCTTTTACAGAATAAAAACGGTAGGATTCTTTCTTCATCGTCACTGAATACCAAGCTCTTTTAAAATACTTTCCAATGTCTTGCCGTTAGCTGTTTCTTTAGCTACAGGTGGATTTTCAACATACTCGTTTTGCAATAAGTAGTTCGCTTGTACATAACCGATATCCTTTGCATCGACAGTGCCGTCAAAGTTGATGTCTGCTGCACGCTCGCTTGTTTTCCAGGCCTTTTGAATTTCAATCGCATCCAACACGTCAATAACGTTATCTCCGTTCACGTCTCCAGCTTTAATATAAATAGGATTCACATAATGGCTTTTGCCATACAGTTTACCTTTATATTCAAACCCAATATATTGTTTGCTGTGGACCTCGAAATGGCCAGGCACCTTAATTTCCAAAATATATGGATCTTTGCTCAATGGGAGCTTTTCCACTCTGTAGTCGGCCCGCTCTTTAATGAAAGAAGTGGCATCTAACACAAACCCGCTTGCTTCCTTAAATTTCATTGTGGCTCCTACTTTTGTCCAATCTTTTTTAATATACAGATCCGTTGCGGGATCAATGAACGCATCCGGCAACACATAGCCAGAAACGGCGTTGAATTGCGGCTCGACTTCAAAGGCATAAGGAGCGCTCTCTAGCTTACTTGTCGTATTGTCTGTCTTGATGATGTCGGCAGTAGCATTGATATTCGCGCTGGTTGTGAAACTATCATCCTTCACTTTAAGTGTGACATCTACAACTGCATTATGGTCAAATACCATGCTTGGATCCTGGAACGCGACCTTTATTTGGTTGCCATTCACAGTAATAGTCGCTTTATCAGCCAATCCATCGGCAAGCTTCGCATCAATCAATTGTGTGTAGCTATATCGTGGTTGAACGCTCCACACCACCTCTTTCGCATTGCTTACATTATCAAGGAATAACTGAGCCTTCACTGTTTCGCCTGTTTGCGCTTTTTGCACATCGCTCTTCGCGTATGTCACAGGCGTTCCTTCCTTGACGAAGAAATATGATTTTTGTATTGGCGCATTACCTGCCGAGTCAAAGCCGGTCATGACAAACTGAAGTGCCGGAACCTTTTCATTCATGGCGACTTCCTCCACCCATTTTCCGTTCTTGTCCATCGGCACCGGGTTGGAAGGGAACCCTGATCCCCATCGATAGATTACCGCATTCGAAGATTGGTCGACGTTTATACCTAACTTCTGCATTTTTTCCACCAGTGGATCTGTAATCTGAATTTCAAATGGGTATGTTTGTTGTCCCGGCTTATATTCAAGAAATGGCGACGGACCATCCAGGGAGCTTGTGAACGTCGGATCATCGATATCAATGAAAATATCCCGCACTTCTGTGATCACTTTTCCTGGTTTTTGCGTAATCACAAACTTCAACTTGTAGTGCCCGGTCGGTGCGAAGCTCATTTCTTTGGCGATTGGCTGTTTTTTATCTCCTGTGAACGGATAGTAATATCCATTGAAAGCAAAGAGACCCAGAGGTTTCTCCAATGAAGTGTTCGTTAAATCCCGTGTTCCAATCAAACCTAAATCTTCACCCGTTTCCCCATTTTGTAGGATGACATCCATGCTTTCCGCTTGTGAACCCAAGCTGAATGCGACCAAAGCGCCAAAGCGATTATCAATCGCTGTCCTTCCTTGGTTCAAATATGCCGGAGAGATGACCGGAGTCAGAAGATCCAAGTAGTTCAGCCCGTCCTTCGTGATCCTGAAATTCACAGGGATACGATATGTATCAGAAGCATCGTCTTTATTTGTGAATACGACAAACCCTTGGTACTGTCCTTTTTTTGCGGATTTCGGCGCTGCTAGAAGCACACTATGCTTCACTTCCTGCCCGGCATGTACCTTAATGCTTTTTTCCGCTCCAATTTCTATGCCGTTTTCGCTGATGCTGTTCGTACCGTTCACAGCGTTATCTTCTACAGAAACGATGAATTCCTTCGTGACATTGCTGCTGTTTGTGAAGCTTACACTTTTGTTCAATCTAATATTCGTTCCTTCTTCTCCGTAAAAATTACCGAAGCTAATATCACCGGAAGGGTTTGGAACCACCATATAATCAGTACCGGCAGGAATGAAGATATCCTCCGTCACTTGCATTTTCATCCCACCATGAATGGCCTGGTACGGATCGACACGTCCAGCTCCCACTTCGTATATACTATACTTGCCGTTTAACGGATCCGCTGTATTCATTAAAATTGTCTTAATATCGTCAGGATCCAAATCTGGGTTTGCCTGCAATAACAATGCGGCGATTCCAGCCGTGTGCGGTGCCGCCATTGATGTTCCGGAAAGACGCGCATAGGCATATTTATAATCCTGTTGATTTGCAGGGTCGATCATGTAAGAAGGGAATGTGGAAAGTACACTCACTCCAGGAGCTGTCACTTCCGGCTTCATATCCTCCGTATAATTGACCGGTCCTCTTGAGCTGAAGCCCGCCAATTTATCTCCTTCAGACATAACTTCTTTTATATTCGAGAAAGTCAACGATTTATCACCTTGGGCGATTTTTCCTTTCAGCTGTTCTCCTGCCGCTTTGGTGATAGAGAAAGCAGGGACAAAAGTAGTGGATTCACCCAGGTTGATGCCAAGTTGTCCATCCACGTTATTGTACATCACGACAGCAACCGCGCCGTGTTCTTTGGCGAATTTGATTTTATCATTGAGCGCGAAGTTTCCGCGCTGCATGAACGCGATTTTTCCTTTTACATCTTTGCCTGTATAATCTGCTTGTGCGCCTAAGCCAACATCGACAAGCTCAAGCGACTTTCCATTTAACGCGGAAAACTGATCAGCAAAGCTCCGGCCTATAGTGACCAATTCCGTTGACCAGCCTCCTGCAACACTGCCTGTGAATGTCGTCAATGAAACCGGCACATCACTTGCTCCGACTGTAAGAGCCAATGCGGCTGTACCAGGTGAGCCCACTGTACCTGCGCCGGGACCTGAGTTCCCGGCAGAAACGATCGCTGCCACACCATTCAGCACAGCATAATTGATAGCAGTGCTTGTCGGATAAAATGGATCATTCACTGGCGCGCCCAACGAGAGATTCATGACGTCCATGCCGTCTTCCACCGCTTTTTCGATTCCTGCGATAACGTCGTCAGATGTTCCGCTTCCATAAGGTCCTAACACGCGGTATACATACAGATCGGCGTCAGGCGCCACACCTTCCACAGACACTTCACTATCATTTTTATTTTGACCTGCAATGGTTCCGGAAACGTGTGTGCCATGTGATGTGTAATAGGCGTTCCCGTTAGCATACTCAGCCTTGTTCGATTTCTTCCAATCCGCATAAGTAGCTTCCATAGGATCGCTGTCATCATCGACAAAATCAAATCCACCTTTATACGCATCCTTCAAATCCGGATGATTATAATCGATCCCTGTATCTAAAACAGCCACTTTCACGCCTTTTCCTGTAATGCCTTCTTTATGTAACTTATCGATTTTCAGATAGGGTATGCTCTCCACAGACGTAGTGATTTTTCTATCAACATCTTGTGGAAGATCTTCCTTGACTGGGTCCACTGCAAAAGTCTGGTTTTTATAAACCGCCTGAACCGCTTCCGATTCCAGCAAAACCTTCACCTGATTGGCCGGCAAAGTCATCGCCACACCGTTATACGCTTTCTTAAATGTTCTTGTGATAGGACTTTTACCGTTATTTTGAACCACACGCTTATTGATATCTTCTTTAAACTTTTTATGTTCCTTCTCGACTTGCGCATCAGCGTCTTCTTTTTTCAGTGTTTTTCCTTTAGCCGCTGCTTCCAACACCGCCACCTGACTAGGCTTCGATTTAAATTGGACAATAACAGAAATATCTTCATTCGACTCCAGCTCAGCTTCATTGAATCCTTGTAAACCTTGATGGTTGTCCAATTTCAATTGCTCCAGTGCTTGGCGTTGCTCCGCAGTCAACGATGCCAAAATGTTCTCTGACCTAAACTCTTGTGCCAATGTTTCTGTAGAAAGTACAGAATAAAAAGGCGACAACAATAAACCTGCCGACAGCGCCGTGACTGCCGTTTTCTTGAATAGTGAATGAAACTCCATATGATCCCCGCTTTCCAGTAAGTTTTGGCAGACTTTCCCCTATGCTCTTTTCTCTTAAAGAAGCTACGTTTCTATCTACAAATTCATTATATATAAGACAAAATATTCTGACAACTTAATTTCTTTATCACTTTAAATGAATTGAAAATATTAAAATATATAAGTATACATAAAATTATTGCACTTATAAATGTAACTGAAGTAAAGGAGCCTTCGTCTATGAAACAAACTTTGCTCATTATTGATGCACAGCAAGAATTAATTGATGGCAATAAAATGGAAAGCTACGTCTATAACAAAAACATAGTATTAAACAATATCAATGTGACCATTGAAAAAGCGCTCGCTTCGGATGTAATGATTGTTTTTCTCCGCGATACAGATGTCGCTTCCGGTCAAGAGGCTGGATTTCAAATTCACCAAGATATTAAACAACTATTTTTGAAAAAAGCCACCAATATCTTTCATGGCACTCCTCTAAGCAACCATTTAAAAGATCCTCAGATAGAACATGTCGTGATCATGGGCAAAACAGAATATTGCATTTATACAGCCGTCAGAACGGCGACAGTAAATGGATTTGACGTGACATTTTTCAAAGATATTCGACTGCAGATTCCCCTGTTTTGTCCGTTGAATAAGTCATAGCTCATCATAATAAAATTCTTCATGGACACTATAATGTAGACCATTTTTCGATAATCAGAAGTGCAGAAGAAGGTTTGTTCACGCCCATTCACTATACATACAGATAAACGAATTTAAAACTTGGCTTCTACTGAAGGGGATTTATGCTATCAGTTGCAATCTTTATTGCCACATTAAAAAAGCATCGGCATATGCCGATGCTTTCCTGTCTGTTCCAATGTAGTTCCGGCATTATTCTCATCCGGTAACAACTACTGTAAAACGTATTTACTCCACCGTAACCGATTTCGCCAAGTTACGTGGCTTATCAACATCACACTCACGGTGCAATGCTGCGTAGTAAGAGATCAACTGTAGCGGGATTACCGATACAAGCGGAGACAGTGTCTCGTGTACTGCCGGTAATACAAAGCGGTCACCGTTCATTTCTAAGCCCTTCATAGAGATGATGCATGGATTTGCACCGCGTGCTACTACTTCCTTCACGTTGCCGCGAATTCCTAGATTTACGTGCTCCTGTGTTGCAAGGGCGATAACAGGTGTGCCGTTTTCAATTAAGGCAATTGTACCGTGCTTCAGCTCTCCGCCTGCGAAGCCTTCTGCTTGGATATAGGAAATCTCTTTTAGCTTCAATGCGCCCTCTAGGCCGACGAAGAAGTCAACGCCGCGTCCAATGAAGAAGCAGTTGCGTGTTGTCGGAAGGAATTCACGTGCGATAGCTTCCATTTCTTCTTTTTGTCCGCAAAGTACTTCCATGGCATTCGCAATTAGACCTAATTCTTGTGTTAAATCAAAATCCAATGTGCGGCCTTTTCCTTTTGCGATATCAGCCGCAAAGATTGCCAATACTGCCAGCTGCGCTGTGTAAGCTTTTGTAGAAGCAACCGCGATTTCAGGACCTGCGTACAATGGCAACGTATAATCTGCTTCACGAGAAAGCGTAGAGCCTGGTACGTTTGTGATTGTTAACGCCTTGTGACCCATTTCGTTCGTTTGTACAAGCACCGCACGGCTATCCGCTGTTTCACCACTTTGTGAAATATAGATGAAGAACGGCTTTTCAGTCAATAGCGGCATATTGTAAGAAAACTCACTTGCTACGTGTACTTCAACTGGTACCTTCGCATAGCCTTCAATTAATTGCTTTCCGACTAAACCTGCATGATAGCTTGTGCCGCATGCAATGATGTAAATGCGGTCGCTATCTAGTACAGCGTTACGAATATCTGCGTCAAGCTCAATTTCCCCAGCTTCATTGCGGTACTTTTGAATGATGTTACGGATTACTAGCGGCTGCTCATCGATTTCCTTTAACATAAAGTGCGGGTACGTACCCTTTTCGATGTCACTTGCATCAAGCTCTGCCGTGTAAGGCGCGCGCTCAATTGTTTCACCTGCTAGGTTTTTAATTGTAATGCTCTCACGTGTTACAAGCACCATTTCTTTGTCCATTAGCTCAATGTATTGATCTGTTACTTGCAGCATCGCCATCGCGTCACTTGCGACAACGTTAAAGTCATCGCCAACACCTACTAACAATGGACTTTTGTTTTTTGCAACATAAATAATGTCTTGGTTTTCGTTATCAAGTAACGCTAACGCATAAGAACCGTGCAGTAATGTTAATGTTTGGCGAAACGCTTCTTCTACATTCATGCCCTCATTCACATGCTTTTCAATTAACTGTACGATAATTTCTGTATCTGTTTCACTTACGAATGTTACACCCTGCAGGTAATCATTTTTCAGTAGTTCGTAGTTTTCAATAACACCGTTGTGTACAAGTGTAAAACGTTTAGAGGTACTTTGATGCGGGTGCGCATTTACTTTACTTGGCACGCCATGTGTTGCCCAGCGCGTATGTCCGATACCAACGGTTGCATGCACAGATGCATCAACGCTCTCACGAAGAATGGCAATGCGGCCTTTTTCTTTAAATACAACCACACCTTGCTCAGCTTGTACCGCGATACCTGCGGAGTCATATCCACGATACTCAAGCTTTTCTAGACCTTTTAATAAAATTTCCTTTGCATCTTGCTGTCCAATAAATCCAACGATTCCACACATAGTTGCGGCGCCGTACGTTAGTCCTTTCTCGCAAAAACCAAAACATTTTTATATCTCGTTATAACGGGGTTGTCTTGTTGTGGCTGCTTGAGGGACCCGTATCGGCTACACCTTCCCTTCGTTATATGTTTAATCGTCCTTTTACCCTCATCACACTTGCACCTTTGTCCATAAGGTCACCCCTACGATTTACATGCAAGCTTTCGGCTGTGATGAACAACCGGGAGCCATCCGCCGAATTTTCGATAAACTCCTCCTCGTCAACTACACACAGTAGTTCTGGCGCTATACGTTCTAAAATGAGCAAAAGAACAACCTAATCTTACAGTAATTGGGCGTGACCCGTCAATAAAAAATTACTGCATATAAAAGAATACTATGCCAAGAAAGACTTTGTTGTGCTTCTTTGGCATAGTATTCATAAAAATATGCGGTTTACTCAGCGCCTACTTCTTCTTTTACAACTGCTACAATACGATTTACATATCGTTCGCACAGCTCTTGTGAAGGTGCCTCAGCCATAACACGAATGAGCGGCTCTGTACCTGATGGACGAACAAGTACACGACCGTTGCCGTTCATCTCTGCTTCTACAGCTTGAATCTCCTGTTGAATACGTTCATTGCTAAGTGCTTGTTGCTTATCTGTTACACGTACATTTACAAGAAGCTGCGGGAATTTTTTCATTTCACCAGCAAGCTGTGATAGTGACTTCCCTGTCGCCTTCATAATATTCACAAGCTGAATGGCACTTAACATACCGTCTCCTGTTGTAATATAATCCAAGAAAATAATATGCCCGGATTGCTCACCACCTAGGTTATAGCCGCCCTTTTTCATCTCTTCCATAACATAGCGGTCCCCTACTGCAGTCTGCGCGCTTTGCATGCCTTGCGCCTCTATCGCTTTATAGAATCCAAGATTGCTCATAACCGTAGATACAACTGTATTATGCTTTAATTTACCTGTTTCACTCATGTGCTTTGCACAGATATACATGATTTGATCACCGTCTACAATATCACCGTTCTCATCAACCGCAATCAGACGATCTGCATCGCCATCAAAAGCAAGACCAATATCTGCTCCTTTTTCTTTTACAAAGGCTGCCAAAGCCTCCGGATGCGTCGAACCTACACCATCATTAATATTTACACCATTTGGTGAAGTTCCCATTGTAGAAATGTCTGCATCCAAATCAGCAAACAAATACGGTGCTAACGAAGATGCTGCACCATGCGCACAATCTAAAGCTACATGAAGTCCAGAGAAGTCTTCATCGATTGTTTGTTTTAAATATTGCAGATACTTTTGACCACCTTCAAAATAATCATTGACTTGACCAAGGTCTTTACCCACAGGTCGTGGCAATTCATCTATTTCCTTATCTAACAGCTCTTCAATTTCATATTCTTGCTCGTCAGAAAGCTTAAACCCATCTGGTCCAAAGAATTTAATACCATTATCTTGAACCGGGTTATGAGAAGCTGAAATCATAACGCCAGCTTGTGCTCCCAAGGCTTTTGTTAAATAGGCCACTCCCGGCGTTGAAATAACACCTAGGCGCATTACTTCAGCTCCGATGGATAGTAAGCCGGCAACTAAGGCTCCTTCTAACATATGTCCAGATACACGCGTGTCACGGCCAATTAAAATTTTAGGTCTCTCTGTGTTTTTCGTTAACACATATCCACCATATCTTCCTATTTTAAAAGCCAATTCTGGTGTCAATTCACTATTTGCGACACCTCTGACACCGTCAGTACCAAAATATTTTCCCATCTGTCAATCGCTCCTTTAAGTTGTCCGCTTAACCTTTTTTTACAATTTCCACTCTTGCGGTCTTTTGTTTTATATCTAGTTTCACATTATCAATTCCATTTAATTGAATCGGAATATCATGTATGCCTGGCTCTAAACCTTGTGTATTCATTGATACCTGTATTTGTTCACTGGTTACTTTACCTAAATCTGATGAATTTGCCGTAGCATCAACGCTAACTTTACCGTTTTTAGGATCTATAAAGTTTACATTTAAACTCTCCGATAGTCCCAAAACTCGTATATAAATGTCAGAAAATGTTTTCTTTTCCAGTTTCTCCACTTGCACAAAAATCTTAATTTTATCAGTTGACGCTTTCGTTACTCCTTTAGGAAGCGGCACTGATACTTCTAGGTTGGTATTGCCTGTAATTTTATCTAAATCAACAAATATACCATTTAATGTTTCAATGCCATCTAATACATCCTTAGGTCCGTACAACGTGATCTGACTCGGTTCTGCTGTAATGTTGGTTAGTGTAACACCCTCTGGCAAAGTTCCCCTTTTGGTAATATCAATAGAAACCTTTTTCTCCGGCGTAATAATAGGCACATTTACATTTACAGTTGCCGGTGTTGCTGGCATCTCTAAAGGATTACCATCTTGGTCGTATACGACGACCTTCACATCTTTATTAATAGACTGATTTACACCTTTTAAATCAATATACGCTTTAACAGCTGCAACCTTATCCAGTTGCTCCTTCGTGCCGGATAGCTCTACAAAAGCTGGTTTTACTACGACCTTATCCGCTTTATAGCCTTCTTTCATCTGGTTGCTGTTAATAAAGCTAACCTCTACAGGAAACTGCTTTTTAACCTTTTCAGCAATCGTTACTTTAATTTTAGGGGGCGTAATCTTTACTTTGACTTTATCATTAATGCCTTCATGCTGCAGTCTAACCTCATATACCCCTGGCTCATAGCCATTTAGGTTCGCATATACTTCAAACTGCCTATTAATTTTAGTCGCAGTAATCACGCTACCTTGCCCCTCTAATGTTAACGTAACATATTTAGGTGCGCCAGTTACCACATATTTTTCTTCATCATAGTTAACTGTCACAGGTACATCTGTTAGAGTTTCTGTCACTTCACCTACAGGAAGGCCTGTAATCCCACTACTTTGCGACTCACTATCAAGACTGGCTACCGTATACAGCATTAAAGCGAACAGCAGCGCCAGTCCCTTTAAAAACCAATGGTTATCCATCAACTTATCCATTGCGCTTTTTCCTCCAATTCCATAGAGATGAAGAAGAGGTTTTTTCGTTTGTATCTAGTTCTTTCATTAAAATTTCATTTAGTTGCTCTATCTTTAGGTTACGATGCAGTTCACTATTTTTTGTCAGAGAAATCTGCCCTGTCTCTTCAGAAACAATAATGGTTAAGCTATCAGTCACTTCACTAATGCCAAGTGCCGCTCGGTGACGAGTACCTAGTTCTTTCGAAATAAAAGGGCTTTCTGATAGCGGTAAATAACAAGCCGCCGCTTTAATTTTGTCACCTTGCATAATCACTGCGCCATCATGAAGGGGCGTATTTGGGATAAAAATATTGATTAAAAGCTCCGCTGAAACTTTAGAGTCCATATAAATGCCGGTTTCAATATAGTCATTCATACCGGTCTCACGTTCTATAGAAATAAGCGCGCCGATGCGCCGCTTAGCCATGTACTCCGTTGCTTTTGTAATAGATTTCACTATGGTCTCTTTTTCGGTTTCCTCCTGGAGGCTACCTCTAAACAAACTTCCTCGTCCCAATTGCTCTAGCGCCCTGCGCAGTTCAGGCTGAAAGATAATAATGATAGCCAAAAATCCCCACGTCAGCGCCTGATCCATTAACCACTCTAGTGTATGTAGCTCAAATAAAAAACTAAGGATACGTACAATAAAAATAACGGCGATTCCCTTTAATAATTGAACTGCCTTCGTCCCACGAATCAGCATAATCAGTTTATATATAACAAACCATACAAGGGCTATATCCACTGCCTTGCTGAGATAGTTTAAGAATACAGACATATCTTCAGGCATTCTTACACTTCCTCCATGAGTATGTATTTACAATAATAAGTGAACACAATAAACATACTGCTCTATGTAGCGTTTCATATGTATTGTTAAAATGTTACATCACTTACATTCAGTTTATTATACCATATATTATGCAACGCACAAACCTTAGACCAGGTAATTCGGTATAACGAAAGGTTTCTTTTACATAAAAAAAATCGGCCACAGGCCGATTTTATTTCAGTTTTTCGCCAAGCAGTGAACCCATTAAAGCAACTGCTGTTATAGCTGTTTTATTCTTTTCATCTAAAATTGGATTGACTTCCACAAATTCTGCAGATGTGATAATTCCTGCTTCCGCAAGCATTTCCATTGCTAAATGGCTTTCTCGATAGGATAGTCCTCCAATAACTGGTGTGCCCACACCAGGTGCATCATGCGGGTCAAGACCATCAAGATCTAATGAAAGATGTACACCATCTGTATGAGATAAATAAGAAATAGCTTCTTCCATGACTGCCGCCATTCCCATACGGTCAATCTCATGCATAGAATATACTTTTATGCCTTCTTCACGAATAAAGTCTTTTTCACCTTCATCAAGAGCACGGGCACCAATAATGACAACGTTTTCTTTTTTCACTTTAGGATACGCACCATATAAATTTACAAGAAGTGGATGACCGTATCCTAAGCTAGCTGCCAATGACATACCATGAATATTTCCAGAAGGAGATGTCTCTTCTGTATTTAAATCCCCATGTGCATCGTACCAGATAACACCGATATTTTTGTTATGTTTAGCAATTCCAGCAAGTGTTCCCACTGCCATACTATGATCACCGCCAAAGATAAGCGGAAAGCTTCCTCTTTCTATAACATCGTCAACCTTTTCTGCAAGCTCCTGACACGCTTCCACAACTTGATGTAAATTTTTTAACTTTTGATTTTCGTCCACTTCATATTTCTTTGGTCTATTAATAGCAATATCTCCAAGGTCTTCAACCTCATATCCAATTCTTTTAATACGTTCTACAACCCCGGCATATCGAATCGCACTCGGCCCCATATCGACACCGCGTCTTGTTTGTCCTAAATCCATTGGCATACCAATAATTGAAATTTTCTTCTTCATATTTCCCCCTCCGTTCACTAAATATTTTAAATCTTTTTTATATTGTGGTTCAACTCGACATTTTCTTGCATAAAAACACGGTCCATACATGGAAATTTATACATCTTTCCTTATTTAATTTACATTTCATAATGAGAAATGAATAAAATTTTACATAAAAAGAAAAATATTTTTTATATGTAAAAAGGTGTTAAGTTACTTTCCCATACCTTTGTACAAATGAAAAAAACGCCAAGATTGGCGTTTTTGTATCCTCTTTTAGCTAATGCTATATCAGTTTTTGTAGTTTTTCCAACATACCAAGGGCAAGAAAAAGAAAGCGCCATAACATCTTATTGGATGTGCATAGTTTTATTTCATCTTAGTTTTTCTAGTGATCTTTTTATAAGCTCTGTTGTGCTATTTTCCAAACAGCAGCTACATTCCTTGCAGTTAGACTCACGTTTTCATATGCATTTTGTAATGCTTCTTCTAAAGACATAGCTCCCGGTACGATACTAAATACCGCGTCAATGCCATGCTTATAAACAACCTGATGATTATTATCGGCCGAGCCAGCAATTACAACTACAGGTACACCATATTGTGCAGCCAATGTAGCCACACCGGAAACTGTTTTACCATGAATGGTTTGTGCATCAATTCTTCCTTCCCCTGTAATAAGAAGCTCTGCCTCTTGCATGTGTTTCTCGATACCAGAAACAGATAGAACGAGGTCAATACCAGGCACCAGCTCTCCGCCTAGGAAAGCAAGAACGCCCGCACCCATTCCCCCTGCAGCACCTGCCCCTGCGACATTTACATCTCGCTGTACACATTCTTTGAGAACATAAGCATAATTTCTCATATTTCTTTCTAATTGCTCAACCATTGTAGATGTTGCTCCTTTTTGCGGAGCAAATATATAGGAGGCACCTTTCTCTCCTACTAAAGGATTATTCACATCACAAGCAGCTTCTATTTTAATAGAAGCTAGTCGAGAATCTAAAGCAGATGTATCAATGTAAGCCAACTCATCTAGTCCGCCTCCATTTAAAGAAATAGTGCTATGCTTTCGATTTAAAAACCGTACTCCTAATGCAGCAGCCATTCCGACTCCCCCATCATTTGTTGCGCTACCTCCTAATCCTAAAATAATCTTTTGAACACCCGCATTTATAGCATCTAATATGAGCTCTCCTGTTCCATATGTACTTGTTATAAGCGGGTTCCGTTCCTTCGGTGATAAAAGATGTAATCCGGAAGCAGCTGCCATCTCAATAAATGCGGTGCTACCGTCTGGTGAGAGGCCGTAAAAAGCCTCTACAACTCTTCCTAATGGGTCATGTACCTTACAAGAGACAAAGGTGCCTCCACATGCTTCTGTTAATAGAGATGCCGTTCCTTCACCTCCATCACCTAACGGCACTTTTATGTATGTTGCATCTGGGTATACTTGTCCAAACCCTTCTTCAATTGCATGACACACGTCCCTAGCTGTTAAGCTTTCTTTATAGGAATCCGGTGCAATAATAATTTTCATTTTTCATCCCTCCATTTTTATTATGACAGAGAAATCTTATTGAAAGCTGTTTTCGCAAACTTTGTTGCGATTTAACAAGTAGTGGGGCATGGTTGATTTCCGCTCGGGGTTGCTCGCTTTCCGCGGGGCGTGTAGTGCTCCCGCAGGAGTCTTGCACCTTCCGCTCCAACCAACCGTAAACGAAGAAACCTATCTAAAAGCAACACTCTTTAGAAAATAATCTATCAAAAACACAAAAAAGCTGTAAATTCATTATTGAATCTACAGCTTGTCATTTATAATATGTAGTTGGTGGAGCCTAGCGGGATCGAACCGCTGACCTCCTGCGTGCAAGGCAGGCGCTCTCCCAGCTGAGCTAAGGCCCCGTTATAAGTAAGCGGAAGACGGGATTCGAACCCGCGACCCCAACCTTGGCAAGGTTGTATTCTACCACTGAACTACTTCCGCAAAATGTGAGCCATGAAGGACTCGAACCTTCGACCCTCTGATTAAAAGTCAGATGCTCTACCGACTGAGCTAATGGCTCATAATGGCTGGGCTAGCTGGATTCGAACCAACGAATGACGGAGTCAAAGTCCGTTGCCTTACCGCTTGGCGATAGCCCAACAATACGTTTTTATTTTAGACAGGTTGTCCAAATTTTATACAAAATGGTGGAGGGGGACGGATTCGAACCGCCGAACCCTGAGGGAGCGGATTTACAGTCCGCCGCGTTTAGCCACTTCGCTACCCCTCCGATATATGGTGGAGGATGACGGGCTCGAACCGCCGACCCTCTGCTTGTAAGGCAGATGCTCTCCCAGCTGAGCTAATCCTCCATATATATGGTGACCCGTACGGGATTCGAACCCGTGTTACCGCCGTGAAAGGGCGGTGTCTTAACCACTTGACCAACGGGCCATTAAAAAATGGCGCATAGCTTCCAACCGGGCTTGAACCGGTGACCTCTTCCTTACCATGGAAGTGCTCTACCGACTGAGCTATGGAAGCATGGCTCCGCAAGTAGGATTCGAACCTACGACCTATCGGTTAACAGCCGATTGCTCTACCGCTGAGCTATTGCGGAATGCTAAGGTTTTATTCCTAATATATACTCCTTGTAACAGCCGATCGTCCTGATCTCAGAAAGATGACTCAAGAAGCAGCTCAATCAGTACGCTGAAGACTAATCAATGAAGATTATTCTTTCGTGCTCTACCGCTGAGCTATTGCGGAATAATAATGCCTAGCGACGTCCTACTCTCACAGGGACAAGGTCCCAACTACCCTCGGCGCAAAAGAGCTTAACTTCCGTGTTCGGTATGGGAACGGGTGTGACCTCTTTGCCATCATCACTAGACATATGAAGGCATGTTCCTTCAAAACTGGATAACAAGTGTGTAATCTAGCTCCAGCTCGCTAAACGCTCGCTTCTGCTTTTTTGGTTAAGCCCTCGATCGATTAGTATCAGTCAGCTCCACACGTCGCCGTGCTTCCACCTCTGACCTATCAACCTGATCATCTTTCAGGGATCTTACTAGCTTGACGCTATGGGAAATCTCATCTTGAGGGGGGCTTCATGCTTAGATGCTTTCAGCACTTATCCCGTCCGCACATAGCTACCCAGCGATGCCCTTGGCAGAACAACTGGTACACCAGCGGTGCGTCCATCCCGGTCCTCTCGTACTAAGGACAGCTCCTCTCAAATTTCCTGCGCCCGCGACGGATAGGGACCGAACTGTCTCACGACGTTCTGAACCCAGCTCGCGTACCGCTTTAATGGGCGAACAGCCCAACCCTTGGGACCGACTACAGCCCCAGGATGCGATGAGCCGACATCGAGGTGCCAAACCTCCCCGTCGATGTGGACTCTTGGGGGAGATAAGCCTGTTATCCCCGGGGTAGCTTTTATCCGTTGAGCGATGGCCCTTCCATGCGGAACCACCGGATCACTAAGCCCGACTTTCGTCCCTGCTCGACTTGTAGGTCTCGCAGTCAAGCTCCCTTATGCCTTTACACTCTTCGAATGATTTCCAACCATTCTGAGGGAACCTTTGGGCGCCTCCGTTACATTTTAGGAGGCGACCGCCCCAGTCAAACTGCCCACCTGACACTGTCTCCCGCCCCGATGTAGGGGCGCGGGTTAGAACTTCAATACAGCCAGGGTAGTATCCCACCGACGCCTCCACCGAAGCTGGCGCTCCGGGTTCATAGGCTCCTACCTATCCTGTACAAGCTGTACCAAAATTCAATATCAGGCTACAGTAAAGCTCCACGGGGTCTTTCCGTCCTGTCGCGGGTAACCTGCATCTTCACAGGTACTATAATTTCACCGAGTCTCTGGTTGAGACAGTGCCCAAATCGTTACACCTTTCGTGCGGGTCGGAACTTACCCGACAAGGAATTTCGCTACCTTAGGACCGTTATAGTTACGGCCGCCGTTTACTGGGGCTTCGGTTCAAAGCTTCGCTTGCGCTAACCTCTCCCCTTAACCTTCCAGCACCGGGCAGGTGTCAGCCCCTATACTTCGCCTTGCGGCTTCGCAGAGACCTGTGTTTTTGCTAAACAGTCGCTTGGGCCTTTTCACTGCGGCTCTCGCTAGAGAGCACCCCTTCTCCCGAAGTTACGGGGTCATTTTGCCGAGTTCCTTAACCAGAGTTCTCTCGCACACCTTAGGATTCTCTCCTCGCCTACCTGTGTCGGTTTGCGGTACAGGCACCTTTTACCTCGCTAGAAGCTTTTCTTGGCAGTGTGGAATCAGAGAGTTCGCCCATACGGGCTTCCCCATCACAGCTCAGCCTTACGATGAGCGGATTTGCCTACTCATCAGCCTAACTGCTTAGACGCACGCGACCAGCGGTGCGCATCTCCTATCCTCCTGCGTCCCTCCATTGCTCAAACGGTAAAGAGGTGGTACAGGAATATCAACCTGTTGTCCATCGCCTACGCCTGTCGGCCTCGGCTTAGGTCCTGACTAACCCTGAGCGGACGAGCCTTCCTCAGGAAACCTTAGGCATACGGTGGATGGGATTCTCACCCATCTTTCGCTACTCATACCGGCATTCTCACTTCTAAGCGCTCCACCAGTCCTTACGGTCTGACTTCACAGCCCTTAGAACGCTCCCCTACCACTGATACCTTTGGTATCAATCTGCAGCTTCGGTAGTATGTTTAGCCCCGGTACATTTTCGGCGCAGAGTCACTCGACTAGTGAGCTATTACGCACTCTTTAAATGGTGGCTGCTTCTAAGCCAACATCCTAGTTGTCTAAGCAACTCCACATCCTTTTCCACTTAACATACATTTTGGGACCTTAGCTGGCAGTCTGGGCTGTTTCCCTTTTGACCACGGATCTTATCACTCGTAGTCTGACTCCCAAGGAATAAGTCATTGGCATTCGGAGTTTGACTGAATTCGGTAACCCGAGGGGGGCCCCTAGTCCAATCAGTGCTCTACCTCCAAGACTCTCACACTTGAGGCTAGCCCTAAAGCTATTTCGGGAGAACCAGCTATCTCCAGGTTCGATTGGAATTTCTCCGCTACCCACACCTCATCCCCGCACTTTTCAACGTGCGTGGGTTCGGGCCTCCATTCAGTGTTACCTGAACTTCACCCTGGACATGGGTAGATCACCTGGTTTCGGGTCTACGACCACGTACTATGTCGCCCTATTCAGACTCGCTTTCGCTGCGGCTCCGTCTTATCAACTTAACCTTGCACGGGATCGTAACTCGCCGGTTCATTCTACAAAAGGCACGCCATCACCCGTAAATGGGCTCTGACTACTTGTAGGCACACGGTTTCAGGATCTCTTTCACTCCCCTTCCGGGGTGCTTTTCACCTTTCCCTCACGGTACTGGTTCACTATCGGTCACTAGGGAGTATTTAGCCTTGGGAGATGGTCCTCCCGGATTCCGACGGAATTTCACGTGTTCCGCCGTACTCAGGATCCGCTCAAGAGGGAACGAAGTTTCAACTACAGGGTTGTTACCTTCTATGACAGGCCTTTCCAGACCGTTTCGTCTACCTCGTTCCTTTGTAACTCCGTATAGAGCGTCCTACAACCCCAAGAGGCAAGCCTCTTGGTTTGGGCTAATTCCGTTTCGCTCGCCGCTACTTGGGAAATCGCATTTGCTTTCTCTTCCTCCAGGTACTTAGATGTTTCAGTTCCCTGGGTCTGCCTTCCTTACCCTATGTATTCAGATAAGGATACCATTCCATTACGAATGGTGAGTTTCCTCATTCGGAGATCTCCGGATCATAGCTTACTTACAGCTTCCCGAAGCATTTCGGTGTTAGTCCCGTCCTTCATCGGCTCCTAGTGCCAAGGCATCCACCGTGCGCCCTTTCTAACTTAACCATTAAAAAGTTTACACTTTTTGAATTACACTTGTATTGTTATCCAGTTTTCAAGGTACATGTTTGAGAGATAGTTCTCTCAAAACTGAACGAAGTTGTCAAAACGTATTCATACAATGAACAGCGTTCATTGATGTCTCCATAGAAAGGAGGTGATCCAGCCGCACCTTCCGATACGGCTACCTTGTTACGACTTCACCCCAATCATCTGTCCCACCTTAGGCGGCTGGCTCCTTACGGTTACCCCACCGACTTCGGGTGTTACAAACTCTCGTGGTGTGACGGGCGGTGTGTACAAGGCCCGGGAACGTATTCACCGCGGCATGCTGATCCGCGATTACTAGCGATTCCGGCTTCATGCAGGCGAGTTGCAGCCTGCAATCCGAACTGAGAACAATTTTATGGGATTCGCTCCACCTCGCGGTCTCGCAACCCTTTGTATTGTCCATTGTAGCACGTGTGTAGCCCAGGTCATAAGGGGCATGATGATTTGACGTCATCCCCACCTTCCTCCGGTTTGTCACCGGCAGTCACCTTAGAGTGCCCAACTGAATGCTGGCAACTAAGATCAAGGGTTGCGCTCGTTGCGGGACTTAACCCAACATCTCACGACACGAGCTGACGACAACCATGCACCACCTGTCACTCTGTCCCCGAAGGGAAAGCCCTATCTCTAGGGTTGTCAGAGGATGTCAAGACCTGGTAAGGTTCTTCGCGTTGCTTCGAATTAAACCACATGCTCCACCGCTTGTGCGGGCCCCCGTCAATTCCTTTGAGTTTCAGCCTTGCGGCCGTACTCCCCAGGCGGAGTGCTTAATGCGTTAACTTCAGCACTAAAGGGCGGAAACCCTCTAACACTTAGCACTCATCGTTTACGGCGTGGACTACCAGGGTATCTAATCCTGTTTGCTCCCCACGCTTTCGCGCCTCAGCGTCAGTTACAGACCAAAGAGCCGCCTTCGCCACTGGTGTTCCTCCACATCTCTACGCATTTCACCGCTACACGTGGAATTCCGCTCTTCTCTTCTGCACTCAAGTCTCCCAGTTTCCAATGACCCTCCACGGTTGAGCCGTGGGCTTTCACATCAGACTTAAAAGACCGCCTGCGCGCGCTTTACGCCCAATAATTCCGGATAACGCTCGCCACCTACGTATTACCGCGGCTGCTGGCACGTAGTTAGCCGTGGCTTTCTAATCAGGTACCGTCAAGGTACGAGCAGTTACTCTCGTACTTGTTCTTCCCTGACAACAGAGTTTTACGACCCGAAAGCCTTCATCACTCACGCGGCGTTGCTCGGTCAGGCTTTCGCCCATTGCCGAAGATTCCCTACTGCTGCCTCCCGTAGGAGTCTGGGCCGTGTCTCAGTCCCAGTGTGGCCGATCACCCTCTCAGGTCGGCTACGCATCGTCGCCTTGGTGAGCCGTTACCTCACCAACTAGCTAATGCGACGCGGGTCCATCTGTAAGTGATAGCCGAAACCATCTTTCCATTTTGAACCATGCGGTTCAAAAAATTATCCGGTATTAGCTTCGGTTTCCCGAAGTTATCCCAGTCTTACAGGCAGGTTACCCACGTGTTACTCACCCGTCCGCCGCTAACCTCCGAAGAGGTCCGCTCGACTTGCATGTATTAGGCACGCCGCCAGCGTTCATCCTGAGCCAGGATCAAACTCTCCATAAAAGTGTTTGTCTAGCTAAAATAAATGTTGACGTTTTGTACTTCGTTCAGTTTTCAAAGAACTATGTATCGCTCATCAGCGACTTTCATAATATATCATTTGTGAATTTAAATGTCAAACGTTTTTTTGTTTTCATTTTTTCACATTCGCTCATCGGCGACGAAGATAAATTTACCATACTTATGACTTTACCGTCAACACCTTTTTAAAATTATTTATGCACTCTTTTTCTAATATACTGAACCCGATTTACCGGTGCTGTAATTCGAGAAAATAATTGAAATAGAATTGCATACCTTTCTTCCATTGATCGTTTTACTACATAATCAATTCTTTCATCCTCAAAGTCAAATAAGATTTCATCCATCTCTCTCTTTAATAAGTACTCAATTTCTTTCATTTCTTTCTCAGTCAAGATTAATCCCAGCATATAACCCCTCCATTCCAAATATATGTTAATTATTTCCTATATCTTCATTTTTATGAATGGCAAAAGCATGTTTCAAAAATCCTCTGCATATATGTAATTGAAAAAGACTGGACAAGGGAGCTGTGATCTATGTTTTTCTTCTTTGTAACAAGTAAGGGAAAGTTCAAACAACTATTACTCATTGTTCTATTGTCATTATGTACGGCTTGGTTTTTATTTCTTCAAACCTATTCTAAAGAATTCGTATTCTCAACAGCCACAGGTCCGAAAGCCATTTATAAGGGAGACAGTGCAAAAAAACAAATTGCTCTTACTTTTGATATAAGCTGGGGAGATGAAAAAGCCATACCAATATTAGATACTCTGAAACAGCAAGATATAAAGAATGCAACCTTCTTTTTATCTGCAGCATGGGCGGAACGTCATCCCATGATTGTGGAGCGTATTATAAAAGATGGTCATGAAATTGGAAGTATGGGTTATAATTACACGGATTATACATCACTAAAGCCTGCTGAGGTTAGACAGGATATTCTAAAAGCACAGGATGTGTTTCAAAAGCTGGGTCTGAAACAAATGAAGCTATTACGTCCACCGAGCGGCAGTTTTAATAAAGAAATTCTCAAAACCGCTGAGTCTCTCGGATATACAATTGTACACTGGAGTAATAATTCAGATGACTGGAAAAATGAAGGCGTAAAAACTATTGTAACCAAAGTAACAAAAGATTTACACGCGGGAGATATTATCCTCCTTCACGCCTCAGATTCTGCATTACAAACAAATCAAGCATTGCCATTATTAATTGAGCACCTTCGTGCACAAGGATATGCGAGCGCTTCTGTATCTGAGATGATTTCTAACACAAATGTCAAAAGCAAAGAGAGCTGACAACGGTCAGCTCTCTTTCTTTACGAGTCGATGTAAAATAAGTATTTGATATGCATTACATAATAAGAGTGGTATCACCATTAGGTATAACCAATCGCTGTCGTTTACACGCAGCGCAGGTGTCCATTCAATAATAGTAACAACCACCATAAAAAAGAGTGCAGGAACAAAAGCTTGTTTATTTGTCTCTTTACTCTTTATGTAGGCCACAAAGGCCGCTACTGCTAATAACGCAGCACCTATTAGTAAGCTGTTTCCTACAGATACACCTTGATTAGCAAATAAAACAGCTCGTAAATATACAAAATCTACGATAACAAACAGAATTAAAACCAACTGCACACCATTCCAAAGAGAGGCAGAACGGCATATCCCTAGACCAAATCTGTGAATAGTTAAATATGCAAAAAAGCCCATTTGACTAATAACACTAAAAATAAAACCTACACCAAGCAGCCAGAATGCTACAGAAAAAATTTCTTTTGCATCAACATTCTGAAATAAACTTGCGTATTGCTCCCATCTTAAAATAAACCCGATTAAAATGGTACTTATTCCGCCAAGCATCAATGTTGAAATAAACAAACGTACCCACTTTCGGCTATTCACTACATAATCCCCCATTATTCTACATAGTTCTATATTAAATTGTAATACAAAAAGACCAGCGTGACCATGTATAAATTTCAACGTAGGATTCATATTAAAAAAGAAAAAGTAGTGAAAGGGGCTCCGGCTAATGAAACGGATTCCGTTATTATTGTGCTTTCTTCTTTTAACAACCGCCTGCGCTCAACCAAAGCAAGCGGAGTCACAACCGGATTATGACCAAACGAAAAAAATGGTTGTCGATATCTTAAAGACCGACTCTGG
The DNA here is from genome assembly GCF_023022965.1 of Ectobacillus sp. JY-23. Taxonomy (NCBI): domain Bacteria; kingdom Bacillati; phylum Bacillota; class Bacilli; order Caryophanales; family Bacillaceae; genus Ectobacillus; species Ectobacillus sp. JY-23. The sequence continues at coordinate 2,597,935 of NZ_CP095462.1, read as the reverse complement.
CAAAAAAGCAATTGAACAAGTGCTTGCTGATGAAAAAATTAAACAAACCTTGGTTTTAGATGAGGCTGTTGTTAAAAAGACGATAGAAGATGTAATGATGTCTGAAAAGGGGCAACAATTTTGGGAAAAAGCCTTTACAGACCCCAAGTTTGTTGCTGCATTTGCAAAAAGTATGGAAAAAGAACAAACAAAGCTGATGAAGACTTTATTAAAAGATCCCGAGTATCAAGCTGGGGTTATTGATATCATGAAAAACCCTGAAATAGAAAAACAAATGATGGAAGTCATGAAAAGTAAAGAATATAGAAAACACGTACAGCAGGTTATAACAGAAACAACAGAAAGTCCTTTATTTCAAGCAAAAATGATTGATGTTATTAGCAAAGCTATTAAAAAAGCTGAAAAGGGCGGAGAAGAAAGCACAGGCAGCTCAAAACCCTCTAATGGAGAGGGTAGCTCTCAAAACCAACAAGAACAAAAATAAAACCTCCAAATGGAGGTTTTATTTTGCATATACAGTTAAATCAGCAACTTTCTTTGCAATATCATTATAAATTTTACCTATTTGATGATCAGCTTCATATACAGACGGCGCAAAGTCTTCTTTGTTCCAATCCGGTTGTTGCAGAGGAATTTGCCCTAAGACGTTTGTGCGCAGCTCTTCTGCAAGCTTTTGTCCCCCACCTTGTCCAAAAACATATTCTCTCTCACCTGTAATTTTACTCTCAAAGTAAGACATGTTTTCAATAACCCCTATAATCTCATGCTCCGTACGAAGTGCCATGGCACCTGCACGAGCTGCTACAAAGGAAGCTGTAGGGTGAGGTGTTGTAACAATAACCTCTTTACATGCTGGCAGCATCGCATGTACATCTAGCGCAACATCACCTGTACCTGGTGGTAAATCAAGTACTAAATAATCTAGTTCACCCCATTCTACCTCTGTAAAGAAATTATTGAGCATTTTCCCTAGCATTGGCCCTCTCCAAATAACCGGTGCATTATCTTCTACAAAGAACCCCATAGAAATTACTTTTACACCCAGTCGTTCTACAGGAATAATTTTGTCCCCTCTCACAACAGGTCGCTTGGTAATTCCCATCATGTCAGGTACGCTAAACCCATAGATATCTGCGTCAACAATACCGACCTTTTTTCCTAATCTTGCTAGGGCTACAGCTAAGTTAACTGATACTGTAGATTTTCCGACTCCGCCCTTACCGCTTGCTACAGCTAAGAATACTGTTTTTGAGTTTGGAGATAGTAAATTATCCGGCGTAGTTTCATTAATTTCAAAAGCTTTTAGCTCTTCTTCATCCATTTCAGCAAAGCGAATACCAACTGTTTGTGCCCCAAGCTCCTTAATCAGCTTTACAACAGCTGTTTGTAGCTGCATTTGTTCTGCTGTACCTGTTTTAGCAATGGCTAATTTAACACTTACATGATTTTTCTCCGGCTTTACCGTTACTTCTTTAATCCCACCCGTTTCCTTTAGGCTTTTATGTAAAAACGGATCTTCCAGTTGTTCTAATGCTTGTACAATCGTTTCCTTTGTCATCATGATAGCCCCCACCACCTATTGGAAATAAATACGCTTTCATATATTATATCCTATGCTGTATCCTAGGACAAACGGTTATGTCTCCTTCTTATATAAACATAAGAAAACCCACCTTATTCAGGAGGGTTTCCCTTTTCTGTAAAATAGCGTAATATACCGCGATATACCGCTGCCGAAACCTTTTGTTGGTATTTCTCTGAATTCAATAAATATCGCTCATTTACATTAGATAGAAATCCGGCTTCCACAAGCACACCAGGTACTTCCGCATGTTTTAATAAGTATACACGATTAATCGTCTTTGCTTGCCTATGTGTATTTTCCAAGCTCGTTCTTAGCTCAGCTTGTATATACTTAGCCGCTCTTTCATTCTCAACTAACGAACGATAATAAAATGTCTGTGCACCTTTGGAGCTACTAATGGGTATAGCATTTAAATGTATACTGACAAATAAATCGGCACCTGAATGGTTAATAAGCTTTACCCGTTGTTTTAAATCCTCAGCCTTCCGGCGACTGTACCCCTTTGTATTCTTAGATGCCAAGTCCTCATCTTCATCTCTTGTTAAAATAACTAGCGCTCCTTGTTCTTGTAGATAATCACGAATTTTCTTGGAAATCTCCAGGGTAATTTCTTTCTCAACAATGTCTTCTCCGCCTACAGCCCCACCATCCGGGCCACCATGACCGGCATCCAATACGATAATTTTACCTGCTAGAGGCAGATTCCAGGACCTCCATGATTTTGTAATTGCAAATTCATGCTGTACCAGAAAAAATAAAATAACCGCAGCCGTTAGAAACGAAAATACCTTAATTTTCTTCATATCTCTCCCTCCTGCTCGTCCTCTACTTACTTATATGGGACAAGAGAGAGGAATATGATTCGTTACCGCAATCTCAATCGATATCTTCTTTCACCTTTTGTATAACCTTCCGTCCACCAGCAAGAGACAAATTCACAGCATGTATCATATAAAGATTGATGGCATTCCTCTGTAAACTCACTAGCTGGAATGCTACATAAAAACTGGAATAGCGTTTCAGCCAAATGACTTTCCTCATAATGAGAGCGAATTTTCACATCCAGTAAAGGCTCGCCATAATAGCCAAATTTACTATAACGAGCTCCCAACAAATATGATTCCACCGCAAGCTCTAGGCAATAGTCCTCTAAATGACGCGCAAAGCGCGGTGCACTCATGTATTGAATAAATGAATTGTGTATGTCGCTGCGTAATGTTTGTAAGGATAGTTCCCGCAACAGTCGCTTCTCATATTTCAATTGTTTCTCTCTTCTCTTTTCTGTTAGGGTAGTAACAATTGTCATACAACACCTCCCTACTTCGTAGTCTAAACGACTCGAAACGGAACATGCGGCTAAAAATATTCCAACGAAAAGAGACGTATAATAAGAAACAACAAAACATTTTCTTTTATATGTTTGTATCCTGTAGCGTAACGATCTAAAACAGGCAGAAATCAGACGGAAGGAATTACATCACTTATTACTGTAATTTTCCGTTACCAGTTTATAAGAGCTTTGCTATTTTTTAGCATATAAAAAACTCCAAGCAGATTTGCTTGGAGTTTGAAAACGTAAAAATTAACGTTTTGAGAACTGAGGTGCACGACGAGCGCCTTTAAGACCGTATTTCTTACGCTCTTTCATACGTGCGTCACGAGTCAACAATCCTGCACGCTTAAGAGTTAAGCGGTACTCAGGATCAGCTTTTAGCAATGCTCTTGCGATACCGTGACGGATTGCACCAGCTTGACCAGTGAAACCGCCGCCGTTTACGTTTACAAGAACATCGTAGTTACCTAAAGTTTCAGTTGCAACTAGAGGTTGTTTAACTACTTCACGCAATGCAGCGAATGGGATATAGTTTTCAAATTCACGACCGTTGATGATAACGCGTCCTTCACCTGGAACGAGACGTACGCGCGCTACTGAACTCTTACGACGTCCAGTACCATAGTATTGTACCTGTGCCAAATTAAACCCTCCTTAGTAAATTATCCGCGAAGTTCGTAAACTTCTGGTTTTTGTGCTTGGTGTGGATGCTCAGAACCAGCATACACGTTTAATTTCTTAACCATTTGACGACCCAAACGGTTCTTTGGAAGCATGCCTTTAACAGCAAGCTCGATCATTTGTACTGGGTAGTTTGTACGCATTTCCAATGCAGTTCTTTGTTTCAAACCGCCTGGGTGCATAGTGTGACGATAGTAGATTTTATCGTTCAATTTATTACCTGTTAGGTGAACCTTTTCAGCGTTGATGATGATTACATGATCACCAGTGTCAACGTGTGGTGTGAAAGTTGGTTTGTTTTTACCGCGTAAAATAGCAGCTACTTCGCTTGCAAGACGACCTAAAGTTTGACCTTCAGCATCGATCACATACCATTTACGCTCAACTTCGTTAGCTTTTGCCATGAAAGTCGTACGCATGTTTATTTCCCTCCTACATGTTTTGTTCTCAAGATCAATTCATTGTTTATCTTAAACACGATTAATTTCCGGGGCTAACCGTGGTTTTAGAAACAATACCATATGTTATGATATATCTTTGCGAAACCAATGTCAAGCAAATGTTACACCAGGATTAGTTGTTATAGTTTACCTGCCATAAATATAGGCCGTGTCCAGGTGCTGTCTTACTAGCATAGCGACGGTCACGCTGTTCTAGAATGACTGGTATATCTGCAGGAGCACGCCTTCCCTGGCCGACGTCAAGCAATGTCCCTACCATAATACGGACCATATTATACAGGAAACCATTACCTACAAATCGAAATAGAAGTTCATCGCCGCTTCGCTGTATTTCAATTTCATGAATGGTTCGAACTTTGTTTTCTTTATCTGATTTTGCAGAGCAAAACGAAGTAAAGTCATGTGTTCCCAAAAAGTGCTTTGCAGCAGTTTCTATTGTACCGACATTAATGTGGTATGGATAACGGTACATATAATTGCGTGCAAATACATTATCCCTGTCATTAAGCAACACCTTATAACGGTATTCCTTACTCACAACATCATAACGCGCATGAAAAGACGAATGAACCTTTTCCACCCTTCTTACCGCGATATCTTCAGGCAGGGCTGAATTTAAAGCTGCAACCCACCCTAAAGCAGGAATTGTAAGCGGAGAATCAAAATGCAAAACTTGTCCATAAGCATGCACCCCAGCATCCGTTCGACCTGAAGCATGCGTACGAATGTCATCTTTGTGGATTTTACGAAGCGCTCGTTCTATCTCGAATTGAACTGTCCTATCTTTTTGCTGCATTTGATAGCCGCTAAAGTTTGTTCCATCATATGAAATGGTGCACTTTATTCTTTCCATGTATATCACCAACGTAAAAGAACAAGGACTAACGCTATTGCTAATAAACTCAGCAATGCTAAAGTATCCTTATATTCCCATTGTAGCTTACGAAATTTTGTACGCCCCTCTCCACCTCTATAGCCTCTTGCCTCCATAGCAATCGCAAGGTCTTCAGCACGTTTAAAAGCACTGATAAATAAAGGAACAAGCAAGGCAATTACAGCTCGTAACCTCTCTTTTAGGGGCCCGCCTGCAAAATCTGTTCCGCGTGAAGATTGTGCTTTCATAATTTTTTCTGTTTCCTCCATGAGTGTCGGAATAAAACGTAACGAAATGGACATCATTAGCGCAATTTCATGCACAGGCATACCAATTCGTTTGAATGGTGAGAGTAATGTCTCCAGCCCATCTGTAATTTCAATAGGTGTAGTGGTTAGTGTTAGCATAGTTGTTATGATAATTAACAGCAAAAAGCGCAAGGATATATAAATCCCTTGTTGTAAACCTTTTTCATAGACTGCAAACCATCCGACTTGAAACAGTACGTTGCCTTCTTTTGTTGTTAAAACATGAAGAAGAAATGTAAATAAAAATAACCATAATACCGGCTTTAAGCCAGAAAAGATATATCTAATAGGCACGCGCGATAAAAATAAGGGAATAGATGTATACAGTAATAGCAATGCATACGATATTGCATCGTTTGCTAGAAAGACTACAAATACATATAGAAAAGCAAACAACAGCTTAGTCCGAGGGTCTAAACGATGGATAATAGAATGGATAGGAATATATTTACCGATAATAAGCTGTTGCATCTACATCCCACCCTTCTTAAACAAAGAAGTTATCTCTTCAGCTAAATCCTCTATTGTTAATGCATTTGTATCTAGCGTAATATTCATTCTTTGCTCAAAAAGTTGCTTGTACTGTACCGAAAGGGGCACAGATAGACCAATCTCTTCTAATAAGGATGCATTGGAGAAAACCTCTTCTGGTTTACCGTGCAGAAAGACTGTACCTTTATGCATAACCACGACTTCTTGGGCATATTGTGCCGCATCTTCCATGTTATGTGTAACAAGTATAACCGTCATTCCTCTTTGTTTATGGAGTTTATAAAACATACCCATCAGTTCTTCCTGACCTCTCGGATCCAGTCCCGCAGTCGGTTCATCTAAGACAAGAACTTCAGGTTCCATAGCCAATACTCCCGCTATAGCGACGCGGCGCATTTGTCCACCGCTTAGCTCGAATGGAGATTTCTGCAGAAATTCTCTCGGTAGTCCTACCATTTCCAGAGCAACTGAAGCCTTTTGCTTTGCTTCTTCATTAGAAACACCAAAATTTAAAGGTCCGAAACAAATATCCTTTTCTACAGTTTCTTCAAATAACTGATGCTCTGGATATTGAAATACAATGCCAACCTTTTTACGAATACCTTTTAGCTTCTTCTGTTTTTTATCAGCAGCCACAACAGTATCTCCAAGCTCTACTGCCCCCGCTGTTGGCTTTAAAAGCGCATTTAAATGCTGAATGACTGTAGATTTACCTGAGCCTGTATGACCAATAATAGCGTAGTAGCCGCCTTCTAAAAAAGAAAGGTCTATATCATATATAGCTAACCGTTCAAACGGTGTATTCTTTTGATATCGATGTTCTACTTTTTTAAATATAATGTCCAAAGCTCGTTCACCAAACTTTCCGCGGTAAGATGCATCTTGTTTACCGGTAACATTCGCTCTTTTAACATTTCTGTCAACCTTACTGAAAAAGGAACGTTCAGCCCCATAGAGCGGAGCTCCTCCGTAAACGTAAATACATATTCAGGCGTGCCTTCTTTTACTATGCTTCCTTGATTAAGCACAACGATACGATCGGATTGTGCCGCTTCTTCTAAATCATGGGTAATGGAAATGACAGTCATATTATTTTCTTGCACAAGTTGCTGTACCGTTTCCATGACTTCTTTTCTTCCCTTAGGATCTAACATAGAGGTAGCTTCATCCAAGATTAAAATGGAAGGTCGGAGCGCTAATACACTTGCAATTGCTACACGCTGCTTTTGCCCCCCTGATAAGGTATGAGGTTCTTGTTCAGTGAACTCCTCCATACCGACCAAAGAAAGAGCATGATGTAATCTTTCTATCATTTCATTACGCGGCACACCTCTATTTTCCATTCCAAACACTACATCATCTTGTACCGTTGTCCCTACAAATTGATTATCCGGATTTTGAAAGACCATTCCAATATGCTGACGTACATCCCATATCGTTTCTTCTGATAAAATAAGTTCCCCATTTACTAGAATCACGCCTTCATTAGGAAGCAATAACCCATTTAAAATTTTAGCTAGCGTAGACTTACCTGAACCGTTTTGGCCGATGATAGACAGCCATTCTCCCTTATAAACAGAAAATGATATATCTTTTAAAGCAGCCTCTTTTGCATGAGGATATTGAAACGACAAATGCTCTATACGAAGCTTTTCTTCCTTCATTTATCGACACCTTCTCGTATTATTTCCTAAGAAATACGAATATTCCCTATCAATGCATACAAAAAAAGGGCCACGACCAGTTACTTAAAAAGCACTGTCCTGCCCTTTTACTGCGGTTATACTAATTCAATGATAACCATTGGAGCACCGTCACCGCGACGAGGACCAACTTTAGCGATACGAGTGTATCCACCTTGGCGGTCTGCGTAGCGAGGAGCGATGTCTGCAAATAATTTTTGCAACGCATCTTGCTTCGTCTCAGCGTTTGCTACTTCGTTACGAACGTAAGAAGCTGCTTGACGACGAGCGTGAAGATCTCCGCGTTTACCTAGAGTAATCATTTTTTCTACTACGGAACGAAGCTCTTTCGCACGAGTTTCAGTCGTTTCGATGCGCTCGTTGATGATTAAGTCAGTAGTCAAGTCACGTAACATTGCTTTACGTTGCGCGCTTGTACGGCCTAATTTTCTGTATGCCATTCGTAGTTCCCTCCTTCGTTGATTGTTAACAAAACAAAGAAACCTTAGTCGTCCTTACGTAAGCCTAAGCCTAGTTCTTCAAGCTTATGCTTTACTTCCTCTAAGGATTTACGTCCTAAGTTACGAACTTTCATCATATCTTCTTCTGTTTTGTTAGCAAGCTCTTGTACCGTATTGATACCAGCTCGCTTTAAGCAGTTATAAGAACGAACAGAAAGATCCAGTTCTTCAATTGTCATTTCTAAAACTTTTTCTTTTTGATCTTCTTCTTTTTCTACCATAATCTCAGCATTTTGCGCTTCGTTAGTTAAACCAACAAAGATATTTAAATGCTCGGTTAAGATCTTAGCGCCTAACGAAATTGCTTCTTTCGGCCCGATGCTTCCATCCGTCCATACATCTAGCGTCAATTTGTCAAAGTTCGTTACTTGCCCTACACGTGTATTTTCCACTTGGTACGTTACACGTGACACTGGAGTGAAAATGGAATCAATAGGAATTACGCCTATTGGTTGATCTTCTCTTTTGTTTGCATCAGCTGGCGTATACCCACGACCACGCTTTGCAGTTAAACGCATGCGTAAATGCGCATCCTTTGCTAACGTTGCAATGTGTAAATCCGGATTTAAGATTTCGACATCGCTATCATGAGTAATATCGGCAGCTGTGACAACACCTTCACCCTGCACATCAATTTCAAGCGTTTTCTCCTCTTCAGAGTAAATCTTAAGCGCCAATTTCTTGATGTTTAAGATAATCGTTGTAACATCTTCTACAACGCCCTCAATTGTTGAAAACTCATGAAGTACTCCATCAATTTGGATTGACGTAACAGCGGCACCAGGGAGTGAAGATAACAAAATACGACGTAAGGAGTTACCCAAAGTAGTACCATATCCACGCTCAAGTGGTTCAATAACGAATTTACCGTATTTAGCGCCTTCGTTAAGTTCAACCGTTTCGATTTTCGGTTTTTCAATCTCGATCATGTATTAAACCCTCCTTCAAAACGTCGAAACCCCGGCTAGACAAGTAGTATTGTCTAACCGAAAGTCCCCCTTAGGCAGTTCCCGATTGTGCACAACAAGCGATGCTTCTGTTAAATATTTTCAGTCTATATCCCATTATAGACAAGAGTAAGAAATTTATACAGAAGAATTACACACGACGACGTTTTGGCGGACGGCATCCGTTATGAGGTACTGGCGTAACATCGCGGATCGCTGTTACTTCTAGACCTGCAGCTTGAAGCGCACGGATTGCAGCTTCACGACCTGCACCAGGACCTTTAACAGTAACCTCTAGAGTTTTTAAACCATGCTCCATAGATGTCTTCGCAGCTGTTTCAGCAGCCATTTGCGCAGCAAATGGTGTAGACTTACGAGAGCCTTTGAAACCAAGTGCACCAGCACTAGACCAAGAAAGTGCGTTACCATGAACGTCTGTGATTGTTACAATTGTGTTGTTGAATGTTGAGCGGATGTGTGCGATACCAGCTTCAATGTTCTTTTTCACACGACGTTTACGAGTGTTAGTTTTACGTGCCATTGATGTTCAACCTCCTTTACTTAATTATTTCTTTTTGTTCGCTACTGTACGACGAGGACCTTTACGTGTACGAGCATTGTTCTTAGTGTTTTGACCACGAACTGGTAAACCACGGCGATGGCGAATACCACGATAAGAACCGATTTCCATTAGACGCTTGATGTTTAGGGATACTTCACGACGAAGGTCACCTTCAACTTTCAATTTATCAATGATATCACGGATTTTACCTAATTCTTCTTCTGTTAGATCACGAACACGAGTATCTTCAGAAACGCCAGCTTCAGCAAGAACCTTCTCAGCTGTTGGACGACCAATACCGTATACGTATGTTAAAGAAATAACGACGCGTTTGTCACGAGGAATATCTACACCTGCAATACGTGCCATTAGAAAACACCTCCTTCAAATTAACCTTGTTTTTGCTTATGTTTAGGATTTTCACAGATAACCATTACTTTTCCTCTTCTGCGAATAACTTTACATTTTTCACAGATCGGCTTTACAGATGGTCTTACTTTCATCTCTCTAACCTCCTTAAAGATTACGGAGTGCTATATCATTTAAAACGGTACGTAATACGACCACGATTTAAATCGTACGGAGATAATTCTACCGTAACTTTGTCTCCAGGTAAAATACGAATGAAGTTCATGCGAATTTTACCAGAAACATGAGCTAATACGACATGCTTGTTTTCCAGTTCTACTTTGAACATAGCATTCGGTAATGTCTCGATAACTGTACCTTCAATTTCAATTACATCATCTTTAGCCATTTCTTGTTCTCCCTTCTTCAAATCGTCTTTGAGACTGCTCTGAAATCTCGGAGAAGTAAACTACTCAGTTGTCAAAATTTCATACCCTGTTTCCGTAATAGCAATTGTATGCTCAAAGTGAGCACACCACTTACCATCTACAGTCACTACTGTCCAGTTGTCGGACAATGTTTTCACATATCGATGTCCTTGGTTAATCATCGGTTCAATACAAAGTACCATGCCCGGCTTTAACCTCGGTCCTTTTCCCGGAGGTCCATAGTGCGGAATTTGGGGAGCTTCATGTAAGTCTTGCCCAATCCCGTGTCCTACATACTCTCGTACGACTGAAAAACCTTCGCCTTCGGCATACACTTGAATCGCATGAGAAATATTTGAAAGTCTTACATTAGGCTTCACTTCTGCTAAACCAATGTGCAACGATTTCTCTGTGACATCAAGCAGCTTCTGGACAGAATCTGAAATCTTGCCGACCGGATACGTCCATGCAGAATCTCCATGATATCCGTTATATTTAGCACCGATATCGATGCTAATAATATCGCCGTCTTTGAGCTTGCGATCTCCTGGAATACCGTGAACAAGTTCTTCATTAACGGAAGCACAGATGCTCCCCGGAAAGCCGTTGTATCCTTTAAATGATGGTGTAGCACCATATCCTCGGATGACTTTCTCTGCAATGGAGTCTAATTCTTTCGTTGTAATACCAGGCGCGATATGCTTTTTCAGTTCCTTGTGCGTCAGCGCAACAATTTTACCGGCATGTCGCATGATCTCGATTTCGCGAGGCGTTTTACATATAATCATTACGCTAACTCTCCGATAAGCGCATTGATATCTGCAAATACCTTGCTAATTTCTTGCTCACCGTCAATATTTCTTACATAACCAAGCTCACCATAGAAGTCCAGCAAAGGTTGCGTCTGCTTGATGTTTACTTCAAGGCGATTCGCAACGGTTTCTTCATTGTCATCAGAACGCTGATACAATTCACCGCCGCATTTGTCGCAAACACCTTCCACTTGAGGCGGATTAAATATCAAATGATACGTAGCGCCGCAGCTTTTGCAGATCCGTCTGCCCGTCAATCGTTTTAACAATAGACTAGAGTCAACATTAATGTTGAGGACATAATCAATCTTCTTGCCAAGATCTTTCATAATCCCTTCCAAAGCATCAGCCTGCGCAACAGTTCGCGGAAAACCGTCGAGCAAGAAACCTTTGGAGCAATCGTCTTTCGCTAAACGCTCACGAACAATACCGATTGTTACTTCATCCGGAACGAGCTCACCTTTATCCATGAAAGATTTTGCTTGTAGGCCAAGTTCCGTTCCTTCTTTAATAGCAGCACGAAACATATCGCCTGTCGAGATATGAGGAATATTGTACTTAGCAACGATTTGCTCGGCTTGTGTACCTTTTCCTGCTCCCGGAAGTCCCATTAAAATTAGATTCATCTTTGAGTTCCCCCTAAGGATAAGCCTTTAGGGAAGATTACTCTTCCCGGCTCATTGTTTGATAAAGCCTTTATAATGGCGTTTCACTAACTGGCTCTCTAGCTGCTTCATTGTTTCTAAAGCAACCCCGATTACAATCAGTAAGCTCGTTCCACCAATTTGGGCAGAAGCTGGAAGATCAGCTATTTTAATGAATAACACAGGCAGAATTGCAATTGCCGCTAGGAAAATTGCACCTACGAACGTTAAACGGTATAAGACCTTTGTTAAATATTGTTCTGTATTTTTACCCGGACGAATACCAGGAACGTATCCACCTTGTTTATTCAGATTTTCAGCCATCTGCTCCGGATTAACCTGAACAAATGCATAGAAATACGTGAAGGCAACGATTAAAGCAACATATACGATCATTCCTACTGGATGATTGTAGTTAAAGTTATTTATAATCCATTGCGAAACATCGCTTTTCGGGAAAAACTGAGCAATTGTCGGTGGCGTAATCAGGAAAGAAACAGCGAAAATGACTGGAATTACACCGGCACTATTTACTTTTAAAGGTAAATGCGTGTTTTGCGCACCAGCAAAACCGTTGTTTCCTGTAGAACGTTTTGCGTACTGAATTGGAATCTTACGAGTTGCTTGTTGGATGTAGATAACACCTACAATAACCGCCAATAAAGCAAGCAAAACCAATCCTACTTTTACAAGGCGAATGAATAAATCATCCCCTGCATCTTGGAACTGCTGTACATAAACTTGATTTATAACATTCGGAATCGCTGCTGTAATACCTGCAAAGATGATGATAGAAATACCGTTTCCTACACCTTTTGCAGTAATCTGCTCACCGAGCCACATTAAAAATGCTGTCCCGGCAGTCAGAACAGTAGCAATGTATAAATAAGTCGTCCAACCAGGATTAACAATCAGCTGGCCACCAGCCAAGTTGTTAAATCCAATTGACATTCCAATCGCTTGGATAAAACCAAGAGCAATTGTAAAGTAACGTGTAAATTGCGCTAACTTACGACGCCCGGCTTCTCCTTGCTTTGACCATTCTGTAAACTTAGGAACAACATCCATCTGTAATAGCTGTACAATGATGGATGCTGTAATGTAAGGCATAATCCCCATTGCGAAGATTGAGAAGTTTTGTAAGGCACCTCCACCAAACGTGTTGAGAATACCTAAAGCACTCAACGAGTCTTGTGCTTTTAGAACATCACCGTTGACGTGCGGCACCGGAATGAATGTACCGATACGAAACACGATCAACATCGCAAAGGTGAAAAAGATTTTATTTCTTATCTCAGCAACGCGCATAAAGTTGGAGATTGTGCGAAACATTAAATCACCTCAGTTTTGCCGCCAGCTGCTTCAATAGCTGCAGTAGCAGTTGAAGAGAACTTATGTGCTTTTACAGTAAGTTTCTTCTCTAACTTGCCGTTAGCAAGAATTTTCACACCGTTGTTTACTTTGCTGATTACGCCAGTTTCAAGTAATAATTCTGGTGTTACTTCTGTACCATCTTCAAAGCGATTTAATGCTGTTAGGTTAACGATAGCAAATTCTTTACGGTTGATGTTTGTGAAACCGCGTTTTGGTAAACGACGGTAAAGTGGAGTTTGGCCACCCTCAAAACCAAGGCGAACACCGCCGCCAGAACGAGCGTTTTGTCCTTTATGACCTTTACCAGCAGTTTTACCGTTACCAGAACCGATACCACGTCCAACACGGTTGCGAACTTTACGAGAACCTTCAGCAGGCTTTAATTCATGAAGTTTCATTCCGAGGCACCTCCTTATTGTACGTAATTTATTATTAAACTTCTTTCACTGTTACAAGGTGAGAAACTTTAGTGATCATGCCGCGGATCGCAGGAGATTCCTCTTTCACTACAGTTTGGTTAAGCTTGCGTAAGCCTAATGCTTCAACTGTTGCGCGTTGATCTTGCGGACGACCAATTACACTACGAGTGAGGGTAATTTCTAACTTCTTTGCCATGTGTTTTCCCTCCTTCTTCTTAGCCTAGTAGCTCTTCTACAGTTTTACCACGCAATTTCGCTACATCTTCAGCACGCTTTAATTGGCTTAATCCGTTCATTGTAGCGCGAACCATGTTGATTGGTGTGTTAGAGCCCAAAGATTTAGAAAGAATATCTTGTACACCAGCAAGCTCAAGTACCGCACGAACAGGACCGCCTGCGATAACTCCAGTACCCTCAGAAGCAGGTTTCAAGAATACTTCACCAGCTCCGAAAAGACCTAATACTGAGTGTGGAATTGTTGTACCAACTAGAGGTACGCGAATCAAATTTTTCTTCGCATCTTCGATAGCCTTGCGGATTGCATCAGGTACTTCTTGTGCTTTACCTGTTCCGAATCCAACATGACCGTTTTTGTCTCCAACTACAACCAATGCTGCAAAGCGGAAACGACGTCCACCTTTAACAACCTTTGCAACACGGTTAATCGTTACTACACGTTCTTCAAGTTCTAATTTGCTTGGGTCAATGCGACGCATCTGTTTTCCCTCCTTTGACCATTAAAATTGTAATCCAGCTTCACGAGCAGCTTCAGCTAGCGCTTTAACACGACCATGGTATAGGTAACCGCCGCGATCGAATACTACTTCTTTAATACCTTTCTCAACAGCACGCTTTGCAACCAACTCGCCTACTTTCGTAGCAGCAGCAGCATTGCCAGTACCTTCAAGAGAAAGTTCTTTATCAAGAGTAGATGCACTTGCCAAAGTTACACCGTTCACATCGTCAATTACTTGAGCGTAAATGTGTTGATTAGAACGGAATACGTTTAAACGAGGACGTTGTGCCGTACCTGTAAGTTTTGCGCGTACACGTGCATGTCTTTTCTTACGAACCACATTTTTATCAGGTTTAGTGATCATTGATGTCACTCCTTTCTTTCACCTAATGGGCTTACTTAGCTGTTTTACCTTCTTTACGACGTACGTTTTCGCCTTCGTAGCGAATACCTTTACCTTTGTAAGGTTCTGGTGCACGTACCGCACGGATGTTAGCAGCCAATTCACCAACACGTTGTTTATCGATACCTTTTACGACGATCTTTGTGTTTGCAGGAACTTCGATTTCAATACCTGCTTCAGGCGTGATCTCAACTGGGTGAGAGTAACCTACGTTCAATACAAGTTTGTTACCTTGTTTTTGCGCACGGTAACCAACCCCGATTAACTCAAGGTTACGTTGGAAGCCGTTTGTTACACCTTCAACCATGTTGCCGATCAAAGCACGAGTTGTACCGTGAAGAGCGCGGTGTTCTTTTTGATCAGAAGGACGCTCAACAGTTAAAATGTTATCTTCAATCTTAACAGCGATAGCTGCGTTGAATGTACGAGACAATTCACCTTTAGGACCTTTAACTGTTACTGTGTTGTTTTCGCTAACAGTAATAGTAACGCCTGCAGGGATTTCAAGAATCTTTTTACCAATACGAGACATTTGTCACACCTCCGTTCGTTTCGATATTACCAAACGTACGCTACTACTTCTCCACCTGTTTGTGCTTGACGAGCTTCTTTGTCAGTCATAACACCTTTAGATGTAGAAACGATCGCGATACCTAGTCCGTTAAGTACACGTGGTACTTCATCAGATTTTGCATATACACGTAAGCCAGGCTTACTGATGCGTTTTAGTCCTGTAATAACACGCTCGTTATTTGGACCGTATTTCAAGAAGATACGAAGGATACCTTGTTTGTTATCCTCGATCAATTCTACGTCGCGAACGAAACCTTCACGCTTTAAGATTTCTGCAATTTCTTTCTTGATTTTAGAAGCAGGAACTTCTAATTTATCGTGACGTACCATGTTCGCATTACGGATGCGAGTAAGCATATCTGCAATTGGATCTGTCATCACCATTTGTTTTACCTCCTTCCCATTTTCGGGTATTACCAGCTAGCTTTTTTAACACCAGGAATTTGTCCTTTATATGCAAGTTCACGGAAACAAATACGGCAAAGCTTAAATTTACGGTATACGGAATGTGGACGACCGCAACGTTCACAACGTGTGTACGCTTGAACATTAAACTTTGGAGTACGTTTTTGCTTCGCAATCATTGACTTCTTAGCCACGTTTTCGCCTCCTCTACTTAGCGCTTGCTTCCATTATTTTTGGAATGGCATACCGAATTGTGTTAAAAGCTCACGAGCTTCTTCGTCCGTGTTAGCAGTTGTAACAATTACGATATCCATACCGCGGACTTTGCTTACTTTATCATAATCAATTTCCGGGAAGATTAACTGCTCTTTAACACCTAGAGTATAGTTACCGCGACCGTCGAAAGACTTCTTAGAGATACCACGGAAGTCACGAACACGTGGTAAAGATACTGCGATTAGTTTATCTAGGAACTCATACATTTTTTCGCCGCGAAGTGTAACTTTCGCACCGATTGGCATACCTTCACGAAGACGGAAACCAGCGATTGATTTCTTAGCACGAGTTACTACAGGCTTTTGACCTGTAATAGCTGCCAACTCTTCTACTGCATTGTCCAATGCTTTAGAGTTTTGAACAGCATCACCGATACCCATGTTAATAACGATCTTCTCAAGCTTAGGTACTTGCATTACAGATTTATAGCTAAACTTGCTCACTAGAGCAGGAGTAATTTCTTTTTGGAATTTCTCTTTAAGGCGATTCAATGAAGGGACCTCCTTTCGAAAAGAATTATTTATCTAAAGATTCACCTGATTTTTTCGCAACGCGAACTTTTTTACCGTCAACGAATTTGTATCCTACACGAGTAGGCTCACCTGTTTTTGGATCTAATGCCATAACATTAGATACATGGATAGGTGCTTCCTTCGTTACGATTCCACCTTGTGGATTCAATTGGGACGGCTTGGAGTGTTTTTTCACGATGTTAACACCCTCAACAATGACACGGTTTTGCTTAGGGAAAGAAGCAAGGATAACGCCTTGTTTTCCTTTGTCTTTACCAGTGATTACTTGAACTTTGTCACCTTTTTTAACATGCATCTTACTTGTGCACCTCCTTGGAAAGGCAATACCTCAAATTATAGAACTTCTGGAGCTAAAGAAACGATTTTCATGAAGTTGCTATCACGCAATTCACGAGCAACTGGTCCGAAGATACGAGTACCACGAGGGCTCTTGTCTTCCTTGATAATTACAGCTGCATTTTCATCAAAACGGATGTAAGATCCGTCTTTACGACGCATACCGCTTTTCGTACGTACAACTACCGCTTTAACAACGTCACCTTTTTTAACAACGCCACCTGGTGTTGCTTGTTTTACCGTAGCAACGATGATATCGCCGATGTTAGCGTACTTACGGCCGGAACCACCTAAAACTTTAATTGTTAATAGTTCACGTGCGCCAGAGTTGTCAGCAACTTTCAAACGAGATTCTTGTTGAATCATGCTATGAAACCTCCCTTCGGATTTCTCATTTATCCGATTCGTCTATTAAATAATAACAGCTTCTTCAACGATTTCAACTAAACGGAAACGCTTAGTCGCAGAAAGCGGGCGAGTTTCCATAATTTTAACGATATCGCCAACTTTTGCTTGGTTTTGCTCATCATGTGCTTTGTACTTTTTGGAGTACTTAACACGCTTACCATATAAAGAATGGTTTTTGTAAGTTTCAACTAAAACTGTAATCGTTTTGTCCATTTTGTCAGACACTACGCGTCCAGTATAAACTTTACGTTGGTTACGTTCGCTCACAATGCAAACCTCCCCTCAATTTTTATCCGTTAATTCCGATCTCTCTTTCACGAACTACAGTTTTCATACGAGCAATCGCTTTGCGAACTTCGCGGATGCGAGCTGTATTCTCAAGTTGACCTGTAGCCAATTGGAAGCGAAGGTTGAACAACTCTTCCTTCAATGCTTTAACCTTTAGTTCGATTTCGGCAGTGGTTAATTCACGAATTTCATTAGTTTTCATTTGCTTCACCACCATTTTCTTCACGTTTTACGAACTTGCACTTAACAGGTAGTTTGTGTGCAGCAAGACGTAATGCTTCACGTGCGATTTCTTCAGAAACGCCAGCAATTTCGAACATTACTTTACCAGGCTTAACAACTGCTACCCAACCTTCTGGAGCACCTTTACCGGAACCCATGCGCACCTCTAGAGGTTTTGCAGTGTAAGGCTTAGAAGGGAAAATTTTAATCCATACTTTACCGCCACGTTTCATGTAACGAGTCATTGCACGACGTGCAGCCTCGATTTGACGGTTTGTGATCCAAGACGCTTCAAGAGATTGCAGACCGAATTCGCCGAAATGAACTTCAGTACCGCCTTTCGCTTTACCACGCATTTTACCACGATGCTCTCTGCGATATTTTACGCGTTTAGGCATTAACATATTTATTTTCCTCCTTCCTCAGAAGCTCTCTTTTTTGTAGGAAGGACTTCTCCACGGTAGATCCATACTTTTACGCCTAGTTTACCGTATGTTGTGTCTGCTTCTGCAGTTGCATAATCGATATCAGCGCGAAGTGTATGAAGTGGAACAGTACCTTCACTGTAAGATTCAGCACGAGCGATGTCAGCTCCGCCAAGACGACCAGAAACCTGTGTTTTAATACCTTTCGCACCTGCGCGCATAGCACGTTGGATTGTTTGCTTTTGTGCACGACGGAAAGATACGCGGTTTTCTAATTGACGAGCGATGTTCTCAGCAACTAGTTTCGCATCCAGGTCAGCTTTTTTGATTTCGATGATGTTGATGTGTACACGCTTGCCAGTCAATTCGTTAAGGGCTTTACGAAGTGCTTCAACTTCTGTACCACCTTTACCGATTACCATACCAGGCTTAGCTGTGTGTACTGTAATGTTTACGCGGTTTGCAGCACGCTCGATTTCTACTTTAGAAACAGAAGCGTCTTTCAAACGAGCGCTGATGTATTCACGGATTTTGATATCTTCGTGTAGTAACTCAGCGTAATCTTTACCAGCGTACCATCTGGACTCCCAATCACGGATAATACCGACGCGAAGACCAACCGGACTTACCTTTTGACCCATGGATTATCCCTCCTTCTTTTCTGATACCACGATTGTGATGTGGCTTGTGCGTTTGTTGATTTGGCTTGCACGTCCCATAGCACGTGGACGGAAACGTTTCAATGTTGGACCTTCATCAGCGAAAGTTGCGCTAACAACTAGGTTGTTCGGATCCATTTCATAGTTATGTTCTGCATTTGCAATTGCAGACTTCAAAAGCTTTTCTACAACTGGAGAAGCAGTTTTTGGTGTGTGGCGAAGAATTGCGATTGCTTCACCAACTTGCTTTCCTCGAATCAAATCTAATACTAGACGAACCTTACGAGGAGCAATACGAACTGTTCTTGCGATTGCTTTAGCTTGCATTGGAGTGCCTCCTCTCATTATCTTCTTGTTTTCTTATCGTCGGCATCATGACCTTTGTAAGTACGAGTAGGTGCGAATTCACCTAGTTTGTGGCCAACCATATCTTCTGTAACGAATACAGGAACATGCTTGCGGCCATCGTACACAGCGATCGTGTGACCAATGAATTGTGGGAAAATAGTAGAACGACGAGACCAAGTTTTAACAACTTGTTTTGCGTCTTTTTCGTTTAATTGCTCGATTTTCTTCATTAAATGATCATCGACAAATGGTCCCTTTTTTAAGCTGCGAGCCATTTTTGTACCTCCCTTCGTGATTGAGGTACGGTTCTGCTGAACCGTACTGCAACCCCGTTATTTTTTACGACGACGAACGATGAACTTGTCAGAAGCTTTATTCTTCTTACGAGTTTTAAAGCCAAGAGTTGGTTTACCCCATGGGCTCATTGGAGACTTACGTCCGATTGGAGAACGACCTTCACCACCACCGTGTGGGTGATCAACTGGGTTCATTACAGAACCACGAACTGTAGGGCGTTTACCTAACCAACGAGAGCGACCTGCTTTACCAATTTTAATAAGTTCGTGTTGCTCGTTACCTACTTGACCCACTGTAGCGCGGCAAGTAGCTAAGATCAAACGTACTTCACCAGAAGTTAAACGTACTAGTACGTATCTTCCTTCTTTACCTAATACTTGCGCAGAAGAACCAGCAGAACGTACTAATTGTCCACCTTTACCAGGCTTAAGCTCGATGTTGTGAATCAATGTACCTACAGGCATGTTTGCAAGTGGAAGTGCGTTACCTACTTTAATGTCAGCCTCAGGACCAGACATGATCTCCATACCTACTTGAAGGTTTTTAGGAGCAAGGATATAACGCTTTTCACCATCAACGTAGTTAATCAAAGCGATGTTCGCAGAGCGGTTTGGATCGTACTCGATCGTAGCAACGCGGCCTGGAATTCCATCTTTGTTACGCTTAAAGTCGATGATACGGTATTGACGCTTATGTCCGCCACCTTGGTGACGTACAGTAATTTTACCTTGGTTGTTACGGCCTGCTTTTTTGCTCAATGGAGCAAGCAAAGACTTTTCTGGTTTGTCAGTAGTGATTTCAGCGAAATCAGAAACTGTCATACCACGACGACCGTTTGTAGTTGGTTTGTACTTTTTAATTGCCATCTTGGTTTCCCTCCTTCTCTATAAGAATTAAACGCCTTCGAAGATTTCGATTTCTTTGCTGTCGGCTGTTAATTTAACGATAGCTTTTCTACGACGGTTAGTTAGACCAGAGTAGCGACCTACACGACGGAACTTCGGCTTGTAGTTCATGATGTTTACTTTTTCAACTTTTACGCCAAAGATTGCTTCGATAGCATCTTTAACTTCAGTTTTGTTAGCTTTTACATCAACGTCGAACGTGTATTTCTTTTCAGCCATCATTTCCATAGAACGTTCAGTGATAACCGGGCGCTTAATGATATCACGAGGATCTCTCATTATGCAAGCACCTCCTCTACTTTTTCCACTGCCGCTTGAGTCATGATCAACTTGTCATGATGAAGAACGTCTAATACGTTCACGCTGCTAGCAGTGATTACTGTTACACCAGGAATGTTA
Organism: Ectobacillus sp. JY-23; assembly: GCF_023022965.1. Classification (NCBI taxonomy): domain Bacteria; kingdom Bacillati; phylum Bacillota; class Bacilli; order Caryophanales; family Bacillaceae; genus Ectobacillus; species Ectobacillus sp. JY-23. Next base: position 2,577,251 of record NZ_CP095462.1, on the reverse strand, counting down.
CGAGCAGATAATGTAACTGCCTCGTTTAGATCAGCTGTTACGATAAGAGCTTTCTTCTCAACAGACAAACCTTTTAGTACAGCTACCATTTCTTTTGTCTTAGGAGCATTTAATGCTAAGTTATCAAGAACGATTACGTTGTTCTCTAGAACCTTAGTAGACAATGCAGATTTAATAGCTAAACGACGAACTTTTTTAGGTAGTTTGTAAGCGTAAGATCTTGGAGTAGGACCGAATACGATACCACCACCACGCCATTGTGGAGAACGGATAGAACCTTGACGAGCGCGTCCAGTTCCTTTTTGACGCCATGGCTTACGACCGCCACCACGTACTTCCGAACGACCTTTTACTTTATGGTTACCTTGACGCAAAGATGCACGTTGCATAATTACAGCATCAAAAAGTACAGCTTCATTTGGTTGGATACCGAAGATAGCTTCTGCTAATTCGATTTCACCAACTTGAGATCCAGTTTGGTTAAATAACGTTACTTTTGGCATTGGATGTCCTCCTTTCTATATGATTATTTTCCAGCCTTAACAGCACTGCGAACCACTACTAGTGATTTCTTAGCACCAGGAACGTTTCCTTTTACTAAAAGCAAGTTGCGCTCTGCATCAACCTTAACGATTTCAAGGTTTTGTACAGTAACTTGATCTCCACCCATACGTCCAGCAAGTTTTTTGCCTTTAAATACGCGGTTTGGAGCAACAGGTCCCATAGAACCTGGACGACGATGGTAACGAGAACCGTGGGACATAGGTCCACGAGATTGTCCGTGGCGTTTGATAACACCTTGGAAACCTTTACCTTTAGAAGTTCCTGTTACATCAACGATTTCGCCTTCAGCGAAAGTTTCTACTTTAATCTCTTGACCAACTTCGTACTCTTCTACGTTTGCATCGCGTAATTCGCGAATGAAGCGCTTAGGAGCAGTACTTGCTTTTGCAACATGACCTTGTTCTGGTTTGTTAGCAAGCTTTTCACGCTTATCTTCAAAACCTAACTGAACTGCGCTGTAGCCGTCAGTTTCAGCAGTTTTCTTTTGAAGAACTACGTTTGGAGTAGCTTCGATAACAGTTACCGGAATTAGTTCGCCGTTTTCAGCAAATACTTGAGTCATACCGATCTTTCTTCCTAAGATTCCTTTGGTCATGAGTCACACCTCCTGCATTGTTTAAATTTACATTTATAGTTTAATTTCGATATCTACACCAGATGGTAGATCCAAACGCATTAGTGAATCTACTGTTTGTGGTGTAGGATTCACGATGTCGATTAAACGTTTGTGCGTGCGCATTTCGAACTGCTCACGAGAATCTTTGTACTTATGAACCGCACGAAGAATCGTGTATACAGACTTTTCAGTTGGCAATGGGATTGGACCAGATACAGCTGCACCAGAACGCTTTGCTGTTTCTACAATCTTTTCTGCTGACTGATCAAGGATACGGTGATCATAAGCTTTCAAACGGATACGAATCTTTTCTTTTGCCATTATTTTCCCTCCTTCTTCGCCTATTTTTATAAATAGACATTCTCCATGGAAATTTTCCGCACACTCGCCATGGCAAAGCGGCCGTGTGTGTCGGTAACCTTCCACTTCATCGCAGTCAAAGACCAACATTATCTATTATATACTATCCGGTTATGATATGCAAGAATAATTTATTCCCGCTCACCAACCGCACTTTTCACATTATACATCTTGCTTAAAAGGATTTCAAGCGACGCGGTCATTGTCTGAAAAAGAAGATTTTGTCACAATATAAATTTGAATACAGAGTGGATCTAAAACAGTAAGTACGATTAAGAGCACACAATGAAAAGAAACGACTTTCTTCTATAATAAATAAGAAGAATAAAAAAAGAATCCGGAAGCTTCCGGATTCTTTTTTATCATCAATTACTCGATGATTGTAGCAACTACACCGTGACCTACTGTACGGCCACCTTCGCGGATAGAGAACTTAGTTCCCTCTTCAACAGCGATTGGAGCGATAAGCTCAACAGACATTTCGATGTTGTCGCCAGGCATTACCATTTCAGTACCTTCTGGTAACTGCATGATACCAGTTACGTCAGTTGTACGGAAGTAGAACTGTGGACGGTAGTTGTTGAAGAATGGAGTGTGACGTCCACCTTCTTCTTTAGATAGAACGTAGATTTCAGACTTGAATTTAGTGTGTTGTTTAACAGAACCTGGCTTAGCAAGTACTTGTCCACGTTGGATGTCATCACGAGCTACACCACGAAGAAGTGCACCAATGTTGTCACCAGCTTGTGCTTGGTCAAGAAGCTTACGGAACATTTCAACACCTGTTACAGTTGTGTTTTTAGTTTCTTCCATAAGACCTACGATTTCAACTACGTCACCAACTTTAACAATACCACGCTCAACGCGGCCAGTTGCTACTGTACCACGACCAGTGATTGAGAATACATCCTCAACTGGCATCAAGAAAGGCTTGTCAGTGTCGCGCTCTGGAGTTGGAACGTATGCATCAACTTCAGCCATAAGCTCGATGATTTTAGCTTCCCACTCAGGATCTCCTTCAAGACCTTTAAGAGCAGAACCTTTTACTACAGGAACCTCGTCGCCAGGGAAATCGTACTCAGACAATAGGTCACGTACTTCCATTTCAACTAGTTCAAGCAATTCTTCGTCATCAACCATGTCGCATTTGTTCAAGAATACAACGATGTAAGGAACACCTACTTGGCGAGAAAGAAGAATGTGCTCACGAGTTTGTGGCATTGGGCCATCAGCAGCAGATACTACTAGGATAGCGCCGTCCATTTGAGCAGCACCAGTGATCATGTTTTTAACATAGTCAGCGTGTCCTGGGCAGTCAACGTGTGCGTAGTGACGAGTTTCAGTTTCGTACTCAACGTGAGCTGTAGAGATTGTGATACCACGCTCTCTTTCTTCTGGAGCAGCATCGATTTGATCGTATGCACGTGCTTCAGCACCACCAGCTTTTGCAAGAACTGTAGTGATAGCAGCAGTTAGAGTTGTTTTACCATGGTCAACGTGGCCGATTGTACCGATGTTAACGTGTGGTTTAGAGCGTTCGAATTTAGCTTTAGCCATTAGAATAGCCTCCTTAATAATATAGATGATTAATTTATATAGGATAGAAAGCGGCGGCGCAAGCCTGTCCGCTTTCTAGGCTTACATAGTAGTTATACTTGAACAATCGATAAAAATCAATTATTGTCCTTTATTTTTCTTTACGATTTCTTCAGCAATGCTGCGTGGAACTTCTTCGTAGTGATCGAACACCATGGAGAATGTTCCGCGACCTTGCGTGTTAGAACGTAGAGATGTCGCATAACCGAACATTTCAGAAAGTGGAACCATTGCGCGTACAACTTGTGCGTTACCGCGTGCTTCCATACCTTCTACACGTCCGCGACGAGAAGTTACGTCACCCATGATGTCACCTAGGTACTCATCAGGGATTACAACTTCAACCTTCATCATTGGCTCAAGAATTGCTGGGTTACACTTAGAAGCAGCAGCTTTAAGTGCCATAGACGCAGCAATCTTAAACGCCATCTCAGAAGAGTCAACATCATGGTAAGATCCGTCAACCAATGCAGCTTTAACGTCTACTAGTGGATAACCAGCTACTACACCGTTTTGCATTGCGTCTTTTAGACCTGCTTCAACAGCTGGGATGTATTCACGAGGAACAACCCCACCCACGATTTTGTTTTCGAATACGAAACCTGCACCCTCTTCGTTAGGCTCGAACTCAATCCAAACGTGACCGAATTGACCGCGACCACCGGACTGACGTGCGAACTTACCTTCAACTCTAGCCGCAGCGCGGAAAGTTTCACGGTAAGCAACCTGAGGAGCACCAACGTTAGCTTCTACTTTGAACTCGCGACGCATACGGTCAACGATGATATCAAGGTGAAGCTCACCCATACCGGAGATGATTGTTTGACCAGTCTCTTGGTCAGTATGAGCACGGAATGTAGGATCTTCTTCAGAAAGTTTTACTAGAGCTGTACCCATTTTATCTTGGTCAGCTTTAGATTTAGGTTCGATAGCTACAGAGATAACTGGCTCTGGGAATGTCATGGACTCAAGGATTACTTGATTTTTCTCATCACATAGAGTGTCACCAGTTGTAGTATCTTTTAAACCTACAGCAGCAGCGATGTCACCAGAGTAACATACAGAAATCTCTTGACGAGAGTTTGCGTGCATTTGTAGGATACGTCCTAGACGCTCACGCTTACCTTTTGTGGAGTTAACAACGTAAGAACCAGCTTCTGCTTTACCAGAGTAAACGCGGAAGAATGTTAACTTACCAACATAAGGGTCAGTCATGATTTTAAATGCCAATGCAGAGAATGGACCTTCGTCATCAGCAGGACGTGTAACTTCCTCATCAGTATCAGGAACGATACCTTTGATTGCCTCAACGTCAACTGGAGATGGCAAGTAGTCAATTACTGCATCTAGCATAAGCTGAACACCTTTGTTTTTGAAGGCAGAACCAGCAACTACTGGGAAGAAGTTTACGCTTAGCGTAGCCTTACGAATCGCAGCTTTTAACTCTTCAACAGTAACTTCTTCACCTTCAAGATACTTCATCATCAACTCTTCATCGTGATCAGCAAGTGCCTCGATTAGAGATCCGCGAAGTTCTTCAGCTTTATCTTGATATTCAGCAGGGATTTCACCTACTTGAATGTCAGTACCTAAGTCATTCGTATAGAAATGAGCTTTCATTTCTACAAGGTCGATGATTGCTTTAAATTGATCTTCCGCACCAATTGGTAACTGGATTGGATGAGCATTTGCTTGCAAACGATCATGAAGTGTACCTACAGAGTATAGGAAATCAGCACCGATTTTGTCCATTTTGTTGATGAACACGATACGTGGTACTCCGTAAGTTGTAGCTTGGCGCCAAACAGTCTCTGTTTGAGGCTCTACACCGGATTGTGCATCAAGTACAGCAACTGCGCCATCAAGTACGCGTAGGGAACGTTCTACTTCAACTGTGAAGTCTACGTGTCCTGGAGTATCAATGATGTTTACGCGATGACCTTTCCATTGAGCAGTTGTCGCAGCGGACGTGATTGTAATACCACGCTCTTGCTCTTGCTCCATCCAGTCCATCGTTGCAGCACCTTCGTGCACTTCACCGATTTTGTGTACACGGCCTGTGTAAAACAAAATACGTTCAGTTGTAGTTGTTTTACCCGCATCGATGTGGGCCATGATACCAATGTTACGAGTGTTATTTAAGGAGAACTCTCTTGCCATATGGTATTCTTTCTCCTTCCTTTAATGGAATTAGATTTTTTATAGCAGCATAAAATTTCAGTTTGTCGTATGTAAGTATTCTCAATGACATCCAATTTATGTAAAGGGACGTTCATTGAAGAGAGAGGAATTTCTCCCTCTCTCTACTTTTCATGAACGACAAGCCTAGCTTAATGCATACAATTATTATTTTAATCTTACCAACGGTAATGAGCAAACGCTTTGTTTGCTTCTGCCATTTTGTGAGTGTCCTCACGCTTCTTAACAGATGCACCAGCGTTGTTCGCTGCATCAAGGATTTCGTTAGCTAGACGCTCTTCCATAGTTTTTTCACCACGAAGACGAGCGTAGTTAACTAACCAACGAAGACCTAGAGTAGTACGACGCTCCGGGCGAACTTCTACAGGAACTTGGTAGTTAGCACCGCCGACACGACGAGCACGAACTTCAAGAACTGGCATGATGTTCTTAAGAGCTTGTTCAAATACTTCCATTGGATCTTTACCCGAGCGATCGCGTACGATATCAAACGCGTTATAAAGAATAGCTTGGGATGTACCTTTTTTACCGTCAATCATCATTTTGTTGATTAAGCGAGTAACAAGTTTAGAGTTGTAAAGCGGATCTGGTAATACGTCTCTTTTTGCAACAGGTCCTTTACGAGGCATGTTGATTTCCTCCTTTCAAAGAAAAATGTCTATTATTTTTTAACTTTTGGTCTCTTAGTACCATATTTAGAACGGCCTTGTGCACGATTGTTAACACCAGCTGTGTCAAGCGCACCGCGAACGATGTGGTAACGTACCCCTGGTAAGTCTTTTACACGACCACCGCGAATTAGTACTACACTGTGTTCTTGTAGGTTATGTCCGATACCAGGAATGTAAGCAGTAACCTCAATACCATTTGTCAAACGCACACGAGCATATTTACGCAACGCGGAGTTTGGTTTCTTTGGAGTCATTGTACCAACACGAGTACATACGCCACGTTTTTGTGGTGCAGAGATATCAGTTGATTTTTTCTTCAAAGAGTTGAAACCTTTGTTCAACGCTGGTGATTTGGATTTCCATACTTTATCAGTACGACCTTTTCTGACTAATTGGTTAATAGTAGGCATGGTTTGTCCTCCCTTCACATCTTTGTATGACCACATATCCAGGTGGTTCATTATTAGTTGAAAACAAAGTTTTTGCAAGGGGGAACCATGCGCTCCCGCCTCACAAAAACAGTTTTAACTGATTATATTAAAGCTTTTGCTCATTTTCAGAAGAGATCGCAATGTGCTGTTCGCAATCATCCGAAGCCCCTCATGAGCAACCTTGCTTATATTAACATTTTGACGTACGCAATGTCAACTGCTGATGTGCACTTTTACATATTATTTATACTAGAAAATTTTAACTTTCTACATAAACCTCTGTGTTTTCAAGTGTTTCATCTTCAGCTGAAGTTTTTGTAAGTTCTACTTTACGGTAACGGCTCATACCCGTACCAGCAGGAACCAACTTACCGATGATAACATTTTCTTTCAGGCCAAGAAGCTCATCGCGCTTACCTTTAATTGCTGCATCTGTAAGAACGCGTGTTGTTTCTTGGAAGGAAGCTGCAGACAAGAAGGAATCCGTTTCAAGAGACGCTTTTGTAATACCAAGAAGGACAGGACGTGCCGTTGCCGGCTGCTTACCTTCGAGCAATACTTTCGCGTTCGCATCTGTAAATTGGTGAATATCCAGTAGTGTACCAGGCAGTACATCTGTGTCACCTGCATCCATAACGCGAACCTTACGAAGCATTTGACGTACCATTACTTCAACGTGCTTGTCGCCGATTTCTACCCCTTGCATACGATATACTTTTTGTACTTCGCGCAATAGGTACTCTTGTACTGCTGTAATATCTTTTACTTTTAGTAATTCCTTTGGATCAATAGAACCCTCTGTTAGTTCTTGACCGCGCATAATTTGCTGACCTTCAGCAACCTTCAAGCGCGCGCCATATGGAATTACATAAGGGCGTGACTCTACATCACCTTGGATAATTACTTCTTGACGATCTTTTACATCGTTGATTGCAGACACAACACCATCGATCTCAGAAATAACCGCTTGACCTTTTGGATTACGTGCTTCAAACAACTCTTGAATACGCGGTAGACCTTGTGTAATATCATCTCCCGCAACCCCACCTGTATGGAATGTACGCATCGTCAACTGTGTTCCAGGCTCACCGATAGACTGCGCTGCAATAATACCTACTGCTTCGCCGACTTCTACATCAGTACCTGTCGCAAGGTTGCGGCCGTAACATTTCTTACATACACCGTGACGCGTATTACATGTGAACGCAGAGCGGATGTGTACTTCTTCTACACCAGCTTCTACCACAACTGTAGCAAGATCTTCTGTAATTAATTCATTTTCAGCAACCAGCACTTCATGTGTACCTGGGTGCTTAATTGTTTTTCTTGCAAAGCGACCTACTAGACGATCATATAATGATTCGATGACTTCATTACCTTCTTTAATTGCACGTACAAGCAAGCCTCTATCAGTTCCGCAATCATCCTCACGAACAATCACGTCCTGTGCAACGTCAACAAGACGACGAGTCAGGTAACCGGAATCGGCAGTCTTAAGCGCTGTATCAGCAAGACCTTTACGCGCACCATGCGTGGAAATGAAGTACTCTAGTACAGTCAGACCCTCACGGAAACTTGATTTAATTGGAAGTTCGATAATACGTCCTGACGGGTTGGCCATCAATCCACGCATACCTGCAAGCTGCGTAAAGTTTGATGCGTTACCACGGGCACCAGAATCACTCATCATGAAGATCGGGTTGCGTTTATTCAAGGATTTCATCAACTTACCTTGAATAACATCCTTTGCATTACTCCAGATTGTGATAACACGGTCATAGCGCTCTTCCTCTGTAATCAAACCACGACGGAATTGCTTTGTAACTGTGTCTACCTTCGCCTGTGCTTCACGAAGAATTTCTTCCTTTTCACCCAATACTACGATATCTGCAACACCAACCGTAATACCAGCTTTTGTTGAGTATCTGAAACCTAGGTTTTTCATACGGTCAAGCATACGAGACGTTTCTGTAATTTTGAAACGCTTGAATACTTCCGCAATGATGTTACCCAGGATTTTCTTTTTAAACGGTGCTACTTCTTCGCGCTCAGCAATAATTGCTTTTATATCTGCGCCTTTTGGAACAAAGTACTTAGCAGGTGTTTCTCTCTCTAAGTTATCTTTTGTAGGCTCATTGATATAAGGGAAAGAAGTTGGTAGGATTTCGTTGAAAATCAACTTACCTACTGTTGTTAACAACAACATGCCTCTTTGCTCTTCTGTAAACGTTTCGTTATCTAATGAACCTGCTGCAACCGCAACGCGTGTATGCAAATGTACATACCCATTGTGATATGCAAGCAAAGCCTCGTTTGTATCTTTAAATACCATACCTTCACCGACTGCACCTTCGCGCTCCAGAGTCAGGTAATAGTTACCTAATACCATATCCTGAGATGGTGTAACAACAGGTTTTCCATCTTTCGGGTTTAGGATGTTTTGCGCAGCAAGCATTAATAGACGAGCTTCCGCTTGTGCTTCAGATGAAAGCGGTACGTGAACCGCCATTTGGTCTCCATCAAAGTCAGCGTTATATGCTGTACATACAAGTGGATGCAGACGGATTGCGCGACCTTCTACAAGAGTTGGTTCAAACGCTTGAATACCAAGACGGTGAAGCGTTGGGGCACGGTTTAGAAGTACAGGATGCTCTTTAATTACAGATTCCAATACGTCCCAAACTTCAGGCTGTACACGCTCAATCTTTCGTTTCGCACTCTTAATGTTATGTGCTAATCCTTTTTCTACAAGCTCTTTCATAACAAAAGGCTTGAACAGTTCAAGAGCCATCTCTTTTGGAAGACCACATTGGTACATTTTCAAGTTCGGTCCTACGACGATAACAGAACGACCAGAGTAGTCAACACGCTTACCAAGCAGGTTTTGACGGAAACGGCCTTGCTTACCTTTTAGCATGTGAGAAAGAGATTTTAATGGACGGTTACCAGGCCCTGTTACTGGACGACCACGACGACCGTTATCGATTAATGCATCTACCGCTTCTTGAAGCATACGCTTCTCGTTTTGTACGATGATGCTTGGTGCACCAAGGTCAAGAAGACGTTTTAAACGGTTGTTGCGGTTGATTACACGGCGATATAAGTCATTCAAGTCAGAAGTCGCAAAACGACCACCATCCAATTGAACCATCGGACGAAGCTCCGGTGGAATAACCGGAAGTACATCAAGTACCATCCAAGATGGTTCGTTACCAGAACCACGAAATGCCTCCAGCACTTCTAGACGCTTGATCGCACGTGTGCGGCGTTGTCCTTGTGCTGTTTTCAATTCTTCTTTTAAATAATCTACTTCTTTATCTAAGTCGATGTCTTGAAGTAGCTTTTTAATTGCTTCTGCACCCATAGATGCTTGGAATGTATTTCCGTATCTTTCACGGTATGCGCGGTACTCCTTTTCAGATAAAAGTTGCTTTTTATCAAGAGGTGTATCGCCACTTTCCGTTACAACATAAGAAGCAAAATAAATAATTTCTTCCAGTGCACGCGGAGACATATCAAGGACAAGACCCATACGGCTCGGAATACCCTTGAAGTACCAAATGTGAGAAACAGGAGCAGCTAGCTCAATGTGACCCATACGCTCGCGACGTACTTTTGCACGAGTAACTTCAACGCCACAGCGATCACATACAACACCTTTGTAGCGCACGCGTTTGTATTTTCCACAATGGCATTCCCAGTCCTTTGTAGGACCGAAAATGCGCTCGCAGAACAAACCGTCTTTTTCAGGCTTTAATGTACGGTAGTTAATCGTTTCAGGTTTCTTAACTTCACCATGTGACCAAGAACGGATCTTGTCAGGTGAAGCAAGTCCAATCTTCATATATTCAAAGTTGTTTACATCTATCAAGGGGCCTACCTCCCTTTTAATCTACAGGTTATACCCAATTATTCTTTCGTTGTCTCAACTTCGATGTTTAGTCTATCGGCAGATTGATGATCATCATCATCATCCATGTCACGCATCTCGATTTCTTCATCGTCGCTTGACATCATTTTTACGTCCATACCCAAGCTCTGAAGCTCTTTAATTAATACCTTAAAGGACTCTGGTACACCTGGCTCTGGAACATTTTCGCCTTTAACAATCGCTTCGTACGTTTTCACACGTCCTACAACGTCATCGGATTTTACTGTCAAGATTTCTTGCAATGTGTATGCTGCACCGTAAGCTTCCAGTGCCCATACTTCCATCTCACCGAAGCGCTGTCCGCCGAATTGCGCTTTACCACCAAGCGGCTGTTGCGTTACAAGTGAGTAAGGTCCTGTAGAACGAGCATGTAGCTTATCGTCAACCATGTGCGCAAGTTTAATCATATACATAACACCGACAGATACACGGTTATCAAAAGGCTCCCCTGTGCGTCCATCGTATAGAACTGTTTTTGCATCACGAGCCATACCCGCTTCTTCAATTGTTGCCCAAACATCTTCTTCACGTGCACCATCGAATACAGGCGTTGCTACATGAATACCTAAATGGCGTGCTGCCATACCAAGGTGAAGCTCTAACACCTGACCAATGTTCATACGAGAAGGTACCCCTAGCGGGTTCAACATGATGTCAATTGGCGTACCGTCTGGAAGGAAAGGCATATCTTCTTCCGGTAAAATACGGGAGATAACACCCTTATTACCGTGACGACCGGCCATTTTGTCACCCTCAGAAATTTTACGTTTTTGTACGATATACACACGTACCAGCTGGTTTACACCTGGAGGAAGCTCATCGCCATCTTCACGGTTGAACACTTTCACATCCAGAATAATACCGCCGCCGCCGTGAGGAACACGAAGAGATGTATCGCGTACTTCACGCGCTTTTTCACCGAAGATTGCATGCAATAGACGTTCTTCAGCAGTAAGCTCTGTTACACCTTTTGGCGTTACTTTACCTACAAGAAGGTCACCGTCTTTTACTTCCGCGCCAATACGAATGATGCCGCGCTCGTCTAGGTTACGAAGTGCATCTTCTCCAACATTCGGAATATCGCGCGTAATTTCTTCTGGTCCAAGCTTTGTATCACGAGCTTCTGACTCATACTCTTCGATGTGAACAGATGTATACACATCATCCTTTACAAGGCGTTCACTCATGATGATTGCATCCTCGTAGTTGTAGCCATCCCATGTCATAAAGCCAACAAGCACGTTGCGACCAAGCGCAAGCTCACCTTTTTCCATAGATGGTCCATCAGCAAGGATTTCCCCTCTTACTACTTCATCACCAACACTTACAATTGGACGCTGGTTGTAGCATGTTCCTTGGTTAGAGCGGATGAATTTCAACATTCTGTAGCGATCTAAATCGCCTTTTACTTTTTGTCCGTCTACATCAATATAACGACGTACCCAAACTTCTTTTGCTTCTACACGTTCTACAACGCCCGGATGTTTACAGATAACTGCCGCACCGGAGTCTTTGGCAGAAACGTATTCCATACCTGTTCCGACAATTGGCGCCTCAGGGTTTAACAAAGGAACCGCTTGTCGTTGCATGTTCGCTCCCATTAGCGCACGGTTGGAGTCATCGTTCTCTAAGAACGGGATACAAGCCGTCGCAGCAGAAACAACCTGCTTAGGTGATACGTCCATATAATCGACGCGATCGCGATTTACGACGATGTTCTCACCACGGAAACGAGCAATAATATCTTCATCAATAAAGTCTCCCTCATCAGATAAACGCATATTTGCTTGTGCTACCACATAGTTATCTTCTTCATCTGCAGTTAGATAATCTACACGGTTTGTAACACGACCTGTTTCAGGGTCAACACGACGATACGGTGTTTCAATGAAACCAAACTCATTCACCTTCGCAAAAGAAGACAAGGAGTTAATCAAACCAATGTTTGGTCCCTCTGGCGTTTCAATCGGACACATACGACCATAGTGAGAGTAGTGAACGTCACGCACTTCAAAACCTGCGCGCTCACGTGTTAAACCACCAGGTCCAAGTGCAGATAGACGACGTTTATGTGTTAACTCAGCCAATGGGTTTGTTTGATCCATGAACTGAGATAACTGAGAGCTACCGAAGAACTCTTTAATAGATGCAATAACTGGACGAATGTTAATTAACGCTTGTGGCGTGATCGCATTCGTATCTTGAATAGACATTCTCTCGCGAACAACACGTTCCATACGAGAAAGACCAATTCTGAATTGATTTTGTAACAATTCACCTACAGAACGTAAGCGGCGGTTGCCTAGATGATCAATATCATCTGTATCTCCTACTTTATAAAGAAGGTTAAAGAAGTAGCTGATAGAAGAAATAATATCAGCAGGTGTAATATGCTTTACACCTCGATCGATGTTGGCATTACCAATTACATTGATCACATGCTCACCATCTGATTCAGGTGCATAAATCTTAATAGACTGCATATTTACATCTTCATCAATTACACCACCCATAGGTTTTGCAACCTTGAAGCCAATGTTCTTCTCTAAATAAGGAAGAATACGGTCTAGCGTACGGCGATCAAGAATAGTACCTTCTGAAACAAGGATTTCTCCTGTTTCTGGATCTACCAATGTTTCTGCTACACGCTGATTAAACAATCTATTTTTAATATGAAGCTTTTTGTTCATTTTATAGCGTCCTACATTCGCTAAATCATAGCGCTTCGGATCAAAGAAACGGGAAACTAGCAAGCTTTTGGCATTTTCTACTGTAGGCGGCTCACCTGGGCGAAGACGCTCATAGATTTCAAGCAATGCTTTTTCAGTGCTATCTGTATTGTCTTTCTCAAGGGTGTTACGTAAGTACTCATTTTCCCCTAAAAGATCTACAATCTCTTGATCAGAGCCAAAACCTAATGCACGAAGCAACACTGTTACAGGAAGCTTACGTGTACGATCAATACGTACATACACAACATCTTTTGCATCTGTTTCATACTCTAACCAAGCACCACGGTTTGGAATCACAGTCGCTGTGAAACCACGCTTTCCGTTTTTATCAATTTTGCCACTATAATATACACTCGGCGAACGAACAAGCTGTGAAACGATAACACGTTCTGCTCCATTGATCATGAACGTACCAGTCTCCGTCATTAACGGGAAATCACCCATAAATACATCTTGCTCTTTCACTTCGCCTGTTTCTTTGTTGATAAGGCGTACCTTCACACGCAACGGCGCAGCGTATGTAACGTCGCGTTCCTTACATTCTTCTACAGAGTACTTAGGCTCACCTAAGCTGTAGTCAATGAATTCAAGCGATAGATTACCTGTGAAGTCCTCGATAGGAGAAATGTCTTGGAACATTTCGCGCAAACCTTCATCCAAGAACCACTGATAAGAAGAGGTTTGAATTTCAATAAGATTTGGTAACTCCAATACTTCACTAATACGGGCATAACTTCTTCGTTGGCGGTGGCGTCCGTATTGAACTAGTTGACCTGTCAACTGCTTCACCCCTCAAATCATGAGTATTATAAAAATGCACTTTTAAAAGTGCAAAACAACAAACAAAAGACGACTAACACTTCTAAAGCGTAGCCTTAATACAGTTTTCATTCTTAGCCTGCAAAAAAGAAAAATGGTTTCTCATCAGAAAACCATCATTCTATTTCACGTTTTTACCGATTTTACTATCATTTCCAAGTTTCCAAAAAATATACATACTAAAGAAACCCAGAAAATCACACATTGGCATTGTATAATGTTAACACAACCAAAAATAACCGTCAACGTTTTTTTGATTTTATGATATAATATCCTTTTTTCTTTTCTACAGTTTCTGCAGACCCAAACACTTCTTCCATCTTAGCTATAGCTGAAGGCGCTCCTTGCTTCTTTTGAATTACAATCCAAAGTTCCCCGCCCACCACTAAGTGGTTATAAGCTTTCTCTAAAATTTCATGAACAACCTGCTTCCCCGCTCTAATGGGAGGGTTAGATAAAATGGCAGCATAAGAACCTTGTACATTTTCATATACACTACTAGAAAATATACGAACATTCTTCACCCCGTTTAATTGTGCATTTTCAGCCGCTAATTCCATAGCACGTTCGTTTACATCAACCATATCAACATGACGATCAAATTCTTTCGCAAGCGATAAACCAATTGGACCATAACCGCAGCCTACATCAAGCAACGCACCTTCTACCGCAGGCAGCTCAAACATCTCAATTAATAAACGAGAACCAAAATCTACTTCACTCTTAGAAAAAACGCCGTGATCAGAATAAAACTGCATAGTGCGTCCACGCAACGGGAATTGCCATTTTCTTTTATCACTCTTACTAGTCGGGCTATTTGAAAAATAATGCTCTGTCACTATTCTCACCTCTTATATCGTACAGAAATTACAATATCCTTGTTATAGACATGATACTGCAGATCCTATACGCGGCACACAATATAAACTTCAAAACCTCATAATATATAAGGATAAAAAAAAGCTCGCATAAGAGCGAGCTTTTTTATGCAGCATCAGTGAAATTACTTAACTTCAACAACTGCTCCAACTTCTTCAAGTTTAGCTTTGATTTCTTCAGCTTCTTCTTTAGAAGCGCCTTCTTTAACAGCTTTAGGCGTGTTGTCAACTAGTTCTTTAGCTTCTTTCAAGCCAAGACCTGTAAGTTCACGAACAACTTTGATAACTTTGATTTTTTGAGCGCCTGCGTTAGCAAGTACTACATCGAACTCAGTTTTCTCAGCAGCAGCTTCAGCAGCGCCACCAGCCATAACAGCTACTGGAGCAGCAGCAGTTACGCCGAATTCTTCTTCGATAGCCTTAACTAGGTCGTTAAGTTCTAATACAGTCATATTTTTAACCGCTTCAATGATTTGTTCTTTAGTCATTTGAAGATCCTCCCTTATTTACACGTAGTTTAAGTTAATAAAAATTGGTTGTAGGCGAAAATTAAGCGCCTTGTTCTTCTTTTTGGTCCGCCACAGCTTTTGCAGCAAGTGCAAGGTTGCGGATTGGAGCTTGAAGAACGCTAAGCAACATAGAAAGTAAGCCTTCGCGAGATGGAAGTTCAGCGATTGCTTTAACTTCTTCTACGGATACTAATTTACCTTCGATGATACCAGCTTTGATTTCTAAAGCTTCATGCTTCTTAGCGAAATCGTTCAATACTTTAGCAGGTGCTACTACATCTTCATTGCTGAATGCGATAGCGTTAGGACCTGTAAGGTATTCGTTCAGTTCAGCCATTTCAGCTTCTTCTGCCGCGCGACGAGTCAATGTGTTTTTGTAAACCTTGAACTCGATGCCAGCTTCACGTAATTGCTTACGAAGTTCAGTTGCTTCACCAACAGTCAGACCGCGATAGTCAACAACAATTGTTGATTTACTCTCTTTAAGTTTGCCTGCGATTTCAGCTACTACTACTTGTTTTGCTTCGATTGCTTTGCTCATCGTTACACCTCCTGTAAGACTGGATTGTACCGATACCGTGCGTCATAAAAAACCTCCACGCTAAGCAGACATGGAGGTTTTATAGTCACAGAAAAAGATCCGTTTCTATTCAAACACCTCGGTAGGAAATTAAGCCAATTGGCACCTACTGTCTACGGTACAGGTAATTAAATTAACAACGTTATTGATTATATACAAACTTCAATAAGAAGTCAACTTCCAATTATTATGCAAAAGTAGAAACGTCTACTTTTACGCCAGGTCCCATTGTAGAAGAAACTGTTACGTTCTTCATGTAAGTTCCTTTAGCAGCAGATGGCTTAGCTTTAAGCATAGCTTCATATACTGTTTGTAAGTTTTCAGCAATCTTATCGTTTTCGAAAGATACTTTACCTACTGGAACGTGGATGTTACCAGCTTTATCAACGCGGTATTCTACTTTACCAGCTTTGATTTCGTTAACTGCTTTTGTTACATCAAATGTAACTGTGCCAGTTTTAGGGTTTGGCATTAAACCTTTAGGTCCCAATACGCGACCAAGCTTACCAACTTCACCCATCATATCTGGAGTTGCAACTACCACATCAAAATCGAACCAACCTTGTTGGATTTTGTTGATGAAGTCAGAATCTCCTACGTAGTCAGCGCCAGCAGCTTCTGCTTCTTTCGCTTTTTCACCTTTAGCAAATACCAACACGCGTTGTACTTTACCAGTACCATTTGGAAGTACTACAGCACCACGAATTTGTTGGTCAGCTTTCTTAGGGTCTACACCTAAACGGAATGCAACTTCTACAGTCGCATCAAATTTAGCAGGGTTTGTTTTCTTAACAAGCTCAATTGCTTCTGTTACAGAGTAAGCAGTAGCACGATCTACAAGCTTTGCAGCTTCTAGGTACTTTTTACCTCTTTTCGCCATTTCAATTTCCTCCTTGAATGTGGTTTTAGCGGAATAACCTCCCACGTATATGCCTTTTTAGAGGATAAGGCACCATCCTTGTATATAAAACCTGACATATTTTACGATAATAAAGGTTGCAGTGTTACCCGCAACCTTCTTTTGCAACAAACAAATCGAAATTAGTCTTCGATAACAATGCCCATACTGCGAGCAGTACCTTCGACCATACGCATAGCAGCTTCTACGCTAGCAGCGTTTAGATCTGGCATTTTTTGTTCAGCGATTTCACGTACTTTATCACGCTTTACAGTTGCCACTTTATTACGGTTTGGTTCACCAGAACCAGACTGAATTCCAGCTACTACTTTCAATAGAACAGCAGCAGGCGGAGTTTTTGTAATGAAAGTGAAAGAACGGTCTTCGAATACCGTAATTTCAACAGGAATGATCAAACCAGCTTGGTCTGCTGTACGAGCGTTGAACTCTTTACAGAAGCCCATGATGTTAACACCCGCTTGTCCTAGTGCCGGACCAACCGGTGGAGCTGGATTAGCTTTACCTGCAGGAATTTGTAGTTTAACAACTTTAATTACCTTTTTAGCCACGAGACACACCTCCTTAAGTCCGTGATGTGGTAAATGGGCTTTTGCCCTCCCACTCTATTCTTTCATCTCTTTATGAGATAAAAGTATGCAAGTTACTGTCTTCTGTATGAAGACATACTGACTTTAAAGATATTATCACTTTTTGTTTTGGATTTCAAGTTTTATTCTTATAATTTTTCAACCTGATTAAAATCAAGTTCTACCGGCGTTTCGCGACCGAACATATCAACAAGCACAGTTACTTTTTGCTTTTCCATATCAATCTCTTCAATTATACCTGTATAGTTTGCGAAAGGACCTTCCTTGACGCGAATCGTTTCTTTCATTTCAAAGTCAAAGTCAACCTTTTCACTTTCTACACCCATACGTTTTAAGATAACTGCAACTTCTTCCTCCAACAAAGGTGTGGGTTTTGAACCAGATCCCGCAGAACCAACGAAACCTGTTACACCAGGTGTATTACGCACAACGTACCAGGAATCATCTGTCATGACAAGCTCTACTAAAACGTAGCCTGGAAACACCTTTCGCTTCATGAGCTTCTCTTTGCCATTTCTCATTTCTACTTCTGTTTCTTCCGGTACAACCACTCGGAAAATTTTATCTTGCATATTCATTGTTTCTACACGTTTTTCTAGGTTCGTTTTTACTTTATTTTCGTAACCAGAATACGTATGCACTACATACCAGCGTTTTTCCATTCCGTTAGGACAACCGTCCTTCCCTCCCCGACTCTATTATTTTTGCTCAAACGAAAAAACCCGTTCACCGGGTTTTCAACACAGTTCGTATAGATATTATTATACCATGTACACGCGCATCTTATTCAAGAATTAAACGGATTAGTGAAGAAATACCCATGTCTAATACCGCAAAAAAGATAGCGAAAAATACAACAGTAACAAGAACTGTAATGGTGGAACGAACAAGTTCTGCTCGTTTTGGCCAACTTACTTTTTTCATTTCACGACCTACATCGCCAAAAAAGGTAGTCAAACGCATTTACGGGACCTCCAATATGAATAGCAATTCTTATTTTGTTTCTCTATGAATCGTATGATCATTGCAAGATTTGCAGAATTTCTTCATTTCAAGCCGCTCCGCAGAGTCTGCCTTTTTCATTGTGGAGTAGTTTCTGCTGTTACAACTCGTGCATGAAAGTACAACTTTTTTACGCATCTTTACACCAGCCTTATGAAACTATGTCTTTAAAACTGTACCATATGTTAAAAAGGCATGTCAATTGCAGGTATAAGATATAATGAGAGAAATATGCATGTATACACAGAAAAATAACATTCTTTTTAACAGGATAGAGCAGATAATGTGTGACTACAGTCAGAGCCTACCTAGCGACACATTCTCGCACCTTTATTTTCTTATGGCTTATAAGTTGCATAAACTTATACAGTAATGATACATATAATCCCCTGCGACAGACAGACGCAAGGTGTTATATGTATCATCTAATTCATTGCCGCACTTTCTCTCATTTCTACGTAGCGCTCCATTTTGCGCTTCACACGCTGCAGCGCATTATCAATTGATTTGACGTGACGATTCAGTAATTCAGAAATCTCTTGATAAGAACGCCCGTCCAAGTATAAAGAAAGTACCTTCCTTTCTAAATCGCTTAATAATTCAGAAATTTTAAGTTCTATGTCAACATACTCTTCTTGACTAATAATCATTTCCTCAGGATCTGTCACCTTGGATTCAGAAATAACATCCAAGAGCGTACGATCCGATTCTTCATCGTAGATAGGCTTGTCCAATGAAACATATGAATTTAAAGGAATGTGCTTTTGCCTTGTAGCCGTTTTAATAGCTGTAATAATTTGGCGAGTGATGCAAAGCTCTGCAAATGCTTTAAATGATGAGAGCTTGTCTTCTTTGTAGTCTCGAATTGCTTTAAATAAGCCAATCATACCTTCTTGGATGATATCTTCTCGATCTGCACCTACTAAAAAGTACGATCTTGATTTGGCGCGTACAAAATTTTTGTACTTATGAATTAAGTACTCAAGTGCCAATACATCACCCTTCCTGACATACTCGACAATTTCTTCATCTTCTAAATCAACGAATTGCGCGTTGTGTTCACTTAAGAAGTTCAGTTCCAAATTGCACCCTCCCCCAACCGCTAATTAGACTACTTTTGAACCATTATATAAAGCACTGTTCATTTTCATATGTTTTTTACTAAAAAAAACACATTTTTACAGTTAGAAATATTATACAGTACGTCATGAAAGAGCGTCAATCACTCAACGCTCTCCGCGACGTAATTTTTCTAACTTTTCTGTAATTTCTTTGCTATATCTTGATTCAAACATACCTTTTTGTGATTTTTCCTTTGCAATTTCACGTCGAACCCGCTTTTCCATACTTTTCACTTCAATTTCAAGTTCGCGTGCAGATTTGCGAAGAGCACCTTGTGCAAAAATAACCCATTGCTCTGTATAATCAGAGGTAGCTACATGAATGCGAGTATCCAATTGCTTTAGCTCTCTTGCTAATTGTTCAATCTTTTCATCCGCAGTTTGGTTTTTTCTTGTAAAAATGACCTCTACTTTAGCTTGGTTTATCTTTTTCTCAATTCCTTGTACAAAGTGAGCATCAAATACAATAATTACTTTTGTCCCCATATAACCTTGGTAATCAGCCATCTTGTCTATTAACATATCTCGGGCGGCCTGCAGATCATCATCACGGAGCTTGCGCAAATCTTCCCAAGCTCCAATGATGTTGTAACCATCCACTATCAATATCTCTTTCATTTCCTATTCACCGAGCGGCATTCTTTTACGAAACACCTCATACATTAACAATCCTGCGGCAACCGATGCATTCAATGATGTAACCTTTCCCTTCATCGGCAATCTAATTAAGAAATCACATTTGTCCCTTACCAGGCGACTTACACCTTTGCCTTCACTTCCAATTACAAGTCCAAGGGGCAATGTACCATCTAGGTTTCGATAGTCATCGCTACCTTTTGCATCTGTTCCTGCAATCCAAACACCGCGTTCCTTTAACTCGTCAATAGTTCTCGCTAGATTGGTGACACGCGCTACAGGTATATACTCGATTGCGCCGGTTGAAGACTTTGCTACCGCTGCCGTCAATCCAACTGCTCTACGCTTTGGAATAATAATTCCATGCGCTCCGACTGCGTCTGCTGTTCGCATAATAGAGCCTAAATTATGCGGATCTTCAATTTCATCAAGCAGTAAGAAAAAAGGAGCTTCTCCTCTCTCTTCTGCCAGCTTAAACAAATCATCCACATCTGCATACTCGTATGCAGCTACTTGTGCAATGACCCCCTGATGATTACCTTCTACCATTTGATCTAACTTTTTCTTAGGAGACTGCTGTACGATAACTCCATTTTCTTTAGCTAATTGAAGTACCGTTTGAATCTGCCCTTTATTTGCTCCTTCAGCAACCCAAATTTTATTGATATCTCTCCCTGACCTTAATGCTTCAATGACAGGGTTCCTTCCAATTACATAGTCCTGACTCATTGCTCTCTTCCTTCCTTGTTCTCGGAAAGCGAAATGGCTCTTTCAATAATTTCCGAAAGTCTATTATGGTTGTCCAATAAATAGTGATAGCCTACTAATGCTTCAAATGCTGTACTGTACCGGTATGTTTGTACATCTGTGTTTTTCGGAATTGTTCCTGACTTAGCATTTCTTCCTCTTTTCACAACAGCAATTTCTTCTTCGTTGACAAAGCCTTCTTCAAGCATTTGTAAAATCACTTTTGCCTGCGCTTTTGCTGAAACATATTGCGTACTAAGGCGATGAAGCTGATTAGGCCGAATATTTCCTTTTAAAAGGAGGTGATGCCGAACGTACTTCTCGTAAACGGCATCACCCATATATGCTAACGCCAAGCTGTTTAATTGCTTTACATCAATCATATTTATCCTCTTTTCCAACGCGTTCCTTGCGGTGTGTCTTCAAGAATAATATTACGCTCCTTCAGCTCATCGCGAATTTGGTCAGCTCGTGCAAAATCTCGATTTTTACGTGCATCAATTCGTTGTTGAATTAGATCTTCAACTTCTTCATCCAACAACTCAGCCTCTTGGATTAATTGTAAACCAAGGATAGAAAATAAATCTTCAAATTCCTTTATGAATGTCTCAATAACGACTTTTGATGTATGCTGTTCGAGCAAATATTGATTCGCTAGATTCGCTAGATTGTACAGCTCTGTTACTGCATTCGCCGTATTAAAATCATCATCCATAGCTGTTTCAAAAGCTGTTCGGAACGATGTTGCTTCTTTTACCCATTTTTCATCGCTATCCGTTAAATTTGTGCTGCTTTCCATACGATGCTTTAGATTTTCATAAGATGTACGAATCCGCTCTAAGCCTTTTTGCGTACTCTGCAATAATGATTCACTAAAGTTAATTGGATGGCGATAATGTACAGATAACATGAAGAAACGAATTAATTGTGGATCATACTGCTTAATGATGTCATGTACAAGGATAAAATTACCTAGCGATTTCGACATCTTTTCATTATCGATATTGATATAACCATTATGCATCCAATACTTTGCGAATGGCTTTCCTGTTAACGCTTCTGATTGCGCAATCTCATTTTCATGATGCGGGAATGCCAAATCCTGACCGCCCGCATGGATATCAATCGTATCTCCTAAGTACTTTCTAGCCATGGCAGAGCACTCAATATGCCAGCCCGGACGACCTTTCCCCCAAGGACTTTCCCAGTAAATTTCGCCTTCTTTTGCTGCTTTCCATAATACGAAATCAAGCGGATCTTGTTTCTTTTCGCCAACCTCAATACGAGCACCATGACGAAGATCAGCTATTGATTGATGAGAAAGTTTTCCGTACCCATCAAACTCTTTCGTTTTGTAATAGACATCACCTTGTGATTCATACGCATAACCTTTATTAATTAGTTCCTGTACAAATTCAATGATGATATCCATATTTTCTGTTACACGAGGATGTACATTTGCATGCTTGCAGCCTAGTGCCTGTGTATCATCAAAGTACGCTTGAATAAATCGCTCTGCAATTGTTGGTACATCTTCACCTAACTCATTAGCTGCCTTAATCAACTTGTCATCTACATCAGTGAAATTGGAAACATAGTTTACTTCAAAGCCTTTATATTCTAAGTAGCGGCGTACCGTATCAAATACAATAGCAGGTCTCGCATTCCCTATATGAATGTAGTTATACACTGTTGGGCCGCATACATACATTTTTACTTTCTTTTCTTCTAGCGGAATAAACGCTTCTTTCTTGCGTGTTAAAGTATTATACAGATGAATTGTCATAATCCTTCTTCCTTTCTTGTAACCCCTGCAGTTGTAACTTTAGCTGCTGCATCTCTGCCTCCATTGCTTTTAATTTATCAGCAATCGGATCGGGTAAATCTGTATGATTTAAATCATGTTTGACTTTGATACCATCCCGGATGACTACACGTCCCGGAATACCTACTACGGTTGAATTTGGAGGAACTTCCTTTAAAACTACTGAGCCAGCACCGATTTTAGAATTTTCACCTACTGTAATGGAACCAAGGACTTTTGCTCCCGTTGCAATAAGAACATTGTCCTTAATGGTAGGATGCCGCTTTCCTTTTTCCTTCCCTGTACCACCAAGTGTCACACCTTGAAAGACAATTACATTATCTCCAATCTCACAGGTCTCACCAATTACAACTCCCATACCATGATCAATAAAGAACCTTCTTCCTATTGTAGCGCCAGGGTGTATTTCAATACCGGTGAAAAAGCGGCTAATTTGCGAAATGACACGAGCGAGAAAGAAAAAACGCTTCTTATATAAAGCATGTGCTACTCTGTGTGACCAAATTGCGTGCAGTCCTGAATACGTTAAAATTACTTCCAGGTAGCTCCTGGCCGCCGGATCTTGTTCAAAGACGACTTCTATATCTTCGCGAAGTCTCTTCAACATAATTGGTTCCCCCTTTGTTTACAATCTTCCCCATTTAACATTATGAACAGATTAAAACTTACTCGTTCGTGATAGCTGTTTAGCTCAAGCCCCTTAGAATGTATAGCTTCTTTTCAAATCGTTCTGTGAAGAGTCTCTGTTACTTGCTGCTCTGCAGCGGTTTGTTTTTTATTGGCTCTGTTAAATTTCGTTGTTGATTTCCGTTATGGGGGTTCGCTTTCCGCGTGCGGACAGGGAGTCTCACCCCTTCATTCCAATGCACAAGTGCCAATTAGCAGCATTAGGCTTTAACACAGCCTTTTCATTAACACACATTACTTAACACCATTTTCTAAATAAAAAAGACGCCTCTGTAAAGACAGAGACGCCAAGGCGCGGTTCCACTCTGTTTAAGTCCCATAAGGACCTCAACTTATGTTTCGTAACGGCTCTTCACCGCTTCCGCCTACTGTATCATTCAGCGGAAGACTCCAAGGGGCACTTCAAAAGCTAACTCATAAATCGCTCACAGCCAAGGCGATTCTCTCTGTAAAGAGTATAACTTCCTACTTTTCCTTATCGTCGCTTTATCATATGAATTGTGCTTGTTTACATATTGTCATATCTCTGAGCTTACTGCAAGAATTCTGTATGAATCTAAAAGTATTCTTATTATATTGCAAAGTTCCAAAAAAGTTAACGAATTGCTTTGCTAATTCTTGATAAAACTTTTTGTTTTCCTAAAAGTGCGATTGCTTTCGGTAAATCAGGACCATGCGTTTGACCTGTAGTAGCTACGCGAATTGGCATAAATAATTTTTTACCTTTTTGTCCTGTTTTCTTTTGAACAGCTTTAATAGATGTCTGCACTGCTTGAGCCGTAAATTCTTCTAAGGATTCAAGCTCCGCAGCAAATGCCTCCAACACTTCTGGAACTTGCTCTTCCCCTATCACAGTAGCCGCTTCTTCATCATAACTGATTTCATCTTTAAATAGCACGTTAGACAGTTCGACAATTTCAGCACCATAACTAAGCTGCTCTTGATAAAGGGCAACAAGGTCTCGTACCCATTGTAGCTCTTGCTCAGTTGGATGTTCTCCAATGCGGCCTGCTTTCACAAGATGCGGCATACAAAGCTCCATCACACGCTCAACCGATTGCTTTTTGATATATTGATTGTTCATCCATGTTAGTTTTTGTGTATCAAACACAGCTGGCGATTTAGACAAACGTGCTGAGTCAAAGATATCAATGAATTGCTCTTTCGTAAAGATTTCCTCCTCACCGCCCGGAGACCATCCAAGCAAACCGATAAAGTTAAGGAGCGCTTCAGGAAGATAGCCAAGTTCTTCGTACTGCTGAATGAACTGAATGACAGATTCATCACGCTTACTTAATTTCTTACGATTTTCATTTACAATTAGTGTCATGTGACCAAAAATCGGTGTCTCCCAGCCAAAAGCCTCATAAATCATCATTTGCTTCGGTGTGTTGGAGATATGCTCTTCTCCGCGCAGTACGTGTGTAATTTTCATAAGATAATCATCTACCGCTACCGCAAAGTTATAAGTAGGAATGCCATCCTTTTTTACAATAACGAAGTCACCGAAATCTTCTGAACCGAATCGTACTTCTCCCTTAACCATGTCATTGAACACGTATTCCTTGTTTTCAGGAACGCGGAAACGGATGCTTGGGATACGTCCTTCTGCTTCAAAAGCTTGCATTTGCTCTGGTGTTAAATTTCGATGCGCACCAGAATACTTTGGATTTTCTCCAGCTGCCATTTGTGCCTCGCGCTCTGCTTCCAGCTCTTCTTCTGTTACGTAACACTTATAAGCTAAACCTTTTTCTAAAAGCTGCTCGTACAGTTCACGATAAATGTCAAGACGCTCTGTTTGGCGATACGGACCGTACGGGCCGCCTACATCTACACTTTCATCCCATTCGATACCTAACCATTTCAAATATTTTAACTGGCTTTTCTCACCATTTTCTACATTACGCTTTAAATCTGTATCTTCAATACGAATAATAAAATCTCCACCATGATGTTTGGCAAATAAATAGTTAAATAATGCTGTTCTTGTATTTCCAATATGCAAATGTCCTGTCGGACTAGGTGCATAACGTAACCTTACCTTTTTATCCATAACGTACACCTTCCAAATTTAAAATAATTTATCGTTTTTTCTGTAATAACACAACAGCCTGTGAAGCAATTCCTTCTTCTCTTCCAGTAAAGCCCAGCTTCTCAGTTGTCGTTGCTTTTACATTTACATTTTCAATAGAGGTTTGCAACAGTTCACTGATGCGCTTTCTCATATCTCCAATGTAAGGAGCCATTTTGGGTTTTTGAGCAATAATAGTACAATCTATATTTACAAGCTCATAGCCTTTTTCAGTTACAATATCCCATACTCTTTCCAGTAAAACAGCAGAATCGGCATCTTTGAATGCCTGATCTGTATCCGGAAAATGTTTCCCGATATCCCCTTCTGCTACAGCACCCAAACACGCATCTGCAATCGTATGAAGCAACACATCTGCATCTGAATGTCCTAACAGCCCTTTTTCATAAGGAATGGTGATACCTCCTAGGATAAGCGGTCTTCCTTCAGCAAAGGCATGGACGTCAAACCCTTGTCCAATTCGAAACATGATGTTTCCTCCTATCTGTTCGTTCGCAGAAAAGCTTCTGCTACAACTAAATCATCCGGCGTTGTCACCTTAATGTTATAGTAGCTTCCTTCTACCACCGTAACCTTGTGCTTTATGTATTCCACCAAACTTGCATCATCTGTCCCATTATAACCTGCTTCACGGGCAATTTGATGCGCTTTTTTCAGAAGTGGTAGGTGAAATCCTTGTGGTGTTTGCACCGCCCATAGAGATGCGCGTTCCACAGTCTCTGCAACCATACCATCTACAATTCGTTTAATGGTATCCTTTACTGGAACAGCACAAACAGAAGCCCCGTCTTCCACAGCAGCATCTAAAACACGTCGCGTAACATCCTCCGTTACAAAAGGTCTCGCTCCATCATGCACCAAAATATATTCGTATTGTGCATGACATATACCATTATAAACACTGTCCTGCCTTTCTCTACCACCATTTACAAAGACCACATCTTTTTTTATATCATGTTTTGCCAGTAAATCAGAGAATATTTTATACTCATCTTGACTAATCGCCAAAATAATCTCTGCACAGTTCGAATCATGCTCAAATGCTCGTAATGTATGAATAATAACAGGAACAGATTGAATAGGTACAAACAGCTTGTTTACCCCTGCTCCCATGCGTTTTCCTTTTCCCGCAGCAGGAATTACCAGAGTGTATTTCATAACATTCTCCTATAGCGCTTTTTCCAATTGCTTTCTTTTTGCAAAGATCATTCGACCTGCCGAGGTTTGCAGGACGCTTGTCACCAATACATCCAATTGCATACCAATATAATCCCGGCCATCTTCTACAACAATCATTGTACCGTCATCTAGATAAGCTACGCCTTGATTATGTTCTTTCCCATCTTTTACAACATACACACGCAGTTCCTCACCCGGCAAGACGACTGGTTTAATAGCGTTTGCGAGATCATTAATATTAAGAACCTTAACACCTTGGAGTTCGCACACTTTATTTAAGTTAAAATCATTGGTGACAACAGTTCCATTCATAATTTTAGCTAACTTAACCAATTTGCTATCAACCTCTTGAATATCTTCAAAATCACCTTCATAAATTTCGACCTTAATATCTAGCTCTTTTTGAATCTTATTTAAAATATCTAGGCCGCGACGTCCCCTGTTACGTTTTAATGTATCCGAGGAATCGGCAATATGCTGCAACTCCCCAAGCACAAACTGCGGAATTAAAATCGTACCTTCAAAAAAACCGGTTTGACAAATATCCGCAATTCTCCCATCAATAATTACGCTCGTATCAAGAAGCTTAAAATTAGTCACTGTGGTCTCTTCAACGTCTTCATCATGGTTCACTTTCTTTTTTCCCGCGCGCTGAGGCAGTGAAAATAGCGCCACAAGCTCGTTTCGTTTTTTAAAGCCAACCTGAAAGCCTAGATAACCTAATAATAAAGTCACAAAAATTTGCAGCACTGTACTGATAATATCAATGGTGATAGATTTAATAGGCAAAAGTATTAAATAAGCTACTATAAGTCCAAAAATCAGCCCTAAACTACCAAAAAGAACATCCGTTACAGGTGCTCGAACCATTGCTTCTTCTACATACTTAATTAAATGGACAATATAATCGACGAGCCAAAACGTTGTGATAAATAGAACAAGTGCACCGACAATTGCACGGATATATGATATTTCTAAAAGAGCAACAGATTCCATGCCAAGTACATCTGTAATTTTAGGAATAAGAAAAATTCCCAAGGTTCCTCCTACTATTAAAAAGAAGAGTTGTACAATCCGTTTTAACATCCAACCACCTCCTACTCATTATAGACCGCACTGCTCACTTAAAAACAAAATGCACAGTATTTCTTTCTAAATCATGGTTCTATCATACCATAACTCACAATACCTTGCGTGCTGACACACATGAATACGCTCATTAATTATGACGACTTATGTAAAGTTGCTCTTGAATACGTTTTAATCCGTCGCGAATTTTCTTTGCGCGCACTTCTCCAATTCCCTCTACTTCATCCAAGTCATCTATCGTTGCTCTGCAGATGCCTTGCAAATTTTTAAACTGATTAATTAAGTTTTCAATAACTAAAGGAGGTAATCTTGAAATCTTCCCCATAATACGATATCCACGAGGTATAACTTGTTTTTCTTCTAGCTTTAATTGACTTGGATATCCTAGTAGTTTAACAAGGTCGCTATCTTCAAGTAGTTCAACATTCGCTAACTCCTGAAGCTTTTTTAAGATTTGATAATGATCTTGCGTTTTTTCATATGAGTAATCTTTAATAAGTAGCGCCGCCTCTTCTTCTAAATCAGCTAATAATTCATCGAGCTGCAGTCGAATAAGGCGTCCTTCCGTTCCAAGCTCATGTATATAGCTTAAAATCTCATTTTTAATACGCAACACCATTTCCACACTATGTAATACATGCATAACTTCTGCTAATGTTACAACCTCCTCAAACTCTAGAACCCCTAAATTCGTAATCCCTTCATTCCACACCGCTTTATATTTTTCCAGCGTTTGAATAGCTTGATTTGCTTTTGTTAAGATAACTCCAATATCTTTCAATGTATAACGCAGGTTTCCGCGATATAGTGTGATAACATTACGTCTTTGGGAGATGGCAATAACCAAATTTCCTGTTTGTTTCGCAACTCGCTCTGCTGTTCTATGACGCATTCCTGTTTCTTTAGATTCTATAGCTGCTTCCGGCATAAGCTGTGCATTTGCAATTAATATTTTACTACCGCTTTCATTTAGAATTAAGGCGCCATCCATTTTAGCAAGCTCATATAAACTAGCAGGGGAAAACGCACAGTTTATATGAAAACCACCATCTACAATATTCTTCATTTGTTCATTATAGCCAAGAACGATTAATCCGCCTGTTTGCGCGCGCAATACATTATCAATCCCTTCACGCAATAATGTGCCCGGAGCAACAAGCTGAAGTATACCAATTATTGTTCTTGAACGCTGTTTGTGTTCATCCATTACTATGCTCCTCCTAATGTATGACGAAGTGCTTCCCCAATGTTTGATACCCCTACTACTTCAATCCCTTCTGGAATATTCCACCCACCTAAATTTTTACTTGGCATAATGACTCTTTTAAAACCAAGCTTTGCAGCTTCGTGTACCCGTTGTTCAATACGAGAAACCCTTCTAATCTCTCCTGTTAAGCCTACTTCCCCGATTACCGCATCAACGGGCGAAGTAGGTTTATCTCTAAAGCTGGAAGCGATGCTGACCGCAACTGCTAAATCAACAGCAGGTTCATCAAGTTTAATACCGCCCGCTACCTTTAAATATGCATCTTGGTTTTGTAAAAGAAGCCCGGCACGCTTTTCTAGTACAGCCATAATAAGTGATACACGATTATGATCTACCCCTGTAGCCATACGACGAGGATTGCCAAAGCTTGTAGGAGAAATCAACGCTTGCACTTCCACCAAAACAGGACGCGTCCCCTCCATAGAAGCTACAACTGTTGAGCCAGCCACTCCAACAGGGCGTTCCTCCAAAAATATTTCAGAAGGATTTAACACTTCCTCAAGTCCAAGCTCCTTCATTTCAAAGATTCCCATTTCATTCGTAGAACCAAAACGGTTTTTCACAGCTCGTAATATGCGATAGGTGTGATGTCTTTCACCCTCAAAATATAATACAGTATCCACCATGTGCTCAAGTAATCTTGGCCCCGCAATATTCCCTTCCTTCGTAACATGTCCCACAATGAAAATAGGAATTCCTTTTGTCTTTGCAATTTTCATCAACTCCGCCGTACATTCACGTACTTGCGAGACACTGCCCGGTGCAGATGTTACATCAGGCATATAAATGGTCTGAATGGAATCAATAACGACAAATGCCGGATTCATATCTTCAATATATTGAACAATTCGTTGCAAGTCCGTTTCAGAGTATACATACAAATTGCTGCTTGCAGCATCTAACCGATCAGCACGTAATCTAATTTGCTTAGGAGACTCTTCTCCTGATATATATAGAACTTGATGATTATGCTGCGCCAGCTGCGCAGAAACTTGTAAAAGAAGTGTGGACTTTCCAATCCCTGGATCTCCCCCAATTAATACTAGAGATCCGCCTACAATTCCTCCCCCAAGTACACGGTTCAACTCTTGATAGTCGGTTGTAATACGCGCCTCTTGTTTTGTTTCTACATCTGTAATGGGGCGAGGCTTAGCTGCCTCTGTTTGTAAACCTGTTGCGAACGTTAGCCTTCGATTGGATGCAGAAGGTGCCAGCTCTTCCACAAATGTATTCCATGCCCCACATCCTGGACATTTTCCCATCCATTTCGGAGACTCATAACCACAATCCTGACACACAAATTTTGTTTTTTTCTTAGCCATACTGTGTCCCTCTTTATATCCTTTTTACTCTAGCTAGATATGTAACTGCGTTTACTATATAAGAAAAGGGGCTGTGCTAGCCCCCTTTTCCTGTTTATTATTATTTTACCTTTTCAGCGCTACGAATGACAAATGTTTCCCCTTCTGCATCAAAGATAACTTTTTGTCCTTTCTCAATAGCACCTTTTAATAGTTCTTCAGATAGACGATCTTCCACATGCTTCTGAATTGCCCGGCGTAATGGGCGTGCTCCGTATTCTGCATCAAAGCCCTTATCAGCAAGTGCACTTAGCGCTTCATCTGTAATCTCAAGCTCGATTTCTTGCTCAACCAGACGCTTTTGCAGCTGATTTGCCATAAGCGATACAATTTCCTTAATATGCTTCTTCTCTAATGGATGGAACACGATAATTTCATCAATACGATTCAAGAATTCAGGACGGAATGCCTTTTTCAATTCATCCATTACTTTCCCTTTCATATCAGCGTAATCACGGCCTTCGTCTTGTACATTGAAGCCCATGTGCTTACTGCGCTTCAATGTATCTGCTCCCACGTTAGACGTCATGATTACAATTGTATTGCGAAAATCAACTGTGCGTCCTTTAGAATCAGTCAATCTACCATCCTCAAGGACTTGCAGAAGGATATTAAACACATCTGGGTGCGCCTTTTCTACCTCATCCAACAAAATAACGGAATATGGTTTACGTCTTACTTTTTCTGTTAATTGGCCACCTTCTTCATAACCTACATAACCAGGAGGCGAACCTACTAGACGCGATGTAGAGTGCTTCTCCATGTATTCGGACATATCAATGCGAATTAAAGCATCTTCATCACCAAACATGGATTCAGCTAAAGCACGTGCTAGTTCTGTTTTACCTACGCCTGTAGGACCTAGGAAGATGAAAGAACCAATCGGACGCTTTGGATCTTTTAAACCTGCTCTTGCGCGACGAACCGCTTTTGCTACCGCAACAACAGCTTCTTCTTGACCAATTAATCGATCATGTAAAATTTGTTCTAAATTTAACAGTTTATCCGTTTCTGTTTGTGCTAATTTAGATACAGGGATACGTGTCCATGTAGATACAACGCTTGCTATATCTTCTACCGTAACCTCTGAATTTTCTTTTCCTTGTTTTTCTTTCCACTGGCGCTTTGTATCCTCTAATTGCTCGCGCAGGCGTTGCTCTGTATCACGCAAGGATGCAGCTTTTTCAAATTCTTGACTTTGTACAGCCGCATCTTTTTCTTTGCGAACCTCTTCTAGCTTTTGCTCACATTGCTTTAAATTTGGCGGAGCAGTATAGGAACGTAGGCGTACTTTAGATGCTGCTTCGTCAATTAAATCAATTGCCTTATCTGGCAAGAAACGATCTGTTATATAACGGTCTGATAGCTTGACTGCAGCTTCAATAGCTTCATCTGTAATAGATACACGATGATGTGCTTCATAACGATCACGCAGTCCTTTTAAAATTTGAACAGATTCTTCTGCACTTGGTTCATCTACTTGAATTGGCTGGAAGCGTCTCTCTAATGCAGCGTCTTTTTCAATATATTTTCTATACTCATCAAGTGTCGTAGCACCAATACATTGTAACTCACCACGTGCAAGAGACGGCTTTAAAATGTTAGAAGCATCGATTGCCCCTTCTGCGCCACCTGCGCCAATCAGCGTGTGTAATTCATCAATAAACAAAATAATGTTGCCCGCCTGTCTAATTTCATCCATAACTTTCTTTAAGCGATCCTCAAACTCACCGCGATATTTTGTTCCAGCAACAACTGTTCCCATATCAAGTGTCATAACACGCTTATCACGTAACGTTTCCGGCACTTCATTATTAATAATTTGTTGTGCCAATCCTTCAGCGATAGCTGTTTTACCAACACCAGGCTCACCAATTAACACAGGGTTATTTTTCGTACGACGGCTTAATACTTCAATAACGCGTTGAATTTCTTTACTGCGCCCAATTACAGGATCAAGGCGTCCTTCTCTTGCGATAGCAGTTAAATCACGTGCTAGGCTATCTAAAGTCGGTGTATTTGCATTAGCCGTAGCGCCACCCTGGCCTCCTGAATTTGTCTCATTGCTTCCTAAGAGCTGCAATACTTGTTGTCTTGCTTTGTTTAAGCTAACACCAAGATTATTTAAAACACGTGCAGCAACGCCTTCTCCTTCTCGAATCAACCCAAGCAAAATATGTTCAGTCCCTACATAAGAGTGACCTAGTTTACGAGCTTCATCCATGGATAGCTCTATTACTTTCTTGGCACGCGGTGTATAATGAACTGTTTGTGTTGTATCTGTTCCGCGTCCAATCAAAGCTTCGACCTCTTTTTGAATTTTTTCAGGGCTTAATCCCAATGCAACAAGCGCCTTTGCTGCAATTCCCTCACCTTCGCGCACTAACCCAAGTAAAATATGCTCGGTTCCTATATTGTTATGGCCAATGCGGATCGCTTCTTCTTGAGACAAAGCCAATACTTTTTGAGCTCGCTCTGTAAATCGTCCAAACATCATATGAATCAGCTCCCTACATATTTTTATTTTCTTCAAATTGTAATCTTTCACGAATTAATGAGGCACGACGTTGATCGCGCTCCTCAGGCCTTAATGGAAAGCCTGCATACTGCTGTAAGATACCTGGTTGGGTCAAAATCATTAATTCGGTTAATATGTTACCAGACAAATGTTTGATGTACCCTAAATCAATCCCTAATCTTACATCAGATAAACAACTAGCTGCTTCTGCCGACTCAATTAAACGGCAGTTAGCTAGAACGCCATATGAGCGATATATCTTATCCTCGAGGCGTATGCCTGAGGCTCTCGCAATAGCATCTCGAGATGCTCTTTCCTGCTCAATGATTTGTAATACAACACTGCGCAAATCTTCAATAATGTCGTTTTCGGATTTTCCAAGAGTTGTTTGGTTAGATATTTGAAAAATATTACCGAGGGCATCGCTGCCTTCACCATATATACCTCGCACTACTAACCCCAGCTTATTAATAGCTGTAACAATACGAGACATTTGACCTGTTAGCACCAATCCCGGCAAATGCATCATAACAGAAGCTCGTAGACCAGTTCCTACATTGGTCGGACAGCTTGTTAAATAGCCAAGATGTTCATCAAATGCATATTCTACATTTGATTCAAGCAAATCATCCACTGAATTAGCTAAATCTAATGCCTCTTTTAATTGTAAGCCCGGGAATAAACATTGTATGCGAATGTGATCTTCTTCATTAATCATAACGCTAATTTGTTCGTTTTCTGATAATAGACAAGCACCTGCAAAAGGAGCTTCAGCTAAATCAGGGCTAATTAAATGCTTTTCCACAAGTACCCTTCGTTGCAGTGGCTGTAACTCATCCATCCTAATTGATTGGAGTTTACCTATCTTTGCATCTTTATCTTGCAAAATGCCTTGTAGCTCATTCAATACCTTTAAAGCTCCATCTTCTGATAAAAAAGCAGGAAATGTATATCGTTTTAAGTTCCGTGCAAGTCGAACCCGACTGCTTAATACAATATCCTCCTCAGGACCATGTTCTTTCATCCAAGGACTAATAGCCTCATTCATAATTCGATCAAGTGACATAGACTAATCCTCCTCCCTATGCTCACTCAACTGTTTGCTAATCTCACGAATACGATCGCGAAGCTCAGCAGCTTTTTCAAACTCTTCTTTCTGTATATGCTGTGTCATGAGATGTTTTAACTGTTCTAATTCTTTTTTAAGACGTATATTTCCTTCCAGGCGCTCGGGAAATTTCCCTTTATGTGTGTTGTTACCACCATGTAGCTTCCTTAATATTGGTTGCAACTGCTCCCGAAAGGTTTCATAACAATGAGAACAACCAAATTTCCCAACCTGTATAAACTGCTCATATGTCATATGACAGTGTTGACATCGCTTCTGTGTATCGTCAGCAACTTTTTGAGGCTGATTGACAATGGTATGCTCATGATTTAAAAGTCCCGCTAGAAGGTTATGAAATGAAAAGCTAGAATTTTTTCCTGAAAAGAATGCACTATACTTATCTTGCTTTGCACATTCATCACAAACATGTATTTCTGTTTTTTCACCATTCATTATCTGCGTAAAATGCAATGTGGCTGGTCGCATTTGACATTCTTGGCAAATCAAATTTCATCCCGCCCTTTTCTTACTTGTATTTTAAAGCTGTAAGCATTGCTTTTAGCATACGAGCCCGCAATTCATCACGATAAGGCAACTCAGCTAATAAAACAGAACGATCTAGCACACTTAACATAATCTTCGCCTCTCTAATAGTAATAATTTCTTCCTCAGCAAGACGAGTGACAATGCTTTCCGCACCAGATTGAGAAATGCTGTTATGTGCCAAACGAATCATCTGGTCAATCATATGAATCTCATCGTGAAGCTTAACTTTAATAATCCTAATATATCCCCCGCCACCTCTTTTACTTTCAACCACAAAACCTTTTTCTAGTGTAAACCTAGTGTTAATAACATAATTGATTTGAGATGGTACACAGTCAAACTTATCTGCAACCTCACTGCGCTTAATTTCTACGGCGTGATTTTCGCTTAAGTCAATAACATGCTTCAAGTACTGCTCAATAATATCAGATATATTTCTCATTCACCTTCCACCTTCATTGACTTTGACTATCTTTGACTTTAATTATATACATCTACATATTTTTTGCAACTATTTTGTATGATATCAGTATCACCAAATCAAACCAGGTTTAATCCAAAGGTACTCATGTTTAATAAAGCTTTCATTTATATCTTATATTCTTTACTGATTTCTGCTACAGAGGTTTGCTTTCCACAAGCGGTCAGAGAAATCCTACCGACATGTAGAGATATCGAGACATTTCATCAATATTAAAATTTAACAAAAACAAAAAAGCCGGTCAAAATGACCGGCTTACTGTGTGCCTAGCGACGTCCTACTCTCACAGGGACAAGGTCCCAACTACCATCGGCGCAAAAGAGCTTAACTTCCGTGTTCGGTATGGGAACGGGTGTGACCTCTTTGCCATCATCACTAGACTTTTTTTAGAGACAATCATTATTATAATGATTTCTCATGAGATGTCAACATGTTTTTTAAAGAGCTTCGCTCTTTTGAAGGCATGTTCCTTCAAAACTGGATAACAAGTGTGTAATCTAGCTCCAGCTCGCTAAACGCTCGCTTCTGCTTTTTTGGTTAAGCCCTCGATCGATTAGTATCAGTCAGCTCCACACGTCGCCGTGCTTCCACCTCTGACCTATCAACCTGATCATCTTTCAGGGATCTTACTAGCTTGACGCTATGGGAAATCTCATCTTGAGGGGGGCTTCATGCTTAGATGCTTTCAGCACTTATCCCGTCCGCACATAGCTACCCAGCGATGCCCTTGGCAGAACAACTGGTACACCAGCGGTGCGTCCATCCCGGTCCTCTCGTACTAAGGACAGCTCCTCTCAAATTTCCTGCGCCCGCGACGGATAGGGACCGAACTGTCTCACGACGTTCTGAACCCAGCTCGCGTACCGCTTTAATGGGCGAACAGCCCAACCCTTGGGACCGACTACAGCCCCAGGATGCGATGAGCCGACATCGAGGTGCCAAACCTCCCCGTCGATGTGGACTCTTGGGGGAGATAAGCCTGTTATCCCCGGGGTAGCTTTTATCCGTTGAGCGATGGCCCTTCCATGCGGAACCACCGGATCACTAAGCCCGACTTTCGTCCCTGCTCGACTTGTAGGTCTCGCAGTCAAGCTCCCTTATGCCTTTACACTCTTCGAATGATTTCCAACCATTCTGAGGGAACCTTTGGGCGCCTCCGTTACATTTTAGGAGGCGACCGCCCCAGTCAAACTGCCCACCTGACACTGTCTCCCGCCCCGATGTAGGGGCGCGGGTTAGAACTTCAATACAGCCAGGGTAGTATCCCACCGACGCCTCCACCGAAGCTGGCGCTCCGGGTTCATAGGCTCCTACCTATCCTGTACAAGCTGTACCAAAATTCAATATCAGGCTACAGTAAAGCTCCACGGGGTCTTTCCGTCCTGTCGCGGGTAACCTGCATCTTCACAGGTACTATAATTTCACCGAGTCTCTGGTTGAGACAGTGCCCAAATCGTTACACCTTTCGTGCGGGTCGGAACTTACCCGACAAGGAATTTCGCTACCTTAGGACCGTTATAGTTACGGCCGCCGTTTACTGGGGCTTCGGTTCAAAGCTTCGCTTGCGCTAACCTCTCCCCTTAACCTTCCAGCACCGGGCAGGTGTCAGCCCCTATA
This sequence comes from Ectobacillus sp. JY-23, assembly GCF_023022965.1. Lineage (NCBI taxonomy): Bacteria > Bacillati > Bacillota > Bacilli > Caryophanales > Bacillaceae > Ectobacillus > Ectobacillus sp. JY-23. The sequence goes on along the minus strand of NZ_CP095462.1, from coordinate 2,540,583 downwards.
CTTCGCCTTGCGGCTTCGCAGAGACCTGTGTTTTTGCTAAACAGTCGCTTGGGCCTTTTCACTGCGGCTCTCGCTAGAGAGCACCCCTTCTCCCGAAGTTACGGGGTCATTTTGCCGAGTTCCTTAACCAGAGTTCTCTCGCACACCTTAGGATTCTCTCCTCGCCTACCTGTGTCGGTTTGCGGTACAGGCACCTTTTACCTCGCTAGAAGCTTTTCTTGGCAGTGTGGAATCAGAGAGTTCGCCCATACGGGCTTCCCCATCACAGCTCAGCCTTACGATGAGCGGATTTGCCTACTCATCAGCCTAACTGCTTAGACGCACGCGACCAGCGGTGCGCATCTCCTATCCTCCTGCGTCCCTCCATTGCTCAAACGGTAAAGAGGTGGTACAGGAATATCAACCTGTTGTCCATCGCCTACGCCTGTCGGCCTCGGCTTAGGTCCTGACTAACCCTGAGCGGACGAGCCTTCCTCAGGAAACCTTAGGCATACGGTGGATGGGATTCTCACCCATCTTTCGCTACTCATACCGGCATTCTCACTTCTAAGCGCTCCACCAGTCCTTACGGTCTGACTTCACAGCCCTTAGAACGCTCCCCTACCACTGATACCATCGGTATCAATCTGCAGCTTCGGTAGTATGTTTAGCCCCGGTACATTTTCGGCGCAGAGTCACTCGACTAGTGAGCTATTACGCACTCTTTAAATGGTGGCTGCTTCTAAGCCAACATCCTAGTTGTCTAAGCAACTCCACATCCTTTTCCACTTAACATACATTTTGGGACCTTAGCTGGCAGTCTGGGCTGTTTCCCTTTTGACCACGGATCTTATCACTCGTAGTCTGACTCCCAAGGAATAAGTCATTGGCATTCGGAGTTTGACTGAATTCGGTAACCCGAGGGGGGCCCCTAGTCCAATCAGTGCTCTACCTCCAAGACTCTCACACTTGAGGCTAGCCCTAAAGCTATTTCGGGAGAACCAGCTATCTCCAGGTTCGATTGGAATTTCTCCGCTACCCACACCTCATCCCCGCACTTTTCAACGTGCGTGGGTTCGGGCCTCCATTCAGTGTTACCTGAACTTCACCCTGGACATGGGTAGATCACCTGGTTTCGGGTCTACGACCACGTACTATGTCGCCCTATTCAGACTCGCTTTCGCTGCGGCTCCGTCTTATCAACTTAACCTTGCACGGGATCGTAACTCGCCGGTTCATTCTACAAAAGGCACGCCATCACCCGTAAATGGGCTCTGACTACTTGTAGGCACACGGTTTCAGGATCTCTTTCACTCCCCTTCCGGGGTGCTTTTCACCTTTCCCTCACGGTACTGGTTCACTATCGGTCACTAGGGAGTATTTAGCCTTGGGAGATGGTCCTCCCGGATTCCGACGGAATTTCACGTGTTCCGCCGTACTCAGGATCCGCTCAAGAGGGAACGAAGTTTCAACTACAGGGTTGTTACCTTCTATGACAGGCCTTTCCAGACCGTTTCGTCTACCTCGTTCCTTTGTAACTCCGTATAGAGCGTCCTACAACCCCAAGAGGCAAGCCTCTTGGTTTGGGCTAATTCCGTTTCGCTCGCCGCTACTTGGGAAATCGCATTTGCTTTCTCTTCCTCCAGGTACTTAGATGTTTCAGTTCCCTGGGTCTGCCTTCCTTACCCTATGTATTCAGATAAGGATACCATTCCATTACGAATGGTGAGTTTCCTCATTCGGAGATCTCCGGATCATAGCTTACTTACAGCTCCCGAAGCATTTCGGTGTTAGTCCCGTCCTTCATCGGCTCCTAGTGCCAAGGCATCCACCGTGCGCCCTTTCTAACTTAACCATTAAAAAGTTTACACTTTTTGAATTACACTTGTATTGTTATCCAGTTTTCAAGGTACATGTTTGAGAGATAGTTCTCTCAAAACTGAACGAAGTTGTCAAAACGTATTCATACAATGAACAGCGTTCATTGATGTCTCCATAGAAAGGAGGTGATCCAGCCGCACCTTCCGATACGGCTACCTTGTTACGACTTCACCCCAATCATCTGTCCCACCTTAGGCGGCTGGCTCCTTACGGTTACCCCACCGACTTCGGGTGTTACAAACTCTCGTGGTGTGACGGGCGGTGTGTACAAGGCCCGGGAACGTATTCACCGCGGCATGCTGATCCGCGATTACTAGCGATTCCGGCTTCATGCAGGCGAGTTGCAGCCTGCAATCCGAACTGAGAACAATTTTATGGGATTCGCTCCACCTCGCGGTCTCGCAACCCTTTGTATTGTCCATTGTAGCACGTGTGTAGCCCAGGTCATAAGGGGCATGATGATTTGACGTCATCCCCACCTTCCTCCGGTTTGTCACCGGCAGTCACCTTAGAGTGCCCAACTGAATGCTGGCAACTAAGATCAAGGGTTGCGCTCGTTGCGGGACTTAACCCAACATCTCACGACACGAGCTGACGACAACCATGCACCACCTGTCACTCTGTCCCCGAAGGGAAAGCCCTATCTCTAGGGTTGTCAAAGGATGTCAAGACCTGGTAAGGTTCTTCGCGTTGCTTCGAATTAAACCACATGCTCCACCGCTTGTGCGGGCCCCCGTCAATTCCTTTGAGTTTCAGCCTTGCGGCCGTACTCCCCAGGCGGAGTGCTTAATGCGTTAACTTCAGCACTAAAGGGCGGAAACCCTCTAACACTTAGCACTCATCGTTTACGGCGTGGACTACCAGGGTATCTAATCCTGTTTGCTCCCCACGCTTTCGCGCCTCAGCGTCAGTTACAGACCAAAGAGCCGCCTTCGCCACTGGTGTTCCTCCACATCTCTACGCATTTCACCGCTACACGTGGAATTCCGCTCTTCTCTTCTGCACTCAAGTCTCCCAGTTTCCAATGACCCTCCACGGTTGAGCCGTGGGCTTTCACATCAGACTTAAAAGACCGCCTGCGCGCGCTTTACGCCCAATAATTCCGGATAACGCTCGCCACCTACGTATTACCGCGGCTGCTGGCACGTAGTTAGCCGTGGCTTTCTAATCAGGTACCGTCAAGGTACGAGCAGTTACTCTCGTACTTGTTCTTCCCTGACAACAGAGTTTTACGACCCGAAAGCCTTCATCACTCACGCGGCGTTGCTCGGTCAGGCTTTCGCCCATTGCCGAAGATTCCCTACTGCTGCCTCCCGTAGGAGTCTGGGCCGTGTCTCAGTCCCAGTGTGGCCGATCACCCTCTCAGGTCGGCTACGCATCGTCGCCTTGGTGAGCCGTTACCTCACCAACTAGCTAATGCGACGCGGGTCCATCTGTAAGTGATAGCCGAAACCATCTTTCCATTTTGAACCATGCGGTTCAAAAACATATCCGGTATTAGCTTCGGTTTCCCGAAGTTATCCCAGTCTTACAGGCAGGTTACCCACGTGTTACTCACCCGTCCGCCGCTAACCTCCGAAGAGGTCCGCTCGACTTGCATGTATTAGGCACGCCGCCAGCGTTCATCCTGAGCCAGGATCAAACTCTCCATAAAAGTGTTTGTCTAGCTAAAATAAATATTGACGTTTTGTACTTCGTTCAGTTTTCAAAGAACTAATGGTGGAGCCTAGCGGGATCGAACCGCTGACCTCCTGCGTGCAAGGCAGGCGCTCTCCCAGCTGAGCTAAGGCCCCATGAAATCGGGAAGACAGGATTTGAACCTGCGACCCCCTGGTCCCAAACCAGGTGCTCTACCAAGCTGAGCCACTTCCCGTATAACGCGCCCGAAAGGATTCGAACCCATAACCTTCTGATCCGTAGTCAGATGCTCTATCCAATTGAGCTACGGGCGCATATTTAAGTGCCGAGGACCGGAATCGAACCGGTACGGTAGTCACCTACCGCAGGATTTTAAGTCCTGTGCGTCTGCCAGTTCCGCCACCCCGGCATAAGCGGAAGACGGGATTCGAACCCGCGACCCCAACCTTGGCAAGGTTGTATTCTACCACTGAACTACTTCCGCATATATTGGTGCGGGTGGAGGGACTCGAACCCCCACGCCAAAGGCGCCAGATCCTAAGTCTGGTGCGTCTGCCAATTCCGCCACACCCGCAAAATGTGAGCCATGAAGGACTCGAACCTTCGACCCTCTGATTAAAAGTCAGATGCTCTACCGACTGAGCTAATGGCTCATGTTGAGCGTTCTCAAAATGGTGCCGGCTAGAGGACTTGAACCCCCAACCTACTGATTACAAGTCAGTTGCTCTGCCAATTGAGCTAAGCCGGCATATGGTGGAGGATGACGGGATCGAACCGCCGACCCCCTGCTTGTAAGGCAGGTGCTCTCCCAGCTGAGCTAATCCTCCATTGCCTAGCGACGTCCTACTCTCACAGGGACAAGGTCCCAACTACCCTTGGCGCAAAAGAGCTTAACTTCCGTGTTCGGTATGGGAACGGGTGTGACCTCTTTGCCATCATCACTAGACTTTTTTTAGAGACAATCATTATTATAATGATTTCTCATGAGATGTCAACATGTTTTTTAAAGAGCTTCGCTCTTTTGAAGGCATGTTCCTTCAAAACTGGATAACAAGTGTATAATCTAGCTCCAGCTCGCTAAACGCTTGCTTCTGCTTTTTGGTTAAGTCCTCGATCGATTAGTATCAGTCAGCTCCACACGTCGCCGCGCTTCCACCTCTGACCTATCAACCTGATCATCTTTCAGGGATCTTACTAGCTTGACGCTATGGGAAATCTCATCTTGAGGGGGGCTTCATGCTTAGATGCTTTCAGCACTTATCCCGTCCGCACATAGCTACCCAGCGATGCCCTTGGCAGAACAACTGGTACACCAGCGGTGCGTCCATCCCGGTCCTCTCGTACTAAGGACAGCTCCTCTCAAATTTCCTGCGCCCGCGACGGATAGGGACCGAACTGTCTCACGACGTTCTGAACCCAGCTCGCGTACCGCTTTAATGGGCGAACAGCCCAACCCTTGGGACCGACTACAGCCCCAGGATGCGATGAGCCGACATCGAGGTGCCAAACCTCCCCGTCGATGTGGACTCTTGGGGGAGATAAGCCTGTTATCCCCGGGGTAGCTTTTATCCGTTGAGCGATGGCCCTTCCATGCGGAACCACCGGATCACTAAGCCCGACTTTCGTCCCTGCTCGACTTGTAGGTCTCGCAGTCAAGCTCCCTTATGCCTTTACACTCTTCGAATGATTTCCAACCATTCTGAGGGAACCTTTGGGCGCCTCCGTTACATTTTAGGAGGCGACCGCCCCAGTCAAACTGCCCACCTGACACTGTCTCCCGCCCCGATGTAGGGGCGCGGGTTAGAACTTCAATACAGCCAGGGTAGTATCCCACCGACGCCTCCACCGAAGCTGGCGCTCCGGGTTCATAGGCTCCTACCTATCCTGTACAAGCTGTACCAAAATTCAATATCAGGCTACAGTAAAGCTCCACGGGGTCTTTCCGTCCTGTCGCGGGTAACCTGCATCTTCACAGGTACTATAATTTCACCGAGTCTCTGGTTGAGACAGTGCCCAAATCGTTACACCTTTCGTGCGGGTCGGAACTTACCCGACAAGGAATTTCGCTACCTTAGGACCGTTATAGTTACGGCCGCCGTTTACTGGGGCTTCGGTTCAAAGCTTCGCTTGCGCTAACCTCTCCCCTAACCTTCCAGCACCGGGCAGGTGTCAGCCCCTATACTTCGCCTTGCGGCTTCGCAGAGACCTGTGTTTTTGCTAAACAGTCGCTTGGGCCTTTTCACTGCGGCTCTCGCTAGAGAGCACCCCTTCTCCCGAAGTTACGGGGTCATTTTGCCGAGTTCCTTAACCAGAGTTCTCTCGCACACCTTAGGATTCTCTCCTCGCCTACCTGTGTCGGTTTGCGGTACAGGCACCTTTTACCTCGCTAGAAGCTTTTCTTGGCAGTGTGGAATCAGAGAGTTCGCCCATACGGGCTTCCCCATCACAGCTCAGCCTTACGATGAGCGGATTTGCCTACTCATCAGCCTAACTGCTTAGACGCACGCGACCAGCGGTGCGCATCTCCTATCCTCCTGCGTCCCTCCATTGCTCAAACGGTAAAGAGGTGGTACAGGAATATCAACCTGTTGTCCATCGCCTACGCCTGTCGGCCTCGGCTTAGGTCCTGACTAACCCTGAGCGGACGAGCCTTCCTCAGGAAACCTTAGGCATACGGTGGATGGGATTCTCACCCATCTTTCGCTACTCATACCGGCATTCTCACTTCTAAGCGCTCCACCAGTCCTTACGGTCTGACTTCACAGCCCTTAGAACGCTCCCCTACCACTGATACCATCGGTATCAATCTGCAGCTTCGGTAGTATGTTTAGCCCCGGTACATTTTCGGCGCAGAGTCACTCGACTAGTGAGCTATTACGCACTCTTTAAATGGTGGCTGCTTCTAAGCCAACATCCTAGTTGTCTAAGCAACTCCACATCCTTTTCCACTTAACATACATTTTGGGACCTTAGCTGGCAGTCTGGGCTGTTTCCCTTTTGACCACGGATCTTATCACTCGTAGTCTGACTCCCAAGGAATAAGTCATTGGCATTCGGAGTTTGACTGAATTCGGTAACCCGAGGGGGGGCCCCTAGTCCAATCAGTGCTCTACCTCCAAGACTCTCACACTTGAGGCTAGCCCTAAAGCTATTTCGGGGAGAACCAGCTATCTCCAGGTTCGATTGGAATTTCTCCGCTACCCACACCTCATCCCCGCACTTTTCAACGTGCGTGGGTTCGGGCCTCCATTCAGTGTTACCTGAACTTCACCCTGGACATGGGTAGATCACCTGGTTTCGGGTCTACGACCACGTACTATGTCGCCCTATTCAGACTCGCTTTCGCTGCGGCTCCGTCTTATCAACTTAACCTTGCACGGGATCGTAACTCGCCGGTTCATTCTACAAAAGGCACGCCATCACCCGTAAATGGGCTCTGACTACTTGTAGGCACACGGTTTCAGGATCTCTTTCACTCCCCTTCCGGGGTGCTTTTCACCTTTCCCTCACGGTACTGGTTCACTATCGGTCACTAGGGAGTATTTAGCCTTGGGAGATGGTCCTCCCGGATTCCGACGGAATTTCACGTGTTCCGCCGTACTCAGGATCCGCTCAAGAGGGAACGAAGTTTCAACTACAGGGTTGTTACCTTCTATGACAGGCCTTTCCAGACCGTTTCGTCTACCTCGTTCCTTTGTAACTCCGTATAGAGCGTCCTACAACCCCAAGAGGCAAGCCTCTTGGTTTGGGCTAATTCCGTTTCGCTCGCCGCTACTTGGGAAATCGCATTTGCTTTCTCTTCCTCCAGGTACTTAGATGTTTCAGTTCCCTGGGTCTGCCTTCCTTACCCTATGTATTCAGATAAGGATACCATTCCATTACGAATGGTGAGTTTCCTCATTCGGAGATCTCCGGATCATAGCTTACTTACAGCTCCCCGAAGCATTTCGGTGTTAGTCCCGTCCTTCATCGGCTCCTAGTGCCAAGGCATCCACCGTGCGCCCTTTCTAACTTAACCATTAAAAAGTTTACACTTTTTGAATTACACTTGTATTGTTATCCAGTTTTCAAGGTACATGTTTGAGAGATAGTTCTCTCAAAACTGAACGAAGTTGTCAAAACGTATTCATACAATGAACAGCGTTCATTGATGTCTCCATAGAAAGGAGGTGATCCAGCCGCACCTTCCGATACGGCTACCTTGTTACGACTTCACCCCAATCATCTGTCCCACCTTAGGCGGCTGGCTCCTTACGGTTACCCCACCGACTTCGGGTGTTACAAACTCTCGTGGTGTGACGGGCGGTGTGTACAAGGCCCGGGAACGTATTCACCGCGGCATGCTGATCCGCGATTACTAGCGATTCCGGCTTCATGCAGGCGAGTTGCAGCCTGCAATCCGAACTGAGAACAATTTTATGGGATTCGCTCCACCTCGCGGTCTCGCAACCCTTTGTATTGTCCATTGTAGCACGTGTGTAGCCCAGGTCATAAGGGGCATGATGATTTGACGTCATCCCCACCTTCCTCCGGTTTGTCACCGGCAGTCACCTTAGAGTGCCCAACTGAATGCTGGCAACTAAGATCAAGGGTTGCGCTCGTTGCGGGACTTAACCCAACATCTCACGACACGAGCTGACGACAACCATGCACCACCTGTCACTCTGTCCCCGAAGGGAAAGCCCTATCTCTAGGGTTGTCAAAGGATGTCAAGACCTGGTAAGGTTCTTCGCGTTGCTTCGAATTAAACCACATGCTCCACCGCTTGTGCGGGCCCCCGTCAATTCCTTTGAGTTTCAGCCTTGCGGCCGTACTCCCCAGGCGGAGTGCTTAATGCGTTAACTTCAGCACTAAAGGGCGGAAACCCTCTAACACTTAGCACTCATCGTTTACGGCGTGGACTACCAGGGTATCTAATCCTGTTTGCTCCCCACGCTTTCGCGCCTCAGCGTCAGTTACAGACCAAAGAGCCGCCTTCGCCACTGGTGTTCCTCCACATCTCTACGCATTTCACCGCTACACGTGGAATTCCGCTCTTCTCTTCTGCACTCAAGTCTCCCAGTTTCCAATGACCCTCCACGGTTGAGCCGTGGGCTTTCACATCAGACTTAAAAGACCGCCTGCGCGCGCTTTACGCCCAATAATTCCGGATAACGCTCGCCACCTACGTATTACCGCGGCTGCTGGCACGTAGTTAGCCGTGGCTTTCTAATCAGGTACCGTCAAGGTACGAGCAGTTACTCTCGTACTTGTTCTTCCCTGACAACAGAGTTTTACGACCCGAAAGCCTTCATCACTCACGCGGCGTTGCTCGGTCAGGCTTTCGCCCATTGCCGAAGATTCCCTACTGCTGCCTCCCGTAGGAGTCTGGGCCGTGTCTCAGTCCCAGTGTGGCCGATCACCCTCTCAGGTCGGCTACGCATCGTCGCCTTGGTGAGCCGTTACCTCACCAACTAGCTAATGCGACGCGGGTCCATCTGTAAGTGATAGCCGAAACCATCTTTCCATTTTGAACCATGCGGTTCAAAAACATATCCGGTATTAGCTTCGGTTTCCCGAAGTTATCCCAGTCTTACAGGCAGGTTACCCACGTGTTACTCACCCGTCCGCCGCTAACCTCCGAAGAGGTCCGCTCGACTTGCATGTATTAGGCACGCCGCCAGCGTTCATCCTGAGCCAGGATCAAACTCTCCATAAAAGTGTTTGTCTAGCTAAAATAAATGTTGACGTTTTGTACTTCGTTCAGTTTTCAAAGAACTAACTTGCCGCTCAGAAGCGACTTTATTAATATAACATTTTGTCTTAGCCAAGTCAATAACTTTTTTCATTCAAGTTATTTTGTCAGCGACAACGTTTATAAATATAACAGCTATAAATTAGAAATGCAATAGTTTTTGTAATAAAACTTTATATAATTTTAACAGATAGCGTTTTTTAAGCTAGGAGACAGCGCAGAAGAGATTTACTTTGCTCTGAGAGCAGCAACTTCTAGTAATATTACATGTACGAAGTGAGCCATTCTTATGCTTTTTCATGACAACTTAATACAACAAAAGATTTATGCATACGTTTAATATACGAACACTTTACTCACACTTACTCTCTAAGTCGAAAAACTTTGTGCTCTCCCTTCGCTGAAGAAGGGGACTCCTGGACAATTTTAGTTCAAATTCTTTGCTGATTTCAGCGGACGATCAGAAGGTTCCGTTCCTTCCACTCTAATCAATAAGTAATTACTAACATGAAACTTTCACACTCCCAGCAAAATAAAAAATGCCCCAAAAACTATGGGGCATTTTTCTTATGAATAAACACGTGCAATTGGGTTCTCCTTTTATTATGAGGTTACCCTTTTGTCAAAATAACCGTTAGTCTTGCTTATGTCTCATCTGCGGGAATAATAATACATCACGAATAGATGGAGCATTAGTCAGTAGCATAACAAGACGGTCAATACCGATACCTAATCCGCCCGTAGGAGGCATACCGTATTCTAGCGCTTCAATATAATCATCATCCATCATATGCGCCTCATCATTTCCTTGCTCACGTTCTTTTAATTGTGCTTCAAAACGCTCTTTTTGATCGATAGGATCGTTAAGCTCAGTGAATGCATTTGCATGTTCACGCGCAACGATAAACAACTCAAAACGATCTGTGAAGCGCGGATCTTCCTCATTCTTCTTAGCTAGTGGAGAAATCTCAACTGGATGACCATAAATAAACGTCGGTTGAATTAGATGCTCCTCTACTTTTTGCTCGAAGAACTCATTAATAATGTGTCCCACTTCCATATGCTCAGTTACTTCTACACCATGTTCTTTAGCTAGAGCTCGAGCTTCTTCTACGCTCATAGGAGCCCAGAAATCCGCACCTGTTTGCTCTTTAATAGCATCCACCATGTGAACTCGTTTCCATTTTGGTTCTAAGTCTACTTCATACTCACCATACTGTACTTTTGTTGTACCAAGTACTTCTTTCGCAATATGAGCAATTAGGTTTTCTGTAAGTTCCATAATATCTTTATAGTCAGCATATGCCTCATATAATTCAATCATTGTAAACTCAGGATTATGACGAGTAGAGATACCTTCGTTACGGAATACACGTCCAATTTCATATACTTTTTCTAAACCGCCGACAATCAAACGTTTTAAATGCAGCTCGATAGCGATACGCATATATAGTTGCATATCTAAAGCGTTGTGATGTGTAATGAATGGACGAGCAGACGCACCACCTGCAATCGCATGCATCATAGGTGTTTCTACTTCTAAATAGCCATTGTCATCTAAATACCTTCTCATGGATTGAATAATTTTACTGCGAGCAATGAATGTTTTACGACTTTCCATGCTCGTAATCAAATCTAAATAGCGTTGACGATATCGTTGTTCAATATCTTTCAAGCCATGATATTTATCAGGTAGCGGACGAAGAGACTTTGTCAACAGCGTGAAGTCTGTGACTTTAATAGATAATTCGCCGACTTTCGTTTTAAATACTGTACCTGTCACACCAACAAGGTCACCTAAGTCAGCGCTATTGAACAACTCATATTGTTCTTCTCCCACCGCATCTTGTCTTACATAGATTTGAATTTGATTATGCAAATCCTGAACATGAGCAAAGCCCGCTTTACCTTTTCCACGCTTTGTCATGATACGTCCAGCAATAGAAACAGAGATTCCTTTTTCATCAAGCGCTTCTTTCTCTACTTCACCATAAAGTGCTAGCAATTGATCAGTAGAGTGCGTACGCTCAAATCGCTTACCAAACGGGTCCATTCCTTTTTCAAATAGTTTTTGCAACTTATCACGGCGGACCTGCAACTGGTCATTTAATTCTTCGTAGCTCATTACATCAACTCCAGATTGTTAAATTTACAATAATACATAGTATAACACTTTCTTTCAAGTATATATAAGTACAAGCAGAAAAACCAATATTCTTTTAAGATGAGAGGGCAAAGTAAGTCATGAACGACAAGCAGACTCTCCATTTTTATGAAGCTCTTTGCATTTACTCAATCTCTTTATCTTCCTACGAAACAAGGGCATCCCGTGACTACAGGACACCCTCTTTCATCTGTAATTATTATAAAAGTTAGCCTACCTGAATTGCTGCCTGCTTGTTCTCCATTTCTTCAGCAAATGCATGAAGCAACGAAACCATATCTTCTCTCGTGTTACATTCATTTACTGCGTTTCTTACTTTCGCGTTTCCGCGTACACCTTTTAAATACCACGCTGCATGCTTACGCATTTCTCTAACTGCAATTTTTTCATTCTTTAAGGCAATTAATCGGTCTAAATGCAGAATACATACATCCATTTTTTCTCTTACACCTGGCTCATCCATTAGTTCGCCTGTCTCTAAATATTTAACAGTTCTATAAATCATCCATGGGTTACCGAGAGCTGCACGGCCAATCATCACACCATCTACACCGATTTCATCAAGCATACGCTTTGCATCTTGCGGTGTTTCGACGTCCCCATTTCCGATAACAGGGATTTTAAGCGCCTGCTTTACTTGCTTAATGTAGCTCCAGTCTGCTTTACCCTCATACATTTGAGAGCGCGTTCGACCGTGAACTGCTACAGCCTGTCCTCCTGCTCGTTCAACAGCTAAAGCATTCTCAATTACATAGATGTGATCTTCATCCCAACCAAGACGCATTTTGACTGTAACTGGCTTTTGGACCGCATCTACTACGGACGCTACCATTTCATATACCTTGTTCGGGTTAAGAAGCCACTTTGCACCCGCATCACATTTTGTGATTTTTGGCACGGGGCATCCCATATTAATATCAATAATATCAGCAGTTGTATTTTTATCTACAAACTTGGCCGCTTCGACTAATGTTTCTTTTTCGCCGCCAAAGATTTGTAAGCTCAAAGGTTTTTCACGTTCATCAATATATAACATATCCATCGTTTTTTGATTATTAAATAGAATAGCCTTATCACTCACCATCTCCGCACAAACAAGTCCTGCACCAAATTCTTTTACTGTTAAACGAAATGCAGAGTTGCATACGCCTGCCATCGGTGCTAGCACAACCGGATTTTTCATTTCAATATTACCTATTTTTAACATACTCTCTCCTCCTCTCTTACTCCTTAGGTTTTAATTCCTCTATTGAAACATTCAACTCTTTAATAACTTGTAAAATAAATTCTTCACTCGGGAGTCGGTTACCACGTTCAATTTCTCCCAAAATAGAAACTGATATACCTAGACGCTTCGCAAAGCCTTCTTGTGTGTATCCTTTTAATTTTCTAAAAGCGCGGATGCGCCTTCCCCACTTGTCCGCTTCCATACCGTAACTCCTTCTCGCCTTATCATCTCTTCTAGTTGCATATCTGAAATAGCTTGTTTAACATCTTCATTGATATCACAAAGAGGTGCCAGTACAAATGCCCTTTCATACATACGAGGATGCGGGACAATAAGGCTCTCTGTTTCAATATTTTCGTGATTATACAGCAAAATGTCAAGGTCAATTGTACGAGGTCCCCAGCGAATTTCCCTTTTTCTTCCCAATTTCATTTCAATACTTTGCATAGTTTCCAAGAGTTGATGTGGCTTCAGATTGGTAGAAACTTGTATGGCGATATTAAGAAACGACGCTTGTTCTACATATCCTACCGGTGCAGTTTCATAAACAGTAGACACCTTTTCTACTTTAATGTTATCTGATTCATTCAGTAAGGAAACTGCTTGCTTTAAATACCCAAATCGATCTCCAATATTAGAACCTATTCCTATATATGCTATGTTTGTCATGTACGGCTCCTTGTAATCTCAACCGCCACCTCACGATAATGGCCAGGAATAGGCGGATCTGGTTTAATCACCTTCACTGTGCAAGATTGAATACTTTCATATTGATGCAAGACTTCCGTAGCGATACTTTCAGCAACAGATTCAACAAGCTTATATGGCTTGCCCTGCACAATTTTTTCACATAGCTGATACAACTCTCCATAATTTACCGATTCTGAAAGGTCATCTGTCATTCCTGCTCGACGTAAATCAAGGTGGACTGTTAAATCTACTTTAAATCGTTGTCCCAACCTTGTCTCTTCAGGAAACACACCATGATATCCATAGAACTCCATCTCTTTCACAAAAATTTTATCCAATCAAAACACTTCCCTTGCCCAGCATGGCATCCATCATTTTGGCCATTCTTGCTGTTTCTAGTACATCATGTACACGTACAATATCGCATCCTTTTTGGATACCTAAGCAAACCGTTGCCCCGCTCCCCTCCATTCTTTCCTCTACAGGAAGATCCAGCACATGCCCAATAAACGACTTTCTGGAAGTACCGAGCAATACAGGATATCCAAGTACGGTTAGCTGTTCTAAATTGCGCATAACCTCTAGATTTTGTTCTTGCGTCTTTGCAAAACCAATTCCTGGATCTAAAATGATATTTTCATCCCTGACGCCGGCGCGTTTCACAATTCTAACGCTTTCGTATAAATCACCGATCATATCGGCAAGTAAATTTCGATAGTTTTGGTTATCACGGTTATGCATTAACACAATAGGAACCTCATAATATGCCGCGACTTCTGCCATTTTAGGATCAGCTTTTGCCCCCCAAATGTCATTGATAATATGAGCTCCAGCTTCAATAGCCTGACGAGCTACCTCCGCTTTATATGTATCGACAGATATAGGAGCGGAAACTTGTTTAGATACAGCTTGAATAATAGGGATAACACGGTTTAACTCTTCTTCCTGCGATACCTTACTTGCACCAGGGCGTGTAGACTCCCCTCCGATATCAATGATATGTGCGCCTTGCTCAACCATCTCTTTTGCTCGGTTAACAGCTGCATGCACTTCATCATATGTTCCACCGTCGGAAAAAGAGTCTGGTGTAATGTTCAATATCCCCATAATTATTGTTTTTTCAGAAATACGAAGTTCATAAGGCCCACACGCTATATTATATCTGTTCATAACCCTTCTCCTTTCGCAACATCCTCGACACGCCATAAAGTGTTACGATGTTGCCTGTATGCATGACTAAGTTCATTTGTAATCTCACCTTGTTTTCCGGGAAATAAAATCGAGGAAATTTTGTGAATTGGTACAATTTCTTGAATCGAGTTAGTGACAAATACTTCTGTACTATTAAGGAGCTGCTCTTCTGTGTATAAACCTTCTTCTACCTTATATCCAAGGCTCTTAGCTAAACATATCACGAAATTTCGAGTGATACCGTTTAAAATCCCTGTTTCAACGGAAGGTGTATACAACGTATTATCTTTGCTAAAAAAGATGTTTGATACAACACCCTCTGCCAGCCAGCCTTCTTTTGTCAAAAATAAACCTTCCTTGTTTACGTCCGCTCCTACTTCCCTTTTACCAAGAACATTATTCATATAGTGGTGTGACTTTAAACGCCAAGGTCCCTCCGGCGTATTTCGAGCTATTTGTAGAATAACTCCTTCTTTTTCAACGGTAATATTAGATAAAGGTAGTGGCTTAATGAACATAATAACAGACGGTTTTGTATAAGGCGTTACCTGCAAGCCTACTTCGCCATTACCCGCTGAAACATTTAAGCGAATATACGCATCCTTTATACCATTTTTTCGCAATAGCTCTTGGAGAATATCCAATACGACTGCTTTGTCTATATTCCATTCAATATTTAAAAAAGCAAGAGCGGCAACAAGCCGCTCATAATGATCCTGAAACAAAAAGGGATGACCGTTATATACACGGAACGTTTCGAATACCCCTAGGCCATATAAAAAACCATGATCATAAGGAGATATTTTTGCATCCGCTTCTTCTACATATGAGCCGTTCACATAAATTAACATATTGTTTCTTTCCTACTGTAGTGTGCAATAAAGTTTTGCAGCAACTCCTTACCATGTGTCGTCATAATGGACTCAGGATGAAATTGTACACCTTCAACCGCTAATGTTTTATGTCTCACTCCCATAATTTCGCCTTGCTCTGTCCAGGCAGTAACCTCTAAACAATCCGGCAATGTCTCTTTTTTAACGATTAGAGAATGATATCGAGTCGCGTGAAACGGACTTGGTATATCTTTAAACACTGTACGTCCATCGTGGTACATTAAAGATGTCTTCCCGTGCATTAAGCGGTCTGCGCGAATTACATCTCCTCCAAATACCTGCGCAATAGCTTGATGTCCTAAACACACGCCAAAAATAGGTATTTTTCCTGCAAAATGTTTGATAACCTCCAAACTAATCCCCGCTTCATTTGGACTGCACGGACCTGGAGATATCATTAAAAAGGAAGGCTCCATTGCTTCAATCTCTTCTATTGTAAGTTCATCGTTTCTTTTTACGATGAGTTCTTGTCCTAACTCTCCCAGAAACTGCACAAGATTAAAGGTAAAGGAATCATAGTTATCAATCATTAAAATCATATCTTTACTCACCCACCTGTTCACTAGCTTCTTTAGCACGCCATAAAGCCACTGCTTTTTTTAATGATTCCTTATATTCATTTTGAGGATTTGAATCAATAACTATACCAGCTCCCGCCTGTACATGCGCATATCCACCCTTAGCCAGCAATGTACGAATCACAATGTTAAGCTCCATTTCACCGGAAAAGCTAATCCATCCAATAGAGCCTGTATAAATACCTCTTCGAACCGGCTCTAACTCTTCAATAATTTCCATTGTGCGGATTTTAGGTGCTCCTGTAATCGTACCGCCTGGAAACACTGCTTTTAAAATATCAAATGCATCTTTTCCTTCCTCTAGTTCACCGCGAACATTAGAGACAATATGCATCACATGGGAATACTTTTCAATCGCCATAAATTCATTTACTTCTACCGTACCATAACGACAAACACGTCCCAAGTCATTGCGTTCCAAATCTACGAGCATCACATGTTCAGCACGCTCTTTTTCATTTTCAATGAGTTCTTTTGCTAAAACTTCATCTTCTTGTGCGTCTTTTCCTCTTGAACGAGTACCAGCAATAGGACGGGTACTAACTTCCATCCCTGCTTTTTTAATAAGCAATTCTGGTGAGCCGCTCACAATTTGAAAATCACCTAGCTCCATATATCCCATATACGGTGATGGATTAATCTCACGTAATTTCTCATAAATTTCAATAGGATGAGAACGTAATGGCTGCGATTGTCTTACAGATAAATTAACCTGAAATACATCACCTGACGCAATATACTCTTGAATACGCTCTACAGCTTTTACAAACTCGTCTTCCGTAAACGACACGTGAGGATTGGATTCGTAAATATTTCGGAGTGGGATATATACGGAATCTACCTGCTGCGTCCATATATGCTGCAGATATTGCAGGCGCTCTGCTGCCTGCTTTTCATCATGATGACGCACCATTATCCACAACACGCGCTCTTTATGATCAAATACAATCACTTCATCGTATATCATCAAGAAAACATCCGGTAGTTCTAAATCATCTTGTGCTTTATCATCAAGACGCTCTATGTATCGAATACAATCATAGCTAAAATACCCCATAGCCCCACCCTGAAAAGGAGGCAAAGAGTCATCGTGTTCAACGTAACGTGCGGCCATGTAGTTCTTTACTAGATCTAGGGGGTTTCCTTTCAGAACGGATTCTTGGCCATTTTCCTGAATACGAAGCTCTTCACCTTTCCCACGTAAAACCGCTACCGGTTCCAGCCCTGCAATGCTGTAGCGACCACCGCGACCACTCTCTAAAATGAAGTGCTGTAGCTTAGATTGCGATAAAAATTTATATTGAAGAAAAACATCCTTTTCGTACGGCATAGAAACAGCGAATATTTGTTGCTTCATATTCACACCTCATATCAATTAGTTAGTACGCTTCCATTCTACACGATGTTTTTAGTCTCTTCACTCTTTTTTAAAAAGGCTCTGTTAAAATTCCTTTTTGATTTTCAATGCATGACGAGGGATAAAGAGTATCTTCAGCGCTACAATCCCCCTCTCCCAGCCAACCGATAACTACTCATTATCGGTATCAACTGGAAGTTATAACACTCTCTTTAAGAAGAGTAAAGCTGCTACTCTGTGCTTATTGTTATACCGAGTAAGAAATCCTAACCAAAAAGAGGGCATCCCCTTAATTTTCTAAGGGATGCCCTCTTTGTTATTTAAGATTCAAATTGGTATAGAGGTGTGCTTAGGTAACGTTCGCCGTTGCTTGGGATGATAGCCAAAACCTTCTTGCCTTTACCAAGGCGCTTTGCCACTTCTAGTGCAGCGTAGATAGCGGCTCCCGAGGAAATCCCTACAAGAATTCCTTCATTTTTGCCTACTAAACGTGCATATTCAAAGGCTTGCTCATTTTTTACTGTAATAACCTCATCATAGATACCTGTATCCAATGTATCCGGCACAAAGCCAGCGCCGATTCCCTGGATTTTATGAGGACCTGGTTTACCACCCGATAGAACTGGGGAATCTGCAGGCTCAACTGCAATAATTTGTAGATTTGGATACTTTTCTTTTAATACTGCACCAGCACCGGAGATGGTTCCACCAGTTCCAATCCCAGAAACAAAAGCATCCAATTGTTCACCCATTTGTTCAATGATTTCAGGACCTGTTGTTAAACGATGAACTTCAGGATTCGCTTCGTTTTTAAATTGCTGGGGCATAAAGTATCCGTGCTCTTTCGCAAGCTCTTCTGCTTTGCGAATAGCACCTCCCATCCCTTCCGGGCCAGGTGTTAAAACCAATTCTGCCCCGTAAGCACGCAACAAATTGCGACGTTCCATGCTCATCGTTTCAGGCATAACTAAGATTGCTTTATATCCTTTTGCTGCGGCCACCATAGCTAATCCGATTCCCGTGTTTCCACTTGTCGGTTCAATTAGTGTGTCGCCTTCCTTCAGTAATCCTTTCTTCTCTGCAGCTTCAATCATTGCTAAAGCAATACGATCCTTTACACTGCTGCCAGGATTCATGAACTCCAGCTTCAAGTAGATATCAGCACTATCCTCATCGACAATGCGATTTAGCTTCACAATTGGTGTTTTTCCAATCAAATCTGAAACAGATTGTGCAATCTTCATCTCCGTCACCCCTATTACCAAGTAATTTTATTGAATTTATAAACATTTTTACAGAGTGCTCATCATTTGTCAATCGTAATCACTTGGTATTGTTTATATTTTTTAGAAAAGTTAAAATTATTTTATTTCTTCGATAATCTGCGTTAAGTCCTCTTCTGTAAAAATATAGCGCTCGTTACAGAAATGACAATGTACTTCTGTTTTATCCTCTTCTTCACGCATTGCTTCCAATTCACTTTTTCCTAAGCTGACTAATACAGCTTCAATACGTTCCCTTGAACACGTGCATTTAAAAGCAACATCCAAATGCTCTAGAATCTTCAGGTTTTCTTCCCCTACCAGTTCGTGCAGCATTTGCTCAGGTGTAAAACCTTGTTCAACCATTTGAGAAACTGGGAGGATTGTTTTTAATTTATTTTCCAGGAAGGTAATCGTTTCCTCCTGCGCCCCAGGCATGATTTGCAAAATAAATCCACCAGCTGCCAATATACTATCATCACCATTCACAAGTACCCCAACACCAACTGAAGCTGGCGTTTGCTCTGACACAGCAAAATAATAAGTAAAGTCTTCTCCAAGCTCTCCTGAAACAATTGGAACCTGACCTGTAAATGGTTCTCTCATACCTATATCTTTTATAACGGTTACATATCCTTCCGTACCAACTGCTTGATAAACACGAAGCTTATTTTGCTCGTTCGCTTCAAAATCAACATGCGGATTTGCTACGTAACCACGAACCTCACCTTTAGCATTGGCATCAACTAGAATATGCCCAAGTGGCCCGTTTCCTTCCACCTTGATAGTAAGCTTTTGCTCACCTTTTAGCATAGCGCCCATCATAGCCCCTGCAGTTAGCGATCTTCCTAACGCGGCTGACGCTGTTCTCCATGTATCATGACGTCTTTGCGCTTCTCGTACAGTCTCGGTTGTAATTGTTGCATATGCGCGCACCTCACCATTGAAAGCAAGTGCTTTTACTAAATAATCCTTCATATCTAAATCACCCTTCTCTTATTGAATTACATTACGCTCATAAAGCATGTATAGCCCTTTTAATGTTAAAAATGGATCGACAATATCGATTACATCCGACTCTTCAGCAATCAATTTTGCCAGTCCGCCTGTGGCAATGACCAATGGATCTGTTTTGGCTTGCTCTTTCATACGCTTTACAATGCCCTCTACTTGACCAACATAGCCGAATAAAATTCCTGCTTGCATAGCACTAATCGTATTTCGTCCAATTACTTCACTTGGACGAGTAATTTCGATTCTAGGAAGCTTTGCAGCTCGGCTATATAAAGCTTCTGCCGAAATCATAATACCAGGTGTAATAGCCCCACCCATATAGTTTTTGTGTTCATCAATATAGCAATACGTTGTTGCTGTACCAAAATCTACAATAATCAACGGACCTCCATACATTTGGATGGCAGCCACAGCATTTACAATACGGTCAGCACCTACTTCACGTGGATTTTCATATTTAATATTAAGACCTGTTTTAATCCCTGGCCCTACTACAAGCGGTTTGCGTTTAAAATACTTTTCACACATTCTCTCTAAAGCAAACATAATAGGAGGAACTACAGAGGAGATAATAATTCCTGTAATATCACTAAACTGAATACCCTCGTGCTGTAGTAGTTGCTTCACAAGCATACCGTACTCATCTTCCGTTTTATTCCGATTTGTCTCTACTCGCCAATGTTGTCTAAGCGTCCTTTGTTCGAAGACGCCCAGAACCGCGTTTGTATTTCCCACATCTAGCACAAAAATCATATCTTCACACTCCCTACTGCATGTTCATTATCTTGCAAGAAAAAAGGAGTGACGTAAAGTCACTCCTTTGGCTCTTCTTCTTTTGCTTCATCTTTTTTAGCGGAAATATTAACTTTCACTTCATCTGTATTAAGCGTAGTTGCCTTTCTATCAGGCATTACACCATTTTCAAACAAACTTTTAATTTGTTCCGCATCCAAAGTTTCCACTTCAAGCAACGTTTTTGCAATGAGCTCAAGCTTATCACGATTATCAGTTAGGATTTGCTTCGCGCGAGCATAAGACTCTTTCATGATACGTTGCATTTCCAAATCGATTTCATGAGCAATAGCATCGCTGTAGTTTTGCTCGGAATGGAAGTCTCTGCCCAAGAATACTTGACCTTGTGAGTTTCCAAACTGCATAGGACCGAGTTTATCGCTCATACCGAATTCTGTTACCATTCTTCTTGCAATGCCCGTTGCGCGTTGGAAGTCATTGTGAGCACCTGTACTTACTTCACCAAACACGATTTCCTCAGCAACACGACCACCTAACAATCCTGCAATCTTATCCAACAGCTCCGGTTTTGTCATGAAGTAACGATCTTCTTTTGGAAGCATAACAGCATAACCACCGGCTTGCCCACGAGGAACAATTGTTACTTTATGCACCATATCTGCTTCATCAAGAACCATACCGATTACTGTATGACCCGCTTCATGATAAGCGACAATGTTTCTTTCTTTTTGAGAGATTACACGGCTCTTTTTAGCTGGACCTGCAATTACACGGTCCGTCGCCTCATCGATATCCTCCATGTCAATCTTCTTCTTGTTTTGACGAGCTGCTACAAGCGCAGCCTCATTCAATAGGTTTTCTAAATCAGCGCCTGAGAAGCCCGGTGTGCGCATTGCAATAGCACGCAGGTTGATGCTTTCATCAAGCGGTTTGTTACGAGCATGTACTTTTAATACTGCTTCACGACCATTTACATCTGGACGATCAACCGTAATTTGACGGTCAAAGCGGCCAGGACGCAATAAAGCTGGATCTAGGATATCAGGACGGTTTGTAGCCGCTACGATAATAATACCTTCGTTCGCGCCGAACCCATCCATTTCAACAAGCAATTGGTTTAGCGTTTGTTCACGCTCATCATGACCACCGCCAAGACCAGCGCCACGCTGACGACCTACCGCATCAATTTCATCAATAAAAATGATACAAGGTGCATTCTTTTTGGCATTTTCAAACAAGTCACGTACACGTGAAGCACCGACACCGACAAACATCTCTACGAAGTCAGAACCACTGATAGAGAAGAACGGCACGCCAGCTTCTCCAGCTACAGCTCTTGCCAGCAATGTTTTACCAGTTCCCGGAGGACCCACTAATAGAACCCCTTTTGGAATACGTGCACCTAGCTCTGCAAATTTACGAGGATCTTTCAAAAACTCAACAACTTCCACAAGTTCTTGTTTTTCCTCATCTGCTCCCGCAACATCACGGAAACGAACTTTCTTTTTATCATCGTTATATAGCTTCGCCTTACTTTTACCAAAGTTCATAACGCGACTACCGCCGCCTTGCGCTTGGTTTAATAAGAAGAAGAATAAAATAAAGATGATAACAAATGGAATGATAGAAGTGAAGAACGTTACCCACGCGCTCGTTTCTTCGGCAGGTTGATAATTCACTTTTGTATTTTTCGCACTGTCATTTAATTTCTTTTGCAACTCTTCTGTGTTGGCTGCATACGTCACGAAAAATTCATCCTTATTATATTCCGTGAATTGTCCTTTAAGCTCAAACACACCATTTTTCGGTTGCAAATTAACTTCCTTGACCTCTCCCTTATCTAAGCGATCCAGGAATGTATCATAGCGAACCGGCTTTGTTTGTTGGCTTGAACCATTGAAATAGCTTACCACACCGATTACAACTAAAAATATTAATAAATAAAAGATGGTATTACGGAAGATCCGATTCATTCCTAACCTCCTCTCACAGCATAAACACTATAATAAATAGTAACATACAAAAACTTTCCTATCCAATTGTAAGGCTTATGTATTATTAGCTTGAATACACACTAGGTTTTAATACACCAATATACGGCAAATTACGATACTGCTCTTTGTAATCCAAACCGTAACCAACCACAAACTCATTTGGTACGATATAACCTACGTAGTCCGCTTGGATATCAATTTTTCTTCCTGTCGGCTTATCGAGCAAGGTTACAATTTTTACTGATTTGGCTTTGCGATATTTAAACAGATCCACTAAGTAACTTAATGTTAAACCGCTGTCGATAATATCTTCGACGATTAAAATATCACGACCTTCGACAGAAGTATCTAAATCCTTTAGGATCTTTACTTCTCCCGTAGACACTGTAGAATGTCCATAGCTGGAAACCGCCATGAAATCCATCTCTAGGTAAGCATCTGTACGTTTTAAAAGATCTGCCATGAATGGCATCGCACCCTTTAGTACACCTACTGCCAACGGAATCGTGTCTTTGTAGTCTCGTGCGATAATAGCGCCGAGCTCTCTTACCTTCTCTTGAATTTGTTCTTCAGATACAAGTACCTTTTCAATATCTTGATTCATCATTTACTTATCCTCCTAGAAGACTCCTTGCTGTTGTAACGAATGAGTATATAATGCCCATGCTCCGTTGATGATGTGGCCCACGCAGATTGCTTTAGCAAGGGAATCCAGATAATCTCCCCTTGTACATCACAAACAATAGGCCAACTGTCTCTTTGCTGCTTCGGCACTTTTTCTTCAATAAAGATAGCTTTTATCTTTTTTGTACCGTTCATACCTTTTATCGTCATACGATCTCCATTTTTTCTTGTTCGAACGCTCAATGGTGTAGAAATCGCGTCATACGAGCCGACAAACAAAGAAGAATCAGACGTATGTGGGTATAACTTGCTTACCTCTGCCGTAACCTCATCTCCATTTGGTAGCACTACTTTTCCAGGCACTGGGAGGTTGTAAAAAAACTCCTCAGGCTTTTCTGAAAAAAAGTAAAATTCGCATTCTGTATAGGAACGCATTACCTTAAGTCCAACTGGAAAATCAAGTGAACCGGAAGGGTGAGGACGCCGTAAAAAAGATAGCGCTTGCTCAATATGTATAGAAGAAAGTGAAGAAGGAAGCTGGTATTCATAAAGATAGTTTAATATTAGTTGAATACCTCTTCTTTGTAAAGGCATAGGCAAGGATTCAAAAGCAGGAATTGAAATTACTATGCGATTTTTGTCTTTTTTCTTAATTACTGTATTCAGCTTTTCAAAAGCTAATTCCTGCAAATATTTCTCATCCTCTTCAACAAACTTGCTAAACCGCTGCAAATGAACGTGTACATTCGGATTTTCCTGTTTTAAAAAAGGGAGAATATATTTACGAAACCTATTCCTTGTATACGTGTCCTTCTCATTACTTGGATCATTTCGATAGATAATACCTTGATCTGCACAATAAGCTTTTATATCATCTTTAGTCACTGAAAGGAACGGACGTATAATTATACCACCGGCAAATGTTCGCTTAACAGGTATACCTGCATATCCCTTTGATATACTCCCTCGTACCATTCGCATCATAATCGTCTCTATTTGGTCATCACCATGATGTGCGAGTGCCAAACAGTCCGCTTGATACTTTTCCATTACCTTCGCAAAATGACCATATCGGCATTCCCGAGCTGCTTCCTGTACACCTAAACCATTTTCTTTTTGATATTGACTTACATTTACTTGTGCCGCTTCGCAAGTAAGGTTGAATTCTTCACAAACCTTTATTACATGATGCATATCCGCAGCTGACTGCTCTCCCCTAAACATATGATCAATATGGGCCACAATAATCTGTAAATGGTAGCGCTCTTTAATTCCCTGAAGATAATACAACAGAGCCATAGAATCCATACCGCCGGATACTCCCACTACAACTGTAGTGTGCATATTTAATAGTTCATTCTCGAAAATAAAACGCTCTACCTGAGAGACAAATGAAACACTCAAAACGCAATCACCTTCTATAAGCATGTTTCTTATTGTTATCGTACCATTATTTTATCTCTATTCGCAAAAAAAAGGCAGTATAAGCCTTAAAACACGCAATCTTTACAAAGAATCCCTACAAGTACATTGCTGTTGCTGCCTACTATCGTTACCTTTTGGTCTCTATTAAAGTTCATTGTTGAGTTCTCTACTCTAAAGGATTTCTTTTCACAGACCTTTCATACACCAATCAGCAAATACTCCATTATCAATATTACAATTTAATATAAGCTGTTTATTAAAAAAAATCCGAGATGCATCTCGGATTTTTCACAATTGTATACATCTAGCATCGACAAAAGGGATTGTTCTTATACTATTGAATTTGCTTACTAGCAATTGGAATGGTAGCCCACTTTGGCATATTTTTTTCTATCTTTGCCACTACTACTGTCATATCATCTTCAATAAATCCACCTCTAGAACGAATTACCTCTTCTATGAGAATATCAGCAATTTCTTGGGGATCTTGTGTCTGTATCTCTTTAATCTTTCTCTTCATCCATGCCTCATGATTTTCTACATGCTTAGGCCCTTCAAAGATACCGTCACTCATCATAATAAGTAAGTCCCCGCTTTTTAATTGCTCGCTAATCACATCAACCTCAAACTCCTCGATAATACCGATTGGCAAGTTGCTTCCTTCTACCTTAATTACGCGATCTCCCCGCTTTACAAAGCTTGGTGTTGACCCTACCTTAATAAACTTAGCGGTAGCATCTCTTAAATCTACCATAGCCAAGTCTAACGTTGTAAAAATTTCTTCTGTGGTACGCAGTGATAGAATGGAATTAATTGCTTTAATTGCAATCGTTTCTTGAATGCCGGACTGTAAGATTTTTTGAAGAAGCTTTAATGTCTCCTTACTTTCCATATGTGCACGTTCACCATTTCCCATGCCATCACTAATTGCCAATGCGTATTTTCCCGCACCCAGCTCCATCGTAGAATAAGAATCACCTGATAGCAGTCCTCCACCCATCGCTGCCGTTGCGATGCCCGTATCAACCGAGAACGTTTTCGCTGATCCAAAGCTTACTGTACTCATCCCATGCGGATAAGGAGACCGCTCTTCACGAACAACAAAAACGGTTTCTTTTAGAATATCTGATAACATAGGGGCAATTAATTTCTCACACTCACCCCGCTCGTTACTTACATTCGGAATCGTCATTTCAATATCTACATTGCCTTGGTCTAAACAATATATATCCACATTGCCAATCTCAACACCAAAACTCCGCAAGCATTCTATAATTTGCTCCTCTTGCACTTGGTGATTCTCTTTCTCTCTTTGGATTTCTTTCGCAAAATCCTCCATTACCTTTGAAACACCCTGTAGCTGTTCTGCTACTAGGCGACGATTTTCTCGCATTTGTCTGCGCATTTCTTGATCATTATAGAAATGCATTAAGTCTCGATCAACTACATCCATAACCTGCGAAGCTCGCATACAATGCTTGCTCCATTCTTTATGAAACTTCCGATTGCGCGCAAGCGTTCCTTCTTCTGTTTGCGCCATAATCTCTTTCATGTATTCATAGGTTTGTTCCGGTTTTACAGACCAACACTGCTCCTTTTTAAAGCAATTGTTACAAGTTTTTTTTGTAACATGCTCTAGGAACAAATCGATTTGTTCATCCTTATCCATTTCTTGCACATACCCATAGGTAGAAAAGCTGTTGGACAATGCTTGAAAAACATTAGCAAATCTTGCTATCTTTTGTGAAGTTACATCACGCATTTTCCGTAAATACTGCTGCTGATCTGCGGAATTCTCCACAGTGCCAGGAACGAATCTTGCCAGCTTGTCTAGCAAAAATTTAGGTGTAAAAAGAAAGATTGCAATGGCTGCTACTGATTCTAACAATGTAATCGCAATATCAGCCTGTTTATCTACATATAACGTAATCAGGCTAGTTCCAATCAGTAGACCTAGACCAACACCAATTCGCTTCCCTTCTTTCAGCATGCCACCAAGCAAACCTGAGAAAGCTAATAAACTCAATTGATATAAGCTCGCTACATTCGCTAAACTAAGAATTAAACCCGTTACAACACCAACTGTGGATCCAATTGCAGCGCCCGCAGTAAATGCGGATATTAAGACAAGGTAACGTGTGAAAATGTGCTGTACTGATAATCCATAGATATACCAGTCTGTTGTACCAGTAAGTACCGATGCCAATAAAATAATTAAACAAACAACCTCCTCTGTTTCTAGAGGCTGTTGTTTTCCTTTTCTTTCAGTAAGAAGAGGAACACTTTGCAAAAAAATCATTGTTAGCACAAAACTAAGGCCAGCTTCAATGGTACTAATGAAAACATCGTACAATACGAGAGATTGTTCCGTGAAATAAACAACAGTAAGGTGAGCTGTTAAAGCGGATAAAAATACTTGGAAAGGAACAAGACCGATTATTTTCTTTGTAAACCTGGCGAAAAACAGGTTGTACACGAAAAACATAAAGATCGAGGCAAATGTAAATGCTGTATTTTCGAGAGAGACCGTCAAGGCTCCTCCCATCAGCGCTAAAAAGGCCAGTGCCGTTTTTTCGCGCTTCATTACATATACAGCCGCAAAGAAAGGAAGTGCAAATGGTAGAATATTACTTAGAATATACGCTCTTCCTAATAAGAACCCAATTAAAACAATAACAAAGCCCCATCGAAAAAAAACACTCTCAATGACTGACTTAATTTTACTTGTCCAATTTGATAAATTCGCTTGACCGCGGTTCATCGCCAATATCCCTGCTTCTACCGTACTTTTTTCAGTTCTTGGCATACTTTTCACACCACCCGCATATTTTATTACTTGTATTATAAAATGATGCAAGCAGTTTTTTTGTCAAAATAGCAAGTTTGTTTTTTTGAATTGTTCGACTTTTTACCATAAATACTTCCATATGTATACACATTTGTTGGTTCTTCTTTATTACAAGTGTAGAAATTTATACAGATTGTATCTCTTTTTGTAGAAGAGCGTATATAAAAAAACGAAAAAGATCAAACCAAATTGGTTTGATCTTTTCATGATGACCCGTACGGGATTCGAACCCGTGTTACCGCCGTGAAAGGGCGGTGTCTTAACCACTTGACCAACGGGCCTTAATGGGATAGCGGCGGAGGGGATCGAACCCCCGACCTTACGGGTATGAACCGTACGCTCTAGCCAGCTGAGCTACACCGCCATATTGTATAATTCCTTAACGGACAATTACTATAATAACTATTATCCTGATATATGTCAACGTCTTTTTTTAATTTTTATATACGTATCAAAAAAGTTATTTTAGATAGACTATCTCTACTTATAATGCATGTGATGTTTCCTTCGCACAAGTAAAAAAGGCACTCGCACTCGAATGCCCTTCACCCTTAGTTAACCGCGTCTTGCACCACGGCCACCGCGCTTAGATTCTGTATTTCTTTTTAACGAAGACAAACGATCTTCACTTTCCTTTAGGAAACGAAGCATTTTTTGCTCAAAATTTTCTTTCGGAGCACGCTCTTCTCTATCGCGTCCACGACCACCGCGATCACGATCACCATAAGGGCGATTGTTATTGCGTTGCGGACGATTTGGACGTTGCTCAGCAGTTGCTCCTTCGCGCTCTTTCGCTTTCTTAATAGAAAGTCCAATCTTACCATCTTTTTCAACGTTGATGACTTTTACTTCCACTTGATCGCCAACTTTAAGATGATCATTGATGTCTTTTACATAGTTATCTGCAACTTCACTAATGTGGACGAGACCTGTTACTCCATCTGGCAGCTCTACAAAAGCTCCAAAATTAGTAATACCTGTTACTTTTCCTTGTAACTTGCTGCCTACCTCAATTGCCATAAAAAAAATGCTCCTCCTTAGGTTTGAAAAGGTCGATTTTACTACATTATATATAATCCTAAAATACAGTGTCAACAAAACCTGACTACTTAGAAATAGGAATAATTACCTCTCCTGGTTTAGAGAAAAAGTAGTCTCTTCTGGCGATGTTAGCAATATAGTCATCATCATTCAGTTTTTTTATCTCATTATGCAACTTTTTCTCTTCTGTCTGCAGTGTTTTTAGCTTTGTACTTAAACTCCGAATTTCCTTTTTCTGCGCTTCTACAGCAACAGATTGTTTATGCAAGCTGAAACTAACACTAACGACTACAACAAACGCAAAGGCAAAAAACAAAGACAAACGTCGCACTAAGCGTTTTTTACTTTTATTACCTGTTGTTATTGTATGCGAGAAAGTTTGATTTGAGCTTTGTTCCAAATGATTTTTCAGTTCCCTCATTCACGAGGTCCCCCTAACCTGTTTTTAATATATTTCCACCACCCAAGTATCTTTACCTTCATCTTCTCGAATCTACGTAAAAATCCTGCACAGTGTCTAATAAAAATTTTAACACGATTAGGAAGCACTTTCCATAGAAGTCGTAGTATAAATGCAATTGGAATAGAGATTATCTTCCATGCCAACAATAAAATTTTCATAGTAAGCTTGTATAACAACTGCGCTATTTTTTGTAGTAGCTGCAATAGGAATATAGAAATCGTTAGCAACAACTGCAGCAATATCAACACTGGACGAATAATGACAACTTTCACGACGGTAGCCAGAAGATGATAGGTACGAATAACAAAACGTATTATCATTTCCAACAGAGACGTATACATACGCTTGAACATGCTTTGATACGCAGCAAATCCACATAGAAGTGCTACAAACACATAGATTCGCAACTCCGCCTCATTAGAGAGCAGCAGCACGTAAAAAACAAGCAGAGCTTGGACAGTCCAAAACAATAAGTCACTGATAAAAACGAACCATCGCTTTCGCTTAGAACGCTTTAGAAAACGCTGATAGGTATCTAATGCTGCACCCGTCCAAGCTCCCATTCCAATCATAGAGAGCATGGTATAAAACTGTACTGTTAAGCTCATTTAAATAACTTGCTAAAGAACCCTTTAGCCTTCTCCGAATGGTGTTCATCAATATACATCATTTCGAAAACTTTTCCTTTGATGGACACAACACCCTTTTCCACATCCAGATTCTTCATTTGCAGATTCTGACCTCGGATCGTTAAAAACCCCATAACAGTTTCAAGCAAAAACTCTTCACTATCAAAGCTTTCAACTTGTTTAACACCGGTAATCTCCAAAAGCCGCCTTCCCCGCATCACTACATCATGCTCTACAGAAGCTGCTGTATTTTGAGAGTTCGTTTGATACCCGTTCATGTCAATCCCCCCATAATTTATACTGCTATCAATGTATGAAGAGACGTTTTTATTTAGAACAAGCCCTGTGTTTCTACTTTTTCTTCTTTTACGATTGAGTACATATCAACAGCGTTTTCTTTTTTGGTCGTTTCTTTAATCTCGTTGATTTTTACCGTGACAATTTTCTGACCGAATCGAACTGTTAGCTCATCTCCTACCTTAACAACCGAGCTTGCCTTGGCTTGCTGACCATTAATAGAAATTCGACCTTGATCCGCCACTTCCTTAGCTAATGTTCTTCTTTTGATTAAACGTGAAACTTTAAGAAACTTATCTAATCTCATAACATTTCCCTCCTAATGACTTTCCTCTTTCTTCGCTTCTTCCCAGATATGGTCCAGCTCTTCTAAAGTAAACTCTTCCCATGCTTTTCCTGTTTGGGCAACATGCGTTTCAATATAAGTAAATCGTTTCATAAATTTACGATTGGTCGCATGAACCGCTTCTTCAGGATTCAACTTATAAAAACGTGCAACATTTACAAGCGCAAACAAAATATCTCCAAACTCTTGTAACATTTCTTGTTGGTTCATATTACGTGCTTCCTGGCAAAACTCTTCCCATTCTTCGCGAACCTTCTCCATCATGGGCTCTACTTCTTTCCAATCAAATCCGACTTTCGCCGCCTGCTTTTGAATCTCATATGCCTGTAAAAGCTGTGGTAAGCTCTTAGGGATATCAGATAAAACAGATTTCGGTTTATCGACCTTTTCCTGCTTTTTAATTTCCTCCCAATTCGCTACTACCTCTTCAGCACCAGACACTTGCACATTTTGGAACACATGAGGATGGCGACGCACCATCTTGGCTGAAATAGAACGAATAACATCATCAATAGAGAACCATCCTTCATCTTCTCCGATTTGTGCATGAAGCATTACCTGCAAAAGAACATCTCCCAGTTCTTCAATGATGTGATCATCGTCTTCTTCATCAATTGCTTCTAACAGCTCATATGCTTCTTCAATTAAATATTTTTTTAGAGATTGATGCGTTTGCTCTTTATCCCACGGACAACCGTTGGGACCGCGTAACTCGCGAATTATTTGCCGCAGTGCATGGAATTGTCCATATAACACTTCCTTATCTTGAACCGGTGGCACATACACACTGGTCAGATTGTTTAATTCTGTTTGACGATCAAGTTCATATAATTGTACTTTTTTTACACTTTCAAACGAAGTGCCTGCAGCTGTGACAATATATACTTCATAGTCATCAGGCAATACTTCCATTAACGATAGCTTCACCTCGGAAGCGATGAAAGAATCATATACCTGACCAAAAATTAGATGATGTCGTAATTCAATCTCATCTAAAACAAAAGAGGTAGCATCAACTAATTGAAATCCTTCTATCGGATCTATCCTCACACTTGCAAATAAAGGATCTAAAAAACTTTGTCCACCTGCAATTTCAACTTCGACAATATTCTGTTGCAACAGCAGTTGTACGGTACGCTCGGCAACTAATGGATGTCCAGGTACAGCATAAACGATATCCTCTTTCAAAGCTTTATCTAGTAGTACTTTGACAATTTCTTCATACACTTGCTCGAATTGATCATGGTTTTCATAAATATGATCAAAAGAAGTATACTGTAATCCTTCACGTTCAAGCTGTTCAATAACTGGATGTTCTTTTGTACGCAAATAGACATGCGGTGTATTGATAAGCATTTTATAGACACCAAGTGTTAATTGCTCAAGCTCACCTGCACCTAGTCCAATAACTGTAATTTTATGTCCCAATTGATTATTCCTCTCTTTCCATTTTATAAGCGTTGAGAACGTAAGAAAAAAGGTAGTTTTTTCCCTTTCCAGACTGTACCGATCTCATCAATTGTAAATACGCCCCATCGGATAATTAAAATTAAATATAACATGCCTCCTATACAAACTGCACTTAAAGCCTCTACAGATATTAAAGAGCGACTTGTATGTTCAGCTATTGTATCTACTCCATATACGTATATCTTCAAAAAAAGTATCATCACAAGGCAAGCGAAAACAACCTTGCTTGCGTTCTTCCATCCAACTAAAGAAGTGTTCATTTTATGCTTTAAATACATAACGTTAAAAATACTGATGCAGCCTAAAGACAAAACCGTAGCCCACGCAGCACCCACATCCCCTAACTCCGGCATCAGCAACATATTACCCACATACTTAACAACAATGCCAACAACCGCAAAAAAGGCCGGTAAAACGGTATTCCCTATTCCTTGTAACACCGCTGATGCTACAATTCCAAATGAACCGAATAGAATAGACACAACTAAAACACCTAAAGTAAAAGAACCTTGATTATCCGTAAATAGCATAATATTCGTTTGTTCAATAATGCAAATGAGACCGCCCGTAGCTGCCAATGAAACGACTAAGGTTAGCTTCATTGCCAATTGCATATAATGCTTAACAGCATGATAATCACCTTTTGTCCGGGCAGCAGAAATCATCGGGATAAGCGGTAACACGAAAGAGGTAGCTACTACAGTACCTAGCTGGATAAGCGGAAAACCCCGATCATATACAGCCTTTATAACCTTCGACCTCTCTGAAGCTTCTCCTGTTTGTAAAAGCAATTCATAAAAGGTTACAGAATCGACCATTTGAATAAGAACTAAAGTTACATTACTAATACATATCAATATACCTTGTAGTACAACCAGTTTTATAATCATCCCTTTATTGCTTATAGCGGACCACGAAGCTTTATATATACCTGCTTTTCGTTGATACAGATAATAAGCTAAAATAATAATTCCAAGTATACTGCCAGCAACTGATCCGAACATAGCACCTCCACCTACTATATATCCGTTAGATCCCTGTGCAACCAAGTAAAGTGATAGCCCTACAATAATCGCAACTCTTAGCGCTTGTTCCGCTACTTGTGATACAGCAGTAGGCTTCATATCACCAATTCCTTGCAAATATCCACGCATCACGGACAAAAATGGCATTAACAGAAACGAAAAGGCGATAACCTGCAACAAGATTTGCAATGATGAATCTCCCATATATCCCGCAATGATTTCAGCACCAAAAAAGAATGTGCAAAATAATAGGATTCCTATACACATTAAGGCTAAAAATGAAATATATATGATTTCTTTGGCCTTTGTGGTGTCACCACTTTCTATACGCGAGGCAACTAACTTTGAAATAACGACCGGAAATCCATACGTACCTAAAATTAAGCATACGCCGTAAAAAGGGTATACTTGCTGATAGATATAAAATCCTACGTCTCCAGCAATGTTTTGGTAAGGAATACGATAAAAAGCGCTCAATATTTTCACAATGATGCCAGCAAGCGTAAGTATGATTGCACCCTGCCAAAACGATGCATATTTCTTTGTTTCCATGAGATAACTCCATTTCTGTAATTCTGATAGCTGTATAGCATTCGTCCCATATTATAACAAAAAAAAGGTAGCTGAAAGCTACCTTTTTACTGTTCCATTTGCTTCGCCAAGAAGCTTGCCGCCGTATCAACAGCTTTATGTTCCGGCTCACCTATAATTTTCTCTTTAGAGAAGATGATAACAGCTCCGATAGGATCGCCGTTTGCAATAATTGGACCAATTGTGTAAGAGGCAACTTGCTCCTTTAGTCCATCAATAATAGAGATCTCACTTGCATCCATCATGACAACAGAGTTACGCTCTTCCATTGCCTTCTCAATTAATTCGCCAATATTTTTATTTAGAAATTCCTTTTTTGAAACGCCCGCTACAGCAATGATCTGGTCGCGATCGCATATTAAAACATTATGACCCAAGCTATCGTAAAGCGCATCGGCGTACTCTTTTGCAAAATCACTAAGTTCGCTAATTGGTGAATACTTCTTTAAGATAACCTCTCCATCTCGATCCACAAAAATTTCCAAAGGATCTCCTTCGCGGATGCGGAGCGTTCTGCGAATTTCTTTTGGAATAACGACTCTGCCTAAATCATCAATTCGACGTACTATTCCAGTTGCTTTCATTCTAATGCTGCCTCGCTTTCTACAGATGGTAAAAGTAGTGGTTTCTTCTCCTTATATTGTCAAAACCACCAACTGTTAAGCATAGTATTGTTCACATTAGACGTTCTATGCACGCCGATTTGATTTTCTTGTTAAGTTAGGCATTTATTGCTTCTTTTTTTGCATCATCTAATCCTCTTATAAGCGTTTCAATTTGAGAAAGCCATTTAGAAGGCTCTATTCCTTTAACATCCATCACAATTTTTAGTTTGGCTCCTTCCATACCTAAGCGCATAGACCTACTAATGGAGTTTGTTAGCATAAATAATTTTCCTCCATCTAAATTACGGCTAGCTGATTCAGAAAATAGGAAGGTTACCTCTTGCTTGCTTTGCTTAATGCTTTCAATTTTCTCTTTCACTGCCAAAACCTTTAACATAGAAATTTGTAATAAATAGCCCACTTCTTGCGGATAGTCACCGAACCTGTCTGTTATCTCTTCCTGGAGCTCCTCAATATCCTCAACGGAAGATACACTTCGGAAATGCTTATACATAATTATTTTTTGCTTACTATCTGAGATATAGCTATCTGGCAAATATGCATCTACCTCTAGGTCCATTTCTACCTCAAAGTGTGCTTCAGCACCTGTTGTGCCTCTACGAGTTTCAATTGCTTCTTTCAGCATTTGTGAATATAAATCAAAACCTACTGAATCAATAAAGCCGTGCTGTTCAGCACCAAGTAAATTACCAGCGCCTCGAATCGATAAATCACGCATAGCAATTTTGAAGCCCGAACCAAGCTCCGTGAATTCCTTGATAGCTTGTAATCTGCGTTCTGCGACCTCAGAAAGCACCTTATCTTTTTTATAGGTAAAGTATGCATAAGCAACTCGGTTGGAGCGACCAACACGACCACGAAGCTGATATAGCTGTGACAATCCCATTCGATCGGCATCGTGTACAATTAATGTATTTACATTTGGAATATCTACACCTGTTTCAATAATTGTTGTACTTACCAAGACATCATATTGCCCATCCAAGAACGCAAGCATAACAGACTCTAATTCACTCTCATTCATCTTTCCATGTGCATAAGTAACACGCGCATCTGGAATTAGCATGGAAATCTCTTCAGCTTTTCTCTCAATATCCTCTACACGATTATATAAAAAGTAAACCTGTCCTTCTCTTGCTAGTTCTCGTTCAATCGCCTCTCGGACTAGACCAGCATTATATTCAACAACATACGTTTGTACTGGAAAACGATTTTCAGGCGGCGTTTCAATAACCGATAAATCCCGAACGCCCAGCATAGACATATGCAAGGTACGTGGAATCGGTGTAGCAGTTAGTGTTAATACATCAATATTGGCTTTCATTTGCTTAATTTTTTCTTTATGCGTTACACCAAAGCGCTGCTCTTCATCAATAATAAGCAAACCCAGATCTTTAAACACAATATCCTTAGATAAAACTCGATGCGTACCAATTACAACATCAATTGTCCCGTCTTTTAAGCCTTTTGTTGTCTCGTTCTGCTGTTTCCTTGTACGGAAACGACTGAGCAAGCCAATTTGAATCGGATAATCTTGAAAGCGCTCACGAATCGTTTCGTAATGTTGCTGTGCCAAAATAGTTGTAGGTACTAAAATGGCAACCTGTTTCCCATCCATTACAGCTTTAAAAGCAGCACGAATAGCAACCTCCGTCTTGCCATAACCTACATCACCGCAGAGCAAACGATCCATTGGTCGCTCCCGTTCCATATCCTTTTTAATTTCAGTAATAGAGCGCAATTGATCCTCTGTCTCTTGGTAAGGAAACGAGGTTTCAAATTCCCTTTGCTCTGCTGTGTCCGGAGTAAACGCATATCCCTTAGAAGCTTCGCGTTCTGCGTATAATTTGATTAAATCATCAGCAATATTTTGAACTGACTTTTCAACCTTTGTTTTAACACGCTTCCAGTCCGTTCCACCTAGCTTGTATATTTTAGGCTCTTTCCCTTCAGACCCAACATATTTTTGAACTTGATCAATCTGTTCAACAGGTACATACAGCTTATCATTACCCTGATATTTAATATGCAAATAGTCTTTATGAACACCGTTAATTTCTAATGTCTCAATACCATAAAACTTTCCGATGCCGTGATTGACATGAACAACATAATCACCTGGTTTTAATTCTGAAT
The DNA here is from genome assembly GCF_023022965.1 of Ectobacillus sp. JY-23. Classification (NCBI taxonomy): domain Bacteria; kingdom Bacillati; phylum Bacillota; class Bacilli; order Caryophanales; family Bacillaceae; genus Ectobacillus; species Ectobacillus sp. JY-23. Next base: position 2,504,706 of record NZ_CP095462.1, on the reverse strand, counting down.
AGCTTTTAATTCTCTCCGCATTAGAAAGTTTTTGCCTACGCTGCGGCTTTCTCACCTTTTTATTGAACAATTCTTTTTCTGTAATAACAGCGAGCTTTTGCATTGGCAATTCAAATCCCGCATGCAACGCTCCTTGTATAATTTGAATACGATCACTTGCTATATTCACAGATCCCACATCGGCTTCTAAGCCGTAGTCCTGTAGAATTTGTAATTGTTTTTTTATCCGCTCTTCATCTGCTGCAAGCAAAACAACTGTATAACGGCCTTTTTGCCAACGTTCTAGCTCCGTTTTAAAAAGTTGCATTTGCCCATGAAAATCTTGCATTGTTTTACAAGTCATATTGACAATATTTTGGGGACTTGTATGTGGAATATGCCTTAAAAATAAGTTTAAATATAGATAACTTCGCTTTTTTTGCTGCAACTCCTTAAAGAAATCATGAGAGAACGACAACCCTCGCACTACTGTACCTTCTTCAAGTAAAGATATATACCATTCTCCCTCTTCTTTTTCAAGATGCTCAGCGGTCTCTTGAATCCTTGATACCTCGTCTAAAATAACGATACCATCTTTAGGAAGATAGTCTACTAAACTATAAGGTTGCTCATAATAGAGAGATAAATATTTAAATATTTGCTCAATAGATTGGCCATTTTTTAAATATTCCAGCTCACGTCCCACATTGTCCGCGATTTGTTCTTTTAATCTTATGTCTTTCGTATCTGCCAATGCTTGTGCCAAACTTTCTTCTAAGCGCTTTGTTCCATGCTCTCTCTGCTCCTTTGTAAAAACAAACTCGGAAGCAGGCCCAAAAGAGATGGATAGTTTTTTTTCTTGCGAACGTTGATCTTCAATACTGAATGAGCGAATGGAGTCGACTTCTGTATCGAAAAATTCTATTCGTACCGGCAGTTCCTCTGTTAGAGGGTATACATCTAATATTCCGCCGCGCACACTAAAATCTCCAGGCGCTTCCACCATAGATTTGCGTTCATATCCCATTTCTACCAAAGACCTTGCTAAATCTTCCAACTCTAAATCATTGCCTACATGAATCTGTTTTTGATAAGCTTCCCAAACTCTCTTTGCAGGAAGATAGCGACGTAAGCCAGCTACCGGCGCTACAATAATAACCGGCTCGTCACGTAGCAGCCGATTCATCACTTCAATTCGTTGCGCCTGTAGTTCAGGACTTGCGACACCAATTTCCGAAGCAATTAGCTCGTTTACAGGATATAAAAGCACGTCCCGCTCTCCTAACAAGGCTAGAAGATCATCATGTACCTTTTGGGCCTGAAACAAATTATGGGTGACTATGAGTTGAGACTTCTTCGTCTGTTTATACAAAGCTGCCATCAGCAAGGTACGAGCAGAATTGGACATACCTGAAATAAGTTGCTCTTTCAGGCCTTTCTCTACCCCACTAATAATTGTTGCTATTTCTTTACTATCATAAAAACGCTCTAATAAACCTAGCATTTTTCAAACTCCTCTCAACCAAAGGACAAATCAGTTTATATATCCGCCCTATCTTATACGGACAAAGATAAAAATATAACAGAAAAACGCTTTGGCTAAACCAAAGCTTACTGAATAAATGACTCGTACTCATGATAGTGCGGATAGCTATCTAACGTTTCTTGACAGTGCTCGCATATCGCTTTTACATACATATTTCCGTACTCATCATAATGCAACGTATCCAACTTTTCTGTTGGTGATAAATCACCTAATAACGACTCTGTCCTATATCCAATAGTTCCTACATGACTTCCACAATGACGGCAATAATAATGCGTGTTCATTAATTCCTCCTGAAGCTTCGCAATTATTACCAGTATGGATGATAGAGACAAGTTTTATTCGTATATGAGTGTATTATACAACAATTACCTAATTAAACGTATTCATAACTTGTAAAAAAGGTGTACGTAACCACGCTTCACATGCATCTGCGCTTTTTTGTACAGCATGACGCATATCGGGACCTTCCTCAGCTGTAAATCGTCCCAGCACATAATCGGGCACCTTCATTCCATTTTTTGGACGATCAATACCGATGCGAATACGATTAAATTCTTGTGTTCCCAAATGAGCAATCGTCGATTTTATGCCATTGTGGCCACCTGCACTTCCTTTCATACGAAGACGCAGCTTTCCTACTGGTAAATCTAAATCATCGTATAATACAACAAAGTCTTCGATGTCGATCTTATAATAATCCATTAACGGGCGAATGCTCTCTCCTGAGAGGTTCATGTACGTTAGCGGCTTTAATAAAATAACCTTTTCTCCATTTACAACACCGGTTCCGTATACACCTTTAAACTTTTGTTGGTTCAACGGAATGTTCCATCTGTCGGATAATTCATCAATAACAATAAATCCAATATTATGACGCGTCGCTTCATATTCTCTTCCCGGATTACCAAGACCTACAATTAATTTCACCATCATGCAACTCCTTACAATATGAATACAAGTAAAGAAACTTTATTTAGACACTTAGTATAGTATGTACGAAAAGACGTAACCAAGTTTGGTTACGTCTTTATTCTATCAATCAAACAACGTGCTTACAGATTGTTCTTCATAAATGCGGATGATTGCTTCTCCAATCAAGTTTGCAACTGAAAGTTCTTTAATTTTATCAATTTTCTTTTCTTCAGGCAATGCAATGGAGTTTGTAACAACCAACTCTTTAATCTTAGAGTTTTGAATACGTTCAATAGCAGGTCCAGACAGAACTGGATGCGTACAGCAAGCATATACTTCACGCGCGCCATTTTCAACAAGAGCGTTCGCTGCTAGCGTAATTGTACCTGCTGTATCAATAATATCATCAATCAAAATCGCTGTCTTGCCTTCAATATTACCAACAATATTCATAACTTCAGAAACATTTGGTCTTGGACGACGCTTATCAATAATCGCAATCGGTGCTTTTAAGCGATCTGCCATTTTACGCGCACGCGTCACGCCACCATGATCTGGTGATACGATTACAATATCTTGTAGCTCTTTCTTTTCAAAGTACTCAGAAAGAATAGGAACTCCCATCATATGATCAATTGGAATGTCGAAGAAACCTTGAATTTGCGGTGCATGTAGATCCAATGTAATAACACGAGTTGCCCCCGCTGTTTCAAGTAAGTTCGCTACAAGTTTAGCTGTAATAGGCTCACGAGAGCGCGCTTTACGATCTTGACGTGCGTAACCATAATAAGGAATAACAATATTAATCGTTTTTGCGGATGCACGCTTTAATGCATCAATCATAATTAGCAATTCCATAATATTATCGTTTACAGGATTGCTTGTTGATTGAATAACGAAAACATCTCCTCCGCGGATACTTTCATCAATATTAATTTGAATCTCACCATCGCTAAAACGTGTAACAGAGCATTTTCCAAGCTCGACACCGATATGTTTTGCAATTTCAGATGCTAATCCTTGATTGGAATTCAGAGAAAATACTTTTAATTTAGAGTTAAGATATTGAGTTGGCACTGGATAGACCTCCGCATTAAGAATTTTTCTTGCTATTCAATTTATCCACATATTGCTCTTTATTCACTTGACGCGCACGCGCAATCGATAAGGCACTTGCTGGCACATCGTCTGTAATAGTAGAACCTGCTGCCACATAAGCACCTTTTCCTACTGTGACAGGGGCAATTAAATTGGAATTACAGCCAATAAATGCACCATCTTCTACTACTGTTTTAAACTTATTTTTCCCATCATAATTAACTGTAATAGAACCACATCCCAAGTTCACATCGGAACCAATTTCGGCATCACCGATATAGCTCAAATGAGATGCTTTGCTACCTTTTCCAAAAATAGCTTTTTTAATTTCAACGAAGTTACCGACGCGCACTTCATCACCGATAACTGAATCAGGTCTAATATGTGCAAATGGACCAATATTTACATCGTTTCCAATTTCACTATCACTCACATGCGATTGACGAATTTCCGTACGCATACCAATTTGACTGTCTTTAATTGTCGTATGCGGCCCAATTTGACAATCTGAAGCAATCATCGTCTTACCTTCAATGACTGTACCAGGATGCAATACGGTATCATTCCCAATTACTGCTTCAGCAGAAATGTATGTGTTAGCAGGATCAATAATAGTTACACCGTTAATCATATGCTTGCGATTAATACGCTTACGCATAATATGTTCTGCTTGTGACAAAGCAATGCGGTCATTTACTCCTAATGTTTCCTCAAAGTTTGACGTTTGATATGCTGTGACAATATGACCTTGTGATTTTAAAATTTCAACTACATCAGGAAGGTAAAACTCCCCTTGTGCATTTTCGTTTGAAACATTAGAAAGTGCCTGGAATAAAAGTTCATTATCAAAGCAATACGTACCTGTATTGATTTCACAAATACGCAATTCTTCTTCACTTGCATCTTTTTGCTCAACAATTCGTTCTACATGACCTTCATCGTTTCGTACAATACGTCCATATCCGAACGGCTCATCTATGTAAGCTGTTAGGACAGTTGCCTTAGCATCCATCTTTTCATGATGTGCAAGTAATGCGGCAATTGTTTCTGTTGTAATTAAAGGCGTGTCACCGCAAATGACTAAAGTTACACCTTTTTCTCCTTCTAGCAAAGGTTGAGCCTGCATAACAGCGTGTGCTGTTCCAAGTTGCTCGGCTTGCAGTGCATATTCGCTGCTTGCGCCAAGCTGCTGTTTGACCATTTCTGCACCATGACCTACAATTGTAACAACTTTTTGCATACCAAGTTCAGAGATATGATCCACTACATGCTGTACCATTGGCTTTCCACAAACAGGATGCAATACTTTATATAGCTTGGACTTCATACGAGTGCCTTGTCCCGCAGCTAAAACGACCGCAAATCGATTCGACATAAAAACCCTCCATGGTTACCTATTTATCCAATAAAGATATTATATTAAAACGCGCGTCATTTCAAGGAAGGTAGTCAAACTCTTAAATTTTACCACAAAAAAACTCTTGCCAGCAGCAAGAGTTTTTAAAGAACTATTTCAGCTCATGAATATATGGTTTACGAAGCACCAGCCTCTTCGAATTCTACTTCCTCCAATTCACCGAGGCGATGATACTCAGCTAGCACCGCATCTTGAATCTTAGAACGAGTACCCGAATTGATTGGATGCGCAATGTCACGGAATTCTCCATCCGGTGTACGTTTGCTTGGCATCGCTACAAATAAGCCATTGTTGCCGTCAATCACGCGAATGTCATGAACAACGAATTCATGATCCAAAGTAATGGATGCAATCGCTCTCATGCGGCCTTCTGTGCTTACGCGGCGTAATCTTACGTCAGTAACTTCCATCTTATGTTCACCACCCTTTTTTTAAATAAGCGATATACACTATAAATTCCATAATATTTTGTATTTTCCTTCTAATCAAACAAATTTTTTTATGTTTATTTTGTTAGTGCAATTACTTCAATTTCAACCGCTACATCCTTAGGGAGACGCGCGACTTCTACACAGGAGCGCGCTGGTTTATGTACATGAAAATATTTGCTGTATACATCATTAAACGCAGCAAAGTCATTCATATCCTTCAAAAAAACTGTTGTTTTCACAACCTGTTCAAAAGATGAACCTGAGGCATTCAATACGGCCTGTAAATTTTTAAATACTTGATGTGTTTGTACTGTAATATCTCCAGAAACTAAGGTTCCATCTGCTTGAAGAGGAATTTGCCCGGAGCTGTAAAATACATTATTGACAACAATACCTTGCGAATATGGACCAATTGCTTGAGGTGCTTCATTTGTTTGAATAATTTTCATGAATTATCATACCTTTCTGATATTTTATTCTAAAAAAAAGCCCTGAAAAGGAAAAGGGCTTGTATACTTATTCTTCTGTCACTAATTCTTCCTGTTGTAACGCCGGAAGCGCATAGTTTCCTCTTTCGAGTTCAATCACTTTATCACGGATATCGACGGAAGATAATCGTACAAGAGATACATAATCATCAATGAGCCGTTCCTCGATATCAACAGCTTCAACTAATACTCCAATACCTACAACATTTGCTTTAAATTCCTCAAGCATACTTACCATACCTTGTACAGTGCCGCCCGCTTTCATAAAATCATCAACAATTAGTACATTAGCACCTTCTTGCAGGCTTTTCTTAGATAGAGTCATAACTTGAATCCGTTTAGATGAACCGGATACATAATTGATACTTACTGTAGGGCCTTCTGTTACTTTACTATCTTTGCGCGCAATCACTACGGGCACATCTAAATAATTGGCAACTGCATAAGCAAGAGGAATCCCTTTTGTTGCCACTGTCATTACTACGTCAATGTCATGCTGTGCAAAGATTGAAGCAAACAATCGACCAGCTCCATTGATATAGTGAGGATTACTCAGCAAATCTGCCATATATAAATAGCCTCCAGGAAGAAGACGCGTAGGATCAGATAGTTGCTTACAAAACTCCCCAATTAAAGCATCTGCTTCTTGTTCATTCATATATGGGATATATTTGACACCACCAGCTGCCCCAGGAATGGTTTGCAATGTACCAACACCTTGTTGCTCGAACGTTTGTTTAATAATTACTAAATCTTCACTTATAGAAGATTTTGCAGATTGATATCGTTCAGCAAAAAAAGTGAGAGACATCAAACGTCTAGGGTTTTGTAGCAGGTAGTATGTCATGTCGACCAGTCGAGTACTGCGTCTAATTTTCACACCTTCACCTCAAATCACGAATATTCTAAATAAATCATACCCCATTATACGTCTTTATTCAAGTTTTTCTCGCTCACCAAGCATGCGAACTGCATACACGTGTTCACAAAAACCTTTTAGCCCATTATAGATACGCTGCATGCGTGAATCATAACGAACAAGCCCAAAAACAGTTGGACCGCTACCACTCATTAACACTGCATCCGCTCCAAAGCGCTTCATCTGTTCCTTAATATGCTGTACCTCAGGGTGCATACGGAACGTAACTTCCTCAAGTACATTTCCCACAGAGCTGCAAATTCCGTCATAGTCTCCTTCACGGATACTTTGAATCATGTCATCTACATTGGGATGTTGAATACGATCTACTTTTAAATTTCGGTATACATCCGCTGTTGATACACCGATTTTAGGTTTAGCTAAAATAACCCAACAAGGTGGAGGCGCTGGAATATGCTCAATTCTTTCTCCTCTACCTGTCGCGATAGCTGTTCCACCATATACACAAAACGAAACATCCGATCCAATTTCCGCGCCTATCTCTGCCAGTTCATCAACAGACAGTCCCAGCTTCCAAAGCTGATTCAACCCTCGCAAGGTTGCAGCTGCATCACTGCTTCCGCCAGCTAAACCTGCTGCAACAGGAATAGTTTTCTCAATTGCAATCGAAACACCTTTATCTACACGGTAACGTTCTTTAATTAATTTAGCAGCTTGATATGCCAAATTTCTTTGATCATCAGGAACATAACGGTTATGTGAAACAATTTCAATCCTATCTTCTGACAGCTCTGTTAGCTCTACACGATCTGCCAAGTCAATCGTTGTCATAATCATTCGCACATCATGGTAGCCATCCGTTCGTTTGCTCAATACATCTAAGGATAAATTAATCTTAGCTGGTGCCTTTACTAATAACTTCAATCTTTTCACCTACTCTAGATACTCAATCTTTGTCGTTTATTTTATCATACTTACATAGTCAGTAAGCCTAATTATAACCGAAAACTTCCATTAAGAAAAATGCTCGAGAATAAAACCATTTCTTTTATGGTGAAAGAGAATATCATACTTTGCTCCATAATACTTTAAAGCGATTTGTAAGAGTTCGTGCTCTATAAAAATAAGACTGCCAGGGAAACCTGACAGCCTTATTACCGCAGTTGAAAAGAATATATTTACTATTGATGCTTCTGACTTGCAAGCCGTTCTTCAGCTATCTCGATGGCTCGCTTTACCATGTTTCCGGCATCTTTGGCACGAATGCCTCCCCAGCCTTCCTTCTGTACAACATCATAAAAACCGAGTTCTTTTGCCAATTCTTCTTTAAAACCTTCTGACATGATACCTCGTCTTCTACTCAACGCAAACCCTCCTTTTTATGCTGCGGTATATCAGTACGCGTAGTTTTCCCACATAATAAACGGCAAGACAATACACACTCGAAAACTAAGGGTTATGAGCTTTTTTTCTACCGTCTACAAATTGTCCCTTTTCTACTCGTACTTCCATAGTATTAATAACAACGAAGGGTTTCACTACTAGCAAGTTATGTAAGGTTTAATGACTACTCCAAGCCGTGCCATCTGCTTGTTCATCTAAGAAAGTTAGTTCTACTGTTTCTGTTAATACATCCGCATAGCTATAAGATACACGCTGAAACGCATATTCTTCCTGGTCAAGTTGTATGACGAAAACAGAGGGATATGTTTCGGCTAAAAAGCCGGAGCGTTCGATAGTTTTTCTTCTCCCACTATTGGCTTTTAACATTAATCGTCTTCCGAGCTGGCCGTCTAAAGAATCTTTAATCTCAGTTAACCGTTTTGTCATATGTGATGCACCTCGCTGCTTGCGTATTTGTGAAAGTGACCTTATTTGACCGTAATTCACGCTTATAGTGTGTACAGCTTGGTTCTTTTTTATGTACAAAAAGTTTTGCTAAATCCTTGTATTCATGTTAAGGCCTGCCAATTGGAATCTAGCGTAGCTTCTATTAGGAAGAGAGCATGTATCAGAATGCTCCTTAATTATCAGTACGTGCAGAAAAACTATATTGTCATGTAGAAGGAGCTTTTCCTAAAGAGTCCGTTCACCTCCACGGACTCTTTAGCAAACACAAACAAACCCTTAGTAAGTTAATCTTCGTAATGTTGAAATGGCAATCCGGTTCGTAAAATTCCCCTTGTTTCAATCCCTCCAAGTCCTCGCTCACCTGTAATGGTATTCCGTACAACATCCCAAACGTTTACTCGATCAGCAAACGATGTAAAGCTGATTTTAGCAACCACATACACCGGATCCAATGCGTGAATATTAATTCTTGAAGGTGAGCTAGCAAAATTAGCTCCAGCCCGAATCAATGCCTCAAAATGGGATTGACATGCTCCTGCAAAAATAACAAGTTGATCTAAAGAAGGATACTTTTGCCTCGCTTCCTTCACTGCCTGTACGAAGTGTCTAGAATTACGATAAGCATGTAGGTCTCCTATTTTCCCTTTACTTTTTGTATAGGAATCATGTCCGGTAATCACCAATATATCTGGTTGAAATTGTATTAATAGTTCAGCAATTCTCTGTGGCATTTCTTCTTCTTTACAATGAACACCTTGTACAGGCACTCCTATTTTGGCATATAAATCTAAGCATTTTCGTAAATATAATGGATCTCCGTCCAGATGTAATACCTTACCTGGTAACTGAAAGTAGTTCACATCTGCAGTATACCCACTTGTTGAGTAATACTCATTACGCTGCTGAACCAAACGATAATCCTGCTGAAATAACTGATATGTGCGATCTAATTTGTTTTTCCCTTCTTTAGAACGTTCTCTATATTCATGTGAACTAACAATGATTAAATCATCAAGCGGCGCATCCGCGACTAATCGAAATTCTTCTCCAAACAGAACCGCGACTTTATTTGTATGATCCTCCCGTAACTCAATTACCCGAAAAAGAAGGTCACGCTGATGAGACGCTCTTTCCACTAAATCACCAATCTTTACCTCCATCTCTTCCTACCTCCAAGCTTCGGCGCATCGCTTTTCATTTCTTTATCTAGCCTATGAAGGAAATAAAAAAAAGTTACAAAAAAGACAGCTGCTTATTCTGCAGCTGCCTTACCTTGTAACAAAGCGTTGCTTAAACGAGCGAATTCTTCAATCGTTAATGTTTCGCCCCGGCGCTTCGGATCAATATCAATACCAAGTAATGTTTGTTCTAGCCATATCTTATCTTTTGGAATACCGCTTAAATTATTAGCTAGGTTATTCATTAATGTCTTGCGTCTTTGCGCAAAGCTAGCACGAATAACAGAGAAGAAGAAAGCCTCATCTGTTACATCAACCAATGGTTTAGAGCGCTTCGTTAAACGAATGACCGCCGAATCCACATTTGGCTGCGGCACGAACACCGTACGCGGTACAGTCAGAACTGTTTCTGCTTCTGTATAATACTGAATTGCAATGGACAATGAGCCGTACTCCTTTGTACCCGGACCTGCCGTAATCCGATCAGCTACTTCCTTTTGCATCATGGCTACGATGCCTCGAATTGGCAGATTTTCCTCGAGTAGCTTAAAGAGAATGGGTGTTGTGATATAGTATGGTAAATTCGCAACAATCATAACATCTTGACCTTCTCTAAACTCCTCCTTCATCACCTGTTTAACATCGGCTTTTAAGATGTCACTATGAATGACTTTAGCATGTGGATACGGTGCGAGTGTTTCTTCAAGAATAGGTAAAAGGCGTTGGTCAATTTCAAACGCTACAACTTTATTCGCTCGCTTTGCCAGTTGTTCTGTCAAAGCCCCTATACCTGGACCGACTTCAATCGCTCCTGACGTATTATCAAGATCTGCACAGTCTACAATTCTGTTTAATACATTTGTATCAATCAAAAAGTTCTGCCCAAGGCTTTTCTTAAACGAGAAGCCGTATTTTTCAAGTATCAATTTTGTCCGGTTAGGTGTGGCAATATCTTTCATTTCTTTTCCTCCTGTAACACTTGAGACATTGCTTCTGCAAACGCCTCTTTCGAAATCTGAAACATTTGAATTCGCTTAAATAATTGCTTACCATTTGTATGTCCAATTTTTAAGATTTTGCCTAGACGCATACGGCGATCACTTGCTTTTTCTCCTCCAGTCAGTCCTGCATCCACAATATCTTCCCATGTAATTTCACTTACATATTCTTTCATCTCTTCTTTTACATCCTGTAAGGCGCGGCGAATTGCTTCAGGTGTCGCATGCTCGATTCCTAGTCCTTTTTTCCGCTTGGCGATCGCTTCTTCTTTTGGCAAAAAAGCATGTTTGCACCCAGGGACCTTCTCTGCCACAATTTTACGAATACGTTCCCCTGGGTAATCAGGGTCTGTTAAAATAATAACGCCCCTTGTTGCCTGTGCAAGACGAATCCTTTCAATTACATCCTCACCAATTGCTGAACCATTTGTTTCAATTGTATCTGCATTTACAGCTCTTTTTATTGCAACTGTATCGTCTTTTCCCTCAACAACAATAACTTCTTTAATTCTCAATCCATTTGACACACTTTCACTCACCTTTACAAGCCTCTATAGAAAATCATTTTATTCTTAAAAATTTTTGTATACATTGAGCATTCCCTTATTATACTACAATACACAGCTGGATGTTTTATTTAATCAAATCCTCTTTTTTAACGTTGGCTCTGTTAAAGTTTGTTGTTGATTTCCATTATGGGGGTTCGCTTTACGCTGGCTCCCTTTACTCAAATAAACTCTAAATATCAACATCAAGCAACAGCCTACATATAAAAAAACAGAAGCCCTAGGGCCTCTGTTTTATCTTAGAATACGAATTTTTACTCGTTTACGTCCCCAAGCACTAGCTTGAGCTTCCGTCGGCATTAGAACGTCAATTTTTCTTCCTTTAATAGCGCCTCCAGTATCTCCCGCAATTGCATATCCATATCCCTCTACCCATACTTTCGTACCAAGCGGGATAATGCGCGGATCAACTGCAATCAACTTCATATGCGGATTTGCTTTATAGTTATATCCACCAGCACTTGTTCCCTGACAACCTCTGCAGTAAGGTGAATACGCAGTAGCCTCAACATAATACTCATCAGCAACAACGCCTCCTTCAGAACCACGAGAAGGTTCAACAGCCGCTGTTTGCATGGTTCCTACTGCGATCATTTTATCTTTACTTTCCTTTAAAGTAACCTGATTGCTGACAGTACGTGAAACTTCTACACCGTTTTCCTTAATAACTTCAAAGGTTTTTTGAACTTTACCTTCTTCGCCTTCTTGCAATACTTTCTCGGTTCCGATAGCCAATGAAGAATCCTTTTGCTTCACTATAGCGAACGGAACCACTTCTTCCACCACATCGCTAATCTTTTCGACACGAGTGATCTTAATATGCATGTTTGGTGTAATTGTTTGATCACGAGATGGCTCTACTCTGTCAGTTTCATTCAGCTTTACCTGTTGTTCATCTAAAAGATCAGCGACCGTAGCCGAAGCAGACCATAGTTGTTTCTCTTCCCCACCAACGTTTAATGTAAGAGCAAACGCATATCGTACTGTTACAGTGTCATTTTCTTTAAGTGGTGTATCTAAGCTTGGTGTAACTTTATCATGCTCGCCAAGCTCAATATCTTCATTTTTCAAAAGCTCTTTTACTGTTGTAGCTGGAGACTTTAATTCTCTTTTTTTACCATTTACTACAAGCGTAAATGATTCTGCTTTTTCCACTACAATATTCATGTTATCTGTCACCTTCGCAGATGCACTCGGTGTAACATGGTCATATTTATTGATTGTAATTCCTTTTTCCTTAAGTAATTCTCCTACCGTATCGGCATGCGTACGGAATGCCTCTTTCTTTCCTTCCACATCAACCGTAACGTTATCTTTTGTTCCAGCATAAGCTGCTGTGCCTACTGAACTGGATATTACTAGAGCGCTTGTAAGTTTTACTGCTAGCTTTTTACTTGTCCTCAACTTTAATAACAGGTTCTTTGTATTCACGAAGAACGCCTCCTTTATGTTTGAGATCAAATGACTAGCTTCCCCTTATGAATCTAGTAAATCCGGGCCGGTAAGATAATAGGAGAAGAAATAATAAAAGAGGGGTATATAACACCTGTGGTTTAATACGTAGCCTTTCGTATATAACCCTCTTTACCATATATTATTGGATATCGAAGATTCGCTTTGCATTTTCAGTAGTTACACGAGCAACCTCTTCGTAAGAAAGACCTTTTATGTCCGCAATCTCTTGCGCTACAAGTGAAACATATGCTGGCTCATTTCGCTTTCCGCGATGCGGATGGGGGGCCAAGTACGGACAATCCGTTTCAATGAGAAGTTTTTCAAGCGGAATTTGCGCCGCTACTTCCTTAGGCTTTTTGGCATTTTTAAACGTAACCGGCCCTCCTAAAGAAATCAAGAAGTTCATTTCAATGCACCGCTTTGCTGTTTCAGCACTTCCGCTAAAGCAATGCATAATTCCTCCTACTTCAGAAGCACCTTCTGATTTTAAAATATCTACGATATCCTGTGTTGCCTCTCGATTATGTATTACAATCGGTAAACCCACTTTTTTCGCTAGTCTAATTTGCTTTTTAAATACTTCTTGTTGTACTTCTTTTGGAGATTTATCCCAATAATAATCCAGGCCCGTTTCTCCAATAGCTACAACCTTTGGATGAGCGGCTAATTCTTCTAGCCACTGTAAATGTTCATCTGTCATGTCAATCGCATCAACAGGATGCCAACCGACAGCTGCGTAAATAAAATCATAGCGCTCAACGAGTTCCATTGCTTTATGAATAGTAACCTCGTCAAAGCCTACAACTACGATACGAGAAACGCCCGCTTCCTTTGTGCGTTCAATTACTTGTTGTAAATCTTCTTCAAATTGTTCCGCATTTAAGTGCGCATGTGTATCAAATAGCATTACATGATCCCCTTTACTGTGTTTAAGTCTAACATAACAGAAAATTACTTTCCTAACAGCCAAATAACAACTGTATTACATTTAGAATACATCTCATGTATATATTTTACAAAAAACGACAAAAAATCAGATGAAATACCCCATTTGATTACAGTTTCTTTACAAAAAGAACACAGACCTTGTAACAGAATGATATTTATCGACGCATTTTGGAACTCTACAACAAGAAAGAAGATGTTTCTAGTTGTTACACGTGAAACATCTCCTTTTTTGTCGATTTATTTAATTTTCGTACCGTTTGGTATAGATTGATCTATCGTGGCTAGTGAAAGTTTTCCGTTATCGCTTCCTGCAAGAATCATTCCTTGCGACAACTCGCCGCGAAGCTTTACAGGCTTTAAGTTTGTTACACAAATTACTTTACGCCCTTTTAGCTCTTCTGGAGAATAATACTGTGCAATGCCGGATACCACTTGTCTCTTTTCAGTTCCTAAATCTAATTGCAACTTAAGTAGCTTATCTGCTTTTTTAATTGGTTCGACCTCTAAAACTTCTGCTACACGTAGCTCTACTTTAAAGAAATCGTCAATTGTAATCTCAGATACTTCTTGTATCTCTTGTTTAACTTCTTCTTTTTCTTCTTGTTTCGGTGCTGTACCTTTCATTTGCTCTTGAATATATGCAACTTCAGGTTCCACTTCTAGCCTTGGAAAGATTGGTTGTGCTTTTGCTACCTTTGTTCCTTTTGTAATACCTGTAAAGTTCCCTAAGCTATCCCATGTTTGTAGCTCACTTTGTGTTAAGCCTAGCTGTGCGAAAATTTTTGCTGGTGTCTCCGTAAGGAATGGCATTAACATAATAGCAGACTGACGAAGTACTTCTGCTAAATGAGCCATTACCGCACTTAACTGCTTACGATTTTCTTCACTCTTAGCCAAGGCCCAAGGCTGTGTTTCGTCAATATACTTATTAGCGCGGCTAATCAATTGCCAAATCGTTGTTAACGCTACGGAAAACTCCATATTTTCCATAGCCTCTTCTACTTTAGCCACAGTAGCCTTCGCAACATCTTGCAAGTCCTGGTCAAAGTTTGTAGCAATACCTTCATAAACTGGAATTTCACCTTCAAAGTATTTATCAATCATTGCAACAGTACGGTTTAATAGATTTCCTAAATCATTTGCCAAATCGTAGTTTAGACGCTCAACAAAACCTTCCGGTGTAAACACACCATCTGACCCGAATGGTACTTCGCGAAGTAAATAATAACGCAAAGCATCTAGACCATAGCGATCGATAAGCATAACTGGATCCACTACATTTCCTTTAGATTTACTCATCTTTCCATCCTTCATTAAAATCCAACCATGAGCAAATACTTTCTTCGGTAGCGGCAAATCTAATGCCATCAGCATAATTGGCCAATAAATTGTATGGAAACGAACGATCTCTTTTCCTACAAGATGCACATCTGCCGGCCAGTATTTTTTATAGTTCGTATCGTTATCCGTACCATACCCTAATGCTGTAATGTAGTTTGATAGTGCATCTATCCATACATAAATGACATGTTTGGGATTACCAGGTACTTTAATTCCCCAATCAAAAGATGTACGGGAAACAGCTAGGTCTTCGAGGCCTGGCTTAATAAAGTTATTAATCATTTCATTTTTACGAGATTCTGGCTGAATAAACCCTGGATTTTCTTCGTAAAACTTTAATAAACGATCTGCATATTTTCCCATACGGAAAAAGTAAGATTCTTCTCTTACTAACTCGACAGGATGACCACTGTCAGGACTCTTACCGCCAACTACTTTCCCATTTTCCATAATTGGATCTGCCAATTGGTGTTCTGTATAGAACGTCTCGTCTTGTACAGAATACCAACCTTCATACTCATCTAAATAAATATCACCTTGATCCAGAAGCTGTTTAAAAATCTTCTCAACCACTTCTTTATGACGATCTTCTGTTGTTCGAATAAAGTCGCTATATGAGATATCCATTTTAGTCCACAATTCTTTAATACCTGCAACAATTCCATCTACATAGGCTTGTGGTGTAACCTGTAGCTCTTCTGCTTTCTTTTGAATTTTTTGACCGTGTTCATCGGTTCCAGTCAAATAATATACATCAAACCCTCGCAGGCGTTTGTAACGAGCCATCGCATCTCCGGCAACTGTTGTGTATGCGTGTCCAATATGCAACTTACCACTTGGATAGTATATTGGTGTGGTAATATAAAAAGTCTTTTTTTCCTCTATCATTGTTTATCCTCCCAAATGACCTATGTACTAGTACTAGTATATCAAAAACCTTTATACAAAAACGAGATTACAACACTCAATTCTACTCAATATTATCAGGTATTTCTATTACCACTTAAAAATATACGTTAAATTAAAAGTAATACATCTATTTTCTATTACAAAAATAAACAATTTAAAATTTAAAATATATCAATTTTATATTTTTTAATTTATTTACATATCGCTATAAGATTATAAGTAGTAAAAATGTGTCAAATCTATTACATTTCGACATATATTTCTTAAATTTTTTATAGAAATTTAGAATTTAATAATTGACGTAAATGTAAATCATTGGTATGATGAAGCAGTAATAAATTTTGTCGAAAAATGACGAATTTAGATATATAATTATCTTATAAATAAATAGTATTTGAGAGGAGAAAAAGAGATGAAATCTACAGGTATTGTTCGTAAAGTTGATGAGTTAGGACGCGTGGTAATTCCTATTGAATTACGTCGCACACTTGGTATCGCAGAGAAGGATGCACTGGAAATTTACGTAGACGATGAGAAAATCATTTTGAAAAAATATAAGCCAAACATGACTTGCCAAGTTACAGGTGAGGTGTCTGACGATAACCTTTCTTTAGCTGATGGCAAAATCATTCTTAGCCCAGAAGGTGCAGAAGCTATTCTTTCTGAATTGCAACAATATCTTACAACAGTAAAATAATACATGAAAAAAAGCTGAGCGCAGTGCTCAGCTTTTATTCGTGTATATGATATGCCTGGTACACATCTCGTTTCGACATATTTCGCTCTTTTGCTACTGTTTTAACTGCTTCTTTTGCGTGAATTCCCTGCTCAGCTACATAAAATTGCACATGCTCTAGAACAGATAATTCATCCCACCAAGCCTCTTCAGTTGGTGCTTCTTCTTTTGATCCTTCCACTAATAAGCAGAATTCTCCTCGTACTTCCCCTTGTTTGACCCATTCTAGTACGTCGTCTAATGGCCCTCGAATAAATTCTTCAAACTTCTTCGTTAACTCGCGACATATAGCTACATTGCGGTTTCCTAACACTTCACGCATGCTAAGCAAGCTTTCTGTGAGTCGATGTGGTGCTTCATAAAAGATCAACGTATCCTGTATGTAGCGTAACTTGTCTAATTCCTGCTTGCGTTCTTTCTTATTCCTTTGCAGAAATCCATAAAAATAAAAGTGCTTTGTCGACAAGCCTGATGCGATTAAAGCAGTGAGTGCTGCATTAGCACCGGGTAGTGGAACAACTGTATACTGAAGTGAGGTTGCTTCTACTACCAATTCATAGCCCGGATCAGATATACATGGTGTTCCAGCATCGCTTACAAGAGCTATGGTTTTTCCCTCTTCTAATAGGCTAATAATTTTCTGTTTACTCGTTTCTTTATTATGCTCATGGTGGCTTAATATAGGGGTATCAATTTCAAAGTAATTACATAATTTTTTTGTTTGTCTCGTATCTTCAGCAGCAATAAAGTCTACTTCCTTCAGAATGCGAATTGCTCGAAATGTCATATCTTCTAGATTTCCTATTGGCGTAGGAACAAGAAATAATGTGCCTTTGTTATTGGGCTGAAAGCTTTTTTGTTGCCACATGGCAATCTCCTCTTTTCATATAAACTTCTTTCTGACTGCGTCTTAGCTGTTTAAAATGATATTCTGCCTTCATTGCATCTGATTTTGAAGCAAATATCTCATAATAAATAAGCGTTACTGGTCTACGGGCTCTTGTATATTTTGCACCCTTTCCCTCATTATGATGAAGGATACGTTGTTTTAGACGATTTGTATAACCCGCATAATAACTTCCATCACTGCATTGAACCACATAAAAATAATGATTATGCTCCATACAAAATAGCACGCATTTCTTTTGTATATTCATTATTATCTTGATAAACAGTAAGTGGCGGTAATACTTTTAAATCTGGATTTCCGTCTTTTATTCCCTCTATTAATAGCATGTTTGCTTCCTTACCTTCTTTCGGATATACAAGCTGCAAACGCTTTGGTTCTACCTTATATGCTCTCATAAGGGTAATAATATCTAAAAGCCTTCCAGGCCTGTGAACAAAAGCAATTTTAC
The DNA here is from genome assembly GCF_023022965.1 of Ectobacillus sp. JY-23. NCBI lineage: Bacteria > Bacillati > Bacillota > Bacilli > Caryophanales > Bacillaceae > Ectobacillus > Ectobacillus sp. JY-23. Next base: position 2,486,612 of record NZ_CP095462.1, on the reverse strand, counting down.
CGCCTTGCTTCACAAGCTGACTGCTAACACGTACTACATCCTCCAATGTACACATAATTTCATGTCTAGCGATAGCCAAATGCTCGTTTGGATTTATTTCTGATGTGTTTGGTGTTTGAAAATAGGGTGGGTTACATGTCACAGCATCAAACTTATGGTATCCCAACACGTTTGGCATATCTTTTAGGTCTCCATGAATTAAACGGATGCGTTCTTCCAATTTATTTTCTTCAATACTGCGTACACCCATATGATAAATACGTTCTTGTATTTCAACACCTGTAATATTTCCCTTCGTACGACTGCTCATAAGCAGGGGTACGACTGCATTACCGGTACATAAGTCTAGAATTTCTCCTTTTTGAATAGGTAACCAAGCAAATCTTCCAAGTAACACTGCATCTAACGAAAAGTTAAATACAGAGGGACTTTGAATGATTTTTATATCCTCTCCAGGTAAATAATCCAACCTCTCATCATCATACAAATGCATACATAAGCTCCTTTGACGTTATATAAAAATTACCTTTCCAATCTCTTGGAAAGGTAATTTCACTTTTTATTAAGAAAAGAAAGGCAAAACAAGCAATCGCCTTCTTTGCGAACACTTCCGTAATGTAAGTTACAAATATGAAAGCCTTCTTGATATAATCTGGCCAAGTTATCGTAGCCTTCTCCAATATCTTTTGCTACTTTCTTTTGTCTCTCTTTAGAATGAGTACGTTTGGATTGTGAAACTTGTTCAAAATGTTGACGAAGATTCTCATTTTCCATTTTGATATGTTGGTTTTCTTCCAACAACTCTGCAAGATGTTGCTTTAATTCACCCAATTGCTTATATAAATGTCCAATCTGCTCTTCCATGCTAGAAACAGATTGGAAAATATCCTTTTTCTCCACAAGCATCCACCCCATTAATCCGTGGCTTGACTAGAAACGACGCCTCCATTAATTAGCTCGTCCAATGTATATTCAATTACACGATCTTTTCCGATAAGTTCCACTTGGATTAAACGCTCCAGTATATTTAATCCAACTACTCTTCCCAGACCGCTTGGTGTTTGGATTTTTTGCTCTAAATCCGGCAGCTGCTCTTTTGCCGCTTCATATTCATCATTTTCATACTTTAAGCAGCACATTAAACGGCCACATAGTCCTGAAATTTTTGCAGGATTTAAAGATAAGTTTTGATCCTTTGCCATCTTAATAGAAACTGGATCAAAATCACCCAGAAATGTCGAGCAACATAGCATCCTACCACAAGGACCTATTCCACCCAGCATTTTCGCTTCATCACGTACCCCAATTTGCCTTAGTTCAATACGTGTGCGGAATATAGCAGCTAAATCTTTTACAAGCTCTCTAAAGTCAATACGGCCGTCTGCAGTGAAATAAAAAATAACTTTATTCCGATCAAATGTGTACTCTACATCCACAAGCTTCATATCTAACTCATGAATCGCTACTTTTTCTGAACATACACGATAGGCTTCTTTCGCAGCTACTTTGTTTTCTTCCACAATACTTCGATCATTTTCATCCGCAATACGAAGCACCTTTTTCAGAGGAAGCACTACATCGTTTTCATCGACCTTTTTTTGATTCATTACAACCTTACCATATTCAATTCCTCTTACTGTTTCTACAATAACGAATTCGTTTTCAGGAATATCAAGATGGTTTGGGTCGAAGTAATAGATTTTTCCTGCCTTTTTAAACCGTACTCCTACTACATCGTACAAGCAACTACCCCTCCTGTAAGCGCAATACCAATTGTTCAAATGTCAGCTGTACATTTACATTAGCATTTAGCCTATTTTTTGCTTCTAATATATTTGAAAGTGCCGAAACAATACGTTTTTGAGAATAGGAGAGCGTCTCAAATAAAGATTGTTGGTCAATAAATGTTATATTTTCCGTTTCATTAAGTTGAACATATAATAAATCCTTATAAATTAGGAGTAATAAGTCCAAACCAATTTGAATTTGCTCTTTATCTGTAAAATGCTTGAGCCACTTTTCTCGAACAAAAAAAAGCGATGAGGCATCTCCTAAAGCCTCACATAATTTTATCACTAAAGCTCTAGCTTGTGCAAACCATTCATCGTTACATAGTTCTTCCGCTTCTTGGATATTGTTTGTTAACTGCGCAACAGTTAGTGCAAATGGTTTGGATATTCCCTTTTCCTCAAGCCTCATAACCATGGCATGCTTTACTAGTGGTTGGAATGTTAGCGTTTGGCAACGTGAAAGGATCGTGTTTAAGATCTTGTGACTGTTTTCTGTTAGGAGGATAGCCATTGTTCCGCTATGGGGTTCTTCTAAAAACTTCAACAATGTATTTGCCGCTGTCGTTGTCATACGATCTGCATGCTCAACAATATATACCTTTTGATTTGACTCAACACCAGTCTTAGCAAACTCCTCTTGTAAATCTTGCACCTGTTGCTTTTTAATAGAAGCACCTTCCGGTTTTACAATATGCACGTTGGGATGATTACCTGACATAATGCGTTTACAATTGCGACAAGCTTGACATGGTTCATACCCATTACGTTGTTCACAAAATACACTTTTCGTAAGTTGCAAAGCTACATCCAGCTTCCCTGTTCCTTTTGAACCCTCAAATAAATAGGCATGGGATATTCTATTTTTCTTTATACTATTGGTTAACATCTTTGCAACAAGCGGTTGTACAACCATAAATTGCTCCCACGTTGTTCCCATTTTATATCACTCACTTATATCGTATTTCTATAAAAGGACTACTTATATCTTTATTATACCAACTTTCTTGTGCATATGTTATGTTTCCACTTTTTTCATATATACTGTTTTACAAGATACAATACATCCTGTAAAACCTGGTCTGCTTCTTGATTTCCTTCAATACGCTTCATACGCTCAGGGAATAGATTTAACAGCTGTAGGTAACCTTCTCTTACCTTATGGTGGAAGGCTATTCCTTCTAAATCTAGTCTATTAATTTCTCTTTCATTATCTTTATGGATACGGGCTAAGCCCACTTCAGGCTCGATATCTAGATAAATAGTAAGATCGGGCATACGCCCCTCTGTCGCAAAACGATTGATTTCTAAAATATTCTCTATTCCCAGGCCCCGCGCGAAGCCTTGATAGGCAAGTGAACTATCTATAAATCGATCGCAAATAACGATTGTTCCTCTTTCCAATGCCGGTATTACCTTTTCTATAAGATGCTGTCTACGGGCAGCTGCATATAACAAAGCTTCCGTCCTTGCGTCCATCGCAAGATGTGATGGATCATGAATGATTTCACGGATTTTTTCTGAAATCTCGATACCACCTGGTTCTCTTGTAAGCAGAACATGATATCCTTCTTGTTGCAAGATAGGAACAAGCTTAGTTAATAATGTTGTCTTGCCTGATCCTTCAGGCCCTTCAATTGTGATAAACTTCATAATCTATTCCCCTTCTTTACATCATATACTTTAATATATTCTATATCGGTTTGAAATGTTGCCCCAGCCTCTTTCAAGTGCATAATGTGACGCAAATGAGTCTGTGTAATGCGTTCCCCCTTCAAAAGCAACGGAATGCCAGGCGGATAGGGAACAATAGGTTCGGCTGCAAGATAGCCCAAAGCTTCCTCTAGAGGTAACTCCCTCTTAAGTAGTTGAGCTAATTGCCCATAAGGAACTTCTAACGCTTGTAGAAGTGGTTCACTATTTGCAGTAAGCTTATTGATTGGCATCACAGGATACGCACGTAAAGCATCTGCGATAATATCTATTACTTGTTCAAGAGTTTCATCTATATATAACGGCAAAATAAACAGTACATTATATACATCTGCTAGTTCTGTATAAATTCCTTTTTCCTCAAACAGCGCTTGTAGCTCAAAGCCTGATAAAGCACATCTTGTCTGTATAATGACTTTTAGCGGGTCGTTTGGGTATAGTATTTCAATTTGCGGTATACCTGCAAGTCGCTCTTTCCATACACGATAAAAGGCAAGTAGCGGTTCTATGTTACTTTCTTTTATTTGCGCTAACTCAAATCGTGCCAAATCTAAAGATGCCATAATTGGATAGGATGGACTACTTGATTGTAACATATGGAGATATTCTGCAACCGTTTCCTCTTCTACTCTACTACTATTTATGTGCAAGTAAGATCCCATCGTCATAGCAGGCAACGTTTTATGAGCTGAATGCACAACGATATCTGCACCGTAAGCTAATGCCGATTTAGGAAAAGGATGTCCTAAGCAAAAGTGTGCACCATGTGCTTCATCAACCAATACAACGAGGTGATGCTTATGCGCAAGATCAATCATATTTTGTAAATTTTGTGTCATTCCATAATAATTGGGGTGTGTTAGAATAAGTGCCTTGGCATGTGGATATGCCTCAATAGCTGCTTCTAGTGTCTCATATGCTACACCAACAGGAACTTGCGCCTTCTCATCGACCTCTGTTCGCAAAAAAACAGGCACAGCACCAGCAAGCTGAATGCCATTTATAACTGACTTGTGACAGTTGCGTTGCACCAATATTATATCCCCTGAACGGCATGTAGCTAAAATCATCGCTAAGTTCCCTACAGTAGAACCATTCACTAATAAAAAGCTTTTTTTCACACCATATAAATCTGCAACAAGCTCTGCTGCTTCTTTAATACATTCTGTTGGATGATGTAAATCATCTAAATTGCTTAACTCCGTTACATCAATCTCTAGTAAATGATTAAAATGCTTACTAGCATGCTTAGAGGCAAAACGCCCATTTTTATGACCTGGTACATGAAATGAAACAGGTTTGTGTTGAGCAAATTGCACTAATGTATCATATAAAGGGGTTTTTGATTGATTCATTTTGATTATCCTCAGCTTAGTTAATATTGACTAGTATATCTTTTGACAGTTTACTATAATAAGTCTTTCAGTAGAAGAGAATGGGTCTGGCCACATCTGTGCCAGCCTATCTTTTTCATGCTTCTTGGAGAAGAACTTCAGTGAACGATAAAAAAAACAATAGGCTATAGCCTACTGTTTTATAGATTTTTCGAATGCGAAAGCTCACTTCTATATAACGGGAATATCAAGCGTGTATCCTTCGCAATTTTGTAAGATAAAATTCATACTTAGGATCGTTGGTTTCCGTACATATAATATCTTTCTCGCAACTCTCGCATATAAACCCATTATACAACGTAATACCAGTAGGCTTTTCAAGATCACATACAATACAAGATTTTGTTACATTGATTGTATTCTCCAAACCCTTCACCTCCGTATTATTATAGTTAACTGTTATCTTAATTTTTATACATTTTTAAATTATTTAGTTAATTATTCGTCTTATATCCTATGATACAGATATTTTATTGGTGCCTATCTTTATTTGATTTACAATCCTCTATGTTATATAAAGTAAGAGCCCTTTGAAACAAAGCTCTAAGGTTCTTTATTGATTTTCATTACAGGATTTTACTTTCAAAGAGCCGTTCGGGGGCTCCTTAGCACTATGTGCCTTTGGGATTCTCATACATCGTAATTAATAAATACAGATATCAAGATTAAATTTTAACACAACCAAAACAAAAAAGCCGGTCAAAATGACCGGCCTACTGTGTGCCTAGCGACGTCCTACTCTCACAGGGACAAGGTCCCAACTACCCTCGGCGCAAAAGAGCTTAACTTCCGTGTTCGGTATGGGAACGGGTGTGACCTCTTTGCCATCATCACTAGACATATGAAGGCATGTTCCTTCAAAACTGGATAACAAGTGTGTAATCTAGCTCCAGCTCGCTAAACGCTCGCCTCTGCTTTTTTGGTTAAGTCCTCGATCGATTAGTATCAGTCAGCTCCACACGTCGCCGCGCTTCCACCTCTGACCTATCAACCTGATCATCTTTCAGGGATCTTACTAGCTTGACGCTATGGGAAATCTCATCTTGAGGGGGGCTTCATGCTTAGATGCTTTCAGCACTTATCCCGTCCGCACATAGCTACCCAGCGATGCCCTTGGCAGAACAACTGGTACACCAGCGGTGCGTCCATCCCGGTCCTCTCGTACTAAGGACAGCTCCTCTCAAATTTCCTGCGCCCGCGACGGATAGGGACCGAACTGTCTCACGACGTTCTGAACCCAGCTCGCGTACCGCTTTAATGGGCGAACAGCCCAACCCTTGGGACCGACTACAGCCCCAGGATGCGATGAGCCGACATCGAGGTGCCAAACCTCCCCGTCGATGTGGACTCTTGGGGGAGATAAGCCTGTTATCCCCGGGGTAGCTTTTATCCGTTGAGCGATGGCCCTTCCATGCGGAACCACCGGATCACTAAGCCCGACTTTCGTCCCTGCTCGACTTGTAGGTCTCGCAGTCAAGCTCCCTTATGCCTTTACACTCTTCGAATGATTTCCAACCATTCTGAGGGAACCTTTGGGCGCCTCCGTTACATTTTAGGAGGCGACCGCCCCAGTCAAACTGCCCACCTGACACTGTCTCCCGCCCCGATAGAGGGGCGCGGGTTAGAACTTCAATACAGCCAGGGTAGTATCCCACCGACGCCTCCACCGAAGCTGGCGCTCCGGGTTCATAGGCTCCTACCTATCCTGTACAAGCTGTACCAAAATTCAATATCAGGCTACAGTAAAGCTCCACGGGGTCTTTCCGTCCTGTCGCGGGTAACCTGCATCTTCACAGGTACTATAATTTCACCGAGTCTCTGGTTGAGACAGTGCCCAAATCGTTACACCTTTCGTGCGGGTCGGAACTTACCCGACAAGGAATTTCGCTACCTTAGGACCGTTATAGTTACGGCCGCCGTTTACTGGGGCTTCGGTTCAAAGCTTCGCTTGCGCTAACCTCTCCCCTTAACCTTCCAGCACCGGGCAGGTGTCAGCCCCTATACTTCGCCTTGCGGCTTCGCAGAGACCTGTGTTTTTGCTAAACAGTCGCTTGGGCCTTTTCACTGCGGCTCTCGCTAGAGAGCACCCCTTCTCCCGAAGTTACGGGGTCATTTTGCCGAGTTCCTTAACCAGAGTTCTCTCGCACACCTTAGGATTCTCTCCTCGCCTACCTGTGTCGGTTTGCGGTACAGGCACCTTTTACCTCGCTAGAAGCTTTTCTTGGCAGTGTGGAATCAGAGAGTTCGCCCATACGGGCTTCCCCATCACAGCTCAGCCTTACGATGAGCGGATTTGCCTACTCATCAGCCTAACTGCTTAGACGCACGCGACCAGCGGTGCGCATCTCCTATCCTCCTGCGTCCCTCCATTGCTCAAACGGTAAAGAGGTGGTACAGGAATATCAACCTGTTGTCCATCGCCTACGCCTGTCGGCCTCGGCTTAGGTCCTGACTAACCCTGAGCGGACGAGCCTTCCTCAGGAAACCTTAGGCATACGGTGGATGGGATTCTCACCCATCTTTCGCTACTCATACCGGCATTCTCACTTCTAAGCGCTCCACCAGTCCTTACGGTCTGACTTCACAGCCCTTAGAACGCTCCCCTACCACTGATACCTTTGGTATCAATCTGCAGCTTCGGTAGTATGTTTAGCCCCGGTACATTTTCGGCGCAGAGTCACTCGACTAGTGAGCTATTACGCACTCTTTAAATGGTGGCTGCTTCTAAGCCAACATCCTAGTTGTCTAAGCAACTCCACATCCTTTTCCACTTAACATACATTTTGGGACCTTAGCTGGCAGTCTGGGCTGTTTCCCTTTTGACCACGGATCTTATCACTCGTAGTCTGACTCCCAAGGAATAAGTCATTGGCATTCGGAGTTTGACTGAATTCGGTAACCCGAGGGGGGCCCCTAGTCCAATCAGTGCTCTACCTCCAAGACTCTCACACTTGAGGCTAGCCCTAAAGCTATTTCGGGAGAACCAGCTATCTCCAGGTTCGATTGGAATTTCTCCGCTACCCACACCTCATCCCCGCACTTTTCAACGTGCGTGGGTTCGGGCCTCCATTCAGTGTTACCTGAACTTCACCCTGGACATGGGTAGATCACCTGGTTTCGGGTCTACGACCACGTACTATGTCGCCCTATTCAGACTCGCTTTCGCTGCGGCTCCGTCTTATCAACTTAACCTTGCACGGGATCGTAACTCGCCGGTTCATTCTACAAAAGGCACGCCATCACCCGTAAATGGGCTCTGACTACTTGTAGGCACACGGTTTCAGGATCTCTTTCACTCCCCTTCCGGGGTGCTTTTCACCTTTCCCTCACGGTACTGGTTCACTATCGGTCACTAGGGAGTATTTAGCCTTGGGAGATGGTCCTCCCGGATTCCGACGGAATTTCACGTGTTCCGCCGTACTCAGGATCCGCTCAAGAGGGAACGAAGTTTCAACTACAGGGTTGTTACCTTCTATGACAGGCCTTTCCAGACCGTTTCGTCTACCTCGTTCCTTTGTAACTCCGTATAGAGCGTCCTACAACCCCAAGAGGCAAGCCTCTTGGTTTGGGCTAATTCCGTTTCGCTCGCCGCTACTTAGGAAATCGCATTTGCTTTCTCTTCCTCCAGGTACTTAGATGTTTCAGTTCCCTGGGTCTGCCTTCCTTACCCTATGTATTCAGATAAGGATACCATTCCATTACGAATGGTGAGTTTCCTCATTCGGAGATCTCCGGATCATAGCTTACTTACAGCTCCCGAAGCATTTCGGTGTTAGTCCCGTCCTTCATCGGCTCCTAGTGCCAAGGCATCCACCGTGCGCCCTTTCTAACTTAACCATTAAAAAGTTTACACTTTTTGAATTACACTTGTATTGTTATCCAGTTTTCAAAGAACATGGTGGAGCCTAGCGGGATCGAACCGCTGACCTCCTGCGTGCAAGGCAGGCGCTCTCCCAGCTGAGCTAAGGCCCCGTTATTCAGAAAGTATGGTGGGCCTAAATGGACTCGAACCATCGACCTCACGCTTATCAGGCGTGCGCTCTAACCAGCTGAGCTATAGGCCCATACTTATTGAGTTGAACACTCAAAACTAAACAAAACAGAGAACGTCTTTTCATACAATGAACAGCGTTCATTGATGTCTCCATAGAAAGGAGGTGATCCAGCCGCACCTTCCGATACGGCTACCTTGTTACGACTTCACCCCAATCATCTGTCCCACCTTAGGCGGCTGGCTCCTTACGGTTACCCCACCGACTTCGGGTGTTACAAACTCTCGTGGTGTGACGGGCGGTGTGTACAAGGCCCGGGAACGTATTCACCGCGGCATGCTGATCCGCGATTACTAGCGATTCCGGCTTCATGCAGGCGAGTTGCAGCCTGCAATCCGAACTGAGAACAATTTTATGGGATTCGCTCCACCTCGCGGTCTCGCAACCCTTTGTATTGTCCATTGTAGCACGTGTGTAGCCCAGGTCATAAGGGGCATGATGATTTGACGTCATCCCCACCTTCCTCCGGTTTGTCACCGGCAGTCACCTTAGAGTGCCCAACTGAATGCTGGCAACTAAGATCAAGGGTTGCGCTCGTTGCGGGACTTAACCCAACATCTCACGACACGAGCTGACGACAACCATGCACCACCTGTCACTCTGTCCCCGAAGGGAAAGCCCTATCTCTAGGGTTGTCAGAGGATGTCAAGACCTGGTAAGGTTCTTCGCGTTGCTTCGAATTAAACCACATGCTCCACCGCTTGTGCGGGCCCCCGTCAATTCCTTTGAGTTTCAGCCTTGCGGCCGTACTCCCCAGGCGGAGTGCTTAATGCGTTAACTTCAGCACTAAAGGGCGGAAACCCTCTAACACTTAGCACTCATCGTTTACGGCGTGGACTACCAGGGTATCTAATCCTGTTTGCTCCCCACGCTTTCGCGCCTCAGCGTCAGTTACAGACCAAAGAGCCGCCTTCGCCACTGGTGTTCCTCCACATCTCTACGCATTTCACCGCTACACGTGGAATTCCGCTCTTCTCTTCTGCACTCAAGTCTCCCAGTTTCCAATGACCCTCCACGGTTGAGCCGTGGGCTTTCACATCAGACTTAAAAGACCGCCTGCGCGCGCTTTACGCCCAATAATTCCGGATAACGCTCGCCACCTACGTATTACCGCGGCTGCTGGCACGTAGTTAGCCGTGGCTTTCTAATCAGGTACCGTCAAGGTACGAGCAGTTACTCTCGTACTTGTTCTTCCCTGACAACAGAGTTTTACGACCCGAAAGCCTTCATCACTCACGCGGCGTTGCTCGGTCAGGCTTTCGCCCATTGCCGAAGATTCCCTACTGCTGCCTCCCGTAGGAGTCTGGGCCGTGTCTCAGTCCCAGTGTGGCCGATCACCCTCTCAGGTCGGCTACGCATCGTCGCCTTGGTGAGCCGTTACCTCACCAACTAGCTAATGCGACGCGGGTCCATCTGTAAGTGATAGCCGAAGCCATCTTTCCATTTTGAACCATGCAGTTCAAAAACATATCCGGTATTAGCTTCGGTTTCCCGAAGTTATCCCAGTCTTACAGGCAGGTTACCCACGTGTTACTCACCCGTCCGCCGCTAACCTCCGAAGAGGTCCGCTCGACTTGCATGTATTAGGCACGCCGCCAGCGTTCATCCTGAGCCAGGATCAAACTCTCCATAAAAGTGTTTGTCTAGCTAAAATAAATGTTGACGTTTCATGTTTTGTTTAGTTTTCAAAGTTCATTTGCCGCCGAAGCGACTTTATTATCATATAACATCCAAATCCTGAAGTCAACAACTTTTTTCATAGTGTCGCTGACGACATTTATTAATATACCATGTACATAACCTATGGTCAACACTTTTTTAACTTTTTTATCATAACAATTTTATCATTTTAATTATGAGTCACATTAAAGCGTGGTGTTGATAATTAGCACTTGTTGATTAGAGTGAAGAAGTTAAGGCTTCTGTGAAAAAAGTCAGTCAAAAAGAGAGTACACAGATGCGTAGCGCGGAGGAGACTATCTGACCGCCCGATGAAAATGAGCATCGACACAACCAAACTATAAAAAACCACCCTTTTTGTCTCGTAAGGATGGTTTTACCTAAAACAAGAACATCATTATAAAGTGCCTCTTCTCTTAAAGAGGGATAATATACAGCTGAATCACAGCTAGTGCAATTATTCCTGGTATTCCTAAAATTCCTGTTATAGATGCGGTAACTGCATTAATAGGAACATGCAAGCCATACTTGGATCCTGCCATGTTCAGCACAAATAAAAAGATAGCCCCTAGTAATATCTTTACTATTGTCCCCCCTACGAAGCGAATCGGTTTAAGCGGAGCCCCAATTAATAACAGCATGACAATTAAACCTACTATGCATGAAATTACAAGTAAGTTGTTCATTTTTCATCCCCCTTATAACTTGTACTATTATACTTATGAGGAGCTTTTGAAAAATACAACCTATGTTAGAGAACTCTAACTATACTTTCATGCTGATTTTTATAGTAACTAAATCTTGTAGCGACTTCATATAATTATAGATTTACTTCCCATCAAACAGAAAAAAAAGACGCCTTTTTAAGACGTCTTTTTACTTTCTTAATGAGACTTTACGTAATTTCGCTTCTCTTAATGCATAAAAGTACTTCACTTCGGCTAGTTGCAGATGACATAATACCTCTTCAGATGGCTCTAGACTCTGTTCAACTATACGCTTTTGCCTCATCCACTCTTGCTTTAATTCTTCTAATAGTTCAATAAATTTTCTATCATACTGACGTCTAATGTGACCTTTACGGCGAAAAATCATAATTAGACCTCCTACAGCTCTCTACGGCCTTCTAAGGCTTTAGAAAGAGTAACTTCATCGGCATACTCCAAATCTCCTCCAACAGGCAATCCATGAGCGATTCGCGTCACTTTAATACCTGACGGCTTCAATAAGCGCGATATATACATAGCCGTTGCTTCTCCCTCAATGTTTGGATTAGTAGCCAGTATGACCTCTTTAACCATTTCATCATGCAGACGTTTTAATAAATCAGGAATATCAATATCTTCTGGACCAATTCCCTCCATTGGAGAGATTGCGCCGTGCAGAACATGATATACGCCTTGGTATTCTTTCATTTTTTCCATTGCAATTACATCTTTTGGCTCTTGTACTACACAAATCACTGACTTATCGCGGCTATTATCTTCACATATATAGCAAGGATCACGATCAGTAATGTGTCCGCAAACGGAACAATAGGTTAGATTGCGTTTAGCATTTACAAGTGCCTTCGCAAAATCTAATACATCGTCTTCCTTCATGTTAAGTACGAAAAAAGCCAATCGAACTGCTGTTTTTGGGCCAATGCCGGGTAGTTTCATAAAGCTATCTATAAGCTTTGATATCGGTTCTGGATAGTGCACTGGTATCTCCCCTTAGAAAAGTCCGCCCGGTAGATTCAATCCTTTTGTGAATTGTCCCATAGTAGACATTGTTAAGTCTTCAATTTTCTTTAATGCATCATTTGTAGCTGCCATTACTAAATCTTGAAGCATTTCAATGTCATCTGGATCTACTACGTCTTCTTTAATCTTCACTTCAAGCACTTGTTTATTACCGTTTACCACAACAGTTACCATACCGCCACCTGCAGTACCTTCAACTGTTTTTTCAAGAAGCTCCTCTTGTGCAGCCTGCATTTGTTTTTGCATTTTTTGCATTTGTTTCATCATATTATTCATATTTCCCATACCACGCATCATTTCAATTCCTCCTAGATTTATTCTTGTATTTCTACTAGTTCTTGGCCTACTAATTTAATTGCTTCTGCTACAATAGGATCTTCGGCCTTAGGAGTATCTTCGACTTGTTCTTTTAAAAAGCCTTCTCGAATTTTACTCCACTCAGATTTGGGAACAGCTATCATATTGAATTGTTCCCCTAATAAATCATATAAGATTTGCTCGACTGTGTCTGTACCATCTTGATTTTCCCCAGCCATTTTACAATGAATTTCATACTCAAATGCCAGTACATAGGCTCCAGCAGCCGCTGCGACGGGCTCACTTTTTTCGAGCAACACGGCGTATGCAACCTTATTTCTTGCCTTTAGCTGGTCTAAAACCTCTCCCCAAGCACCTTTCAGTTTTTCTAAATCTTTGCGAGTAGCATTTTTTAAGACCTCATGAATGCGTCCTATCGGGAGCTTTAATGTTGTTTTTGCACTTGGTTTAGCAGTTTTCTTTGGCTCAGGTGGAGCTGCTACAACACCGTTTCTTTTCAATTCTTTAAGGGCATGCTCCATTTCCTGCAAACGCTGCATTACTGCCTCTAAACGATCTCCCCCTCGCAGTGCGAATTGCTGACAGAGCTTGACCATTACCACTTCAAGAAAAATACGCGGGTGATTTGTCCATTTCATTTCTTGCTGACTTTTACTAAGTGTATGAATTATATCGTAAATTGCATCTGCTTGTATCTTATCACTGAAGCTACGGAACGATTCGTCAACAACCACTCTTTCCAGTAAATCCTCAAGTCCAGAAGAAGTTTGATATAGTAACATATCACGAAAATAATAAATAAAATCTTCCATAAAACGTAATGGATCTTTTCCTTGATTCATCATACGATTAACAATCCGTAAAGCTTCTGCTACATTGTTATTGTATATACATTCAACCAACTGATTTAAATATTGCTGTGATACAGAGCCTGTTACAGTGAGCACTTCTTCTGCAGTAACCTCGTTTTCACTATAAGAAATTGCCTGATCTAGCAAGCTTAACGCATCACGCATACCACCTTCAGCGGTTCTTGCAACAATATGAAGAGCTTCATCCGTTATAGTAATATGTTCATTATGTACAACGGTTGTTAAGCGTTCTACGATATCCTGAACAGAAATTTTCCTGAACTCAAAGCGTTGACACCGCGATATAATTGTTGGCGGTATTTTATGAGGCTCTGTTGTAGCCAAAATAAAAATAACGTGCTTTGGAGGTTCTTCTAACGTTTTTAACAACGCATTGAATGCGCCAATCGATAGCATGTGAACCTCGTCAATGATATATACTTTGTAACGAACTGAACTTGGTGCATATTTGACTTTATCGCGAATATCACGGATTTCATCTACACCATTATTCGAAGCTGCATCTATTTCTAATACATCCCCAATTGTTCCGTCTGTTATCCCTAAACAAGAAGGACAAGTATTACATGGCTCTGCAGTAGGTGCTTGCTCGCAGTTTACAGCTTTAGCAAAAACTTTCGCAATTGTCGTTTTCCCTGTACCGCGCGGACCAGAAAACAAGTACGCATGTGATACCTTTTGTTGTAGAAGGGCATTTTGCAGCGTCTTCGTTACATGCTTTTGACCTACCACATCTTCAAACATTTGTGGTCGCCACGTTCGATAAAGCGCCTGATATGACACGAGAGCGTTGCCTCCCTCAAACTTTTTTATTCATTTTATTATACCTTATTTGCAACTTTGATTCCATTTCAAAAAAGGCTATCAAAAAACCCACTCTTCATAGAGTGGGTTTATGATTTAAGTTAAACTGCCGTGCACCTTTCGTCGATTATGTGCCATAAGCGTTACTTAAGCAGTTAGCTCGGCCCAGGCACCCCTGCGGCACACGAGAGCTTCCGCTTATTGCTGCTTCCTTCCGGACCTGACAAGGTTCACGGATTCCCGTTGCGCAGGACCCAGACGTCAACGCCACTTACTTAAGGCAGCCCTACAGCAGCATAACCTCGGAAAGGAATTCGGCCTCGCTAGAGCGGATTGCGAGTACAGGGCACCGCTACCTCCCCGCTTAGCACGGCAAAGTTAAAACCATATTTAGTTGCCTTGTTGAAGGCACTATTAGTATAACGCGTTTCTACATAAATTGCAACTTGTCACTTTTTGCTATTGTCAGCCAGCTTCTTTTCTTTTTTCTTTTGCCTAAGTTTGCGAAAAAAATCTGATAATAACTGCCCGCATTCCTCTTGTAAAACACCGCTTATGACCTGTGCTTGGTGATTAAATCTCTCTTCATTCAATAAATTCATTAAAGTTCCTGCACATCCACCTTTCGGGTCTGCTGCTCCGTATACCACTCTTTTTACACGAGATAATACGATAGCACCCGCGCACATGGGGCAAGGTTCTAATGTAACATATAGCGTCACATCCTCAAGTCTCCATGTTCCTAGCTTTTTACAAGCTTCATCAATTGCCAGAAGTTCCGCATGTGCAATAGCACGTTGCTCAATTTCCCTTAAGTTATGAGCACGACTAATAACTTGATCTTGCCATACAATAACAGCCCCAATTGGAACCTCATCAATTGCTTCCGCTTTTTTTGCCTCTTCAATCGCCATTTGCATGTAATACTCATCCGTATACATTTAATAATCCTTTCTTTGTTACAAATAACTTTTTTCCTTTCTACCAAAACTAAACCGAAAGGAAGGAGAATGCAATATGAAAGATACTGCATTATTAATTATAGATATGATTAATGACTTTGATTTTGAGCATGGTCCAACTCTTGCACATAAATGTAGAGAAATCGTCCCGGCCATTATAAACTTAAAAAATTTTGCTAATCAACACGACATACCTATCATTTATATTAATGACCATTATAATATTTGGCAGACAGATATGAAAAAAATTATTGCTCATTGCAGCAATACATTAAATAAAACTTGGCTTAATGATATTTCTCCCGGTGAAAGTGATTACTTTCTCATCAAGCCACATTATTCAGCTTTTTACGAAACACCTTTAAACACATTACTTGGATATCTTAAAATCCAATCTCTTATTTTAACAGGTATAGCTGGTAACATCTGTGTGTTGTTCACAGCAAATGACGCACATATGCGAAATTACAAATTATATGTCCCTCATGACTGTATTGCATCTAATTCTGATAAAGATAATGATCATGCGCTACAAGTAATGTCACATATTTTAAAAGCGGATACATCCCACTCTACCTTGTTATTTACACAATAGGTTTGCTGTACTAGTATAAATTTCTAAACAAATTTTTGTAAAGAATTCGTCCTTTTACGTCCTCTCTTGTGCTACAATAATCCTGTTTTGATTTTTTTGTTCGTCTTAAGACGCCGTGGTAAAGGAGGAGCAACAATGGTAAAAGTACCTTTTATAACTGTAGAGGGGCCGATCGGTGTCGGAAAAACTTCACTTGCCAAAGCTATATCAGATTATTTCGGTCTTCATTTATTAAAAGAGATTGTAGATGAAAATCCTTTCTTAGGGAAGTTTTATGAAAACATCAGCGAATGGAGCTTTCAGACAGAAATGTTTTTCCTCTGCAATCGCTATAAGCAACTAGAAGATATCCACACCAAGTACCTGCAACAAGATAAGCCAGTTGTAGCAGATTATCATATCTTCAAAAACTTAATTTTTGCATCCAGAACTTTGCAACCAGCTCAATATAACAAGTATATTAACATTTATGAGATTCTCACACGAGACATGCCTGTACCCAATGTTATCATATACTTAACAGCAAGCTTAGAGACCCTGCAAAAGCGTATTGCCATGCGTGGTCGTGAGTTTGAAAAAAATATGAATCCGCAGTACTTAGTACAACTTATTGCGGACTACGAAACTGCCATGGACACTTTCATTGCAGAGCACCCGCACATTCCTGTGTTGAAATTCAACGGTGACAATATCGATTTTGTTAATAACGAAGCTGATTTGAAAGCCATTCTATCCGCGTTAGAAAATACGCTTAAAAAGGAGATCACACTCTAATGAACTTAAGACAAAAATATGATATCCCTAACGATGCGGTGATTACAATTGCCGGTACAGTAGGTGTAGGAAAATCTACGATGACTAATGCACTTGCTAATGCGTTATCATATCGAACTTCCTTTGAAAAGGTTGATACAAACCCTTACTTGGACAAATTTTATGCAGACTTCACCCGCTGGAGCTTTCACCTGCAAATTTATTTTTTAGCTGAACGCTTTAAAGAGCAAAAGAGAATTTTTGAATATGGCGGTGGTTTTATACAAGACCGCTCTATCTATGAAGATACAGGCATTTTTGCCAAGATGCATTTTGAGAAGGGAACCATGACAACTACAGACTACGAGACGTATAAAGGTCTTTTTGATGCAATGGTCATGACACCATACTTCCCACACCCTGACCTGCTCATTTATTTGGAAGGATCTTTCGAAGATATTGTAGATCGTATCCGTGAGCGCGGCAGACCAATGGAGCAGCAAACACCGATTGAATATTGGAAAGAAATGCACGAACGCTATGAAAATTGGATTAACAACTTTAATGCTTGTCCTGTATTACGTTTGAACATTAATGAATATGATATTATCCAAGATAGTGGCTCTATCGAACCAATTGTTGAGAAAATTGGGCATTTTATTAAACACACAAGAAAGCTTGTGAAATAAAAAATAATCCCGTGCATGATGCACGGGATTATTTTCGTTTAGTTGGCGCGATAATTTCTTGTTCACTCTTACCGGCATTGATTCGCTGACGTACAGTTGTTTGACCGATGCCATAAGTATCAGAAATTTCTTTTACAGTCATCTCTACACCGTTAATAACAGCAGTCAAAGTTTTGCCACGACGCTTCGCAGTCTTAGGTTGTACAGTAGACTGCATCTTACATACACAGCCGCAAAGCTTACGAAATGCTTCTTCACTTACCATATTTGAAACGTTTGCACCACTATTTAAAATTCTATTTCGTTTACAGCTGGGACATTGTACAAAATATAATGTTTTCCCCTTCATAGGGAATGTTTGGATGAGAAGATTCATAGCTGCTCCTTTCTCATTGTTAAAAATAAAAACCCGTTACAGCAGGTAACGAGTTTCACAATCTCAACTTATATGCGCTGTTGTCAATAATATTATGGCGGAGGAAGAGGGATTCGAACCCCCGCGCGGCTCTCACCGCCTGTCGGTTTTCAAGACCGATCCCTTCAGCCGGACTTGGGTATTCCTCCGTATTGACATGAAATATAATATCAAATTGCTATTTATTAGTCAAGCAAAAAATGTTTAATAAAGAAAACTAATATTTTAAACAAACTAGAATGGGTATCTTATTGATACCCATCCGTAGCTCATATTATTTAATTACGTCCTTATTACCCATATAAGGACGTAAAACTTCCGGAATCACGACAGAGCCATCTTCCTGCTGATAGTTCTCAAGAATCGCAGCTACTGTACGCCCGATTGCCAGACCAGAACCATTCAGTGTATGAACATGTTCAGGTTTCCCGTTTGCTTCGCGTCTAAAACGAATATTGGCACGACGTGCTTGGAAGCTCTCAAAATTACTGCAAGAAGAAATCTCACGATAAGAGCCATAGCTAGGAATCCATACTTCAATATCATACTTCTTGGCAGCCGTAAATCCTAAATCTCCTGTACACATACTGAGAACGCGGTATGGGAGGCCTAAAAGCTGCAATACACGTTCAGCATTCGCTGTCAGCTTCTCAAGCTCTTCATAAGAATCCTCAGGTTTCACAAACTTTACCAGCTCCACTTTGTTGAATTGATGCTGACGTATCAAGCCGCGTGTGTCGCGACCAGCAGATCCTGCTTCAGAGCGGAAGCATGCGCTAAATGCCGCATATTGAATTGGTAAGATATCTCCATTTAAAATCTCGTCACGATGCATATTCGTTACCGGCACTTCCGCTGTAGGAATTAAGAAATAATCTTCACTTTCGATACGGAATGCGTCTTCTTCAAATTTAGGAAGCTGTCCTGTTCCTGTCATGCTATCACGGTTTACGATGTATGGAGGGAGAACCTCTTCATAGCCATGTTCATCTGTATGAAGATCTAACATGAAGTTAAATAAAGCGCGTTCTAATCTTGCACCTAAGCCTTTATAGAATACGAAACGACTTCCTGTTACCTTCCCTGCGCGCTCAAAATCTAGAATATTAAGGTCAGTTGCGATATCCCAATGCGCTTTTGGTTCAAAGCCGAAATCACGAACCTCTCCCCATTTTCGTACCTCTACGTTATCGTCCTCTGTTTCACCTACTGGTACAGATTCATGTGGTAAGTTAGGAACAGAGAGCATTAATTGTTCTAAGTCATGCTCTACAACACGAAGTTCTTCATCAAGACCTTTAATACGATCTCCTACTTCACGCATTTCTAGAATTAAAGCTTCTGCATCTTGTTTCTGACGTTTTAACACAGAAATTTGTTGAGACACCTCATTACGCTTGCTTTTCAGCTCCTCTGTTTGTACAAGAAGTTCACGTCTTTTCGTATCTAGTTCTTCAAAACGTCCAAAATCGGTTAAATCCTCGCCTCTATGCTGAAGCTTTGCTTTTACTTCTTCAAAATTTGCGCGTACATACTTGATATCCAGCATTCTGTTTCCTCCTTCTTTCATAAAACCTTTTTATAAACAGGCTCTGTTAAAGCTCATTGTTGATTTCCGTTACGGGGGTTCGCTTTCCGCGGGCGGTCAGGAAGCCTCCTCAGCGCTATGCGCCTGCAGGGTCTCCCTTTGACCCGCTTTTCCCGCAAGAGCCTCTCCCCTTCACTCCAATTAACAAGTGCCAATTATCAACATTAGGCTCTAACACAGCCATAAACAACAAAAAACTCCCGTCCCCTTGGAAAGGGACGAGAGTTTACCCGCGTTGCCACCCTAATTGAAAGCATATGCTTTCCTCTTTACAGAATTAACGACTCTTCGCCGGAAGCGCTTATTCACGCCCTGCTCCAGGGTGGATTCGTAAGCTACTTTTATCGGTTTGCACCACCCACCGACTCTCTGTAAAAAGAAAAGCTTATTACTATGCCCTATCAACGCTTTTGTTATATAAGTTACCATCAATTTACTATAATCTTGTACAACTTGCAAGTTGCTTATACAACTTTTTTCGCTTTTGCTTCTTTAACCATATCAACAAAGTATGCTGTCATGCGATGATCGTCTGTTAATTCTGGATGGAAAGAAGCAGCCAAAAGATGACCTTGACGAACAGCTACAATACGATCTCCATGAACAGAAAGTACCTCTACTTCATCTCCTACGCTTACAACATAAGGCGCACGTATAAATACACCGACAAAATCTTCTCCCACACCTTTAATGGATAATGCTGCTTCAAAGCTTTCACGCTGTCTACCAAATGCGTTTCTTTCTACAGTAATATTCATTACGCCAAGGTGAGGTTCTTTATAATCCACTAAATTCTTGGCCAATAGGATCATCCCCGCACATGTACCGAACAAAGGTTTACCTTCATTTGCAAATGCACGTAGTGGTTCCATAAAGCCATATTTGTCAATTAGTCTTCGCATCGTTGTACTCTCGCCGCCTGGTAAGATAAGAGCGTCAATTTCTTGTAATTGCTCAATCTTTTTTACAACAACAGCTTTAGCACCGGATGCTTCAATTGATACTATATGCTCGCGAACTGCACCCTGCAGTCCCAATACACCGATTGTTATCATGTATAAAGCTCCTTTTTACCAGCCGCGTTCTTGCATACGCTCTTGTGGAAGTAATGAAGAAATTTCAATACCCTTCATTGGATTTCCAAGACCTTTAGATAGACTTGCAATTAGTTCATAATCTTCATAATGTGTAGTTGCTTCTACGATTGCACGAGCGAATTGTGCTGGGTTATCTGACTTAAAGATACCAGAACCAACAAATACACCGTCCGCACCCAATTGCATCATTAAAGCCGCATCAGCTGGTGTTGCTACACCGCCTGCTGCAAAGTTAACTACAGGTAAACGACCTAGGCGTTTAATTTCTAATAATACTTCATAAGGAGCACCTGTTAATTTTGCGTATGTCATTAATTCATCTTCACGCATAGCCGCAACCTGACGAATTTCAGCATTTACTTGGCGCATATGACGAACTGCTTCTACAATGTTACCTGTTCCTGGCTCACCTTTTGTACGAAGCATAGAAGCGCCTTCAGCAATACGTCTTGCAGCTTCACCGATGTCACGGCAGCCACAAACAAACGGTACAGTATAATCACTCTTAAGCAAGTGATATACTTCATCAGCTGGTGTTAATACTTCACTTTCATCAATGTAGTCTACACCCAATGCCTCTAATACGCGTGCTTCTACAATGTGGCCAATACGGCATTTTGCCATAACTGGGATAGATACCGCTGACATTACTTCTTCTACAATTGTAGGGTCAGCCATACGAGACACGCCGCCTGCAGCGCGAATATCAGCTGGTACACGCTCCAATGCCATGACAGCCACTGCACCTGCTTCTTCAGCAATTTTTGCTTGCTCAGCGTTAATTACATCCATAATTACGCCGCCTTTTTGCATTTCTGCCATACCGCGCTTCACGCGCTCTGTTCCTGTTAAGTTCATCTAGAAAGCCCCCTCATCTATATTCATCATTATTTTGCATCAAAAGATTAAGAATACTCTTACATTCTATCACTACCTATTACATCTTTGTCTACTATTTTTTACTTAGAATACAGAAGTTGTTTTAGGTAATTTCCGTACGTTATTACATAATATAGAATCTGATGTTCTGATATGGATATCATATAGAAGATATAATAAATAAAAACTGCTCATTTATGAGCAGTTTTTATCTTTAGCCTGTAATTTTCCCTACTGCGCTATCCCATAGGTTTCCGAAGAATGAACCAATGCTGCGCATAGTTAGCACAAACCAATTTGCTTTTTCTACTTTTTCAGTTGTTACAAGAGGTACCTTAAGCTCTTTTCCAGATAGAAATCCACTATTTTGTTTATCTTTAGAAGCAACAGTCAGAAAGCCAACTTGCTCCTTGGCTTTCAACGGTGCTTTTAGCTCGCCTTTATTTAAACTATAGCCTATCTGATAAGGATTTTTCTCCCCTTTAGGTACCGGTACTTTAATAGCTGATGCAGTCTCAATGTTCACTTCTTTTTCTTTACCATTTGGTACAGCTACTGTTTTCTTGTCTTTTGGCTGGTACCCTTTTTTATACAGCTCTTTCATTTCGAATCCACTAAATCCATAATCAAAAAGCTTTTTTGTTTCTTGGAAACGCGCTTCATAAGATTCTGTTTTAATGACTACTGCAATTAAACGCATGTTATCACGTTTAGCAGTACCCGTGAAACAATAACCTGCCGCAGGTGTTGAGCCTGTCTTAAGACCATCTACACCCTCATATCCATACACAAGGCCTTTTAACATCCAGTTCCAGTTATCCATTTGAACCGGATACTTTCCGCCTTCTTGAAACACCTTCTTAGTAATTTTAGCCGTATCTAAAATGTCAGGATAATCTTTAATTAAACGTTGTGCCAAAAGTGCTGAATCGCTCGCGGACATTTTGTTTTCCTCATCCGCACTTGTACCTTCAGGATGTTTTCCCTTTAAATCGCTATTTGTTAAACCAGTTGAGTTTACAAATTTTGAATTAAGAAGACCTAATTCTTTTGCTTTTTTATTCATTTCTTTCACAAAATTACCTTCTGAGCCGCTTATCAATTCAGCCAAAGCGATTGCTGCACCGTTCGCTGAATAAATAGCTACTGCTTCATATAACTCTTTTACAGTGTAAGATCCGCCGTTTTCTAAAGGTACATTAGACAAGCTACGATCTTGTGAAATAAGATGCGCATATTCAGAGGCTTGCGTTTTTTGTGTCCATTTTATTTTCCCTTTTGCAACTGCCTCGTGAACCAAGTACTCTGTCATCATTTTTGTCATACTCGCAATCGGTAAAGATTGATCTTTATTTTTTGCATATAAAATTTTGCCTGAATCTGCTTCTATTAGAATCGCTGCTTCACCTTTAATATCTAATCCTGTGTTGCTTTCTGCAGATGCTTTATATGTAAAAAACATACTAAAAAGCAACGTAAATGCCATCATTGTCGCAATTACTCGATTTTGAAACACAAATTTCACTTTGAAACCTCCTAAAAAACGTTTTCACATAAAAGCTATTCTAACACATTCCCAAAAAAATGGACAGGGATAGTCTGTCCCTGTCCAAAACTGGAATATTATAATGAATAGTTTGGTGCTTCTTTCGTAATTTGGATATCATGCGGATGACTTTCACGTAATCCTGCGCCGCTCATACGAATAAATTGTGCATTTTCACGTAGATCCTCTAAGTCTTTAGATCCACAGTAACCCATACCAGAGCGAAGCCCGCCTACTAGTTGATGTACTGTATCTGCCAAAGGTCCTTTGTAAGGAACGCGTCCTTCAATGCCTTCCGGTACAAGCTTCTTATTTCCTTCTTGGAAATAACGATCTTTACTTCCACTTTCCATTGCACCAACAGAACCCATACCACGGTATACTTTAAAACGACGTCCTTGGTAAATTTCTGTTTCGCCAGGGCTTTCTGATACACCTGCAAAAATACTACCAAGCATAACAACATGAGCTCCTGCTGCTAACGCTTTTACAATATCTCCGGAGTACTTAATCCCACCATCTGCAATAACAGGAACACCATATTTACGAGCCTCAGTCGCGCAATCATAAACAGCTGTTAGCTGAGGGACACCTACACCTGCAACTACACGTGTTGTACAGATAGACCCAGGTCCTATCCCTACTTTAACGATGTTAGCTCCTGCTTCAATTAAGTCACGAGTTGCTTCAGCTGTTGCCACGTTACCAGCAATAATATTTAATTTAGGATACTTTGCTCGAATCTCTTTTACCTTATCTAGCACACCTTTAGAATGGCCATGTGCTGTATCAAGTACAATTACATCTACATTAGCTTTTACTAACGCATCAACACGTACCATCGCATCAGGAGTAACGCCTACTGCAGCACCAACAAGTAATCGTCCTTGCTTGTCTTTGGCTGAGTTAGGAAACTCAATTACTTTTTCAATATCTTTAATTGTGATAAGACCTTGTAGTACACCGTCTTGATCAACAAGGGGAAGTTTTTCAATCTTATGCTTTTGTAAAATCTTTTCCGCTTCGTTCAATGTAGTTCCGACAGGTGCAACAATTAGGTTTTCTTTTGTCATAACATCAGAAATCTTAATTGAGTAATCCTGAATAAAACGTAAGTCACGATTTGTAAGAATACCCACTAGCTGACGATCAGCTTCGTTATTGACAATAGGTACACCTGAAATGCGATATTTTCCCATTAAATGCTCAGCATCATATACTTGATGCTCGGGCGTTAAAAAGAACGGATCTGTAATAACTCCGCTTTCACATCTCTTTACTTTATCTACTTGATCAGCTTGCTGCTCAATCGACATATTCTTATGAATAATACCTAGTCCACCTTGACGAGCCATGGCAATTGCCATCTCAGATTCAGTTACCGTGTCCATACCTGCACTTAAGATAGGGATATTGAGTTGTAACGTCTCAGATAAAACGGATTTTACACTAACCTCTCTTGGTAACACCTCAGACTTAGCTGGTACAAGTAAAACATCATCAAACGTTAAGCCTTCTTTTACAAATTTTGATTCCCACATAAGCTTTTCCCCTCCTGATTGCTAAAATATTATTTGTAGCTTAACAATTGGGCAAAATACTGTCAAGGAAGGTTGTATATGTTAGAATTTTTAAATTATTTAAGGAGTCATTTACTATGGATATAAACCTGATTTGGAGGGAGCTTAGTTTTTTTACTTCCTCCTTACATTCCCAAAAATATCTTTCTCATTGTTATAAACAATTAAAGATTGCAGAGCACGATAAGAAAAGCTTTGATAACTGTTACCCGTTTATTTATTATCTTGAACATGGTAAGAGTTATTATGAGTCCGCAAAAATATCGCCTCTTTCTATTCGTCCTGTTCTTTTGTTTTACGGTATGATTCAACTGCTAAAGGCTTGTCTCTTAACAGTAGACCCCAATTATCCAGAATCTACATCTGTTTTAGCACATGGTGTAACAACACGAAAACGAAAGAAACAAAGCTACGAATTTCTGCAAGATGAAGTGAAAATACAAAGAAACGGTTTATATACTCATATTGCAGAAAAGATGTTTTATATGCGTCATCTAGAGGGTGAAAAGTGTAGTATGGAAAATTTACTGAAACTGGTCGGAGAGTTAGGAAGGCTCTTTACATACAGCAAAAAGGCTCCTGAGCTCTATCCTATTGTACGAATGGATGATCACATAGTTTCTATATCTAAGCTAGTTTTAGACCGCTACAACATGACTGAGAAGCGTTTTATTGAATACTTACAAACTGCCTGTCCTTCTTTACATATAGAGCCCTCTACTAAAAAAGATAAGCATAACATTATATTGCATTCACCTAAGACAAATTGGGCTGGATTACAAAAAAGTCCACTTGTCTATCATATGTATGAAGATACCTATTATTTGCCAAGCAATCGCGAACAAATGAGTGCCTTTTCTGAAATACTAGTTCATTATTTAGTGCTCTATAATTTGAGCATGATCTCCAGGTATGAAACAGAGTGGTGGAGTGAGCTCTTACACAGTTATGCGACAGAAGATTATCCTTTTATTAATCAATTTCTAGCTGTATCTGCTGATAAAATTCCTTATTATATCTATCATTACTTAATGTCTAAAGCTTAATATAAGACAATATAACTTTCTTATATAAAACAAAAAAGCCGGTCAAAATGACCGGCCTACTGTGTGCCTAGCGACGTCCTACTCTCACAGGGACAAGGTCCCAACTACCCTCGGCGCAAAAGAGCTTAACTTCCGTGTTCGGTATGGGAACGGGTGTGACCTCTTTGCCATCATCACTAGACATATGAAGGCATGTTCCTTCAAAACTGGATAACAAGTGTGTAATCTAGCTCCAGCTCGCTAAACGCTCGCTTCTGCTTTTTTGGTTAAGTCCTCGATCGATTAGTATCAGTCAGCTCCACACGTCGCCGCGCTTCCACCTCTGACCTATCAACCTGATCATCTTTCAGGGATCTTACTAGCTTGACGCTATGGGAAATCTCATCTTGAGGGGGGCTTCATGCTTAGATGCTTTCAGCACTTATCCCGTCCGCACATAGCTACCCAGCGATGCCCTTGGCAGAACAACTGGTACACCAGCGGTGCGTCCATCCCGGTCCTCTCGTACTAAGGACAGCTCCTCTCAAATTTCCTGCGCCCGCGACGGATAGGGACCGAACTGTCTCACGACGTTCTGAACCCAGCTCGCGTACCGCTTTAATGGGCGAACAGCCCAACCCTTGGGACCGACTACAGCCCCAGGATGCGATGAGCCGACATCGAGGTGCCAAACCTCCCCGTCGATGTGGACTCTTGGGGGAGATAAGCCTGTTATCCCCGGGGTAGCTTTTATCCGTTGAGCGATGGCCCTTCCATGCGGAACCACCGGATCACTAAGCCCGACTTTCGTCCCTGCTCGACTTGTAGGTCTCGCAGTCAAGCTCCCTTATGCCTTTACACTCTTCGAATGATTTCCAACCATTCTGAGGGAACCTTTGGGCGCCTCCGTTACATTTTAGGAGGCGACCGCCCCAGTCAAACTGCCCACCTGACACTGTCTCCCGCCCCGATGTAGGGGCGCGGGTTAGAACTTCAATACAGCCAGGGTAGTATCCCACCGACGCCTCCACCGAAGCTGGCGCTCCGGGTTCATAGGCTCCTACCTATCCTGTACAAGCTGTACCAAAATTCAATATCAGGCTACAGTAAAGCTCCAC